>CAYTVL010000003.1:0-256774 GCA_964441775.1 uncultured Enterobacteriaceae bacterium
AGACAATGGAGATTTCCTCTCATTCCATCTCTGCGCTTCGTGGCGCACTGGCCATAACAGCCTCCCCACAGCCCATATAGAATGACAATCAATTGATTACAAGAGAAACTCAGTGTCGCAAGATTGACAAAAGCTGGGGGTTCCCTGCGCTTCCATCCAACCTGCCTGACGGGTGAGAGAGGAGGTCTACTTATCGTGTGAGAAAAGATAGGAAATTTACACATGCGGAGGATGCACCCCGAGGCTCACCCAGAGGTTACGCGCCATAACAATTGTCGGATGATTCATGTTTAATGCCATGATGGTTGCCCGTCCTATTTGCGTGCGCCCCTCAACACGCACTCCATCCTCATTCCACTGAAAGTGACGTGACCATTTCTGGGTCCGAGGATTAAAGAGCGAGACCTTCCGTCCGCTCACGGGGTCTTGATGATGTGTTCGTCTGCCCTTGTGAAGATTGCACCGAGCGCAGGCAAACGCCAGATTGTCGAGAGTAGTCGGACCGCCAGATGTTTCGGGAATCACATGTTCAACATGCAATGGCCCTCCGATAATCCTTTCAGGACTTCGGCAGTATTCACAACGATTACGGGCGCGTTCGGCGATGGCCTGGCGCAGAGCTGCAGGGACGTATGCCACCAATTGTCATTCATCCGGACGCAAATCGTCTGGTAGGGTTCCACGTTGTTTCAGGAGAAAGAGTGCTTTCGCCTTGCGCAAGGTCGCGAAGTCCTCCTCTTCGACAAGCGTCACCGCCTCCCGCTGCTCTTCTTCGGAGAGACTGCGTTGTTGTTGAGCGGCCAACAGTTCCTGCAACCGCAGTATATGTTCCGAAGGAAGAATTGCGCGGGCCGCTTGGAGTAACTCGTAGTCAGACAACTGATCGAGGTCAGGAAGCGTGACTTGCATCGGAGGTCGAATCCACCCGTAGACAACCTCTTCGAGTGAACGTCGTGTGGTTTTGGCGACATCTTGTGCACGTTGGTAAACTTCGTCAGGAAGTTCGAGGGTGACGACATGCATCGCCATAGTTTGTTGCTCCTTCACTAAGGGTACGATTTTTCCACTGCCACTGTCTTATCCATGTAACACAACTTCCTGAAGGAGAGGAGAGCATGAGCCGGGGTAGACCAACTTCTGTTTGGTTGAGGCTCACTTATTCGCGTCTTGATAATCTTGTACGAGTTCCCCAAGCAGGTTCGTAAGAATCTGATTCACATAAAATCCAAGTTCAGAGCGATCGAGCATCGCCATCGTGCCGTCCTCCCAGGTCGACACCAGCAATGGCGGCGGTTCGGGAGTGTCCGAGGCTGCCGCCACTCCCGGAGCATGGGTGAGACGCGCAAATTGTTTCACTTGAACCGTGAGATAAAAACTGACCGGCGCATGCGCTTGTTCACCACCGACAACCGAGCTTAAGCGCAGATACAGCACGGGAACGCCGCTTACACCACGCGTGATCTTCACCCCGTGTTGGGTTAAATAGGCTTCAGCAGTCGTCTGGAGTTGGTCTTTTTGTAACCCTATTTTTTGCGTCGCGGTATTGAAATCTTCCACCACGACACGTAGGGCAGTCACCGCAGCGAGGCTGCGTACTGAAGAGGACATCGCCGCCTGCGAGGATGAGAGGAACTCTCCCCACAGCAAGATGGCAAAGAACAACAGAAAACGTATGCGCATGAGATCTCCTTACTAGTGACCCTATCGGCGTCTGCAATGTGTCACTTTACGCTCGATTGACAATACCAGCTCCGACACGAAATAATCCATCGGCTTCATCAGGTCTCAAATCAGGAGGGGAAATATGCGCGTAGTTGTTCTTGGAGCAGGCGGTGTGGGCTCGGTGGTCGCAGGGTATCTCGCCAGAGCAGGCTATGACGTGGTTATGATCGCCCGTCCGGGGCACGCTGTAAAAGTGCAACAAGACGGGTTGCACATCGTTGGGCTGGAAGACTTCCACGTGCGCGTACCGGCCCTCGCCGACGCCACCACGTTACAGACCGCCGACATGCTCATTATCACTGTCAAAACAAAAGACATGATGCGCTCTTTAGCCGGCGTGGCGCACATGCAGGTGGGTGGCGTGGCGTCGCTCCAGAATGGCGTGGTCAAAAACGAGCAAATTGCTGCGGTCTTCGGCAAGGACAAAGTGGTCGGAGCCACCACGATGATTGGCGCTTCGATTCTCAAAGACGGCGAAGTCGAGTACACACTCGACGGTGTCACCTTTTTCGGTGAACCCAATAAACGTCCGTCTGAACGAGTCCGACAGATCGTCGAACTGTTTGTGAAGTCTGGCCTCAAAGGAGCAGAAGCGGACGATATCGAATCGGTCGAATGGACGAAACAAGCGTTTCAGAATCCCTTCGCCCCGCTCTCGGCCATCACGCGCCTACCGGTACACTTGGTGTGGTCAAGTCCGCAATTGGCCAGTATCTCGGTCCACATGTTCCGTGAAGTTGTGGCCGTGGCAAAAGCGCAAGGCGTGGCGCTCTCAAAACATCCAGCCTGGAGTTTGTTTAACATTGCAATTTGGCGCGACGCGCCGTTCGCGGATGCGGTGCAAATGATTAATGATGTGGGCGCTCGCGTCTCAGCCAGTGGTCGTACGCACATCCTTCCGTCGATGCTGCAAGATGTGCTAGCCAGTAAGCAGACCGAGATCGAAGAAACCGTTGGCCATGTCATGAAAGAAGGGCAACGGTTGGGGATTCCCGTGCCGTTTACCGAGTTCGCGTATCGAACGGTCAAAGCCATCGAGGAAAACTATCCAGGGCGAGTGAATTGAGCGCGCCTTTCGGAGGCTTCTCTAGGTTTTCTTCGTTGTTTAACGCTATAATGACGTGTATGACAAACCCTATGAAGGAGGTTCGATGAACGTTTCGCAACCCTACGGGAAAGCGGCGCGAAGCCTGGCAGCCGCCGCAGTGTTTTTCTCCCTGTCGGGCGTGGCGCTGGCGGAGGAAGCCAACGGCGTGCTCGCGAAGGTTGGAGATCATGTGATCACGGAAAACGATATTACTGACGATATCGCTGGGCAGATGGTGCGAATCAATAATCAGTTGTATGCCGCCAAGAAACAAGCGGTGGACTCGGCGGTCGCGACATACCTGATGGACCAAGAAGCCCAAAAGCGCGGCGTTTCGCGTGAGCAACTCTTCAAACAAGAGGTGATGGACAAAACACCGGCGGTGACGGACCAAGAAGTGCAACAGGTCTATGAGGCCAACAAGGCGCGGCTCGGCAATAAATCACTTGACGAAGTAAAATCACAAATCACACCACAATTGCAATCCGGTAAACAGCAACAACGCCAACAAGCGTTCATGCAAGAGCTGAAAAAGGCTGCGGCAGTCAAGATCTTATTAAAGCCGCCAGTGCTGAATGTCCCGCTGGACGGAGCGCCGGTTAAAGGACCGGCGACGGCGCCGGTGACTATTGTTGAGTTCTCCGACTTCCAATGACCGTACTGCGCTCGAGTTCAGTCTGAACTCGCCAAAATTCGAGAGACCTATAAAGATAAAGTCAGAATCGTGTACAAGGATTTTCCTCTCAGCATTCACAACAACGCCCAGAAAGCGGCGGAAGCGGCCCGCTGCTCCCTTGAGCAAGATAAAGAAAAATACTGGGAATACCACGACAAGCTGTTTGCCAACAGCACCGCTCTTACGCAGGACAATTTGAAGAAGTTTGCGGCGGACTTGAAGTTTGATACCGCGCAATTTAACACCTGTCTCGACAGCGGGAAATATGTCGCGGCGATCAGCAAAGACACGGCGGACGGCGCGAAGGTTGGTGTGAGCGGCACCCCGGCGTTTCTCATCAACGGGCAGTTCCTCTCCGGCGCTCAACCGTTCAGCGCTTTTCAAGAAGTGATCGACGACGCCCTGAGCGCGCAATAACGCGCCAATGCAGAGTGCGGAATGCGGAATGAAAAAAGAAGCCCTGCTTCGCTCCCGCATTCTACATTCCGCAATGATTTTATAATCCTCTCACCGCCGGCATCACCTCTTCCGCGAAGCGTCGCATGCTGGTGAGCACTTGTTGGTGCGACACCAATCCGCCGGGATTAAACCAGCAGATCAGTTGGTCCATCTTGCAGCGCTCGTACGCCGCGTGAATTTTGCGCACGCATACTTCAGGTGGGCCATATAACGCCATCGTCTCATCAACAGCCTCCCACGTGATCGAGTCCATACGTTTCCGCACCTCTTTCAAATACTCATACGAAGTAGACTGATCGCGCTGGCCCAGGCGCGCCTGATTACTCACCGTGCGGAAATAGTGCATGAAGCTGGTTTCTACTTCTTGCTGAATAGTGGCCTCGCTGTCCGCAATATACAAAGGAAACAACACTGCGACGTTAGGCATTTTGCTTTGATGGCCAGCTTGTTGAAAGGCCTGGCGATAAATGTCGATATGCTCAGGCAGCTTCGGAAAAGGATTGATGGGCGACGCGACAAAGATTGAGTAGCCACGGTCTCCGGCAAAGGCTGCGGTCTCCGGGCTGTTGGCCGCGATCCGCAACGGCGGATACGGCTTCTGAAACGGCTTGGGCACAACCGCCGTCTCCGGAATCTGGAAATATTTTCCCTCAAAGGAAAAACGCTCCTGCGACCATGCCCGCTCAATGATCTCCAGCGCTTCCTCGAAGCGCTCGCGGCTCTCGTCGCGGGACACTTGATACCCTTGGAAGTGAATGGCGATCGTGCCCCGTCCCACGCCGAAGTCCAGCCGACCTTGGCTGAGAATATCGACTGTCGCCGCATCTTCAGCAATCCGTAGTGGATGTTGCAGAGGCAGCAACGTGACCGCCGTGCCCAAGCGAATGCGTTTCGTGCGCTGGGCCAGCGCGGTCGTCACAATCAACGGCGACGGCATGATAGAAAAGGGGCGGTTGAAGTGCAACTCGGCCAGCCAGGCGGAGTCAAAGCCCAGTTCGTCGGCGTACACAATTTGTTCCATCGTTTCATGGTAGCGGGTGATTTCATTCTGGTCGGGCGAGCACGGCAGTTGATAGAATAGACCAAATTTCATACGCAGATCCCTTTGCTTCGCGATGCGCTCATTCGCGCGCATTGTAGAGAATGCGAGACGAAACGCAAGACAAGCATCAGAAAGGGATCAGCGGCTTCTTCTTCCACCCTGAGATCGACAGTGCTACAAGGATAGTGGGGAAACTGGACGCGAGGGGTGAATCTGTGTTCCAGTCATGTTCATGCTTTCTGACGCTTGGCGGTGCTTTAACTGGTGCGGATCGACTTCTCAAAACGTAACACGCAACCACACTGTCCCAAAGGAGGCGAACGTTATGGCGCAAGGAAAAGTTATTGATGCCGACGGTCACATTCTGGAAGCGCCGGATCTGTGGTCCCGCTACTTGGAGAATCAATACAAAGACCGGGCGATCCGCATGGAAAAAGACCAGAAGGGGGTGGAGTACTTCCTGATTGATGGCCGCCCTTCCGTCAACTTACGAGGCATGGGACCCGCAGTGGCGGGTATTGGTCAACCCTATCAAGAGATTTCCACGTCAGGGAAGTTTGGCTATTTCGATGGCCCGAAAGGCGCCTATGAGCCGACGGCTCGCTTGCGCCTGATGGACGAGGAAGGGTTGGACGCAGCGGTGCTTTTTCCTTCTCTTGGCTTGGCCTGGGAGGTCGAAGTCAAAGAAGCGGAGTTAGCAGCGGCGTATGTGCGCGCATACAACAACTGGATCATTGATTTTTGCAGCACGAACCCCAAACGTCTCGTGCCTGTGGCCCACATCTCACTGCTGGATATTGACGAAGGCGTCAAAGAGGTGAAGCGAGTGGCGAAACTCGGCGTCAAGGGTGCGTTCATGCGCGCGGCCCCGCCGAGTCAGATTCCGTACTGGGATCGCGCGTATGATCCTTTCTGGGCGGCGTTGCAAGACGCGGATATGCCCATCGGCTTTCACGTCTCCTTAAATGAATACTTCCTCGGCCATCAGTGGAAGATGCGCGAATCGGTCACCGCTGTGCAAAGTCCTTTACATGGATACCGTTTCAGCGTGGTGATGTTTGACGTGCAAGCTGCATTCGCCGCCTTGTGCCAGGGCGCGGTGTTCGATCGCTTCCCCCGACTGAAAGTGTTGCTTTTGGAAACAGGCGGCGGCTGGATCGCCCATTTTCTGGAACGAATGGACGCCAAGCATAAATTGCTGAGTTGGAAGACTGGGCTGAAGCACTACCCCAGCGAATACTTCCGCCGTCAGTGCTGGATTTCCTTTGATCCAGATGAAACTACTATCCCAGATATGGTAAAGCACTGTGGTGCGGACAGATTCATCTGGGCCTCGGATTTCCCGCACTTTGACGCCAGCCCGGCGGCGGTGGAGGAAACGAAGGCAGCCATCGCGTCGTTGAGCCCAAGTGAACAACAATTGATTCTCGGAGACAATGTCGCGAAGATTTATGGACTCTCGTGAGATGAACCCCATAACCGACGAGACGGCCGGACGTTCAGACTGTGTACAGTTCTACCTGTGCACTCAAATGCACTGCGCCCGACGCGTCGTTTCTTTGAAAATTCACACCACCGACGCGGCGACCACGGAACTCACAGGTCCAGACCTGATCCGCGCCCTGCAAGGACTGACGGCGGAAAAGAATGTTGCAGCGCGGATACAGGTGCGAGAGACTTCCTGCATGCGGGGGTGCTTGATCGGTCCGCGACTCAATGTGGTCGGAGTTGGAGGATTCAAAGATGCCATGCGGTATTTACACCTTCCGGCTGGGAGACGTCATCTCAACTGTCTCCCGTGGGAAGGAGTCGTCAGCTTAGAAGAACTTGTCAATAGCAACATCAAAGGAGGGTGAATCATGGCTGGACAAGGCATGATTTCTGCGGATTCACACGTTATTGAACCGCGCAACTTGTGGGTTGAGCGAGTAGACAAAGCGTTCCGAGACCGTGCGCCGCGCGTCGTGCACGATCCCCCTGGGCACAAAGGAGAGTGGTTTATTTGCGAGGGATTAGAGCCACGGGCCGCGTCTCTCGCCTTCGCCGCCGGGAAAGATCCCAGCGAATATAACGAATTTCAAAAAGCAACCAATTACGATAACGCGCTGCCCGGAGGATGGGAGGCCGCCCCTCGTCTGAAAGACATGGCGCTCGACGGGGTGGAGGCTGAGGTGATCTACACCACCTTGGGGTTCCGCTTGTTCGGTTTGCTTGATGAGCCGTTCCAGCGTGAACTCTTTCGTGTCTACAATGACTGGCTAGCGGAGTTATGCAACTACGATCGCAAGCATCTCCTGGGCCTAGCTCTGATTCCATTGCTCGATGTTGCGGCGGGAGTCAAAGAGCTGCACCGTTGCGCAAAGATGGGGTTACGAGGCGCGCTGATTATGTGTTCGCCTCCCGAAGGACAGAGCTACGCGGATCGTAGTTTTGATCCGTTCTGGACAGAAGCCCAAGCGCTCGGTCTGCCGCTTAGCCTGCATCTCGGCACGGGACATGGACGTGAGAGCCGCTACGACGCGGATCTCTTTCTGCGCGCGATGACCATTCCGCATGAAGTGCAGCGCACCTTCGCTACCTTACTGTTCGGCGGAGTATTGGAACGGTTCCCTCAACTGAAGCTCGTGTCTGCGGAAAACGATATCGGGTGGGTGCCCCATTTTCTTGCGCGCGCGGACTTGACGTTTCACAAGCTTGGCTCACTCAAGCTCAGCACGTCCAGCGGCGCGACCCTCAAGCTGTTGCCTAGCGAATATTTCCGCCGCCAGGTGTACGCCACTTTTATTGATGATGAGGTCGGCGTGCGCAACTGCGATCTCTTTGGCGTGGAGAACTATATGTGGTCCAGCGATTATCCGCACTTGATGGCGACGTGGCCACGATCACAAGAAGCAGTGGCGCGGAACTTCCGGGGCATTGATGATGATGTAAAGTGGAAAATCGTGCGGGACAACGCCGCGCGGCTGTACGGCATTGAGCTCAACTGACGACATCACAAGGATACAAGGGCAGAGAGCAGAAGCCCCGATCAGTGCAGGGACCACCACAGTGAGGGTGAGGAGCACACCATGACCACGTCATTCCCGCGCAAGCGGGAATCCAGGAGGCATAATCGGAAGCAAGTGCTGAATCTTCCTGGATGCCAGCCTTCGCTGGCATGACGGCGTTGAATCCATCAAAATCGGCGTGGTGGACCAGTAAAGACTTGTTATGACCTTCGATGAAGTGCTGGAGCAGGTCCGCGAATTGTTACAGAGCAAAGGCCGCGTGGCCTATCGCGCGCTGAAACGGCGCTTCGGGCTGGACGACGACTATTTGGAAGACCTGAAAGCGGAACTGGTCGACGCTGAACATGTGGCGGTTGATGAAGACGGCAAGGTGCTTGTGTGGAAAGACAGTCGAGCGTCTAGCGTCCAGCATCTAGCGTCGGAAGAGCCTCAGCCGCTCACACAGAGTCCTCAGACGCTAGACCCTAGACCCCGAACCCTCGACGTCGCCAGCGAGCGGCGTCAGCTCACGGTGATGTTCTGTGACCTGGTAGGCTCGACCGCGCTCTCCGAGCAGTTGGACCCGGAAGAGTATAGCGAGGTGGTGCGCCTTTATCAGGAGACCTGCGCCCGCGCGATTGGTCACTACGATGGGCGCGTGGCGCAACACCTGGGGGATGGGCTGTTGGTCTACTTCGGCTATCCGGCGGCGCATGAGGATGATGCCCAACGTGCGGTGCGAACCAGCTTGGAGATTCTGGCGGGACTCCAGCTTCTCAATGGACGGCTGAAGTCTGCGCTCAGAGCGCGCTTACCGCGCCCCATCCAAGCGCGCATCGGCATCCACACCGGACTCGTCGTGATCGGGGAACTCGGCAGCAGCGAGAAACGAGAAATCCTGGCGCTGGGAGAAACACCCAACCTGGCGGCGCGCATTCAAGGCCAAGCCAATCCTGATGAAGTGGTGATCAGCGCCGCCACGTATCATCTCGTCGAAGGCCTCTTTGCGTGTGAAGACCGCGGGCAGCCAGGGCTGAAAGGCATCTCGACCCCACTCACGCTTTATCGGGTCGTGAAGGAGGGTGAGGCCCACAGTCGCTTTGAGGTCGTGGTTCGCAGAGGGCTCACGCCGCTGATTGGGCGTGAACATGAATTGGGACTGTTGCGCGAGCGGTGGGAGCGAGTAAAAGACGGCGCTGGGCAGGTGGTATTGCTTAGTGGTGAACCCGGTATTGGCAAATCACGCTTAGTGGAAGCGCTGAAAGAAACGGTGGAGCGTGAGGGGGCGCGGTGTCTGGAGTTACGCTGTTCGTCATACACACAGAACAGCGCGTTACAACCGGTCATCGAACATTTGCAGCGGATCTTACAGTTCCGCTCAGAGGAGACAGCCGAGGAAAGACTGTGCAAGCTAGGCGAAATGACACAGGCGTTAGCATTGCAGCCTGACGCCACGCCACTCCTGGCGGCATTGCTCTCGCTCCCGCATTCCGAAGGGTACCCTCCGCTGACATTCAGTCCGCAGAAACAAAAGGAGAAGACGCACGAAGCCCTGGTCGCATGGCTGTGCGCCGAAGCGAAGCAGCACCCAGTGACCTACGCCTGGGAAGACTTACACTGGGCTGATCCCTCGACGCTGGAGCTGCTCACCCTTTTTCTACAACAAATCCCGACGGTGCGGCTGCTAGTGGTGCTGACATTTCGTCCGGAGTTCACGCCCCTGTGGGGCGCGCATTCGTATCTTAGCCAACTCATACTCAGTCGGCTGGGGCGCACGCAGGTGGAGACAATGGTGGAGAAGGTAGTCGAACAGGCCTTACGCCCTTCGATCCTTCGACAAGCTCAGGACTCAGGGCGAACGGGCTCTGATTTAGGTGAGGAAGCTATGGCCGTTCGTGCTGAGCCCGTCGAAGCACGAACAATCCTCTCTTCTGAAATCATCCAACAGATTGTGAGCAAGACGGATGGGGTGCCGCTGTTTGTCGAGGAGCTAACCAAGAGTGTCGTGGAAGCTACGAGCGCACACGACCACGCACCCCTCCACATTGGCATTCCTGCCACGTTACAAGATGCGCTCATGGCTCGGCTCGATCGACTCGGGACAGCCAAAGAGATTGCGCAACTGGGCGCGACCCTGGGGCGTGAGTTTAGCTATGAACTTCTTCACGCTGTCTCCAATCGAGACGAAGGAAGCTTGCAACGAGGACTGCGGCAATTAGTAGACTCCGAACTGGTCTTCCAAAGCGGTATGCCGCCACAAGCACGATATCTCTTCAAGCATGCATTGGTGCAGGACACGGCTTATCAGTCGCTGCTCAAGAGCCGCCGCCAGCAGTTGCATCAACAGATCGCGCTAGTGCTGGAAGAACGGTTTGCAGAGATCAAAGAGACCCAGCCTGAACTCTTGGCTCATCATTACACCGAGGCTGGGCTGATTGAACAGGCGATTCCGTATTGGCAGCAAGCAGGGCAGATCGCGAGCCAGCACGGGGCCAACGCCGAAGCAGTCAGTCACCTCACCACCGGCCTGAAGCTGCTGCAGACCTTACCCGACATACCTGCACGCGCACAGCAAGAACTCAACTTACAGCTGGCCTTAGGCGCACTGCTTACCGCAACTAAGGGCTTTGCCTCGCCAGAAGTTGAATTCGCTTACCGCCGTGCGCGGGGTCTCTGTGAGCAGATAGGAGATCAGAAGCAAGTCTGCCCAGCACTTCGCGGCTTGACGCTTTATTATTCAATGCGGCTTGAGCACCAGACGTCATGCACCCTGGCGGACCAGATGCTCACCATCGCGCAGGAGGCACAGGACTCCGGCCTACTCATAGAAGCGTATCATAGGCAAGGCGCCACGCGGTTGTGGATTGGCGAGTTCCTGGCGGCACGTGCTCATCTGGAACAAGCTATTGCACTTTATGATCCTCAGCGGCATCGTGCCCATGCCCTCCGCTATGGGGCTGACCCAGGAGTTGCCTGTCGGCTGATCGCCTTGCAGGCCTTGTGGATACTAGGCTATCCAGACCAGGCACTTAGGCGTGCCCAAGAGGCCTTCACGCTTGCTCAAGAATTCTCCCATGTCAATACTTTGGGATATGGGTTATCCAGTATGGCCTATATCTATCACGCCCGTGGAGAGTGGCGGGCTGCTCAAGAGTGGGCCGAGGCCTGCGTGGCCTTTGCGACCGAAGTGGGCCTGCCCTATTTTGCCGCGCAAAACTCTATCAAGTTGGGTTCAGCGCTCGCCGCGCAAGGACACTATGAAGACGGCATCACGAAAATGCAGCAAGGGCTGGCCGCCCAGCGCGCCACCGGCGGGCACGGGCTCGAGCAGCTCTGGCTGGCGTTGCAAGTGGAAGCGGATATTGAGACGGGGCGGTTCGAAGAAGGCTGGACCGCATTAGAGGAGGCCTTAACGATTCGCCCCACATACGGGGAACGGTATTGGGAGGCCGACTTATACCGGCTCAAGGGAGAGTTGCTGTTGGCACAAGACCGTCGCGGCCCACTATCCTTGAACCAACGACCTAGCACAGCCATTGCCGCGGAAGCCGAAGCCTGTTTTCAGCAAGCGATTGAGACCGCCCGCGAACTGAGTGCAAAATCGTTCGAACTCCGCGCCGCTACGAGTCTCGCTCGTCTCTGGCAACAACAAGGCAAGCGAGCCGAAGCTCACCAATTGTTGTCCGAGGTCTACAACTGGTTCACTGAAGGATTCGATACGAAAGATTTGCAAGAGGCGAAGGCGCTGCTAGAGGAATTGAGCCATTGAACAATTGAAAGATTGGGGGGGGACAAATTGCGCTTTTCCACGCGGGCATCAATGCCCGCGCTACACAACAGCGCCGGATGAATCCGACTAGCGGGCCGCGTACCCACCATCAATAGTGAACACCGAACCTGTCACCCATGACGACTCGTCCGACGCCAAATACAATGCCATCGACGCGATGTCCTCCGGCGTGCCGAGGCGACCGATAGGATGGCCCTTCTCCGACAGTTCACGAAATCTCGGATTAGGATTGTGGAACACATGGGCCATCATCGGCGTATCGACGCCGCCAGGACAGATCACGTTGCAACGAATTTTCTGCGAGGCGTAGGACATGGCAATAGCCCGCGTCAATGAAATGACTCCGCCTTTGGAGGCAGTATAAGCATGCACGTTGCCGATGCCAATGAGGCCAGCTAGAGAAGACACATTGATGATCGAGCCGCCGCCAGCTTTGCTGATTTCCGGTACGGCGTACTTGCACCCCAGATAGACGCCTTTCAAGTTGACATCAATCACTTGTTGCCAAATCTCTTCGTCAAGATTGGTGACTACTGCGTCCTTGCGGTGAAGCACAGCTGCATTGTTATACATGATATGCAGCGCCTCATAGCGCTCCACTGCCAAACAGACAGCCGCCTCAACCTGAGCCGCCTGTGAGACATCAGTAACGATAAAGGCAGCGTGCCCACCGACGGACTTCACCATCTCCACGGTTTCCTCACACCCGTCAGCCTTCACATCAGCCACTACTACGCTAGCGCCTTCTTTTGCAAACATCACCGCCGCCGCCCTACCCTGCCCGCCACCAGCGCCGGTAATCAGCGCCACTTTTCCCGCTAATCGATCTGCCATACGAAGTCTCCTCTTTTTGCCTTTTGACTTTTGCCCTTTGACTTTTGCTTTATTCTCCCAGAAGCGCAAGCCGTCCCCCTCTTGGACGCTCAGAAACGGCTATGGTACGGTATGCATCATCATGGCAGGCAAATACGAGAAAGCCCAACGTCGCGGCGCCACTCGCATCGAAGCGGTGCGCCCCATCGCTAAACAGCCGCCACGCTGGCCGTTGCTCGCCATTCGCGGGCTGGCGACGGTCGGCATGCTGGTAGGCGTCTACTTGAGCGTGCTGCACGCGCAGGCAGGTGAGAACGGGACCATCAATTCTCCCTTGTGCGGCACAGGCCAGGTCATCAATTGCAATAGCGTACTCAGTAGCGCCTATGCGCGGCTGTTCGACATTCCCGTCGCGGAGTGGGCGGCGGCCACGTATGCAGGCATCTTACTTCTCTCGTTCCTCGGGCAACCGATTCTGCTCGTGCTGCTGTGCGGCTGGGTGTTCGCGTTTTCTCTCTACATGGCGAGTTTGTCACTTTTTGTCATTAAAGCCGCTTGTCTCTTTTGCATGACCTTGTACGCGGTCAACCTCGGCTTAATTGTGAGTGCGGTTGCGCTCGCACGCACGACTTCGCTCCTTTCGACTCAGCAAACAATTTTCGCTGGGGTTGGGTATGCCGTACTCTTGGCGGGATTTGGTTGGCAGCAGGCCCAGGACGCAACCCTGGTTGAAGCGGAAACAGCGCCGGTCTCGGCTCCAGCACCGACGGCCGTGGACACGGAATTTTTACGTTACTACAACAGCCGTCCTTTGGTGGCGTTGACGGGAGAGGAGCGCCGCACAGAGGGTCCGCCGCGCGCCACTCTCACCATTAGCGAGTTCGCAGACTTCCGCTGCCCGCAATGCGCCCGCGCTCGTACGGTCTTCAAGCAGCTCTTGCAGGGCAATCCCAACGACGTCCGGATCATCTTCCATCACTACCCGTTAGATTCAGATTGTAACGCCAGCATCACACAGCAGGTGCATCCCTCCTCGTGCGCCGCTGCGATTTCCGCCGAATGCGCGGGTGATCAAGGCAAATTTTGGGAATACGCAGACTTGCTGTTTGCCGATCAGAAAGAATACATGAGAGCAGATTTGGAAAGTTTCGCAAAAACGTTGAACCTTGATCTCCAGCGCTTCCAAGCATGCTTGGCCGACACCCAAATCCGCGAACGCATTAACAGAGACGTGGCCGAAGCTGAAAAGATCGGCATCAAAGCAACCCCGACCCTCGTGGTCAACGGTCATCTCATTGAGGGAGTTCCTCCGCCCAACAAGTTGGCCTCGCTTATCACGGCCGAGAGGCAGCGAGCGGGTAAACCGTAACGAGTCACGCCACAATCACATGCTCTTTTGTGATAATAATTGGCAGCGTCCCCGGCGCGATAAAATTGGGCTCATCAGCGCGCGTGCGTTCGTACTCTGGCGTTGTCGCCGACACACGCATAGCTTGGGTGCTGTCGAACCACGTAATCGCCACCCCGTCGTAGTCAGGCGTCTTACTGCTCTTGTAAATTGCTAACCGCGTGTGACTTTGCACGTAACGCTTCACCACTGGAATAGAAGCGCCGAGCGGTCCGTGGATTTCTCGCCAGTGCTTCTGAAAGGCTTCGATAGACATGCCAGGCTTATGCGTCACAAACTCGATGTTTTTGACGCCATCCTGGGGAATCGCGCCATCTTTGATCACATACTCATCAGTGATGATTGACCTTCTTTTCGTCGGATCAATGAAGTTCGCTTCATCCGCCATCACCGCCGCATATTCCGCTGTGGACGAGAGTGCGCGCAGGGCGTCGGTATTATCGAACCATAATTCCGCGATGCCATCGAAGACAGGCTCGCCTTTACGGTAACCGGCAAGCAACGTGTGCGACTGCACGTAGCGACGGATGCCTGGCATACGTTTGACAATATCTGCATGCGTCGTCAACCAGTATTTCTGGAAGTCCTCGCCCGACATGCCGGGTTTTCGTTTGATCATCGCAACAACTTTCACCATCGCTCTACTCCTTTTTGCTCCGTCACGTTTCATGCTTTTCGTAGCGACGATACGGAGCCGTCAGGTGCTCGTCAAGCCGTGGGTACGTCGATTTTCACTGTCAGTTGTCTTCATCAAGCAACTTGTCGAGCTGGTCGCGGAATCGAAGCTGCAAGTCTTCGATACTTTTGTAGTCAGTGTAGAAATGACCCAACTCACCTAGTCTTTTCTTAAACGCCGACAATGAAAGGATGTCTTCTTCCCGTATACTGCCAGTTTTGATGTCAGCGTTCTTAAAGAACGTGTAAATGCGGGGTCTGCCAGTGGCTTTGAATTGACGGTGCGCAACGTCGAACTCTTCCTCAGTGAACTTGCCAGTCTTAGTGAAGAACAGGCTTACAAAGATATCGCAATCGCGGATCGCTTTGTTATATTCATCTTGTAAACGCGTTTCTGACATGACGTCCAGAAAGTTTTCACAGCGAATGATCTGGAGGTAGACTCCCGTCTTTTTCAACTGATCGTTTTGCTGGCGAAAATAGAGGTCAAACGCGTTTCGATCTTCTTTTAATTCAGAAGAAGAGGCCAAGAAAATTCGCATGGTGCGAGGAGACGGTGAGCGGGCTTCCTTGTTCGCCCAACTTGGCAGTGTGTCCACACGAATGCCGTCCAAAAGTTCCAGTACGTCCACATCCTCATAACTGCGCGGGCACTCTACTCGCAGCCGCTGGTCCTCCTTGCGCTGAAGCAAACGCCGATGTTCAAAAAACTCTGGCACGGATTCTGTGCGACAGCGTTTGCAGTTGCAAGGGACACGCATGTCTACTTTGTCGCGTAGTCCTTGGAAGGACTCATTTAAGGCGTCGAGGTCTGCGGCAATGACGCTGAGCAACGCTTTCCGTTCCGGGCCACGGGCGCGCAGTTCGATCTCATTCCCAGTAGCCAGGACTTCCACTAACACCGCCGTCTTGTCATGCTCGAACAGTACGCCAGTTACCCACGCCATCTCCGGGTCGCGTACAAAGCGATGCTGTCTGACCGTCAGGCGGCTGATGATTCCCTTTGGCAGAAAGTCATAGCGATAACGCAACACCAAATCCCCGGGGTTGCCCCAATCCACGAGTTGTTGCGGTTTCGCGGGCAGCAACAACTGCGGGGCGAGCCAGGTCTGGGGGTGGCTATCCTTCAGCTCATAGCAGAGCTCGAACCGCTGCATTAGCGCTAACAATTCGGGGTGCATATCGGCGTACAGGGAATCACGCCACAGACGTTCGCAATCGTCCCGAGTAAAACGACCAAGTTTCGCTTTGATGATCTCGTCATCCAAGACGCGAAACACTGCTTCGGTGGCCCACTGATTTTGCAAGATCACCGTGCGAGCGAGCAACGGGTCATCCTGAAAATGCAGGAATACGCCCAGATCGTGAAAATAGCGGCTCAGATGTAGTGCCTTGACTCGGTCAAACTCCAGGTGGCGACTATAGATCTGGAAATATTCCTGTTGTGAGATGTACGGAGTCTCGTTGGCGCGCTCTTCGATATCAGCCCGCACTTTGATCCAGCGGGCGGGCAGCTCCTCGCCGATGTGGCTGAGGTGACTGGCAAAATACTCGATTCCCTCACGTACGCGGTCGGCGGCCTCTTTCGACTCCAGATTCCCGGCAAAGCATTCCCGCACATTGTCAAAACGGCCCTTGATGCCGCCGAGGTCGATGGCTTTACTGCGTCCCCCTTTCTCATTCTGAAAGATCAGTATGGGACTGTGCTCGCTAAACACATCGATCAACTCCAACCAATACTTAAACCCCTCGTCGGAGACCGACTTGTGGTCTTTACGGGTGTCATCGACGAGAAGGTAGAGCGAGCGGCGGGTCAGAAAGAATTGGTGTGTCGCGTGATAAATCTCCTGCCCGCCAAAGTCCCACACGTTCAAGCGGAAGCGCCGCCCGTTCGGCAGCAGAAACTCATGCCGGTAGATGTCGATGCCTTTAGTGCTCTCTTTTTCCGTGGGCAACGGCTGGCCAGGCTGGTACAAACGCCTGAGGAGACTGGTCTTGCCTGCTCCTCCCTCCCCCAGGATAAGCATTTTCGCCTCGTACAAATGATCGACCTCGCCCGGCGCTAGCTCGCGGAAGTAGTTAAGGATGGCCTCATTGCCTTGATTCACGATCTCAGGAGGAGGATGGATCAACGGACAGTCTTTGACGTAGATGCCATACCCCTTCCAAAGCTCAGAACTCCAGCGCACGAGGCACCCCTGACTAATCAAGGGAACCAGCAACGAGAGGTCCGAGACTCGCGTCTTTGTGACGTTCAGTGTTTGCAGCCCCGCTAAGCCCGCCAATGGCGTCAAATCACTGACTTGCGTGTTTGAGAGATTCAGCCATTGTAGCCTGGTCACTCTGGCTAACGGGCTTAAATCACTGACCTGCGTACCCGAGAGACCAAGAGTTAGTAGCCCCGGCATACTCGCCAATGGCGTTAGATCACTGACTTGTGTGTCCGAGGCGCGCAATATTTCCAGCCCCGACACCTTCGCCAACGGAGTCAAATTACTGACCTGCGTGTTCGAGACATCCAACGCTTGCAGTCTTGTCATACTCGCCAACGGCGTTAGATTACTGACTTGTGTGTCCGAGGCATCCAACATTTGCAGCCCTGGCACCCTCACCAATGGTGTTAGATCACTGACTTGTGTATGCGAGAATGAAATGGACTCTAACCAAATGAGGTCCTCGACTTCGGTGGGGATTTCGCTGAGCCTGCAATTGCTCAGATCAAGCAAAGGATCTCTGGTCCGTTTGTTTTCAGCGATGCGTCGCAACGCGAGATCAGACATCGTGTTTTCCCCATTACGAAGCGGCGGTTTTGCGTTCCTTTGGACTCTTACCGCATCACACTGAATATCGCCAGAGCTGAGGGTGGACAATGAAAGATCATTACCCTGGTCCATTTGGCAAAAGAAAGATATCTTAGCCATCGCTCAACAAGCTCCTGGGGTGTCATGAGTGTTTGTTGAGCCTGTCAATGCAATAAGGAATAAGGGAGGAGCCGTCATGGACTTTCAATACACTCCGGAACAAGAAGCCTATCGCGCCAAGGTGCGCGCCTGGCTTGATGCCAATCTTCCCAAAGAGTTGTGCGTCGAAGATGCACGTGACGAGCGTATCGCCCCAGACCGCGAAACGTTTGTGAAACGCCGCGCGTGGCAACGCAAAATGTACGATGCCGGTTGGGTCGGCATCGCTTGGCCGAAGCAGTATGGCGGCCAGGGCGCAGAGCTAATGGAACAAGTGGTTTTTGACGAAGAATACACCCGTGCACGGGCCCCAGTGTTGCCCGGCTACTCGGGTGTTGCCCTTTGTGGCCCGACGCTCATGCAGTGGGGCACGGATGAGCAGAAAGAGCGTTTTCTGAAGCGAACCTTGAAAGGAGAAGTCATTTGGTGCCAAGGCTATTCGGAACCTGACGCGGGCTCCGACTTGGCGGGGCTGCAAACCCGCGCCGTGGATATGGGCGACTATTTTGTTGTCAATGGTCAGAAGGTGTGGACCTCCGGGGCCCAGTATGCGGACTGGATCTTCATGCTGGCGCGCACTGATCCCAACGCGCCGAAACATAACGGCATCAGTTATCTCCTGGTCGATATGAAAACGCCAGGCATCACCGTGCGGCCCCTCGTGCTGGCGAACGGCCACGCCCATTTCAACGAAGTCTTCTTTGAAGACGTGCGCGTGCCGAAAATGAATCTGGTCGGTCCGCAGAACGAAGGCTGGAAGGTAACGATCACCACACTGATGTTCGAACGCTCGATCGCGGGCGGCGGCAATTATAGAGAACAAGTGGAACGCTTGGCGGCGCTCGCTCATCAAGTTGAGATCAACGGGCAGATCGCTTGGGAACAGTCATGGGTGCGACAGAAGCTAGCGCACTTGCTCACTGAATGTGAAAGCCTTAGCTTGACGCGGCTACGCACTCTCACTCGTCAGCTTAAAGGCCTGCCGCCGGGGCCAGAGGGTTCAATGTTAAAACTGACCGGCTCTGAACTCGGCGTGCGCATCGCGCAATTCGCAAGTGAAATGTTGGGAGATTTCGCCGTCACCAACACCACCTTCGACGCTGTTCCCGACGCCCCGCGTTGGGTGAATCGGGTGCTCAGCGCCCGCCAATACACCATCGCCGGAGGCACTAGCGAGATTCAACACAACATCATCGGCGAGCGCGTGTTGGGGTTGCCGAAGGGATAAAGGCATTCCGCTGGAGTCCCCCGCCCGGACATGAAGTGTCCGGGCTACGAGGCGACGCTGGCTGAAGCCAGCTTGCAAACCCCGAAGCCCCACGTGATGGGGCGCCACGTTGGAGCCCTGCGATTCATGACCGGGTAAACTTTACTGGCCATCGTGCCGTTCTTGATAGACCTGCCGACTGACCGCGTTTTCTTCTTGATTGAGCTGCTTTTGTTCGGCTCTGGTAATATGGCCGTTGTTTTGCGAAGCAAAGCTCCGCTCTTGTTGCCGAATCTGTCGATCTTCCTGTCGAAGCTGACGCGCCTCCTGCGGGGTGAGTTGTCCATTTCTGAGTCCAGCGTGAATACGAGCATGTTGTCGCTCCAAGCGATCATTGACCTGATCCCGACGAGGATGATGACGTTCCCAGCGAGTTTCTGCTATGGCCGCGGTCCCGGTCCATAACAGCCCAGCAATGAGTCCAGCACTGACAATTGACAGCAGACGAGTATTTTTCATATCTGTGTCCTCCTGTCTTTGAAGAACGTATAAGTAGTAAAAAAGTTCCCGGCAAAGAGTTAGCTTCGTTCATCTTCCGCTCACCCGGGAGAATTTCCATGATAGCGACTTAACAACCTGTGCTTGAGCGCGCACAGGGAGGATTGCCGAAGTGCATCGTATCGGACAATAAGGAAGCTCCGGGAACTTTTTCTCAACTCAAACGTTTTCCTAGACAGCGTCCCGACTCAACCAGGAAAGAGCTTAAGGCCAGAGGAAAGGACAGGGCTTTGCCCCACCAGACGCCTCGCAGCGACGGACTCCCGCCGACGGCTCAGCAGGGAACAGAGCAGGAGGACTTGCCTCTCATCACGCAAGCGCAAGCCGGAGATCGTGAGGCTTTTGCGGTACTCGTCCAACGACATGGGAAAGCCGTGTTTTCTCTGATCGATAAAATGCTTCGAGATCGTCATGCAGCAGAGGACTTGTGGCAGGAAACTTTCGTGCGCGCCTTGGAAAACCTTACTTCGTACGAGCCCCGCTTACGCGCGGATGGGACAGGTCCCAGTTTTGCGTCGTGGCTATACCGCATCGCAGCGAACCTGACGCTCGATGAGCTACGCAAACGCAATCGGTGGAAATTTTTATCTTGGGGCCCGTTTACGTCTAGGCGCACGCAGGACTCTGAAGATGTGGAGGAGTATGATCCTCCCGTAGAGATGCCGGACGCCTTGGAAGCGCTGGCGACAAAGGAAGATATCCTCCGTGTACGACGGGCGCTGGATGCCCTTCCGCCGGAGTGGCGTATGATGCTCATTCTGCGAGAGTTTCAGGATCTTCGGTATGAAGAGATCGCTGAGATTATCAATGCACCCATTGGTACGGTCCGTTCCCGTCTTGCGCGAGCACGAGAACAGTTACGCGTCGCGCTCCTGCAACACACTGCACAGAGGGCTGCCTCATGACGTGCCGTCACTGTCAACAATTGCTCAGTCCCTATCTCGACAATGCCCTCTCCGATACTGAGCGCGAAGACCTTGCGACTCATCTGCCGGAGTGCACGGTCTGTCGAGAGATTCTCCGGCAACTGGAGAGCACCCGCCAGCTCCTCCAAACTCTTCCCGCTCGTGAAATCACTCCGGCAATGGAAACGCAATTGTGGGAACGACTCATCTCTGTCAAAACATCGAAAAACCACTGGCGGAAGGCAATCCCTTTCCTTCACCGCGGTCGTGAGGGCTCCGAGTTCATAGTCCGCCTCCTTTCCTGGCGTCACTGGGGCGGGCTCTCCCTGGGAACACTCGTGACGGCAGCGGCGACGCTGTTGTTTTACATTGCTGCCCCGCTCGAACAGCGCGATCCAGTGACAACAGTTGCATTCAGCAATCAACTCTTAGAGGCGCTGGACTATGATCAGAAGACGCTCACCGAAGATCCTGCGGAAATTCCGGCTTGGCCTGAAGAAATCTCAGCCTGGGATACCGATGATGCGCAAGATTAATGTCAGTGTGGTATTGCTCTTCTGTTGTTGGGGATTCAGTGTCGGACTCGCCGCTGCCCAACCGCTTTTCCAACGAAGAGAAGGACAGTTCGCGCCTGGACCGGCGGCGCCGCGCAGCGGATCGGCCCTCTTGTCCGAGGCCGAACATCCCGACGGGCAAGGCTGCCCGTGGAGACGGGAAGGACAAAGAACGCTGCTTCGGCAGCAGCGTGAAGGGCTCCATACACGACTGGAGCACATCCGGAGCATAGCGGAACGGTTCATGCGGAACCCCTCTGCTTCGGACGACGACAAAGCAAAAGCACAACGGCTTTTAGAGTTGACAAAAACTTGGGAGGAGTTACGACAAAAACTTGATGATTCGAGAGAAACGTTTTTTCAGAGTAACCAAAAAGATATTGATGAGCTGTGTCAGCTCTGGGAACGCGCCAAGTCCCTCCGCCAAACGCTCAAGGAGAAACGTGAGCAAGTAATGCTGGAGAATCGCCGCACTCGGGAAGACTTGATCAGGGTCAGACAAGAAGTGCGCGACATCGCTGAGTCCATCCGACAACAGAGCAAAAGAGCGGAATAGGAGGATCAGCGCCGCTCTGCCCCGAGACAATCATCAGTCCGTCGATAGGTGCAAAACCAAGAGTGGCTTGTGTGTGTTTCTCTCTTGGTTTTTACTGGAAGACGCGATGCATCAGACTGGAAGGAGGACACCGTATGTGGCTACGCCGAGTAAGCGTATTGCTGCTTGGAATGACACTGTTAACGAATTGCACGGCGATGGACCCGCACGCGGCAGCGCAACAGCAGGCCCAAGAGTATTACGGGCGGTCCTATGAAAGTCTCAGTCCGCAAGAAAAGATGCGCCTTGAAGACCATCTCTCACGACAGAGCAATGCGGGGTGGCGAACCTCGGCTCAAGTCGCCTCTGGCGTGGGCCATCTCCTTCAAGGGGCAGGCTTGTTGGTGCTGGGGGCGCGGCGTTGAAGAGGTCACCTTGTTGAACCGTCTAGATTGTGCGCTTATCTGCCCGGTGGCTCTTGACTGCAAGCGTTCTTCCTGTCACCATTGCCCACGTGATTACTCATCGTCCATCCACTCATCGTTGTTGTTGGTGGTGGCTGCCTTAACAGGCGGCCGGGACGTCTTACATGGAACTTCCACGGAGCCGCCTTGAGATCGAGGCGGCTCCGGCATTTTTAGGGCCGCCGTCTCGAATCCGAGGTTGCGGCCCTAGTGCTTTGCAGGGCCTGGCTCCTAGATAAAGAAACGGAGGAGTTAGTTATGGTCAGCAAAGCGGCGTTGTCTCCAAGCTCTGAAACGTACCGCACCAACGGCGGTATCCTTGTTCATCGTCAGATCGAGAGCATTCCCGTCAATGGGGCCATTGAGCCGGTCATCGACGCGCTCGATAGCCAGCGGGGCGTGTTGCTCGCGTCTAGTTACGAATACCCGGGGCGTTACACCCGTTGGGACATGGGATTTTGCAATCCTCCGCTCGCCCTCGTGTCGCGCGGCCGTCAATTCCGTTTCTCAGCACTCAATGCGCGGGGTCGCGTGCTGCTGCCCGCGATTGCCAACGCCGTGGGTAACCTTCCCGCTGTGCTCGAATCGGCAACGCGGGAAGATACACTCTCGGGCCTCATTGCGACGCCTGAAGGACGCTTCCCCGAGGAGCAACGCAGTAAACAACCGTCCATCTTTTCAGTTTTGCGTGCGGTGATTGATCTCTTCGCCAGCTCCGAAGACCCACACCTTGGCTTCTACGGCGCGTTCGGCTACGACCTCGCCTTACAGTTCGAGCCGTTGCGTCTGCGGCTCGAACGGCCAACGGATCAGCGCGACTTGGTGCTGTACATCCCAGATGAACTCACTGTCATCGACCATCGGCGTGAACAAGCACTCCGATACCGTTATGAGTTTGAAGTACAGGGCGCTTCAACTCAGGCCGTGCCTCGTGCAGGCGAAGCGCAGCCCTATGTCGGCGCGGAACAGGTGAAACGGTCGTGCGATCATGAACCGGGCGAATATGCCGCAGGCGTGCGCGTAGCCCGCGAGGCGTTTAAACGCGGCGATTTGTTTGAAGTGGTGCCCGGACAAACCCTCTTCGAGCCGTGCCCCGCCGCGCCATCGGAACTGTTTCGCCGCTTGCGCGAACGCAACCCGGCGCCGTACGGGTTCCTCATCAATCTCGGTCAATCCGAATACCTGGTCGGCGCTTCCCCGGAAATGTACGTGCGCGTGGATGGAGACCGTGTAGAAACCTGTCCGATCTCCGGCACCATCGCACGCGGGACAGACCCAATCAGCGACGCCGCGCAAATTTTGCAACTGCTCAACTCGACCAAGGACGAGTCGGAACTCACCATGTGCACCGATGTGGACCGTAACGACAAGTCACGCATCTGCAAACCCGGCAGCGTGCGTGTGATCGGGCGGCGGCAGATCGAGATGTACTCTCGGTTGATCCATACGGTTGACCATGTTGAAGGACACCTACGGGAAGAGTTTGACGCGTTAGACGCCTTTTTGGCGCATACGTGGGCGGTCACCGTCACCGGCGCACCAAAAGTCTGGGCCATGCAGTTCATCGAAGATCACGAGAAGTCGTGCCGCGCATGGTACGGCGGCGCTATTGGACTGATTGGCTTTGACGGCAACATGAACACGGGACTGACGCTGCGCACCATTCGCATTAAAGACGGCGTGGCGCAGGTGCGCGTCGGCGCCACCTTGCTGTACGATTCTGATCCGGACGAAGAAGAACGCGAGACCCGTTTAAAAGCCGCGGCGTTTGTTGACGCGATCCGGCGACCACGTGGCGCGGCGGTCGAAACCAAAACAGCGACAATGCAACCCGGACAAGGGAAACGCATTCTCCTGGTTGATCATCAAGACTCATTCGTCCACACGTTAGCAAACTATCTGCGCCAGACCGGGGCGGACGTGATTACGCTCCGCGCGGGATTTCCTGAAGAAGAGCTGGAGAGATTACAGCCCGATCTTGTGGTGCTGTCGCCAGGCCCAGGCTCGCCCAGTGATTTCAACGTCTCCGGCACGCTAACGGCAGTACTCAACCGCCAGCTTCCGGTGTTCGGTGTGTGTCTCGGGCTGCAGGGGATGGTTGAACATTTCGGCGGCGCGCTCGCTGTTCTCGATTACCCGATGCACGGCAAACCTGCGCACATTCGCGTGGGTGGCGGTCATTTATTCAACGGGCTCCCTCAGGAGTTCACCGCAGCCCGTTATCATTCTCTCTACGCTGTCAAAGAGAAACTCCCTGCGGAACTGCGGGTAACGGCGGAAAGCAGCGATGGCGTGATTATGGCGATCGAGCACGCCAGTCTTCTGCTCGCCGCCGTGCAGTTTCATCCCGAGTCCATTCTCACATTGGAGGATGACATGGGCTTACGACTGATTCGGAATGTGGTGGCTTGTCTGTGCCGTTAAAGAGAGAGGGTTGCAAGCATGCTATGGGCATGCCACAGTCAACGTATGGCAAATCTCCAAGTCAAGAATGTTCCCGAGGCGCTGCACAAACGTTTACGGCTCTGTGCGCGCAAGCGTAACTGTACCCTCAGCGACTTCGTACTGGAAGCTCTGAAACGAGAGCTCGCTCGTAGCGCATTTCACGAACGGCTCAAAAAACGCCCGCCTGTCGATCTTGGAGCATCGGCAACTTTGCCGCTGGAGGAGGAGCGACGTGAGCGCGAACAAGAACTTGAATGACACAATACGTGGTCGATGCTTCGGCAGCGGTTGAATATCTTCTCCAAACCAAATTAGGCCTGAAGCTTGCTGACGTCATCGAAGATGCTTTCCTCGTCGCGCCAGCGCTTCTTGACGTTGAAGTGCTCTCCGTTCTCCGTCGTTCCGTGCTCCACGGAAAACTTGAAGAACAACGCGCGCTGTTGGCATTGGAAGATCTCGTGGAGTGGGAAGTGGATCGAATCAGCCACGAGCATCTCATCCAAGAAGCTTGGCGACATCGTCATAACGTGAGCGCCTATGATGCTTTTTACGTTGCTGTCGCTCGTCTTTACAGAAGACCGCTACTCACCGCGGACGGACCACTGGCAAGGGCTCCAGCTCTCGGTATAGCTGTTCAGAATATTCGGTTGGACTAAGTGTGCGGCGGGGCTTGTCGTCGCGCTTAGTTATCGCGTCTCAAAGTGCGACGTGCTAAAGAGACTCCGATGGAATCTCTCAGCATCGAGCGCAAGCTGACCACGATTCTGCATGCCGATGTGGCAGGCTACAGCCGCCTCATGGGCATTGATGAGGTGGGCACGCTGCGCACCCTCACGGCCCACCGGCACCTCACCGATGCGCTCATCCACCAGCATCATGGCCGCGTCGTAGGCTCGGCGGGGACAGCATCCTGGCCGAATTTGCCAGCGTGGTGGAAGCCGTACAATGCGCGGTCGAAATCCAGCAGACACTGAGGGACAAGAACAACGAGTTTCCGCCCGAGCAGCGGATGGAGTTTCGTATCGGTCTCAATCTGGGCGACGTGATGGTCGAGGGCGAACAGATTTATGGTGACGGCGTCAACATCGCGGCACGGCTGGAGAGTCTGGCTGAGCCCGGCGGCATTAACATCGCTGGAACCGTGTACGACCAGGTCAAGAACAAACTGGCGCTTCACTATGAGGACCTCGGTGAGCAACGGGTGAAGAACATCGCCGAGCCGGTGCGGGTGTACCGGGTGGTGCTGGAGGAGACAGAAAAGCAAAAATCAAAAGGCAAAGGGCAAAAGCCTGTCCTGAACGTAGTCGAAGGGGCAAAAGGTGAAAACCCAGAGAGTTCAACGTTCCAGGTGCAAGGGGCAAAGAAAAATAGGATGCGCCCTGCGCTCAAGGTGGCGTTGGTTGGGCTTGTGCTGGTCGCGGCAGCACTCCTTGTCCTCCGGTATTTCTCTCTTCCAACTCCTAACACCCAACCCCTATCACCCAGCACCCAGGCAGCGCCAGCGACATTAGCCCTGCCCGACAAGCCCTCCCTAGCCGTGCTGCCTTTCATCAATATGAGCGGCGACCCGGAGCAGGAGTATTTCAGCGACGGGATCACCGAAGACCTGACTTCCGATCTCTCCAAGATCTCCAGTCTCTTTGTCATCGCTCGCAACTCGGCGTTTTCCTACAAAGGGAAATCGCCCAAAGTACAGGAGGTAGGCAAAGAGCTGGGCGTGCGGTACGTGTTGGAAGGCAGCATACGCAAAGTGGGGGACCAAGTGCGCATCACCGCGCAGTTAATCGACGCCGCCACGGGCGGGCATTTATGGGCGGAACACTATGATCGACCGCTGAAAGACATTTTCGCCTTACAAGATGAGATTCGACAGAAGATCGTGCTGGCGCTAAAGATTCAACTGACGAAGGAGGAACAAGATCGTTTCAAAAATGCTCCCACTGAAAATCTTGAAGTCTATGACTACTATCTGCGCGGGTGGCAGGCTTATAACGTCTTTACAAAGCCAATGCATGCGCAAGCGCGGGCCTTGTTTGAAAAGGCCATCGAGCTCGATCCGCTCTATGCCGCAGCCTATGCCTCCTTAAGTTCCACCTACATTCGGGAATGGGGGTCTCAATGGAGCAACGCTCCCGCGACTTTAGAGCAAGCCTTGGCTCTCGCGCAGAAAGCCGTCGCCCTGGATGATTCCCTCGCGCAAGCTCACCAGATGTTAGGTCGAGTTTACTCTTGGAAAAAACAGTACGAACAGGCCGCTGCTGAGGGGGAGCGGGCGGTCGCCCTCGCTCCCAATTCGGCTGACAGTTACGCCAATTTAGGGCAGATTTTGAATTTTAATGGAGAGCCGGAAAAAGCGATGGTCTTGCTTGAAAAAGCCATGCGCTTGAATCCTCACGTTCCTGCTATCTATTTCTACAACTTCGGCGTTTCCTGCTACTTGTCACGACAATATGAAAAGGCAATCAGCGCCTTGCAAGCGGCTCTCGCCCGCAGCCTCGAGTTCCAGCCTGTCCACCTCGTACTCGCCGCCACATATATGGAAGTGGGCCGCGAGCAGGAAGCGCAAGCGGAAGTGACGGAGGTCTTGCGACTCAACCCGACTTTCTCTCTGGAGGTGAATAGATCGAGGCTGCCGTTTAAGGACCCTCTGACTCTGGAGCGCTATTTGACGGCTCTTCGCAAGGCAGGGCTGAAGTAAATAACGCAACCGTGTAACCTTTTGCCCTCCGCAAACGTGATAGCAGCAGGAGGAAAAAGAATGTCGCATACACGACCGGCGGATGTTGTTGTTATCGGCGGCGGACTCGCGGGACTCACTGCCGCGACATACCTGGCTCGGGCTGGACGAAAGGTCACACTGTTTGAGAAAGCCCGAGACCTCGGTGGCCGAGCAATAACGGTCACCAAGAGTGACTTTCATTTTAACCTTGGTCCGCATGCTCTCTACCGGGGTGGAGCAGGCATCCAAATTCTGCGAGAACTGGGCATAGCCTTTACTGGTCGCCCTCCAACTGTATCCAACGGCTATGCGTTCGATCATGGACAACTCCATACGTTCCCAGGCGGGTTTGTTTCGCTGCTGACCACTGGCCTCCTGCGTTGGTCCGAGAAAATTGAGATGGCGCGACTGATGGGGACGCTTCCCAAAATTGACGCCACCTCACTCCACCATCTCACCGTGCAAGCCTGGCTTGAACGCATGACCCGGTCAGCAAAAATCCGTCAACTATTGTCAGCGTTTATTCGCGTCTCGACGTATGCGAATGCTCCAGAGCGGCAGAGCGCCGGTGTGGCGTTACACCAGACCCAACTGGCTCTAACGAAAAGCGTCCTGTATCTCGACGGAGGATGGCAAACGTTAACGGATGGCCTCCGCGCGAGCGCCGAGTCGGCTGGGGTCCGCATTGCAACCGGACAGAAAATCACTACTGTCGAGCATGACACGATCGTGCACGGTGTGAGAATAGCCGACGGCTCGTTTCTTCCCGCCTCTGCGGTCATCCTCACCGGCAGCCCTGAAGATGCCCTCGCTCTGCTTCCAGGCATAGATACGCCGCTTCATGCGTGGGCGAAAACAGCATTGCCAATCAAAGCGGCCTGTCTCGATGTCGGACTTGCACGCTTGCCGCGACCACACGCCTTGTTTGCGCTTGGCGTCGACCAGCCGCTCTACTTTTCCGTGCATTCAGCAGCGGCGCAATTAGCGCCGCGCGACAGGGCAGTCATTCAGGTGGCCAAATATCTGGACCCCATGCAGGCGAGCGACCTCAAAACGGACGAGGGCGAACTTGAACAACTGCTTGACCTCATGCAACCTGGCTGGCGAGAGGTCATGGTCGAACGTAGATTTCTACCACGTTTAACAGTTTATCATGCGCTGCCTACGGCTTCCGGCGGAGGTTTTGCAAGTCGCCCGGGCGCCGAAGCAACCGGAGTGGAAAATCTCTTTCTTGCCGGTGATTGGATTGGCTCGGAAGGGCTTTTGGTGGACGCCAGTTTAGCCAGCGCGAAACGAGCGGCGCAGCAAATCATCCAAGATGAAACCCTGCGCACGGCAGCGTAAGAACGGCGCCAGCGCTCGGGGCTTGCATTACCTCTTGCCCTCTCCCAAAGTGACCAGTGAAAGGAGAAGCCTATGCTTCCGATCCGAGGTCTGTACGAAGTCGCATTGAAGGTCAAACACCTCCCTACCGCTGAGGCTTTCTATCGTAACGTGCTTGGTCTGCAAGTCGGGCTTCGTGACGAAAAAAGGAACTGGGTGTTTCTGCGCGTCGGCGGCGACGCCGGCATGATCGTCTTGCAAGAGGAACAAGGGCAGTGGCCGATCCAACACGCCGCATTCACTGTGGACGAGCAAGGCATGGAGGACGCCATCAAACGACTGCAAGAACATGGTGTGAAGCTCGATGGACCCTACATCCATGAGTGGATGCCCGCCAAATCGCTTTATTTTGCAGACCCCGATGGCAACGATCTGGAACTGTGCGCCCCGTTGAAAAGAAGCTGAAGAACGCAATTGACCACTCTCGCCGCCTCTTTCACCGAAACCCTTTTCACCGAGCACAGAGCCTTTTTGTGGGGCCTGTGTTATCGCCTCACTGGCAGTGCAGCCGACGCTGAAGATCTGGTCCAAGAAACGTTTATTCGCGCGATGGAGCGCCCCCCGGCGCGGACGGAAGAACCGTGGCGTCCGTGGCTCGTGCGCGTGGCGCTCAATTTGGGACGTGACTTCTTACGTCGCCGCAAACGCCGCGCCTACATCGGTCCCTGGCTCCCTTCTCCTATTGATACTGGCGATGAGGCAGCTCCTCCCTCCCACGAACCTACTCTTATCGGGAGCATGACCACGGAGGGGCGTTACGACTTATTGGAAAGCGTTTCGCTCGCTTTTCTTATTGCTCTGGAAGCCCTGACCCCACAGCAGCGCGCTATTCTTCTCTTGCGAGACGTCTTTGACTATTCCGTGCGGGAAACGGCTGAAGCGCTGGACCTCTCGGAAGCCAACGTCAAAACCACGCTGCATCGCGCACGGCGAGCTATGCGTGCATATGATCAGGCTCGCTGTATCCCAACGCGCACGCTGCAAGAGCGAACCCGGCACGCACTTGAACAATTTTTACATTGTTTATTCACACGTGATATCGCTAAGCTTGAATCCCTGCTCGCCGCCGACGTCCGATTGATAAGTGACGGCGGCGGAGAATTTCGTGCGGCCCTTAGACCTATCATTGGCCGTGACAAAGTCGTTCGGTTTTATCGTAAATTTGTGGAACACGTCCGTCCGATTGCTCAGACTACCGTGCACATGCTCAATGGCTTACCTACACTCGTCATCGAATTTGCGGATCCTCCGACGCGTGAAGCGCCCTTCATCGTCCACCAATCTCCTCTCGGCTCGGATGGGCGGATTACCGCCATTTATGCGGTTCTTGCTTCGCACAAACTCGGTGCGCTTCGCTTCTAGCTCACCTCGTGTTCCTTTGACTTCCCCGCCGTGTTCGGCTAGCTTCTTTCTGCCCTGAAGTGAGGTAAAAATTTCCATGTCGCGCGCAGACGAAATCCTATCCTTCTGGTTCGGACAATTGCACGACAACGAGCAATATTACGACGAACGACGGCGTCTATGGTTCGCATCAGACGCAGCTATCGACGAGACGATCAAGGCTCGCTTCTTAAAAGATTATGAACAAGCAGTGAGTCAACAACCGACGGACTGGCGAACCACTCCGCGCACGGCTCTCGCGTTGATCCTGCTCTACGACCAGTTTCCTCGCAACATGTTTCGCGGCGATCCGCGTGCGTTCGCCACCGATGCGCTTGCACGCGAAGTGACCCAGTCTCTGCTCGACACATCTGGAGATACCCAACTACGACCGATTGAGCGCATGTTCGTCTACATGCCCCTCATGCACAGCGAAGATGTCACCCATCAACAACAATCGGTAGCGCTTTTCCGACAGTTGGCTCAGGATGATCCTCGTGTCAACTCAGTCTCCTACGCAGAAAGACATTTGGAAATCATCGAGCACTTCGGTCGTTTTCCACACCGTAATGCCGTACTGGGGCGCACTTCAACATCCGAAGAAATTGCCTTTCTCAACCAACCAGGTTCTTCGTTTTAATCGGATGAATCCACCCTAACGCGGCCTCTGCTCACTGCTGGTTAGGGGGACGTAGCGCGCCACGCGGTGGCGGCGACGCGCAAGACTGAAGGGTATAACCACACCCAGCCCACGCCTACCACAAGCAGGACGGCGAGTCCCAGGAGACCATTGCGGACCATGTAGCGCAGCGGTCTGCGCACGACCCGTCGTTCGGTCTGGACGCCCAGTAAATAGCCTAACCGCTGATGAGACTGGAGATCGTTGAGCAACATCCGACACCTCCCTACATCCTCACCTTTCCCTTCAAGAGGGCGTGTGTTTTCGAAGATAGCAGAAAAAACCCGCGACGTCTGGAGCCCATGACCACGGAGGTAGTCAGCCCTCACACCCTGCGGGCTCCAGGTTCGGGCACGTCGGTCGGTAGGTTTCGTCTCGGAGCCAGACTCGCCAATCGTCACATTCCAGATTACGGCTGAGGCGCGCGCAGGCCTGAGCAATGATGTCGTCCGTGCGCCAGGTCACGAGGCGAAGTCGTCGCCCGTCCGAGTACGCGAGGCGACGGCCGTCCGGGAGAAACACTAATGGCCCATCATCTCCTGGTCTCGCATAGCGGGCAAGCTCCTCTCCAGTGGCGACATCCCAAAGCACGACACGGTTCTTACTCCTGGAGACTGGATCGGCCAGACCAGCCGCAAGATATTGTCCGCTCTGAGCAAGAGCTAAATGATACACCCAGCCCTCGTGTGTGATCGTGCGGAGCGTACGCCCCGCCTCATCGAGGACCCCAACTGCGCCCCCCGCTGTATGGGCAAGAAAGAAGGAGTGGAGATCAGGAGCCAGTATCAAGTCGTTCACGCGTTGCGGCGGCAGAATGGTTTCACCTGTCCCCAATGTATCCCAGACGCGCAGACTGCTTTCCATTTGGGTGACAAGAACGACAACCTGACGCCCATCGACGCTAAAGAACGCCTGCGTTTCAGCAAACGGATCTAAGGGCAGCTCACGCGTCGTACAGCGCGCCTGCTCGCCGTCGCCAGCGAGCGCACAGCGGTCGAGACGAAAATAGCCGCGCAGCGACTTGCCGGCGGTGGCAATAAGCACTTGTCCGTCCGGTGTAAACGCAGTGCCGATGATCGCCGAGTACGGGTAATCAGCGACCCGCCGCCGCAGGACGGGATCACCACCAGTGACAGGAAATACATCAAGGGCGTCGTGGCTGGCGACCGCAAGTAGCGTGCTATCAGGGCTGAAAGCGAGTCCAACGACGCGGCGAGAAGGATGCATCATTTCCCGACTCTGTCCGTCCGCTACCTGCACCAACACCACTTGCGCCTGGGGCTCAACTCCGCCAGCGACAAGCCAACGACTGTCCGGACTGGCCGCCAAAGCCCAGATCGAGCCTGGGATCTCGGCCAACAGATCGGCATCCTGCGCCAACGGCCACAGCACGATGCCGCCCATCCCAGCCGCCAGCACGCTGCGCTCGTCAGGGGCGAATTCGGCTCGGGTCATATAGCCGGAGTGCGCGGCCCGCCACACTTCGCGTCGATCGCTGAGACGCCAGAGACGCACTGTGTTATCGTAACTTGCGGTGAGCAGGTTGGCGCCATCACGGCTGACCCGGACACTGGCAACCGGACGGTCGTGTGGAAGATCAGCCAGGAAACTACCCGTGCGCGCGTCGTGGAGGCGGGCGGCATTGCCGCACGCGGTGACAAGCATCGTAGCGTCGGGTAGGAAGGCGACGTCGTTGTACGGCTCATCGCAGGCAAGCTCGAAGAGGCGCTGACTGTTGTGTGTATCAAAGACTTCCAGACGCTGGTAACCAAGCGCGACCAGAAGGGCGCCGTCCGGACTGAAGTGTAGTTTTGCTTCACGAGCGAGTTCGAGGCGTTGCACAACCTCACCTTTTGTGCGGTCGAGCAGCGTTACAGCATGACCTCGGAGCCGCGCAAACAGTCGGTTGGAGGGATCGAACACGATGTCGGCGCCGTCTGCACCAGCGCCGAGCGGCGATCTATCACCGTCGATCTCCAGCAGTTGCGATCCTATGACGAGCAAGCGGCCATCCGGACTAAACTCAAGAGGGCGGACACGATCAGTTGGAGCTTTTTGTATCGCGACAAGATAGGCGGGTGCAGGTTGCACCTCATTTCCATCAGCAAGGTGCAGGACGCGCCAGTGGCGATCAGGCTCCGCCACGAGGACACAGCACCCGTCGGGAGCGAGCAGGAGTCCACTATCATAGTGCTTAGCGACCCGCCAGAGCAGACGCCCGTCCTGTACACTGAAGGCGCTGAGTGTGTCGCCCGAGTCAGCTAGCGCGATGCGCCCGTCCAGGCTATAACGCGCCGTCGCCATCGAGAATCCATCGGCCAGCCGCACCGGGCGTTGCGGCAGAAGATGTAGGGCCGCCTGCAGCGCCTGCTGCGTCTCCAGCGTGTCCAGCCTGCGTACGGCTTCGATCGCCAGCAGGCTCGCAAGTTCGATAGACGCGGGTTGTTCGACCCGAATACGCGCGGACTGGGCGGCAAGCTGACGAGCCAGCGCCACCTGTTGACGCGAACGTGCGAGGTCACGCTGGTGCTCCGCTTCATGCCGTTGTACGTTGACATACCAGAGGCCCGTGCTGAGGAGCGCGATCAACAGCGATGCAGCGAGCCCCCATCCTTGGTTGCGGCGTCGACGACGTTGCTCCTCACGCCGCCGCAGACCGTCAAGCTCGACGCCGAAGAGACCAGCGAGCAATTTGAGCAGCGCTACGCGGCGGCCATCCGCAACGGGGCGCGCATCAGCCGCCATGGGCTCCGCGACTTCCGTGGTCAGCTCACCATCGGGGCGAACGCGGTAGCGGATAGGCTCCGGAAAGCATTCCTCAGCGTCGCGTCCAGCGAGGTCGCTCGCATGCGGCTCTCCATCAACGATGAGGCAATACACCCGCTCCTCGCCGTACATGGCCTTGAAGGCGCGAATCTCCTCCGCCACCCAACGCGATGTCGACGCGCGCGGCGAGCAGATCACCACCAGTGCGCGCGACTGAGTCAGCGCCTCTCGAATGCGGACGGGGAGATCGGCGGCGCTGGCGAGTTCCTCTCGGTCGCGGAAGACGGGAAACAAACGGGGCGGCAGCTCTCCATACTTTCCCGCGCCGCCAGCCAAGTCTCGCGGGAGACGATAGGTTTCGAGCGCACGATGCAGCCAGGAGGCCCAGCGTTCATCCGCGTGGCTGTAGCTGATGAAAGCCCAGTAGCGGTCAGGTTTGGAGGGAGAGTCTTGTTCGGACACTGCCAGAGCTCCTACTCACAAGTGGTCCTTCGCCACTCATGCGATCCGCATAGCAGAGGGCGCCGTTCACCGCAATCACAAATCTTGCCACAGGCTCATACTCACGGACAATGCTCCCGTCATTTCCCGATTTCGCCGGGGCAGTCAAACCTTTCCATCAGACGCGCGGGGGAATATCGTCAGGAGCCTCAGGATTTCACACAGAGGGAGGAGAAATGTATGCGTCGTCTTTTCATTGTTGTCTTTATCACGTCGTTCCTGATCGGCGCCTCCGCGTTTGGAGCAACGTCAGTGTGGCAAATCGATCCAGTCCATACGACCCCGCAGTTTGCCGTGCGCCACCTCATGGTTTCCACCGTTCGTGGCGAATTCGGCAAGACCAGCGGCACGTTCACCCTCGACGAACAGGACATCACAAAATCCACCCTCGAAGCGACTATCGATGCAGCTTCGATCAACACCCGTGTAGAGAAGCGGGACGCAGATCTCAAGAGTCCTAACTTTTTCGACGTTGAAAAATATCCCACCCTCACATTCAAATCGAAAAAATTTGAAACTGTTGGAGAGGGCAAGTTCAAAGTGACTGGCGACCTCACCATACACGGAGTCACCAAGGAAGTCGTGCTCAATGTCGAAGGCACGACGAAGCCGTTTAAGGACCCGGGAGGAAAGATGCGCATTGGCGGGATGGCGACGACGAGAATTAACCGGAAAGATTTCGGGTTAACGTACAATAAAGTCTTGGAAAGCGGAGGGCTGATTGTCGGTGATGAGGTCGATATCACTATCGATGCTGAGCTGACACAGCAGTAACCTCCCGAAGTCGCAGCCTACAGGCCCTGTCTTCGCAGCAAGAGGCGCGACGTTGCGCGCCTCTTCTCTTCTTTCACGATTTTCCGCTCTCAGGCTCTTCTTCGTTCCTCGACGTCAGCGTCTTTGGCAGTCCTAGCCAGCCTCGTCTCCAGAAAAAAATCAGTTGTAGCGCCGCACAAACGCCCATCAATGTCAGCGCGAAGGGATATCCCCAAGGCCAGTTGAGTTCCGGCATGTTCCACGGCGAGCTGTTGGGATTGAAGTTCATGCCGTAGACGCCGGCGACGAATGTTAACGGAATAAAAATCGTGGCGATCACCGTCAGCACGCGCATGATCTCATTCGTACGATTACTCACACTCGACAGGTACAAATCCGTCAGATCGGCTCCGAGTTCCCGATAGGTTTCTACGAGATCAATGATTTGCGAGGTATGGTCGTAACAATCGCGTAAATAGAGCCGCGTCTCGTTCGTCACCAGCGGCGTTTCGTCTCGCAGCAAGGCGTTGAAAATTTCCCGCTGCGGCCAAATCGACCGACGGAGGGTGAGCAAATTTCGTTTAATGTCATGCACATGGGCAACAACGGTCCGTTCAGGGTGCGCCATGACCTCATCTTCTAAGATTTCCAATTGCTCACCGTAGGCTTCAAGGACGGGAAAGTAGCTATCCACCACCGCATCAAGCAAAGCGTAGGCAAGATAATCAAGACCGACGTCACGAATCCGTCCACGTTTTTCGCGGATGCGTTCGCGCACGGGCTCCAGACAATCGCCAGGCTTTCCTTCTTGAAACGTCAAGACGAAAGAGGAGCCCAGGAATAAGCTCAACTGCTCCGTCTCAAGAGTGTCGCCAATCCTGACCATACGAGAAACGATGAAGTACAAATCGTTATACTGCTCAATCTTTGGTCGCTGGTGTACGTTGAGCACATCTTCCAGCGCGAGTCGATGAAGAGAGAACATCTCTCCTACGGCTTTGATGGTGTCAACATTGCCCAAGCCTTCAATATCTACCCACAGCACGGGCCAGTGGTGGAAGAGGCTGGCCAGTTGCCGAAGATCAGTGATTTCTTGTTCATGGAACTGCTCAGGCCCATACGCAAAGACGTGTATTTGCGGCGGCGGCGCCTCGGGGTCGGCAATCAGCGTCCCAGGAGGCGCGCCAGGAGGAGTGCGACGGCGGTGGATACGGGACGCCTTGCGACGTACTAATTGTCCCGGCGCGGTTATGAACAATGGCGCCTGCTGCGGTTCAGTCTCCATGTTTGTCCACCATGTTCGCACTATCCGCACTCATTTCTTCTCACACGCGGAAAGCAGCAAAAATCCCAGTCCCATGAACAAATTGACCTGCGCCAGCTTGGTATACAACGTGTGAAGCCGATCAAATTCGTCACGAAAGACTCGCGCCTCTTCGGACACATGATCAAAGTCGCGAATTTCTACCGTTCGCAGATGTTCCAAACGATTCATCACAATCAGACCGTAGTACAGAAACATCATGGTCATGAGGACAACGAGCGTTGTTTTTGTCAAGCGGATGGAGGTCCGCTGCTCTTTCTGCAAAAGAAAGACAAAGGCGGAAAGCACCATGCTGATCGCGGCGGTAGTTTCAATGAGGTTAATACGATGCAAGATGATGGAGGTGATGGCTCCCGCTTGCGTAAGACTCGGAAGATTGCGAAATACCGGAGCAGCGACCGCGAGACCAAACGTCACTAGCGCTCCCACCCAAACGCCGGCGCCAAGATTTTCAAGGAAAAAAAAGAAGAGATTGGCAACACGTTTACTCATAGTCCCGCCTTCACTAGATGGCCGTTGATCAGCGCAGACGCTACGGGGAACCGATGCCTCATGTACCACATCAGTCTCACGGTACAATATCCCCTCTCTTCTCGACGCTTTTTCCTCCCCACGCCAACGCAGGAGGGAAAGAAAGATAAAGGGGAACTCTCAACACACGGGAGAGAGAATCAATCGCGGAGTTTTCTTACCAAAGAAAATCTGTGGCAGGAAGAGCAAAGCGAAAGGAAACGAGAGGAAACTAATGGTGAGCCGCTTCGTGCTGAGGTTCGTTGCCTTCTTCAGAATGCGGAGTGAAACCCGCAGGAGGATCAATTGGGCCGGTGGAGGGAAGCGCGGTCCACCCTTTTGATTGCGGCGCTGGGTGGCGAACCTGCATATCACTCACAGTGAACGAAATGAGAATAGCTAAGAAAAAGAAGCCCGTCGCCGCAAAAATTTTCGTCAAGCGGCTGCTGTAGTGTACATGCATGAAAAATAACACGACGAGGATAGTCTTGGTAAAAGCGATCCCAATCGCGACCACATTGTTGAGCGGGCCAAGATTAACAAACGCCACGGCCACCGTGATAGTGGTGAAGACCATCAAGGCGCCAAAGACGGCGAGATAGAGACCAACGCTGGGGTGCGCGTGCGCGTCGTGACCGGAATGAGGAGTATCCATTAGTGTCGACCAATCAAATAAAGTAAAGGGAACAAGAAAATCCACACAATATCAACGAAATGCCAGTACAAGCCAAAAACTTCGATCGGCGCATAATAACTCGCCGAAAACTTCCCACGTATCGCCATGAAAATTAAAGGAGTAATAACGAGAGCGCCAATAATCATGTGGAGGGCGTGCATACCCGTCATGGCGAAGTAGAAACTGAAGAAAATCTGCTGTTGCCTAGCGTATTCGCCTTCCACGAAAAAATTGATTCCTGGGATGAGGTGATGATGATACTTGTCACTATATTCAATCACTTTGACGCCGAGAAAGACGCACCCCAGAAAGAGGGTCGCCAGTAAGAAAAACACTAACATGGCGCGCTTGCTGCCCTGCGCGGAGTGGACCGCCATCGCCATCGTGAGACTGCTCGCAATCAGGACAACAGTGTTAAACCCGCCCAACAGGATATCGAGATGATGACTTCCCTGGATGAAGGCTTCCGGATAGTACGAACGATACACAGCGTATCCGGTAAACAGCCCGCCAAAGAAAAGAATCTCTTGCACCAAGAAAGCCCACATGCCAAGCGACACCGCTTCGGCCTGTTGCTCTTTGTCATCAAACTGGTGAGCGTGATCAGCGTGGTCGTGATGAGCCACTGCTGCGACGGCCTGCGCATGAATCTCAGCCAACGTTCGCCTCCAGATGTAAATGGGAATATTCGTAGGCTTCTTCTGTCACAATCGGCGTGTGTTCAAAGTTTTCCGTCGGCGGCGGCGAAGGAATCGTCCACTCCAGCCCTTTGGCTCCCCACGGATTCATGGTGGCTTTCTTGCCGTAAAAGAGCGACCAAATCAAATAGATCATCGGCAAGAGATACCCAAGGCCCAGTATCGTGGCCCCAGCGGTCGACGCGACATTAAAAATTTGGAACTCCGGCGCATAGCTGTGATACCGGCGCGGCATACCGACATAACCAGCGACGAATTGCGGAAAGAAGGTCAGATTAAAGCCGGTAAACACCAACCAGGCGGACAACTTGCCCCAGAAATCCGGATACATGCGACCAGTAATTTTCGGCCACCAGAAGTGGAGCCCGCCAAGGAACCCCATGATGGCGCCGCCCACCATAATGTAGTGGAAATGCGCCACCACAAAATAGGTGTCATGTAAGTGGACATCCAAGCCAACCGCCGCCAGGAATAGCCCCGTTAAGCCGCCAATGAGAAATAGGCCCATGAACCCCAACACCCACATGGTGGGCGTATTGTACTCAATGGAGCCTTTGTAAAGCGTCGCCGCCCAATTAAAGGTTTTAATAGCAGAAGGAATGGCGACGATATACGTAATGAACGAGAACACCATGCCAATGTAGACAGATTGGCTGCTGACGTAGAGGTGATGGCCCCAGACAAAGAATCCAACAATCGCAATGGCGAGGCTTGAGAACGCGACGAATGGATAGCCAAAGACGCGTTTTCGCGCCGAACACGCGATCATCTCACTGATAACCCCCATCGCCGGCAGAATCATAATGTACACCGCGGGGTGAGAGTAAAACCAAAAGAGATGCTGGAACAGCACGGGGTCGCCTCCCAGCGTCGGATCGAAAATGCCCAGATGCAAACCTCTCTCCAGCATCATCAATACGAGCGTAATTGCGATCACTGGCGTGCCCAGAACCTGAATAAGGGCAGTTGAGTAATGCGCCCAGATGAACAGCGGCAACCGGAACCAGGTCATCCCTGGGGCCCGCATAGTGTGAATAGTGGCGATAAAGTTCAAACCGGTCAATATCGACGAGAAGCCGGCGACAAACGCTCCCATGCCGGCAAGCAAGACATTTGAAGTGGAAAAGGTCGTGCTATATGGCGAGTAGAATGTCCAGCCGGAGTCAACGCCGCCGAGCATGGCAGCCGCCAGGGCGAAGGAGCCGCCAATCATAAAAAGGTACCAACTAAAGAGATTCAACCTGGGAAACGCCACGTCGCGGGCGCCAATCATGATGGGAATGAGAAAATTTCCCAACGTCGCGGGGACTGAAGGAATCAGAACAAAGAAGACCATCACCACCCCGTGCATGGTGAAAACCTTGTTGTACGTCGCCGCACTCATGAGGTCGCCAGCCGGCGTTAACAACTCGATACGAACCAGGGCGGCGAAAATGGCGCCAACGACAAAAAAGGCCGTCACTGCGATGAGGTAGAGAACCCCAATGCGCTTATGGTCAAACGTGAGAAGCCAGGAAGCGACGGTGTGGCTCGAATTGAGATAGGTTGGGCGCGGGGCTTCGATCGTTGCTGAAGTTTCTCGTATTTCAACGGCTGCCATAGTGTTCCTCACGTGTTGCAGCGTGGTTGCAAACGTTCTTTCTTACTTGGCTAAAGATTTAATATACGCGATCAACTGAGTGAGTTGATCTTCGGACACCTGACCTTGATACGGAGGCATCAGCGGCTGATAGCCAGCGACAATTTTTGCCAGTGGATTCACTATCGATTCACGCACATAAGTTTCATCGGCAACGACCGTCTGGCCGTTTTGTAATTTCACTTCATGACCGAAAACGCCAGTGAGCATAGGGGCGAGCATCCCATTGGATTGATGACAGGTATTACAGCGCTGTTCTTGAAAAAGTCTAGCGCCCGCCGCTTCCGGAGTTTCGTCAGGCGCGACGGCGGTAGGCGCGCTGCCATGTTTCAGCCAATGCTCGTACTCGACCGGCTCCATGACGACAACGCGACCAGCCATCACCGAATGATCCAGACCACAATACTCTGCGCAAAAGATATGGTACTCACCTACCTTGGTTGGAGTGAACCAGCTCGTTGTGTACCGCCCAGGCACGGCGTCCATTTTGGAGCGAAACGCTGGGACATAAAAACTGTGAATGACGTCTTCGGAGGTAATTGTCAGTTTGATCGGCTGCCCTAGGGGGATGTGCAGTTCATTGATCTCACGCTTCCCGGAGGGATGCTGCACCTTCCACATCCATTGTTTTCCCACCACATAGAAATTGAGCGACTCAGCCGGGGGAGTGGAGATCTTGAAAAAGAGCACTACTCCCCAGAAAAACATGATCAGGGCAATACCAAGAGGAATAATCGACCAAATGATTTCCAGTGGAGTATTCCCTTCGATCTCCTCGGGAATTTCGTCATGTGATTTGCGTTTGTATTTAACGAAGAAGTACACCACCGCGGCGAAGACGCCAACGCCAAAGACGAGGCTCGTCACGAGAATAAAAACATAGAGCGCATCTACTTCCAGAGCGAAGGAGGAGGCGACCTCAGGCCAGAGAGAAAATTTTCCTATCATGATCGTCCGTCAAAGTGCAGTCTGTAAAATCGTTGTGTATTTGATGAACAATTTATCCTCGCCCCGGAGCTAAAGCAGGAGCCTGTCCAGCAGTTAACTGCTGGCGGCGTTCTCGGCGCAACATGGTGAACACATACAAGCCCAACGTTAACATCGTCAATAAACCAGCCACTTGCACGATACGGAGGATCATCACTCCATATTTCCCAGCCGCAGGATCGTAGTGGAAACACAGGAGCAGGACTTGATCGACAAAAGCGCCGATTTTGCCAGCCGACGCTTCCACAAGCCCCAACCGCACATCTCGCGGGGCATATTCAATCCCGTAGAAGTAGTGAGAAATCTTCCCTTGCGGCGTGATGATCATAATGCCGCTCGCGTGCGCGAACTGCCGCGCCTGCTGATCGTAGGTGTAACGGAAGCCTACACTGCTTGTCAGCTTTTGAATAGCGTCGTCTTCTCCGGTGAGGAAATGCCAGCCTGTTTCCGCCCCGTCGCGTCGATAACTCTCCAAGTAGGTTTTTTTCTTTTGCGCCGCCAACGGCGGTTTTTCTCTGGAATCAAAACTCACCGTCAACACGGTAAATTCGTTTCCGGCGGAAAAGGATAGGGTGCGCAACGTTCTTACCAACCCGTTCAATACCAAGGTGCAGAGCATCGGACAGTCATAATAGGCGAGCGACAAGATCACTGGCTTGTCGCCAAAGTATTGTCGCAATTGCACGGGATTGCCGGCTTCATCCTTAAAGGGCAGATCAAGCGGTAATTGCTCGCCGAGCCGTTGATCGAAGCCAACCTGAGGAACTGGATTAAAAGACGCCGGTGCAGTGGGGTCCTGCCACGCCATCAGATTGCCGCCAGGACCAGCGCCGGGAAGAGCGAGGGCTCGCGTCGAGGAGAGTACGCACAGACTGAAAGCAAGTATCCCTGGTAGATAGAAAAACAAGCGCTGCCGTTTTTTTCTTGCAAGAGACTGATCATTCATGAATAACATCGTCATTCAGCTTTGCTCATGCGTGAGCTTTCGTTACTGGGCCGCGCTGCTCCGCGCTGGTAATCCACGCTCCGCGAGCACTTCCATTGCGCGTTCTACCGGAATGCTCACCACGCCAGCCTCTTTATCGACCCAGTGGTAGGTATTCAACACCGCGCTTTCAGTTTGTCGCAGTTGTCTGAGCTCCTGGCTCGGGGCAACTTGCAACCGTGGAGCAGGGGGCTGCTGGTCGGCATTCGCGAGCCGAGACAGCGGCACGTCATTGCGCTCCTGATTCATCTTTAAAAAATCAAGCAAAAATCCCATGGCGGCAAAAGAAAAAACGGTCACGATTACCATCACAATGGCGAACGCAATAACCGGCTTCAAGTTCACCATGCTTATTTCATGACCAATACTTTCATGCTCAGTGGTGCGTGACTCCATATCTCAACCTCTTGCGTTCTAGGCGTGCTCTAGCGCTTGTTCCGCTTCAGTAAATGGATCGGGCAGCGGCGCTAGCGGACGTTTCTTCAGTTGTGCATAGAACGTGGACAACCAGAATCCGCCGATTCCCACCGGGACGGTGAGGTCGAGCCAATGAAAATGGATGCCATCTGGATAAAACGCCGGGGAGATCCACCAGTACAGATCAACAAAACGCATGAAGATAATGAAGCCGGCAATCTTCACCAGCGCGTTTTTCCGCATCTTATTATTCCGAGACAACAAAAGAAAGAACGGCACGACGAAGTGGAAGACGACTAAGCAGACGGCGACCGCTTTCCATCCTCCCGCAATCCGATGCACGTACCAGATAATTTCCTCTGGCAAATTGCCGGACCATACGATGATGAATTGCGAAAACATCCCATAGGTCCAGAACACCACGAAACCGTGCGTGAGCTTGCCCAGGTCATGAAAATGTTTTTCCGTCACCACGTGAGAGAGTGGCTCGTACCGCGATAACCACGTCGTGACACCGATCATGACCGTAAGCATCGCCAGCGCTTGACAGACAATGAAGAAGAGCCCGTAGAGAGTGGAATACCAATGGGGTTCGAGCGACATGAGTAAGTCGAAAGAAGCGAAGGTTGAGGTGAGAAAATAAATCACCACCCCTGGCCCACTCAGGTTTTCCATTCGGCGAACGATGGATAAATTCGGCGTCCGGTCGAGTTCGCCGGACCATTTGTACAAGTACGCAGCGAGGGTCAACCAAATAGAAAAGTACACGCCGATGCGAATGATAAAAAACGTTGGATTGAGGTAGCCAGCCTTTTGTTGAAGTACGGCGCTATGCGCTACGTGCTCAGGATTCGCCCACTCATAGATTTTTGGCAAGCCGAAAAGGATCGGCAGCACGAGCAACGCGATAAGCGGCAGCACTCGCATGCCGGCTTCGAGTTGTCTCCTGGTCGCTTCACCCCAATCACCACCAGTGAGGTTGTGCGCCATGACTCCGGCCAAACAACCCAAGGTTAGGTTGAACCAGAAGATGTAACCGAACAAATAAGAACGAAAGAACTGTTCGGGATTAATGAAACCGCCAACCACGGTCAGTGCTGCGCCGATGACGCCAACGGTGAGCCAGCGCCTCTGCGCGTTTTCCAGTATAGGTTGAATCGAATCACCGTTGTTCATTCGTGCGATCCAGTCAATTTTTGACGCTCTTCGGTGGGAACGTCCGCTAAAGTTGCATGTTGGCTTAATTGCAAAGCGCGAATGTACGCAATGATCGCCCAGCGATCTTTCGCTGGTACGCGATCAGCATAGTCGAACATTACTCCGAACCCGTTGGAAATCACGGTAAAAAAGTAGCCGGGAGGAGCTTCCCGCAAGCGGGCTTCATGAAACGACGGCGGATGTTTGAGTCCCCGCTGGACGATCATGCCTTCGCCGTTGCCCAACTGTCCATGACAGGGAGAGCAATAAATATTGAAGCGTTCCTGACCGCGCGCCAACACCTCTTTGGTGATCGGAAACGGGAAGGTCGTCGCCGGAGCGCCATTCTCTCTACCTTTGTACAAGTGTTCGTCCTCTTGCAGATCGCCACGAGCGACGACGCCTTCGACAAGAGGACGAGCGGAACGGCCATCCGCAAAGAATGGGTTCTCTCGATAGGGCCTAAACTTCGGTTGGTCGTGCATGTCTTGGCGACATCCGGCCAGGAACAAGAAGCAACCCAGCACGGTCCCGGTGAATACAAAGTTCTTCATGGAAATGGGCACGTTATTCCTCAACCTCAGAAACCTCATAAGGATGAAGTCCTTCAAGAAACTTTTTCGTCTCTTCAGGATTAAACTTCGGATCTGTCGCTTCAATGCAGAGAAAGAACCGATCCACCATGGCATGCGAAAAACGCTCAACATTGAAGACCGGATGATACGGCGTTGGAAAGCCATTAATCATCAACATGCTGATGGCGGCAGTGAGTCCGCCTAAGAGGATTGTGGTTTCGTACGCCACCGGAATAAACGCCGGCCAACTAAAGTACGGCTTTCCTCCGACCATGATGGGGTAGGCAAGGACCGACACCCAATACTCAAGCCCAAAACCGAGCGCCGTGCCCAGTAAGGAGCCAATGAGTACGCAGAGTGGAACCAGACTCTTCGGCAATTTCAGCGCTTCATCCATTCCATGAATGGGGAATGGCGAATAGGCGTCCACATCTTTATATCCCGCCTCGCGAGTACGATGGGCGGCGGCGAGTAATTCATCGGCGGAAGCAAATTCCGCCATCACTCCGTGTAAGGAGGCAGTAGTGGCGACTTGCGTGCTCATGCCGCAGCCTCCTCAGCTTCATGCTTTTTTCCGTGACCGTTCTTCGTCTCAAAGAACAAGCTGCGAACTTCAGCGATGGAAATAACCGGCGCCACACGGAGGAATAACAACATCATGAGGACAAAGAACCCAAGCGTTCCTGTGAATGTCCCCCAGTCCCATCGTGTTGGATGATACATGCCCCACGAGGAGGGGAGGAAATCGCGATGCAGGCTCGTCACCACAATGACGAACCGCTCAAGCCACATGCCGATGTTGATCGACATCGAAACCCAGAACAAGGCCGAAATGTTCGCGCGGATGCCACGGAACCATAACAGTTGGGGAAAGATCACATTGAAAAGAATCAGCGACCAATACGACCACCAGTAGGGCCCAGTCATACGGTTATGAATCATGAACCCTTCATAGGGGCTGGCGCTATAAAAACCCATGAATGCTTCTATCGTATAGCCATAAGCGACGAAGAGCCCCGTCGCTAACATCACTTTCGCCATGCAGTCAATGTGACGCATGGTAATGAAGTCTTCCAGATGCCAGACTTTTCGCATGGGGATGCCCAGGGTGAACACCATCGCGAAGCCTGCATAGATAGCGCCTGCAACAAAGTACGGCGGGAAGATCGTGGTGTGCCAACCCGGAATGACCGATACCGCAAAGTCAAGACTCACGATTGAATGGACAGACACGACGAGAGGGGTCGAGAGCCCGGCTAGAAGAAGGTAAGCGATTTCGTAATGATGCCAATGGCGCGCAGACCCTCGCCAGCCCATGGCCAGCATCCCATAGGCGACTTTACCAAATCTGGTTTTCGCCCGTTCCCGCAACACCGCGAAGTCAGGGATGAGACCAACGATCCAGAACACCGCGGAAATCGTCAAATACGTGGCGACCGCGAACACGTCCCAAATCAGCGGGCTGCGAAACTGCGGCCACACACCCATCGTGCTGGGATAGGGAAACAGCCAGTAGGCCGCGAGCCAGGGCCTTCCTGTATGCAGCAAGGGAAACATGCCAGCGCACATGACAGCGAAGATCGTCATCGTTTCGGCGAAACGGTTAATCGAGGTGCGCCAGTGTTGATTGAGTAACAGCAACACGGCGGAAATCAGTGTCCCCGCGTGACCGATACCGATCCACCACACAAAGTTGATGATGGCGAAGCCCCAGCCGATCGGAATGGTGATGCCCCAGATGCCTGTTCCGACCAGCAGCAGCACGGTCGCGGAGAGCCCGAGGACGTTAAAGAACACAAAGGCGATAAAGGCCCAGAAATACCAAAACGTTGGCACATGAGTTGAGAGAATCACATCACTGATCTTTTCAGTGATCGACTTGTAGGAGTTCCCCGGCAAGATCAGCGGGTGAATCACTTCCTCAGGGGCCTGTTGTTCAGGGGCGGAATGCGCCACACTAGCCATTGTCAATCTCCGGGTTGGGATTCCTCAAACGAGCGAGATAGGTCGTGCGAGGCCTGGTGTTTAACTCTGTCAACAATCCGTAGTTCAGCGGCGTCGCTTTCAATTTCGCCACTGCACTGTCTTTATTGTTGATATCGCCGAAGACAATTGCTTCCGCGGGACACGCCGCCTGGCACGCCGTCACGATCTCACCCTCTTGGATTTTCCGATCTTCTTTCTCCGAGGTGATGCGTGCGAAATTGATGCGTTGCACGCAATAGGTGCACTTCTCCATGACACCGCGGCTGCGAACGGAAACATTGGGATTGCGTTGCAGCTTCAGGGTGGGCGTGTCCCAGTCTTGGAAGAGCAAGAAATTAAAACGCCGCACTTTATACGGACAGTTGTTCGAGCAGTACCGCGTGCCTACGCAGCGGTTATAGACCATGTCGTTGAGTCCTTCGTGGCTATGCGAAGTGGCGCCGACGGGGCAGACGGGTTCGCACGGCGCATTTTCACACTGCATGCAGGGCACGGGTTGGTGATAGACCTCTGGGTTGTCGGGGTCGCCGCCATAATAGCGGTCGACACGAATCCAGTGCATCTCACGACCGATGATAACTTGCTCTTTCCCGACGACGGGAATGTTATTCTCGGATTGACACGCCGTCATGCACGCCCCGCAGCCGATGCAGGCGGTGGTGTCGATTGTCATGCCCCAGGCATTCCCCTCATATTTCACTTCCGGATACAGCGTCAGTTCCGGCGGCGGATCTTCCGCCATTTCGCGGACAAAATCAGGATGTTGCTTGAAGTGTTCGAGCGTGCCGCTGCGGATGAGGTTGCGACCTTCTAAAGCATGGTGCTCCTGAGTGATGGCTAACGGATAGCGTTCACCAGTGCGATGGGCTATCGCCCCAGCGCCGAACCAAAGCGCGTCAGCCGTGCGCAGAGCGTATGCGTTGAACCCCATGCCAGAGCCGACACGTCCGGCATGCGTGCGTCCATAACCGAGGTGGACAGTTACCGCCTCGTCCGGATGTCCAGGCATGATGGCGACTGCTGTGCGGACGGTCCGTCCCTTATAGGAGAGATCAATCACCTCTTCGCTAGAAAAACGCAATCGCTCCGCCGTGGCTGGACTCATAAACGCGGCGTTGTCCCACGTCAATTTCGTCAACTGCTTGGGCAACTCTTGCAACCATGCATTATTGGCGAACCGCCCATCCCAGATCGAAGGGTCAGGGCGAAAGATCACTTCGAGTGAGCCTTGGGAATTCGGAGCTTGCGACGGTTCGACATCGAGACGAGACCAGTCGCCGTTCGTCAGGGACACTGCTTTCGCGGCAAACGCGGTCCCCTCAATGACGCCATCGTGCAGAGCCCTACGCCAAGCGCGCTCAAAATCCCCACCGGAAAGTTGACCCTCCCAGTACTTGCGGACCAATTCGTAACCAGAGGCCGTCTGGTCCATCAGGGCGGCCACCATTTCGTGATGGGACTTGCTCCCGTAGAGAGGCGCGATAAGCGGTTGAATCACGGTGACCACGCCATCGTATGCCCGGGCGTCACTCCACGCTTCCAGTGAGTGAGACTCGGGAATATGCCAATGGCACTGCGCGGCCGTCTCATCTTCGTGCGAGCTACATTGCACCCGCAGAGCAACCTTTTCCAGCGCCGCAACGAAGCCCAGATCCACTGGAGCGTCGTACACCGGATTACCACCAAGAATCACCAACAGTTCAACTTTGCCAGCCTCCATGTCCTGCACGAGTTCCCGCAGGGAATCGAGCTGAGCGACGGGATTCGCTTGCACCGGCTCCGTGTAGATGACGGTTTTGCCCACGTTGCCCAAGGCAGAGTTCATGGCGTGCGCGATCGCGTGCACGGCGGGAGACTGCTGATCGCCCGCAATCACAATGCTGGCGCCAGTGTGTTTCTGCAAATCGCGCACGAGAGCGGCAATATGCTTACTATGCTTCGCTCCGTTTGCCCACTGACCCGAACGAATGTGGGCGAGCCCCATTTCCTTGGCAGCCGCACGAGCAAAGAGTTCCACCTCACTGGCTTTCATTGACCAGCGATGGTCCGCCACCGAGCCGGAGATAGACGGAGCGCTCTCCGCCATATACAGACGGTTCAGCTCGCCATGCTCATCCCGCACCTTTCGTTTTGCGGAAAAATCACGCGCATACCGCACACTGCCAGGCAGCGCAAATAAAAAGTCCGCATCAAGAGAAAGAATGACCGCAGCCTTATCGAAGCGGTAATGCGTATCAACGTCGGCCCCGAAAGCGAGCTTTGCGCCAGCGCGAGCAGCATCGCGATTGATCGGCTCATATTGGTGCCAGCGGGCCTGGGGGAGATCCTTGAGTAGCGCTTGGAGCTGGCTGGCGAGCGTAGGCGAAGTCACGGTCTCCGTCAAAATGCGCAGCCCCGCGCCGTTCTTAGTGCGCTGGGCGTCCATCGCAGTTTTACTGACGGCCAGAAAAGTGTCCCACGAGCTGAGGCGACGCGCATTGGTCACTATTTGAGCCCGATCAGGATCATACAACGCCAGCACAGCAGCCTGCGTCAACGCATCGGTCGAGCCAAGACTAGCGGGATGTTGCGGGTTGCCTTCGATCTTCGTGGGGCGGCCCGTATGACTTTCCACCAGCACCCCGGTTGCGACACCGCCGCGCAGCACCGCAGTCGCGTAGAACTGTGGACGGCCTGGCAGCACCGATTCCGGCGGCTTGGTATACGGAACGATGTGCTCTTCCGGTTGTTTAGTACAAGCGCTCAAGCCCGCCAAGGCGAGCGAAGCGCCCATGAGTTGAAGAAACCCTCGGCGACTGAGCGAGTCGGGCCATACAGAGGCATGCTGGGGAAATTCCTGTTCGAGAACTTCCTGGAACTCTTTCGTGTCGGCGAGTTCCTCAAGACTGCGCCAGTATTGAGGACCGCGACTTTCCGCAAGACGCGTGCGGATCGCCGCGAGATCGAGAGGCGTGCTGAACGTTCGTATTGTTGTCATCGGTGACAGATTGAGCAATCAGTCATCTTGCTCTTGTTAATATGATATTCCTTGACGAGCGCAGCTCCCTGAGCGAGCTGATCACTCGGCGGCTCCCAATCCATGCGGAAAACTTGCTCACGGGGACGAATGAATCGTTCAGGTTGGCGATGACATTCAAGACACCACTGCATGTCCAGCGAGTTCACCTTCCACATCAGCGGCATTTGGTCCACCCGCCCATGACACGTCGCGCAACCGACGCCTTTTTTCACATGGATACTGTGATTAAAGTAAACGAAGTCAGGTAAGTCATGAATGCGGACCCACTGAATCGCTTTGTCAGTGCGCCAACTTTCTCGAATGGGCTCTAGGATCGGCGCCTCGGTCCAGATCTGCGAATGGCAAGTCATACAGGTCTTGACCGCTGGAATGCCGGCGAACGCCGTCTGTTCCACCGAGATATGACAATAGCGACAATCGATTCCCAGCCCGCTCACGTGATGCTTGTGACTAAAAGGAACGACCTGTTCCTTGATCGCCCCAATATCGTTCACCCACGGAGAGCGGGCTATGACCATGACGAGGGTTAGCAGTCCGCCTGCTAAGAGAGCACCACCAACAATGCTAAACTTCGCGAGGGTGTTGGAGCTCCGACGAAATATCTGAGCCATCGAAACGCCTTCTTAATTATCGTCTAAAACGGGACAATGTCCCATTGCCGCCCTAAACTACAGAAAACTAAAAAAAACGCTAGAGCCCGTGAGGAAGAGACCTGTCCTTCCCCTCTCCCGTACCAAGTGTTCACCCTTTTATTCGCCATCTATGCCTCTACCTCATTCCTATGATGCCTTCAGGAGTTAGGCTCTTTGTCACGCGAGCAAGGTTCGCTTTCTCGTTCGAGAATCAATTAGGGGTTGTGAGTTTACGTAGAAGGAAAAATCATAAATTTTTCCTTCCCCTCGCAGTCAACTCCTATACAGCTAGAAGAATACCTTTCGGAGCAAGTCGACGACCGTCCCTCTGAATCGCTTCGCCGTTCAGGCATGAGCGTACGATTACCGTCAATTCTCACTCTTCCCCCCAAAATTGGCGCCTACTATACAGAAAGATTACAGAACGAGCAAATGGTGAGGCGCACGCGCTACTCTCAGTGGGGCCTTCTCTCTGCCATGCGCCGATGAAATGGAACAATCTTTCGCCTTTTTGTTAACACAATGGGATAACAAAGAGTGAGAGCAGCACCCACACGAACATTGGACTTGCCAAACAGACGGACTCCAAGGTAAGATCAGTCCTCATTGTAAACGCCCGATTTCTCCCTCATGGCGGCGTAGCTCAGTAGGCTAGAGCGAGGGTCTCATAATCCCTAGGTCGGCAGTTCGATTCTGCCCGCCGCTACCAATCTTTTCAGACGTTGCTAGGACCTTCCAAACCGCTCTTCATAAGGTGGATTCGGATCAGTTGCGAGGCGTTCGCAGCGAGGGTCTCAGTAGACGGTTGCGCTCGGGGTGCGGTATGTTGTCCGGCGCACTTAGGTGACAAATGGCTCATAATAAGGAGCGTGTATGGCGATCACCGAACACACAACCAAAACCGCGAGACACACCACCTTCTATCTTGCAACAGGACCTGAAGACGGCCTCCTCATCATCTTCGTGCATGGTTGGCCGGAATTGTCCATCAGTTGGCGACATCAACTCCCGGCCTTGGCGGCGCTGGGGTTTCGCGCCATTGCGCCGGATATGCGCGGCTATGGACGTTCGTCCGTGTACCATCAGCACGGCGATTACGCCCAGGAATACATCGTCCGAGACATGCTCGATGTACTGGACTCTTTGGGCAAAGAAAAAGCCGTGTGGGTGGGGCACGACTGGGGCAGTCCGGTGGTGTGGAATCTCGCCAGTCATCACCCGACCCGTTGCCACGCAGTCGCCAATTTATGCGTGCCGTATTACACCATCGAACGGGGCCTGGATCACACTTTAACCTTAGTGGATCGTAATCTTTACCCGCTCAACGAGTTCCCTGCCGGTCAATGGGATTACATGCGCTACTACGAGGAAAGCTTTGCTGAAGCCATCGCACCAATGGACGCGAATGTGTACAAACTCATAAAACTGCTGTTCCGCAAGGGAGACCCCGCTGGAGAGCAGCAAAGAGCGTTCACCGCCATGACGCGCCGCAATCATGGCTTCTTTGGCAGCGCGATTCCTGATTTCCCACGAGATGAGGACGTCGTAACAGAGGAAGACTTGAGCGTGTATGTCTCCGCCTTGGAGCGGAACGGATTTTTCGGACCGTCCTCTTGGTACATGAACCATGCCGCCAACGCCGAGTACGCGAAGACGGCTCAAAACGGGGGCTATCTCGATATGCCCGTCCTATTTCTTAATGCACGGTACGATTACGTCTGCGAATGTACCCATTCTCGCTTGGCCGAGCCCATGCGCACTTACTGCCGCAATCTGACGGAAAAGACGATCCGCTCAAGCCACTGGATGGCGCAAGAAAAGCCGCTGGAGGTGAATGCCGCGTTGGTGCAATGGTTGGCGACATCGGTCTTCAGCGTGTGGCCGCAGCCCAAGTGAAAGGAGGAAATCACCTATGATCAAAGGAAGCGAGCAGCGACAAGCTGACCATGCAATCGACAAGCTCTTTCTGGACCGCTGGTCGCCGCGCGCCATGTCGGGCGAGACGATTCCAGAAGAGGATCTCATGGTGTTGTTCGAGGCGGCGCGTTGGGCGCCTTCGTCCTACAACGATCAACCGTGGCGTATTCTCTATGCCCGCCGCGACAGCACCCATTGGCCGCTGTTTTTTGATTTGCTTGTCGATGTAAACAAAACATGGGTGCGCAATGCCGGCGCTCTGTTGCTCTTCGTCTCGAAAACGACGCTCACCATCAATGGCAAGCCGTCCATCACGCACTCATTCGACACCGGGGCGGCGTGGGAGAACCTGGCGCTGCAAGGCATGCTGAAAGGATACGTCGTGCACGGCATGCAAGGGTTTGATTACGAGCGAGCAAAGGCAGCGCTGGGCATTCCCGACGGCTACCGTGTCGAAGCGATGGCGGCGATAGGCAAGCCTGGGGCGAAGGAGGCCCTGCCGGAAGAACTGCAAAAACGAGAAATGCCTAACGTCCGTCGCAAACTGGAAGAGACGATCTGTGAAGGGCCGTTTCGCCTTTAGAGGCTCACGTTTATTGAGCAGCAGGGGGAGACCATGACCTATGAGCATCTTGCATATCTGCATCTGGCAACGGTGCTGCCGGCGTTTGCGCTTGGTACGGCCCTCCTCTTCAAGAAAAAGGGTACGCCGTTCCATAAGATGCTGGGCAAGGTCTACCTCGTGCTCATGGCGACGACAGGTGTGATCACCTTAACCATGCCAGCCAGAGTCGGGCCAACGCTGTGGGGACATTTAGGATTTCTCCATGCGTTTAGCTTTTTGACTTTGTATAGCGTCCCCGCGGCGTACTTGGCTATCCGCCGCGGTAATATCCAAGCGCATCGCGGCAACATGGTTGGGCTCTATGTTGGCGGCCTGCTGATCGCGGGATCATTCGCCTTTTTTCCAGGCCGCATGTTGCACAAGTGGTTATTTCACTAATGACACGATGAACGTAGACCGCAATTTTGATACGAAAGGAACAACAACATGGCTGCAAATTGGCGAGAGGTCGCGGAGAAAGTACGCAACTGGGGCAAGTGGGGAAAAGACGATCAACTGGGCACCCTGAATTACATCACTCCCGAGAAAATCGCGCGCGCATCGGCGATGGTGAGACAAGGGAAAGTGTTCCCCCTCAGCATTCCGATCGACGCTTACGGGCCCCAGGGCGCGCATGGGTTCCGGCGCAACCCTATTCATATCATGTCGGTGGATGGTGGTGATGAAAACGTAGCGCGTCATCTGGAAGGCTGGGGCGGCAGCACCGAAGCGCAAATCGCCGAATTCTGGAAGGGCCCGATGCGGTTTAACGATGACTATATCATCATGCCGTTGCAGGGCAGCACCCAATGGGATGCGCTCTCACACGTGTATTACGATGGACAACTCTACAATGGCTACCCGGCGTCCGCCGTCACCAGTTTAGGCGCTACGAAAGATAGCATTGATCAGGTAGCGGGGCGCGGCATGATTGTCTCACGCGGCGTGCTGCTGGACGTAGCCCATTATCGCGGCGTCAAGTATTTAGCGCCCAGTACGGTTATTACACCCGAGGAGCTAGACGCCGTCGCCAAAGCCGCCAGTGTGACGGTGGAGCCTGGCGATATCGTGGTCGTGCGTACAGGCTGGCGAGTCAATTTTCTGGAGACCCGCGATGGCGAGGCGTGGATGATGGGTTCGCCCGGCCTGAGTTGGCGGTGCGCTGAGTGGTTACACGATAAACAAGCGGCGGCGGTGGCTAGCGACAACATCGCTGTGGAAGTCTTTGCGTCGGAATTTCCTGACGCCAGCCTAGTGTTTCATCTCCTTACCATTCGGGACATGGGCATGATGCTCGGCGAGATCTGGGACCTTGAAGCCCTCAGCAAAGACTGCGCTGCGGACAACGTGTACGCGTTCTTGCTCGTGGCCCAACCGCTGCGCGTCAGCGGCGCGGTCGGTTCGCCGGTCAATCCCGTGGCGATTAAGTAACCGGCATCCGTACTTGGGCAAGACTGAGGGAGGGTGCGAGGCCCGCACTCTCCCTCGCGTGTTTTCGTTTTTTCTTGGCCAAATAAAAGGCTGGAAAGTGCTCTACCTCTCGTCTAAATTGTGAGAGTAAGGATAAGGATATGCGCACAGTTGGAGAGATCATAGAAGAAGTAAAGCTGCTCTCTCCTCAAGAGAAGCTTCGTCTCATAGAAGAAATGGATCGTCTTGGCCGGGACGAAGAAAGCGTAGCCGACGAGGCTCAACTCGCCGCACTCGACACATTTCTAGCGCTCGCCGGGACAGCAGAGGCATCCGATATGGAGGCAACCGACACGGATGTTTCCAGTAATAAGTACAAACATCTTGTCGAAATCTACAGTACACATGACTAACTCCCGTGAAACTGGTCTTCATCAGCGTGAGGCCACGTCTTCCTTCGCTTCAGTCAATTCCGCCACAAGAGCATCCATAAGAGCAGCAGCGGCGCGCGAGGCCGCGAGTTGCGCTTCTAACTTGTCCACTAAAGACACTAGTTGATCGACTTTGGCGACAATGCGGCGTTGTTCGGCGAGAGGTGGGATTCCAAGAACAATTGGATAAATTTTTGTCCCGGAGATTACGGGTTGTGCAGTAGCGTTGTCGCGCTCACGAAGGTCCGTAGCTTTGAGTAGCCAAGTTAAGAACCTGATATCCACATTGCTTTCGTCAAACGTCGAAATAAACGCATTATCTGTCACCCATGCTTTCTCTGGCGTCACGTGGACGCTTCCACAATAGTAGCCGACCCGCCCAATGACTAATGTCGGTTTTGAAACATTGTAGGCATCATGATGGCCAGTTACTCCATTACCTCCATAAACTAGGACTGAACCATCATTCATACTCTTTGATGTCAAACCATCTCCGGATGAGATACGTAAGATCTGTCCGAGACGACACCACACCCAGCCTTCTGGTAATTTGAAAGCTGTTTCGTTGTCATTGATTGGCGGTAAAGGCTTGGGCGTCGTGAGTCCCCTTTCCTCAATCAGTCGTTCAAAAAGGGCTCTCGTTGCAGCCAAAATGCACTCTGCCGGTTCATCATTCGGGTCCTGCGGCACTAGCTTCCCTTGCACGGCTAGGGTGAGGATCATTTTCCGCAGATCAGCAGGAGAGACGGAGTATGACTTGTGAAACAGAAGTTCGATGTTCGCCGGGGTGGGCGCGTCGGCAAAGCGGGTGACAGCGGCGCGGGCAAGTGCAGCCTGCTGCGTTTCTCGTTCCTTCTGCTGCGCTTCTAGCCGATCACACAACGCCATCAATTCGTCTACTTTCGCTACGATGCGTTTCTGTTCGGCGAGGGGTGGGAGGGGAATTGGTAGATTGCACATCACCTCTCGGCTGACGTTCTTCATAGAACTGCTTGTACCTGAAGCATTCTTTGCGTAGTAATCGCGAGCAAAGGCCGAGGCATTCGCCAAATTGACGAATGCCTTCTCGATTTCGTCTGGAAAGGTGAATCGGACGATTTTATCGCTCATCATTAATCGGGGAGGTGTCTCCTCCACAACAACACTCCGGGCTACCAACTCTTCGGTATTCGCTCTTGAGAGAAGAAAATCACCCGCATGTACTTCACACTCGCTTCTCTCCTTTATTCCGCTTGGAAGTGCTTTGTTTTCGTCTGGACGAAAAGCGCCCCACGAAACGGCGCTCACTTTTAGTACCCCCCAGTTATCACCAGTGCGTGGCTCAGGATCACATTGCGGACTCCATCCCGATTCGCTAGTAAGGGATATACTCCCGAGTCGGACCCATAACCACAAATTTGGGATGTCATAAGGTGTCTCATCAGGCTCAACAGAACTGTATTCTCTTGCTTTTAGAAACCGTCTCTGCTTGGTGATTCGCTGGAGCAAATGCACCGCCGGTTCATCACCGGGGTCCTGTGGAGCGAGCTTTCCCCGGACTGCCATGTGAAGAATCAACTCCTGCATCTTCGCCACAGCATTGGGCGCGTCGGCGAACAGCTCGAACTTCTCGAAGAACTTCTCTAACGTCATGTGCGGTTTTCTTGATCGCTTCTTATTGTCATGCCGGGATCTCTAGTTTGTCTTTGGAGGATGCTTCCCGATCGTATACAATAATTGACGGATGTTAATTAAAGCAAGACGATTCATCTGGAGCGCTTCAATCGTGGCGCGCCCAGTCGGCGTTAAGCCGATGACCTGCGTATAGTCGCTACTCCAACAGAAGTGCTCTCGCCACTGTTGTTCTCGTGGGTGAAAGAGTGGAACTATAACTCCATCGGTAGGGTCCGGGGCTTGAGTTCTATTGGACTTCCGGCCATTACAACCTGAACAAGCTAAAGCCAGATTGTTCAGGTCATTGCCGCCTCCCTGACTCAGCGGATGAATATGTTCAACTGCAAACGTCTCCGTAGCGTAATCAGCTTGGCTTTGACAGTATTCGCAGCGATTGTAAGCACGCTCAATAACGGTTCGTTGCGCATCAACCGAGAGGTATATTCTAGGCATGAGCCGGTCGCTGGCGGATGCCTAACTGGTCCATCAGTGTATCGACGGATACCTGGCGCAGCTGAGCTAACGCAATCAAGTGTCGTAGCCGCTCAACATCCGCTTGCTCAATCTGATCGTTCAGCTGCAAGAATTCTTCATGTTCATCCGGCGTAATCGTTTCTTCGTGCAGCTTCGCGTTCAGCTCTTCGTAGCGAACACGAAGCGTTGAGGGTAGTCCTTGATTTATCTGCCGTAAGAGGTCGGTCTCGGCGGTAGAAAGGCTCGCAGCTCTCCGCCGCGCCTGGAGAGCAAGAAACTGGTCCACCACTTGTTCGAGTTCGTTCGGCTCAAGCTGCGCAACGCTTTTGAGCACTTCGTCAAGGTCGATCTCAATCTGAGATGTGACGTGTACTTTCAGCATGGATACTGCTCTTTTCTTTCAACCTCACTTGAGAGAGTCTTTTATAACACCTGTCTGTCTGTGCTCCAAGACTTCTGACTTTTCTGAGCCAATAACAATTTGGCAGAAGCTTTCTGCCATTTTTCGCCAGAGCACGATTGCGCAGAAGCCTTCTGCACAATTGCCAACAATTTTTCAGACGGTGTCTGAAAAATCAGGCCAGGGGTTCGATCTTTGACGATCAATTTTCCTGACGCTTTCCTTTTGCCACTAGCAGCTTTCCTTTTCATCTCGACAACGCTTCTTGAAGTTGGGCCTTCAACTCCGCACGGGTGGAGGCAATCTGCGCCAGCAGTTTTTCGTACTCTGGCAGCAGGTGGTCCACATCACCAGGGCCAGTATCAACCTGGTGCGGGTTCTTGAGATCAAGATTGTAGTTCCCCGCCTTGATCTGGCCGACCGGCACGCGCCACGCCTGTTCATTCTCCACCCGCTTGTTCCACCAGGCTTTCTCCGGCTCGAACTCCTCAATGCGAATCGGCTTGCCTTTGTTGTACGATTTCGCGCCGGGCGGATAGGGATGCTCATAGTACCACACGTCGGTGGTGGGCTGGCCTTTGGTGAAGAAGAGTAGGTTCGTGCGAATGCCCGTGTAGGGATTGAAGACGCCGTTGGGCAGACGAACAATGGTGTGCAGGTTGCAATCGGTCAACAACGCTTCCTTGATGCGCGTCTTCACGCCTTCGCCGAACAGCGTGCCGTCAGGCAGCACCAATCCCGCACGCCCGCCGGGCTTGAGGATCTTCATCAGCAGCACGAGAAAGAGGTCGGCGGTTTCGCGCGTACGGAACTCAGCGGGGAAGTTGGCTTCAATACCGTCCTCTTCCATGCCGCCAAAAGGCGGGTTGGTGACAATGACATCAACCCGCTCACGAGGAGACCAATCGCGCAGCGGACGCGCCAGGGTGTTGTCGTGCCGCACGTTGGACGGCACGTCGATGCCGTGCAAAAGCAAATTGGTCATGCACAGCACGTGCGGCAGGTGCTTCTTCTCGATGCCGGCAAAGCACTCTTGAATGACTTGCTCGTCGGCTTCAGTCTTGGCTTGCTTGCGCAGATGCTCAATCGCACACACGAGAAAGCCGCCGGTGCCGCAGGCGGGGTCCAGGATCGTTTCGCCCAGCCGGGGGTTCACCTGCTCGACGATGAACTGCGTGACGGCGCGCGGCGTGTAGAACTCGCCCGCGTTCCCAGCGGACTGCAAGTCCTTGAGAATCTTCTCGTAGATGTCGCCGAACATGTGACGATCATCAGAGGCGTTGAAATCAATGCCGTTAATTTTGTTAATGACCTGACGCATGAGGGTGCCGTTCTTCATGTAGTTGTTGGCGTCCTCGAAAGTGGTGCGGATCAAAGTCGAAAGCGTGTCCCCTGCCCCGCTGGCGAGCTTTTTGAGCTGGGGCAGCAGAGTATTGTTTACAAAGTCGAGCAACGCTTCACCAGTGATGCCTTCCTCGTCCGCGGCCCATTCGGACCAGCGCAGAGGCTGCGGCAACGGCGACTTATAGTTGTCGCGCAGGAGTTCAAGTTCTTTTTCGCGATCGTCGAAGATTTTCAGGAAGAACATCCAGCCGAGTTGTTCAAGACGTTGCGCGTCGCCGTAAGTGCCGGCGTCTTTGCGCATGATGTCTTGGATGGTTTTGACGAGATTAGAAACATTGGCCATAGGTTATGCAGCCTGCTGATACAGTTGGGTTTCGAGTTCACGAATCGCGGCGAGGTAGTTGTTCTTCCCGCCGAAGGCTTTGATGATTTCTACCGGTGTGCCGAAGGTGGTGAGCGGATCGACTTTGAGAATGTCCAGCGACTCGACGCTTCTGAGCCCGCCATCGGCATATTTCTCTAACAGCGCGTGCAGAACATTCCGGGCTTTCTCGCCGTACTTGGTAAAGACGTTCCGTTTCTTCACACGCTCGGCGCGTTCGCGTCGAGTCAGCGGCGGCTGATCAAAGGCGACGTGACACACAAGATCGAAGGCGTCGTAATCACGGCCCACCTGTTCGGCCAGTTCATCGAGAAAAACGCCTTGGCTGGCGAGTTCCTCAATGATGGCCTGTTTACGGACCGCATCATTCCAAGCGTTGAGAAAGGCGTTGAGCGAGGTGTAGGCTTTACGGACCGTCTTGCGGGTGTAGTCCTTGAGCGACTCGGTAATCAACTTGCCGTCAGCGTCGAGATATTGGACGCGCTCGGTCGCCACCCGCACTTCTACATCATCAACATAATACTTGGCGGGTCGACCTGAAGCTGAGTCCTCTATCGAAACAGAGGACGGCTGCTCGCCAAAGATGGGCGAGTCCTCACCAACCATGCCGACTCCTGACGGGTCATCTTGCGGCGCGACAGGCTCGCCTTCCCGGGGCTCATAGATCTGTACGGGGTCGCCATCGAAATTTGGGTCCGCGAAGAGCGCGGTCGCTCGTTTGAAATCCATGATCGTGAAGAAGAGTTTATTGTAGTCCTCGTTAATACGCGTGCCGCGCCCAATGATCTGCTTGAACTCGGTCATCGAGTTGATGCGGCGATCAAGGACAATGAGATGGCACGTCTGCGCGTCCACGCCGGTAGTCATCAGCCGGGAGGTCGTGGCGATGACGGGAAAAGTCGATTCAGGATCGATGAAGTTATCGAGCTGTATTTTCCCTTCCTCGTTGTCGCCGGTAATGCGCATGACGTATTTGTTGTTGGCGGCAGCAAGGTCCGAGTTGGTGTTCACCAACGCCTGCCGCATACGCTCGGCATGGTCGATGTTTTCACAGAAGACAATGGTCTTGGCGAAACGGTCAGTGGCCTTAAGAAACTCGGTAATCTTGGCGGCGACGATCCGCGTGCGCCTCGTCAAGATGAGGCTGCGATCAAAATCGAGAGCATTATACTCGCGGTCCTCGATTTCTTGTCCGTACCGATCGGTCTTGCCTTTCTCTGGTCGCCAACCATCGAGGTCTTTATCGAGACCAATGCGGACGACTTTGTAAGGCGCGAGGAAACCATCCGAGATGCCTTGTTTGAGCGAGTAGGTGTAGAGAGGCTCGCCGAAGTACTCGATGTTGGAAACGTCTCGGGTCTCCTTGGGCGTGGCGGTGAGGCCGATCTGCGTCGCGGAGGAAAAATACTCCAGCACCTTGCGCCAGGCGGCATCATCGGCTGCGCTACCGCGATGACATTCATCCACGACTACGAGATCAAAAAAGTCCGGTGAGAATTGCTTGTAGATGTTTTGCTCTTCCTCGGTTCCGGTCACCGCCTGATACAGCGACAGATAGATCTCAAAGGCTTTGTCCGCCGTGCGGTTGGTGATCTTGGTCATCGCCTGACCAAACGGCTTGAAGTCGTTGGTCTTGGTCTGATCGGCGAGGATGTTGCGATCGACAAGAAAGAGAATGCGCTTCTTCGCCCCGGCTTTCCATAGCCGCCAGATGATTTGGAAAGCGGTGTAGGTCTTGCCCGTGCCGGTGGCCATCACCAGCAAGATGCGGTTCTCGCCACGAGCAATCGCTTCTACCGTGCGGTTGATGGCGACAAGCTGATAATAGCGCGGCGACTTTCCCGAGCCGTCGTCGTAGTAGTCCTGCGTGGTCACGGTTTCTTGCGCCGAGGTGTACCCTTTCGCCGCTCGGTAGCGCGCCCAGAGTTCTTCGGGCGTCGGAAACTGAGCAAGCGGAATTTCTCGCTCAACAGCGCCAGCGGCTCCGGTGCGGTCGTGTTCAAGAAACGCATCGCCATTCGAACTGTAGGCAAAAGGCACGTCGAGAATCTCGGCATACTCAAGCGCTTGCTGCATGCCAGCGCCGATCGAATGGTTGTTGTCCTTTGCTTCGACTACCGCGATAGGGATGTTCGGCTTGTAGAAGAGAATGTAATCGGCCTTCTTGGCTGCGCCGCGCCGCACCGTTTTCCCGCGAACAATGACGCGCCCTTTGGTAAAGTAGATTTCCTCACGCAGTTGGGTCATCATGTTCCACTTGGTTCCGTTCACGCCAACGATGGCCGGGGTAATGAACTTCGTGCGGATGTCCGCCTCGGTAAAAGTCTTCTTATCCATGCTGTCGATCTCGGAGGTTTGACAGAATCGGTAACATAACCTGGAGGCGGGCGCCACAACGTCAATGGAACAACGACAAACGAAAGGATAAACTTGCAAGAACTGATTGATTCCGTTACGGATCATCCAGGCTACGATTCTAGCGCTATGCCAAAAAAGATTCGGCAATTGATAAAAGAACTAACGAATGCCGGATTCTATGAAATTCACGGCGGAGATAAGGGTTCTCATCGCAAGTTCACTCATGCTCGTTACCCCGGCGCCGTGACAATAAGCGGCAAGGCTGGGGATGATGCAAAGCCGTATCAAGAAAGACAAGTACAACGAGCAGTAGAAGAGGTCCTGAAATGAAAACCAGAGACAAATATCATAAGTGGGTGGAATGGAGCGAAGAGGATCAAGTCTATCTTGGAAAATGCCCAGACCTCATTACGGGCATCCACGGAGATGATCCCCTCCAGGTTTATGCCGATTTGTGTAAAGTAGTGGAGGAGATTATTGAACACTTTGAATCTGAAGGCCGGGCTCTTCCTCCACCAAGAGTCCGGCCCATGCAAGAGGTGGCGTGACGCCTTCTCTCTCACCTCGGCGGCAAGAGCCGCAGCTCTTGAAAGCGGCGGAACCATTTCCGCAACATGTCTTCGGTATCAATGCAGGCATGAAACCCCGATTGCCGGAGCTTAACGGTGCTCACCAGAATCGGCGGTGGGGTGTGGTTGACCCCGTAAGCAAAACAAAAGTCCGCGAGCCCAAAAGAGGCCCCGACAAAGGCTTCGATATCAGTCGGGGCGCGGAGTTGATATTTCCGCACGATCGCCGCCCACTCAGCCGCATGCTTCGGCATCTCCTTAACGAGGGACTGGGGCTCCGGCGGTCCGACTTCCATTCCCATGGCGTCCGCGATCGTGGGCCACACTTCGGGCCACGCAAACACGTCGCCATTGGTTACATTAAAAATTTCGTTACCTGCAGCGGGCTCCGTCGCTGCCCACGCCATCGCTTGCGCAAGAAGATCAGAGTCAGTAGCCTCAAACACGAACGACGGACCGCCAGGAAATGAGAGCGGCAACCCCGCTTCTCGACGCACTGCCGCATACACCCCAATGGCGGGAATGACATTCAAGTTGCTGCCGATCGCGTCGCCAAAGACCAACTGTGGTCGCCAGATCGTCCACTGCCATTGCTTTCCTTGCTGCCGCTCGCGCAGATAATCTTCTTGTAACCAGTAGAAATTCTCGTGCTGATGGCGCGGGGCGCGTTCACGTGCTGGCAGGGCAATGCGGCCAAGATGTGCACCGTAGGCTTTGGTGCCTTGCAACAGCGAGACGTGTTGCAAACCTTTGGCTGGGGCTTCCAGCGGCGCAAACAGATTAGCGAGCATCGTGAGATTGAGCTGCATTTGCTCGCGATCTTTCCAGCCCTCTGCGAGGTCCGGCTTTTCATTGACAGCGGCGTAGACCACGTGAGTGACATCACCCATCTGTCCGAAGACTTCCGCGCAGCGGCGCGCATCCATGAGATCAACCGACACGAAGCTAGCGCCAGTCACGCCCTCCGGCGTCCGGCGGGACACGCCAACCACATCCCAGTCCCCGGACTGCGCGAAACAGCGCACGGCGGCGGAGCCCACCAATCCCGAAGCGCCAGCGATCAACACTTTTTTCTTGGCCATGCATATCCTCCTCTACAGGCGCTTCGCACGCTCCACAATCGGCGCCAACCGCTCTAGCCAAGCCCCGGCTTGCCCGTCCGCCATCTCACTTGCAATCTCTTGGGAAAACAAAACAAGCCGTGAGACTCCCAGATCGTAATAGGCTTTCACGGCATCGAGAGCGAGATTGCCTTCTTGCGGGTTGACAAATGGGCTGAGCTGTAACGCGTCCGGGTTGCGCCCCGCCTCGCGGGTGAGCTTACGTAGTGTCGTCAGTTCTTCGGCATACGCGGATAGATCTTCAACAATCGGACACCAACCGTCATAACTCTTCGCGACACGCTCCAAGGCTTTCAGGCCATGTCCCCCCAGCAAGACCGGCGGGCCACCAGGCTGCACCGGCTTGGGCTCACAACGGACCGCAGGAAACTGCACGAGCTTCCCTGTGTAGCTTGCCTCCGCTTGCGTCCACAGCACACGCATCGCTTCGACCGTTTCTCGCAACCGCTGCCAGCGGAGACGAAAAGGCGTGCCCATGACCTCGGTTTCTTCCTTGAGCCACCCTGCGCCGATGCCCAACATGACGCGCCCGCCGGAATAGTAGTCGAGACTCGCCACAACTTTCGCGGTGACTAGCGGCTCCCGCTCGGGCAACAAGCAAATACCGGTGACAAGTTTGAGTCGCGTCGTCGCAGTGGCGGCGACCGTCAGCGCCACAAAGGGATCAACCCAGCGACCGTAGTGCTCGGGCAATGCTGGAGCAAAAGGAAAGGGCGTGAGCGGTCCAGCCGGAATGATCGGATGTTCCGGAATCCACAGCGAATCAAAGCCAATCTGTTCAGCACGGCGGGCCAACGCGGCCAAGTCGCCGGTCTTCGTCGTCGCGATCAAAATAAGACCAATATCCATTTCCCCTCCTTAGTGATCTAGAAATGAGGAATGAGCCTCTCCGATCAGGCGTGAATGTCCGTAATGATCCGCTTCAGTCCGGCATCGTTTTCTCCGGGGCGAAACGGCAAATACAAGCTCACGCGATCCAACAGACCGTCGTAGCGGGCTCGCAGTTTCTTGCCGATCTCATCAATGGGGCCGCTGAGGCAGAACTCATCGAGCATCTCATCCGTAATCTCGCGCGCCATGCCTGCCCAGTCGCCAGCCGCCGCTTTCGCATTGAGCTTGCCGCTCACACCTCCCCAACCGTGCGTCTCTAGCACTGGGGCATACGTGCGGGTCGAGGCGTAGAAGCCGATCTGTCGGCGAATATCTTCGCGTTGTTCGTCGATCGCTTTGGTGCTGTCGCCGGTCGCTACCAGGGCCTGTGTTGACAACGTTAAATCTTTACGCGTGCGACCAGCGCGACGCGCCCCGGTCTCAATCGCTGGGATCAAAGATTCCCGCAGGAAGCGAGGCGAGTTAAGCGGGTGCACGTGAAAGCCGTCGCACACTTCACCGACCATCTCAGCGATCAAGCGATTCACTCCGGCCACATAGATGGGAATCTTAGGATAATCGCTCTTCGGCGGGCTGAAGAACGGCGTCATCATCGTCAAGCGGTAAAATTCGCCCTCAAAGCGCAGCGGCGTCCCGTTCTGCCAGCAGTCCCACACCGCGCGCATGGCCAGAATCATCTCGCGCAGTTTCTTGACCGGCGACACAAAGGGCACCCCGAAGCGTCGTTCGTTGTGCCCCTTCACTTGCGTGCCCAGTCCCAGGATGAAACGTCCGTTGGAGTTGGCCTGCAGATCCCAACAGGTATGGGCCAGCACGGTAGGGTTGCGCGGAAAGGCCACGGCAATGGCGGTCCCTAAGTTGACCCTGGTGGTGTCGGCGGCGGCGAGCGCAAGCTGCATGAACGGGTCATGCGCGGTCTCGATGGACCACAACCCATCATGACCAATCCCCTCAGCCCAGCGGGCAAAGTCACGGATGCCGGTAAAACTGGTCGCAGCAATGACCGTATCGAATTTCATGTTCCTCTCCTTTTTCTTCTTCCCTCACGACCCTCGTCAAGGACTTCCACTATACAGCTTGCGCCGCTTCGAACTATATCCGCCTCGCGCCGCATCAGTCATGACACCCCGCAAATCCCTATGGACGAAGCGCGACGAGATTACTGCTTGCGTTCGCATGCGTAAGCTCAGGCTGCGCTTCCGTTGTAGGGCTCGCGACGACGGCGTTCTCCACCACCGGCGCTGCTTTCACCTCGATTGGCGCGCTCATGGTTGGAGTGCTGGGTTCTTCACCAATAAACACCAGACGGCCCGCTTGTTCCTGCGCTTGCACACGCGCGCGGAGTTCCGGAGAGATTTCAATGCGCCGCTCTCCCGGGAATTTGTCTTCCTCCAGGGCTGGCCTGAGGAAAAAATCTTGTGGCGCAGGCACCTCGGCTTGGGTCTTGAGGCTGGTGAGCCGCCACTCGCGCGGCATGAATCCCGGCGCAAAAAAGAGCGCTTGATCCGTGGTAGACCACTGCTGAGGCAGTGTGAGATCCGCGAACATGTAGGACAGGAGATCAGCATTGGGGTCCCAATCAATATGCGCCACGCTGCTATAGCCCCGCTCGCCCAGCGCGGGATCGATCTGCGCGCCAAGACGAACGCTGACAAAGATCAGCTTCCCATCCTTCCCATATTCCTCGACCCGCAGCGGCGCGAAAGTATGCTGATCCAGCCAGTAAAGGATGCGTGGAGCATAGTAGTTCGGTAGCCAGTCGGGCTTGGCCGTGGCTTCCACCACATAACATTTCACGCCGCCTTCCGGCGTGTACCAAGGATAGGCTTCTCCCATGATCTTGATCGAACTCGTGGGCAAATCGTGGAACCCGCTGTCAGCGTTCGCGAGCGTGATCGTGGGTCGCGACACAGGAAACCGCACGGTGTGCAACAACACATCTGTCCCGATTAGCTTCCAGTTGAACTCCCACGCGTCTCTGCCCACATCATCGTCATAGGTAAAGGGATAGGAAGGATATTTCTCTTGTCGTTGTGGGGCGGGATACCGACGTACACGCCGTAATGCGGAAGAATAGCGAAACGTGTCTTGTTTCTTGGTGAACGTTTGGTCTGTGCGATAGCGAACGTACAGGCTCTGGTTGCCAAACAACTCGGGCGGCGCGAGATATTGCAGCAGCGCGGTGTAGTCGTTCTGCCCGGGTTTGGCGTACAGGTGGCCAGCGATCCCATCCGATACATGATACGAGATAGACGTCACATATTTGCCCCACGTGGGCATATAGCCGTGCGCATCGACCGAACCGTAGGCTTGCACAGTGGAGGATGTCCACCGCCGCCAATAGCTAAACTCCATAGACCGCAAGCCCATCTCTTCTGCAGTGTACGGCGGTGTAAAAGGAAACGGTTCAGCCGGTAAATAGGGAAACTCAGGATGACGGGGCGTGGTGGAAGAGAAATCAATATTCGCGCGTTCTTCCGGCGACAGTTCCGCCACGGTTTTCCAGGTGCGCACCGGCGCCGCAGGGTCAGCGGACGCCGGCTCACTCAACAACAGCACCGCTACTGCCTCACTCACCAGAAGAACAATTGTCAAGAAGTTTTTTGCAATGGTTTGTCGAGAGCGAACAGCGACACGTGGCCACGCCTCAGTGCGGTTCTGCACATCAAAGCGGGCAAAGCGGGAGGGTATAATCCGTCGATGGGTTCGAGTAAAAGTCATGGAATCTCTCTTCTGCTAAAAAGTGTCCTCAGGACATATAATCCCAGAGACGCATTGTCAAGAGGAGAAATTTCCGCTACAGGAGACAGCTATGAGCGAACAACGAGTATTCACGGCGCGCGACGATCGTTTTCACTTTGCAGAGATGGGCAATGATTGGTGGGCCACCGAGACCTCCTGGTTCTCGTTTTGCAATCCGGAGCGCCGCCTGGGCGGCTGGTTCTACACTATGGCGCGGCCCAACATTGGCACGGTCGCGGGAGGAGCCTGGATCTGGGACCACACCGCGCACCTGCCGTGGGAAGTGCTCTATTCAGCCAATTACTCCGCGCTGCAACTGCCGCGCGATCAAGACCTCGATAGCATCACCTTGCCGACCGGCGTCTCGATTCGCGTGCTTGAGCCCTGTACGTCCTACGCACTCGGCTATAACGACGGTGACCGTCTCAAAGCCACGCTCCGCTTTGACGGCGTAATGCCGCCGGAACCGCTGATGAGCACCAGCTCAACCTTTGGGCATGCGCATCATTTTGATCAGATCGGTCGTGTGACTGGCGAGTTGGTGTTGCACGGCGAAACGATTCCTATCGACTCTCTGTCAGTACGTGACCGTACCTGGGGGCGGCGCCCCGAGGATCACCCACGCCAAGCCGCTTACGTCACCGGAGCCGCTACTGCTGCTCACGGATTTTTGGCGGTCACCAATGTAGGAGCAGACCGCAACCCGGTCGCTTACGGTTTTCTGCGTCGCGACGGACGTACCGTGAGATTGGCGAGAGGCGAGCGCAAGATCGAACGTGACGCCGCGAATGGCTGGATCACGCGTATCGAACTCCGCGCCAAAGACGCCGAGGGGCGCGAGCTTATCGCTCTCGGCGAACCGGTGAGTCGCATCATTCTCAATCGTCACACCTTCATCGACATCAATAGTCTGATTCGTTGGGACATGAACGGTGAAATAGGCTGGGGCGAGGACCAAGACATGTGGCCGGTGCATCGCTGGTCCCGCATGCGGCGGAGTGGGCGCGGCTAAGAGCAAACACCACGGATAGAAAACTACGAGCAACGATACCGCAACCACACAATGCCATCGGCGCGTTGCTCCATTGCGTGCAACGTTAAACGAACCGCCGGGTGCGAGCCTACCGCTTGCTCCAGCGGATCAAATAACGTCGGCGTTCCGTTTGTTCCATCAGCAATAGGCGCTACCAGGAGACTGATTTCATCAATCAGTCCAGCGCGCAGCATAGATCCATTAATTTTCCCACCGCCTTCGAGCAGTAGCGTTTTGATCTGCAATATGTCGCTCAGCTTGGCAAGCGCAGTGGGCAAGTCGATGGTCTGCGCCCCGGCGAACAAATAAGATACGCCTTGCGCTTGTAAAAAGGCAAGATACTCAGCGGACACATGCTCCGTGAGCACCGCCACCACATGGTCACCCTCAATCTCATTCCTCTGCCAATACAGCTTGCCGCTAGGATCGACAGCAATGGCGTAAGGCCGGTGCGCGCCGGGAGCAAGAAAATCTGTTTTCGCTATATTGGCTAGATTGGCAAGCGGGGCTGAAGCCGCAGGTGCGCCGCCACGAGCATAGCCGGACATGGTGACGCGCCCGCACATCCAGGCGTCAGCTTGATACGTTGCGCCAGTACGCTCGTATTCCCTCCGACCTTCAGGGCTCAAGTTCCACCCTGAAGTTGCGATCCGACCATCTATCGACGCCACCATGTGACAGATCACGTACGGTTTGTTCATACACTCCTCTTACAAAGATGGTGTGGAGTGAGCCACTCACTCAGCCGAAATCCACCGAGGCCCAGCAGGAAGCTGGTGAATCGGACACTATGCTGTGCGACGCTGTAAAGATCCATCGTCGTCTCGGAATGAATCGAGTTCCACCGCACTGCGGGGCTTGAGTTAGCCGCTGAGCTGCTCCTGCAAACGAGCTACTGCATCAACATGGCCTTCAATCATTTCCTGGACCACATCACGAGTGGCGCTTGCACGTATTCATGAACAAATCTACCGCAGGGCGATTCACTGCATCACAAACCCTTGGTAGCCCTGGGCCGCGACCTCCTGACACTGTTTCCGATAATCTGCCGCGCTGCCAGCATAGAGGAGAATAGCTCGCTTCTTGCCAGGGATATTGGCCCCCATGAACCAAGAGTTCGTATCGTAGAGAATCGTGCGGCGGGCGCTATCGTCCATGTGTTGCACCCACTTCGCCTCCGCCTCTGGAGTGGGAGAGACGCGCGTAAAATTCTTCTCGCGCATATAACGGAGACAATCCGCGATCCACTCGACAATCATCTCGGCGCAGACGGTGTAGTTGCACAGCGCCGGGTTCGAGGCCATGAAGAAATTGGGGAAGCCCACGGTTTGCATACAGAGGTAAGTGCGCGGCCCCTCGGCCCATTTGTCCTTAAAACTTTGACCGCCTTCGCCACGAATGTCGATGCGGGTCAGCGGCCCAGTCACCGCGTCAAATCCGGTAGCGTAGATAATGGCGTCAAATTCGTACTCCTTATCACTCGTTGTGATTCCTGTAGGAGTGATGGCCTCGATCGGCGTCTCCCGCACGTCCACCAGCACGACGTTGTCCTGATTGTAGGCCTCGTAATACTCGGTCTCCAACGGAATACGCTTGGCGCCGAACGGATGATCCTTCGGCGCGAGCTTTTCCGCCACCACGGGATCTTTGACGCGCGCACGAATTTTGTTACGCACGAATTCGGCGAAGTCCTCGTTGGCCTCCCGGTTCGTCATGATGTCTTGGAAATTGGCCAACCATTTCGAGAAGCCGGGCTGGGCCCACAACTCTTCGTACAGCGCGAGCCGCTCTTCCTTCGGCACGCTGAGGGTCTTCCGTTGGTCAAACTCATGCATGAAGCCAGCGGCAGTGGTGCGAATGTGTTTGTGCATCTCTGGATAATTGTCCTTAAACCGACGCTGCTCCTCCAGAGTCACCAGCGAATTACGCAACGGGGCGCAGTAGTTTGGCGTGCGCTGGAAAACGGTGAGATGGGCGGCTTCTTTGGCGACGATGGGAATAAGTTGTACGGCGGTAGCGCCGGTACCGATGACTGCAATGCGCTTGCCGGCGAAGTCCACTTTTTCCTTCGGCCAGCGCGAGGTGTGATACGATGCGCCCTTGAAGCTGTCGATACCCGGAAATGGCGGGGTATAATGGGCGGACAAAACGCCGACCGCCGCAATCACAAATTGTGCGCGTGCGTGTTGGCCGCTCTCCAACTCCACCTTCCAGCGATTCGCCTTTTCGTCATAGACAGCGGATTTCACCCGCGAGTTGAGCTGAATATCACGACGCAGATCAAACTTATCTGCGACATAATTGAGATAGCGCTCGTTCTCCGGTTGACCAGAGAAGTGTTCTTTCCAGTCCCATTCTTCCAGCAGTTCCTTCGACCACGAGTAGCCGTAGGTTTCACTCTCGGAATCGAAACGACAACCGGGATAGCGGTTCCAATACCAAGTGCCGCCGATGCCAGATCCGTCCTCAAACACCCGCACCTTGAGCCCCAGCTCTCGTAAGCGGTACAGTTGATACAAGCCGCATACTCCGGCTCCGATGATGATGGCGTCAAAATTTTCAGCTGCGTCGGTATGGGCTGCGGGCGGCTGTGGTGAAGTATTTACCATACTGTCCTCCTCGTGCCTTTTTAGGGATCAAAAATCCCTCTTTCATATACAAACTGGAACCGATATTTGCTTAGCGCGCCCAGCGCTGGAAGTCCTTCGCGAAGTCGTGAATGGTGATCGCCCGCTTAAGATCAAGCTTGTCGTCGAGCAAATCATAGATGCGATCTGAAGAGCCGCGCATCGAGAAGAAAACGATCACGCCATTCTCGCCTCCGCCCTCAACATGCATGTCGTCTTCAACCCCGCTGGTGTACATCCCGGCGGGTCTGACTACTCGCAGTTTCTCGCCGGTGTTCGTCTGGTCGATAATGTGCAATTCTCCTTCCAGCACGAGACTGGTGCACGGCGCCACATGGCGATGATACATACACCGGGCTCCGGGATCGAATTTCACGATCATGTCAGCAGTGCGGGCCGCGACGTTGACGTCCAGAAGTTTGTAGTAACACCCGGCAGTGATGAAGTCTTTCCAGTCAACAGTGCGCGTATCGAAGCGGAAGTCGCTCGCAGAACGGTGCGGTTGAGCTGCATTCGCCATAGTCTCCTCCTATTTATTGCAAATTGTAAAAACGGACCGCATTCTCTCCCAGGACTTTGCGTTGATCGGACACTGGCAACGGAGCCAAACGTTCGCGCAGCTCTTTGACCACTCCAAACGAAGCATCAATATGCGGGTAATCTGAGGCCCAGATAAAGTAGTCTGCCCCCAGATGCTGCACCATCGTGGCAATCATCGTCTCATCGGGGTCCGCGGAGACCAGACACTGCCGGTAAAAATACTCGCTGGCTTTTCGTTTGTTAGGAGAGAACGCAGCGGTCACTTCTCCTTTATGGTCCAGGCGATCCAGCCACGCTCCGATCCACGTCGCCCCGGCTTCCAGCACGGCGCATTTCAGGCGGGGATACTTCTCGAAGATGCCAAGGGCGATCATTGAGGTGAACGCCGCCATAACATCAATGGCAAGAAAAGCGTGCCCGAAGAGTCCGATGGGGCCGGGTCTCCCACTTAAACGGCGAGTCCATTCGTAAAAAGTCGGCAGCTCACGCACGACCACATGAAAGCCGACCGGCATCTCCAGGTCCTGTACAGCGGACCAGAACCGCTCGAACACTGGATCGTCGAATCGTTTGTCGTTGCGGGCAGGAAGGTCTGGAGAAAGATAGACACCGACACACCCGGCCTTGCGAGCGCGGATCGCCTCTTCCACTGCACCCTCAGGGTCCAGCAAAGAAATATGCGCGACTGGATACAAGCGTTTGGGATTCTCCTGACAGAAATCCACGATCCAGCGATTATACGCGCGTGTGTAGGCTGTCGCGAGTTTCGGGTCGGACACGGCGCCTTCCCAGAAGATCCCCAACGTGGGATAGAGAATGGCCATGTCGATCTTTTCGTCATCCATCACCGCAAGGCGTGCTTTGGGATCGTACCCGCCAGCAGGAGAACCTTCAGCGTAGGTCACTTGCCCCCGCGAGAGAAGCTTTGTCCGGTCCATGCCGATGCCGCCAATAGCGCCGAGATTGCCGCGCATGCTCTCGCTTTGGTACGGCTTGTTATCAATGATGAGATTCTCATGGCCTCTGTCATCCACCTCAATGCGAATCGCCCGGTCGCGGTACTGCGGGTCGATGTAGTTTTGGTACATGTCGCCCGGCTCCAGGACGTGCCCATCGGCGTCGACGACTGGACTCAATTTTTGTTCACTCATAGCGCTCCCTATTCTATTTTATTACGTATCGCAGTTCACGCACCGTTTCACGCTCTACAGCGCCTTCACCTGTGGGTACTCGCCTACATCGATGCCAAATCCTTCGGCTTGGTGGAGAAGGTCGAGCGCATTACGCACGTGCGCATAGTCGATCATCATGCCATCATACGTCACCGCCGCCCTGCCCGCTTGTTCCGCTTCGGCCATAGCCCGCAGCACACCTTTGTTCCACTCGATCTCTTCTTGTGACGGCGCGAAGATTTCGTTGGCGATCGGAATAGCAGTGGGGTGGATGGCCAGTGCGCCGCGAAATCCCACTTCACGCGCTCGCTGCAATTGAGCGCGGACCAACTCGGTGTCGCCAACTTCAAGCGAGCCAGTATTGAGAGGATATTCGATGCCAGCGGCGCGCGCGGCTAACAACATGTGAGAGGCCATGTACAAGGTCTCGAAACTGGCGCGCGTCCATTTGTAGCCCACTGCTTTGGTAATATCACCGGACCGCGCTGAGATGCCACCAGCAACATTGCCCACGCGAGGGCACGCTGTCGCAAGTTCGTACGCGTTCATAATGCCCCGTGCGGTCTCAGGGATGGCGACAATTTCCACTGTGCGGGGCGCAAGTCCCACCTTTTGTTCAAACAGTTCAATCCAGGCGTCCACTTTGAGGACTTCTTCTTTGCGCTCAAGTTTAGGGATAGCGATCGCCACCACGCCAGCCGTCACCACCACCTCAATATCCTCGCCAGTCAGGCCAGTGTTGAGACCATTCACCCGCACCACCACCGGCACACCGCGTTTATGCAAGCGTTCAATACCCTCACGAACGATGGTCCGCGCCTCCATCTTTTCTTCGATGGGCACAGCGTCTTCAAGGTCTAAAATTAAGGCGTCCGAGCCGTACTGCGGAGCTTTGTCGATCCAAGTCGGGCGATTGCCAGGAACAAAGAGGATTGAGCGATACAGTTTCATACTATAGGCCTCCTACGTGTGGAACCAGAGTTCTCCGTGCCTGAGTCGCGCTCAGGAAATAAAAGTCTCGACCTCACTACCGATCAGTTCAAGCACGGTCCCATTTTCTCCTCCATGCGACAAGATATTATCTCATCCAAAAGTGTCCCCAGGACATATAGTCTATGAGACTTCTCGTCAATCGGGCAAATTCCTGTGGACAAAGGAAAGTCCCATAGCGAATGCACTTGGTTGCGTCCCGGGGCGCGGACGTCCTGACCGCGAAAAGAGCCTGTCCTGAGCTCAGGCGAAGGGCGACCGAGACGGTCGCGCTCCCAGAAAAGAAGAATTTATACGAGCGCAAACTGCTGAACCCGCGCACTACTCCACCGACTTGGCGCAGCGAAACCCGACATTAGAAGAACCCGTACTTGGTTCGCTCTTCCCGCGACTTCCAACTAAATAGCGAGAGCAGTACCGGTCGCTGCACAGATACGAGCCACCGCGCGTGACCCGCTTCGGCACGCCGGGTTCAAGCGGATCAACACTGTTGTCTGGCCCAGGGGGATTGTGAACAGGCGCGCGTGCAGCCGCATGCTGTGGATAGACATCAGGCCGATACCAGTCGGAGCACCACTGCCAAACGTTCCCCCCCATATCGAACAGGCCATATCCGTTCGCTGGGAACGCGCGCACGGGGGAAGTGCTGCGGTACCCATCTTCGCCAGTATCCTGTATGGGAAATCGTCCCTGCCAAATGTTGGCCACCCACTTGCCATTGGGAGTAAGCTCGTCACCCCAACTGTAGCGTTTACGATCGAGCCCGCCCCGCGCCGCAAACTCAAACTCCGCTTCTGTAGGTAAGCGCTTCCCTGCCCAGCGGGCGTAGGCCAATGCATCGTCCCAAGCAACGTGTACGACAGGATACTGCGCATGCTCTTTTACGTCGCTGTGTGGCCCTTCCGGATGTCGCCAACTAGCGCCTTTGACATAACTCCACCACTGGTAATGATCGCTCAAGGGAACCTCGTAGTCAGGAGGTGTAAATACTGCGGAGCCTGGCGCAAGATTCTCCGGCGGCGCGTCGGGGAAATCCTTCGCATCCGGTACGCGCTCAGCCACGGTGACATAGCCAGTCGCCTGTACAAACGCGGCAAACTGTTCGTTGGTCACCGGTGTAGGGTCGATCCAAAAACCGTCGACCGTTACTTGATGCACCGGTTCGGCGTCAGCCATACCGCACCCTTCACAGCCCATCCAAAAGGTTCCACCGGGAATCCAGACCATGCCCTGGGGCGCGGGGCGCGGCTGTCGATGTTGGGCAGCAGATAACGAGGCAGTCAATAGAGCGATAAGCATGACGCTCATAGTCAGGCAATGTTGTCGGGATAATCGGGCGGCCCATTTCATTGAGGTTCCTGGTCTCAAGCAAAGTTTACCCGGCGATAAATCGCCGGGCTGCAGTGCAGCGCCCCATGAATGGGGCTGGCAAGCTGGCTTCAGCCAGCGTCATTCGTAGCCCGGACATGAAATATCCGGGCGGTGGGAGCTAATCTTATGCATCCCAATTTAGGGTCTTTTCCAAGTCATTCCGCCGCCTTCATTGCCTTCGCGCCTTCGTCCATTTCTTTTTGATCATTAGCTGAAAGAGTCTGAGGGGCCAGATCGATGGTGAGCTTCGCCAACGTGCCGGTGAACTTGTACGGCAACTGCGCGGCGTAGTCTTCGATCACCGGGGTGCCGGTATCCTCTCCGACATCGAACGTCTCATCGAGCGAGAACCGAATACGCACGGTCCGTTCGATACGACCTTGAGCGACTTGCTGCCCGTCCACCAACAACGTCCCAGTCCCACCTTTGCCGATGCCGCCGCCGTCATATTTGAAATCAAAGCGCACGGTGTGTTTGCCGGGGCTCAGTTTTTGATTAGAAGCGATGCGATATTTATGTTGCGCTTGATTTGAGAATGCGTGCACGAACATCGGCTTGCCGTCCAGTAGCAACAGCCCCCAGCCGCCGAAACGCCCGCCCTGGGTGGCGAGCACTCCATTAGCCCCGCCTTCAGGAATGTCAACTTCAGCAATAATGCTATACGACGTGTTTCTCACATTCGGCGCGGTAGCCTCAGGAATGCGAATCATGCCTGGATAATATGTAAATACTGTACGTCCGCGCGTGAGGTTGGGGCGGCTGCTCGGGTCTAACCGCTGGGCGAGTGAGGAATCAAGGGGATACACGTTATATTTCTTCGCCTCGCGGTCAAAGAGGGCTTGCATCTCTTTGAGCTTCGCGGGATTGCGCGCCGCCAGATTCTCGGCAGCAGAGAAATCCTCGGAGACGCGATACAGCTCCCACTGAAAATCATCGGGGTCGACCTCTGCGCTGAATATCCAGGGCAAGCGTAGCGGCGTGGTAGAGGCCATCCACCCATCATGGTAGATGCCGCGATTACCGAGCATCTCGAAGTATTGGGTCTGGCGCGTCGAAAGAGCGGACGCATTGGCAAAGGTGTAGGCCATGCTCACGCCTTCGATGGGCTTCTGTGTCACGCCGTTGAGCACCTTCGGGAACGTAATGCCGGTTGCTTCTAGAATCGTGGGGACAATGTCAATCACATGATGGAACTGTGTCCGGATGCCGCCCTTCTCCTTGATCCGCTGGGGCCACGAGATCACCAGCCCGTTACGCGTGCCGCCAAAGTGCGAGGCGACCTGCTTGGTCCATTGGAATGGCGTATCCAGCGCATGCGCCCACGCCACCGGATAGTGATTGTAGGTCATAGGTCCGCCGAGTTCGTCTTTGATGGAGAGAAGATAGTCGAGACTTTCCGGCACGGCATTGGCAATGAGGCCGAGTTCGTTTGAGAGCCCCTGTAGCGTACCTTCTGCGCTCGCGCCGTTGTCCCCTTGGATGAAGATGATCATCGTGTTATCGAGCTGTCCCATCTCTTCGATGGTTTGGATCACCCGACCAATTTGGTAGTCACAGTGGGCCAGCGCCCCAGCGTACACCTCCATCATGCGCGAATAGAGTTGTTTCTGCTCAGCGCTCAGGCCGTCCCAGGCTGGAATCTCTTTGGGCCTCGGGGTCAGCTTGGCGTCGGTTGGGATGATGCCCATCTGCTTTTGCCGAGCGTAGATATCCTCACGCAACTGATCCCACCCTTGATCAAACTGGCCCTTGAATTTGTCAATCCATTCCTTGGGCGCATGATGGGGCGCATGGGCCGTGCCGGGCGCGTAGTAGACAAAAAATGGCTTGTTGGGAGCCACCGCATGCTGCATACGAAGCCAAGCGATCGCATGATCCGCCATGAGCTGATCGAAGTGCATCGGATGATCGCCACGTTGCTCCTCTGCCTGGACCGGCTTAGTGTTCTCGTAAATTGCGGAGTGCCACTGATTGGTATCGCCGCCAAGAAAGCCATAAAAATACTCAAAGCCCAGGCCCGTGGGCCATAGATCAAACGGTCCAGCTTGGCTTGTGTGCCAGTCGGGAACGTTGTGGTTCTTGCCGTACCAGGAGGTGTTGTAGCCGTGCTGCTTCAGGACCTCAGCAATGGCGCCGCTGCTCTTCGGCATGAGCGTGTGATATCCGGGATAGCCGCTCCCCAATTCCATGACGACACCAGACGCATTGCTGTGATGGTTACGGCCCGTAATCAGCGCGGACCGTGTGGGTGAGCATAGCGCGGTGGTGTGAAATTGAGTGTAGCGCAGACCATTCGCGGCCAGCCGTTCAAACGTCGGGGTCGGGATCGGCCCACCAAACGGGCTGCTGGCGGCAAACCCAACATCATCCGTCATGATCAACAAAATGTTGGGTGCGCCTTTCGGGGCAGAAACTTCTTTGGGAAAGTCGGGGATTGAGTCTTTGGCAGTGCGGGCAATCTTTCCCTTGAATGGCGACAGCGGTTGCGGCAGCACGTCCTGAGCGCGGGCCTCAGGAAGGAAACAAACAAGGAACCCTGCGATTACCAAGAACGTGGTCATCCATAATTTGCCGCGCACGTGTACCATACGTTCCCCTCCTTTTAGGCAACGCCGATTGTTGCAATGTTGCTATATCCTACTTGAGCAAGAAGACCAAGAACGGGTGCGCAAGCAAATGCTGCGTTATTTCAGGAGGGGAGGGCGAACGAGGGCTGCAAGTCTCCTATGAGAATTGTGGACAAAATGGAGGGGCACGGTGCACCGTGCCTCCGCTATTATCTACACATAGTGCGGCAAGATTTCTTTGCCGAACCGGATGAGCATCTGCTTGACTTGCTCCAGTGGCGCATACCCTTGATCGGACTGCCAGATGAACCATTCGGGATTGGCGGTTTCGATGAGGAGATCCATCCCCCGACGAATATCACTCGTTGTGCCAACGAGAGCAAAGTGCGCTTTCTCTAACCGCTCCATCGTACATTCGGAAGCCGGTAAGGGCTGGTTGTTCGGATACTTCACTTCATCTTCAGGCAGGCGGAATGCTTCAGTGAACCCAAAGTAGTGAAAGCAATGCTGCCACCCTACCCCGATCAAACCTTCATCGCCCTGACGCTTGGCCTCTGCATGACTGTCGGCGAGGTACACCGAGCGAAAGACGCCGAGATTTTCGCCGAGCTTCAGAGTGCGTCCATATTTCTTGGCTTCATCCACATGCGCCTCAGCGTAGTAGCGTACTTGCTTCGGATCAGCAGCCAGAAGCGTTGGAATGAGCCCTTCACGCGCCGCCCAGCGAATCGTCGCCTCACTCATGGAGAACGCCTGGAATAGCGGTGGGTGTGGTTTCTGGTACGGCTTGGGAACGATGTCGATCATCTGGACATTGCCGGCTTCGTCGACTTCACCTGGCGAGCCATACTCGCGTGTCCATTGGTGCGCGGGCCACGGGGTACCGGTTTCATACGGGCTCGGATATTCATAATGCTTACCCTTGAAGCGGAACGGTTTGTCCGCCCAGGCCAATTTGAGGATTTGATAAACCTCTTCAAACGCTTCGCGATTGCGCGCGTCAATATCTTGCTGCATGGTTGAGATAGCGCTGGCCCCAATGTGGAGTTGTTGCGCCATTTGATTGAGCCAGCGGGCCTGATAGCCGCGCGCAAAACCGATGAACGTGCGTCCCTTTGTGAGCTGATCCAGCCAGGCGATTTCCAGCGCCAAACGGAGAGGGTTCCACCCAGGCAGCACGTAACCAATCGGACCGACCTTGATCCGACTTGTCTGTGAAATCACATATTGTGTCAACAACGGCAAGCTGCCCATTTCCCCGCCTTCGGTATGGAGGTGGTGTTCAGGAAACGAAACCGCCTCAAACCCGAGGTCCTCGGCAATACGCGAGAGTTCAGCAATTTCACCAAACATTTTCTGCCACGGTTCGGTGTGCCGAGCGATCGGTCGCAACCGCTTCCGTTCTTCCAACGTCGCGGGTAAGGCTGGGTAAAAGAAATACATGAATTTCATACGGCTTCCTCTTTTCTGTTGCGGTTCTTAAAAGTGTCCTCAGGACATATAATCTGCCAGACTTATTGTCAATGAGGGAATTTTCCGCTACACGAACACTAGCCCTTTCGCAACCAGAAACGAGCACAGAACACCAAGATGAATGCTGTAGCACGCAAAGAACAACCAAAAGAGACGGTCGCAGCCGAGCTGCAAGAATTTTTTTATCCGATTCACTATCAGATCGGTATGGCGTTGGAGGATGCGCTGCGCGGCGGCGTCCTTACCCGTAAGCAGTCCGCAATTCTGTGGATGATCCGCTCCGCTGGTGAAAACGGACGTTGCCTGCCGCGCAAAGAGATCGTGCGCTTGATGCAGAGTTGGTTTGAAGTGACCAACTCCGGACTCAGTAAAGCAATCCGCGGCATGGCGCGCTCGCCGCTTGCGTTAGTAGAAATCGCCGAAGACCCTCGTTCGGCGCGAGAGAAGCTCATTACCCTCACTGCCAAAGGCGAACGGTTCATCGTGGAAATGGCAAATCGCGGGGAAGTATTTCTGCATGACATTGTCCAGCACTTACCGGCGGACGTGACGCGCGGCGGGATCGAGTATTTTCGTCAGTTGATCGAAGCGTTCAACCGGTCGCGCGCCGAGAGGGGAAGTCGAGCGCGACAGCACCCTGCAAAATACACGCCCTCGCCGCAACAGCGAACACGGAAACAATCTCAACTGCCCCTTGGCAAGGTCTCATAAAACGGCGGGCCTGACTCTCACACACTGTGACGTTTAAACCATGCGCTCTCGCCTATCCTCCTCTCAGCCGCGCAGTGATGGAAAATCCTTTGCGCGGCTTAACCGAGCGCGCCGGGCGAGGCAGTAAGCGCGGCGCGGAAAGATCCGCGGCAAAGGCAACACGCGCTCTCTACGCCGCTCGGCTTCGAGGTTACGCACCCTGGCGGTTAAGAGATCATAAAGCGAGATGATCCCAAGCAACTTGCGTGCTCTCGTACGGTCGATCACCGGCAGCCGGGTGAGTCCAGTTTCCGCCATACGGTACACCACAACACGCAGCGGTTCGTCAGGGTGCGCAATCACCGGGGTTGTCTCCATGACCGAGTCTAGCCGGCAACTCTTATCGCCGTCGTCGCGGACCAGCTCAAGCAGACTTTGCATAGTATTCTTTGTCACAATACCCGCGAGGCTCCCAGTCTCTTCAATAACCGGGTACAGTTGTTGATCGCGTTGACTATCAGTCAAGCGGAGATATGAGGGCAGCTCTTCGATCGAGAGATGAGTAGGAAGCGTGCAGATATTGGTCTGCATCACCTCACGGACGAAGAGAATTTCGAGCGGATCGATCGCATACTCGCGGCTCAAATGATATCCCCGTCGGCTTACTTTTTCAGTCAGAATGGACCGACGTAAGGTAAGGACCGTAAATCCGTGAGCGAGGGTCGTCGCCACCAGCAGCGGCAGGAGCATGTTGACATCGTGCGTCAATTCGAGAGAAAAAATCACTCCGGTAAACGGCGAGCGCATAGTGCCGCCCAGGATGGCCCCCATACTGACGAGCGGCCAGAATCCGGCTCCCTCCTGGGGCAGCACAAACGCCGCCAGACTGCCGAGCGCGCCACCCATCATCAAGAGGGGAGCAAGGACGCCTCCTGAAGTTCCCGAGCCCAACGAGACTGACCAAATAATTGATTTTACCAACAAGATGCCAAGCGCGGTTTTCGTGGCAATTTCGCTTTGCAGCAGCGCCCCGATAATGTCATAGCCTACACCGAGCGCTTGGGGGAAAATGACCCCGCCGAGACCAATCACGAGCCCGCCAATGGCTGGCCACCACATCCAATGAATCGGCAATAACCGGAACGCATCTTCTGCAGCATAGACCGCCGCAGTTAACAGGGCGGAAAGCGCGCCCGCCAGAAGGCCAACAAGCACACAGCCGAGCAAGCCCTCAGGGCCGATGAACACTGGATGGAGAGGCGTGGGGAAGAGCGGCCCCAGCCCAATGATATAACGTCGCGCAGCCGCAGCCGTAGCGCTTGATAATGCAACAGGAATCAAACTCCGGGGTTTCCACTCAAAGAGTAAGAGTTCAACCGCCAGCAGCACCGCCGCTACTGGCGAGGCAAAGGTTGCCGACATTCCACCAGCCGCGCCAGCGACCAGTAAGGTCTTTCGCTCCGCGCTGGTCAAGCGAAAAAACTGGGCGATCAAGGAGCCAAACGCCCCGCCCGTCATAATGATTGGACCCTCGGCGCCAAAAGGGCCGCCGGAGCCGATCGAGATCGCGGCGGATAACGGCTTGAGAAAAGCAACTCGTGGTTCGACTCGACTGCCATTGATGAGAATGGCTTCAATCGCTTCAGGAATGCCGTGTCCGCGAATGCGTTCTGAACCGTAGCGCGCCATGAGCCCGATCAGCAATGCGCCGATCACTGGCACAAAGATAACCCCTAGCCCAAGCTGGTGATCGACTGGAGACACGAGCGCCGTGTCCCATCGTTGAAAGAAGAAGAGATTGGTAAACAGACCGATTAAACGCAGCAGCCCCAGCGCAACCACCGCACTGACCAGGCCGATGCCGATTGCAGTAAAAGATAGGGGAATAATTCTCCACGTTGCCGTGAAATCGCTGAGTTTTTCTTCTTCTCTCTCTTCTTTGCGCATACGCTCGAACATTTGGACACAGGCCCGCCACACGCCAATGTGCATCATTCTTACGCTCCTTGCTTTCTTGAGAACAAGAGAATTGTACAGAACAGCAATCATGCCGCTCGCGGTCACGTAAGGTGCAGGCGGCATGCGCCTTACTTCTCAGCCGCGCTATCGATGAAAGCGCTCTTCTTTTACCAAGCCGGTTTTCTCATTGGTATCATCATGCGGGAAGCAAAGACACTATCTCTGATACCGGATCCTTGGATAGGTGCTCGCTGGTCCAATCTCCCACTGCTTCGTCCTATCGCGACGCGACGCGACAGATGAGAGTTGCAGATCGTCAGCCTGTGACCACATGTCGGGTCACTTTCTCGAAATGATACCCTTCGATGGCCAGGCGGATCGCTTCGGGAAACATGTGCGGCCGATGCCGGAGCACTCTGGCGATAAAACGTACATAGGCCGCCCCCTGCCGCGACAAGAGTTGCCGCCACAGCGATTTGAGAAAAGCGCCGACCTCCCGACGCCCGACATGGCGAACTCGATACCGTGTGGGCGATAAATGCTGGATCAGCGTCCAGCACCGCTCAAAGTAGTTGTCTAACGTCGGATCATACAGGGTCGAGAGCACGCGCTTGTACCCAGCAATCAGCGTGTCCCGCTCAAGGTGCGGAATAAAATTCAGCGTCGTGCTGACATTATTGCCGCTCGATGCCCCTTGTAATCGTCCCTCGCGCTCCAACCGCTGATAGAGTCCGGTGTCTTTGAGGACCATCAACAGCCCTTCCATCGCCATCGTGATGCCTGCGGACTGAATGAACTCGATATGCGCATCAAACGCGGCTTCCGTGTCGCCATCGGCGCCCAGAATAAATCCGGCGGCCACCTCAATCCCCTGGGCTTGAATGGTTCGCACCGCCTTCAGCAGATAGTGCGACTCATAGCCCTCGTCGGTCTTTTTGGTGTTCTGCCTCTTTTTCATCGTGAGGAGCGCTTCGAGGCTGAGGGTTTCGATTCCGCAGAAAATAAAACCAAACCCCGCCGCTGGCATCGCCTCCAGCAGTTCCGGATGTTCCACGAGGTCCACACTCGCTTCCGTGCTCAGGACAAAGGGATAGTCATGCGCCTGCTGCCACTGCGCCAGGTCCGGCAACAGCCGCAGGGCATTGCGCCGATTGCCGATAAAGTTATCGTCCACCAAGAAAACGGGGCCGCGCCAGCCAAGATCATAGAGGAGCTGAAACTCCTGCAGCATCTGTGCATTTGTTTTTGTCCGCGTGACGCGGCCAAACAGCTTCGTGATGTCACACCATTCGCATTCCCAAGGGCAGCCGCGGCAAAACTGCACGCTCGTCGTGTGATAAGCTTCTAAGTCAAGCAAATCATAGCGTGGCGCTGGCGTGCTGCCGAGATCGGGTTTGAGCACTTTCCCGTCCGGTCGTGTCGGTTCGCGATAGACTTCTCGCGCCTCGCCGCGCGCCAGCTCGTCCAGAAATTGAGGGAAGGTTGCTTCGACTTCGCCAAACAAGTAGTGATCGATGCGATGGGTGGATCCCAACGCCCGTCGGATGTCATCGTAGTAAGAGGTGGGGTACGGCCCACCGGCTACGACAGGAATCCCTTTGGCGTTGCATCTTTTCACGACGTCAAAGAGGGACTCTTGCTGGACAATCATGCTTGAGGTCATTACCACATCCGCCCAAGCGAGATGCGTATCCGTCAGAGTCTCCACATTCATGTCCACCACACGCAGCGTATAGGTCTCGCGGGGAAACATGCCCGCCACCGTCACCAGTCCGAGCGGTGGCATACACGCCTTTCGGCCCACGAATTCCATCGCGAATTGAAAGCCCCAATAGGAAAGGGGGAACTTCGGAGAAACAAGCAGGACATTCGGCATCGCTTCCTCCTTTTGCTTGCGGCGTCATCGTGTACGGGTGCACTCTTTCAGCGCTTAACCCAACTCAATGACGGCAGCTTCTGTCGACTGATCATCGAAGAGACCGTACAGCGAGGGAACCACCACTAATGTGAGCAAGGTAGAGGTGATGAGCCCGCCGATCACGACGATCGCTAAAGGTCTCTGCACTTCAGCCCCCGGTCCAGTGGCAAACAAGAATGGCACGAGACCCAAAGCGGCTACTGTCGCTGTCATCATCACGGGTCGGAACCGGAGCTTGGCGCCTTCAATGATAGCGTGTCGTCGGGCCATGCCGGTCTCGCGCAGATTGCGGATATACGAGACCAGCACGACACCGTTCAGGACGGCAATTCCCCACAGGGCGATGAAGCCAACAGAGGCTGGCACCGATAAGTATTCACCGCTGAAAAACAAGGCCGCGACGCCGCCGATCGAGGCAAAGGGCAGTACCAAAATAATCAACGCGGCAAAACGGAGCGAGCGAAACAGCAGAAACAACAAGAAGAAAATGGCGCCAATAGTAATCGGCACGATAATCATTAAATGTTGGCGGGCGCGCTGCATATTTTCAAACTGGCCTCCCCATTCGTAGTAAGAGCCAGCAGGCAGCACCACCCGCTGCTGCACCTTCTCTTGCAGCTCCGCCACAAAGCTGCCTAAGTCGCGATCTCGTACGTTAATGCCAACCACAATGCGGCGTTTCGCCATGTCGCGTTTAATCTGCGAGAGTCCCTCCTGCAGCTCCACACGCGCCAGACTGCCCAGCGGAATCTGTTCGCCATCGGGACCTCTCAACAAAATGCCTTGGACGTTCGCTACGCTGTTGCGCAGATATTCTGGGTAACGCACGACCGCTTGAAACCGCCGCTCGCCTTCGTAAATCTCGGTGGCGATTTTTCCTCCGACCGCCGCTTCAATCACGTCATGTACGTCAGCGGCATTCAAGCCATACCGAGCGATAGCTTGGCGGTCGATGGTGATATTCAGGTTTTGCTGACCGGCCACACGATCGATCTTGATATCGCCTGTCCCGCGGACCGTCGTGGCGACCTTGGCGACTTCATTCCCTTTCTCAATAAGCGCTTCAAGATCATCGCCGAAGATCTTTACTGCGATATCTGCACGCACGCCCGTGACCATTTCGTCGATACGATCAGAAATAGGCTGCGCCATAACGAGGTTGACCCCAGGCAACGCTGAGATCCGTTCTCGGATCTCGTCAGCAATCTCGTCTTGAGTCAAACCGTTCCGCTGATCCTGCGACGTGAGTTGGACAATCATATCGGTTTCGTTATAGCCTGCCGGGTCCACGGGGGATTCCCCGCGCCCCAAGCGCGATACGATATAGTGCACTCCTGGCACGGTCTTGAGCAAACGGTGCGCTTCCATTTCCATCTTCACGGACTCATCGAGCGCGATGTTCGGCACACGGTCGGCATTCGGCGAAATCGTCCCCTCCTTCAGTTCAGGGATAAAAGACGTGCCCAGATAAGGGAACAACAGCATGGTTGCGAGAAAAAACCCCACCGCCGCAGCGATTGTCTTTTTTTCATGCAGTGTGGCCCAAGTCAGCACGGCGATATAGGGTCGTTTCAACAATCGCACCAACAACGTATCGTGCTCGCTTCCTCCCTTTAGTATATAGAAGGAAAGCACGGGCGAGAGCGTCAGAGACAGAATCAACGAGATACCAAGGGCAATCGCAATCGCATACGCGAGCGGTGCGAACATCTTGCCTTCCATGCCATCGAGGGTCATTAACGGCAGAAAGACAAGAATAATGACGCAAATACCAAAAACGACCGGTGTGCCGACCTCCATCACGGCGTCGAACACCACTTGCAAGCGATCAGCCTTGGGATGGCGCCCGAGTCGAGAGAAGACGTTCTCGACAACCACCACGGAACCATCGACCATCAGCCCGATGGCGATCGCCAGGCCGCCAAGCGACATCAGGTTCGCCGACATGCCGTAGCGGTTCATCACGAGAAAGGTCAGCGCCGGGGTGAGCACGAGGGTCGCAATAACAATCAGGCTGGATCGTAAGTCGCCCAGGAAGAGAAACAAAATAACAATGACAAGAATGATGCCTTCCATTAACACTTTACTGACAGTGGCGAGCGCCGCATCCACAAGCTCCGACCGGTCATAGTATGGCGCGATACGCAGCCCGTCCGGCAGCATACCTTTGGCGTTGATCTCGTCCACGCGCGCCTTGACGTGTTGCACAATCTCCTTGGCGTTGCCGTTCGCGATCATCATGACGATGCCGCCCACGGCTTCGGTGTAGCCGCCCTTGATCATGGCGCCGTAACGCACATCCTCGCCAATGCGGACCTCGGCCACATCGCGGATCAACACCGGCGTCGTCCCCACTTCCTTCAACACGATGGACCGAATATCGTCGAGACTCTTGATCAAAGCAAGGCCCCGCACGAGATAGATTTCCGGACCTCGCGGCAAAATCCCGCCGCCGGAATTGGCGTTGTTTTGAGCCAGAGCTTCGTACACGTTGTGGATAGTGACGTCGTAATAGTGCATGCGAATGGGATCGACCAATACTTGATACTGCTTGACATATCCTCCAGTCGAGTTGATTTCAGCCACGCCTGGAATAGAGCGCAGGAGAGGCCGGGCCACCCAATCTTGCACAATGCGACGCTGCACCAGTTCCTCTTTGGTCAATGCTCGTTCACCATCGTCGGGACTTTCGATGGTGTATTGATACACTTCACTTAACGCCGTCGATACTGGTCCCAGAACTGGACTGATCCTTTCAGGCAGACGACCGCGCACATCGGCTAAACGCTCCGTCACGAGTTGGCGGGCAAAATAGACGGGGGTCTCATCGGTGAACACCAACGTCACAATCGAAAGGCCCGGCCTGTTTTGCGAACGCATTTCCGTGAGGCCCGGTAAGCCCGTCATGGCAATTTCAACTGGGATAGTCACTATGCGTTCTACTTCATCAGGCGACCGCCCGGGAGCCTCTGTGGCTACCTGCACTTGAATGTTGGTGACATCTGGGAACGCATCCACCGAAAGCTTGGAAGTAGCGTTGATACCGAAGATCAGAGCAATCACGGCGACCACAACAATGACGATTCCTTGATTGAGAGAACTCTTTACGATCACACTAAGCATGGCCTATGCTCCTCCCTTGTCTTCGTTGCCATGCAACGCTCGTCGCCGGCGCTCGTTATTCAAGTGAAAGGCTCCCTCAACAACGATCTTCTCGCCTGAAAATACACCAGCAAGTAAAACCCGACGCTCACCGAATTCCCCATCAAGCGTGACCGGCCGGAGCACAAGCGTGTCAGCAGCTCGTTGTACAAAGACGTATTCGACATTCCCGTCGCGCACCACTGCGGCGGTGGGAAGCACCTGTTGCTGCGCAACTTGCTCCTTCAGCACCATCGTCGCCAGCATGGCGGGCTTGAACTTCCGGTCGGGGTTAGACAGGTCCATTCGTACTCGCACCGTGCGTGTTTCTGGATTCACCGTAGCACTCACAAAAGCGAGTCTCCCTTGAATCGTTCGTCCGGGCAGGGCTGCGACCTCAGCCTCCACCTCCTGCCCCACTGCCAAGTTACCGGCGTCCCGTTCAGGAACGTCCGCGACCAACCAAAGTTGCGAGAGGTCGGCAATCTCAAAAGCGGTATCCGCAGGTTGGACGGTTTGCCCAATCGTGATCTTCCGATCGAGCACGGTCCCCGCCATGCTCGCGACCATGCGTGAAACAGAGTGAATATGACGGGTTTTTTCGAGGGTTTTAATAGCTTCCGGAGGCATACCGAGCAACATGAGCTGGTCGTGCGCCACATCGAGTTCCGCGCTGGCTTGCGCCAATTCAGCTTCGCGCCGCTGCAGCTCGGCTGATCCGATGACATCGGCCTTGAGCAACACCTGGGCTCGCTCAACCGCTCGCTTGGCCACTTGTTTTTGTGATAAGGCTTTCAAAAAAACAAGCTGCGCCTCAGACAACCCCGTGCTGTTCACTAAAGCAAGGAGTTGGCCTTTCTGCACTTCTTGTCCCTCGCGAACAGCCAAATCGAGGATGCGGCCCATTACGGAAGCCCCGACCCGGGTGACGCGCGTCTCATCCGCCTCAATGCGAGCAGCGGTGGTAATGCTCGCGCCTATTTGCGTCCACGTGGGTTCGCCTACGCGAATCCGCTCTAGTAGCGTTGGCGTAGCGGTAATTTCCCAGGGGTCCGACGGAGGGCCATTCGCGGCGGCAACCTGGACGGATGTGGCCTGCTTCCGGTTACAGCCTGCCGCCAGGACCCACACGGCAAGCATGATCGTCACAACGATGCGGGAAAGATAACTTTGTAAAGGAAATATGTAACTCATGGCGTTTTCTCTCGTAGCTCCATCGCACGTAATTCATTGAGATCGATCAGCGCAGCCTGTCGGTTGAATTGGGTGTTGAGAAAATCAAGGCGAACGGCGCGAAGGATGCGTTGTGCGTCTAACACCTCCAGAATGCCGCGCTCGCCCAGCTGATAAGCGGTCTCGGCAGCCCGCACCGCCTCTTCAGCCCCGCGCAAGACTCCCTGCTCGAAGGCGGCCAATTGCTGGCTGGCCGTTTGATAGCGTCCGTAGGCGCCTTCGAGCGCCGTCACAATTTCAAGCTCACGACTCTGAGCGAGCGCGTGGGCCTGGCGTAGTTGAGCGGTGGCTTCAGCAATCGGTCCTTCGCGACGATTCCATAAAGGGAGGGGAATCTCGATGCCCATGCGATAAGTCGGCGTATCGGGCGGATGATCAATCTCGATACGCAGGGCGGTTTGTGGACGACGTAGGGCCGTTTCGTGCGCCAGTCGCGCCTCCGCCCGCTGGACTTCGGATCGCGCCAAAGCCACGGCAGGGTGCCCGCTGAGAGCTTCCCGACGTAACTCCTCGGGCAGCGGTAACGTCGCAGGAGGATCGACAACGCCCGTGATTTCTAGAGGGGTAGGTAATGCCGACCCCACAGCCGTACGGAGTTGTGACAGTGCACTGACATATTGCAGCTGAGCGTTATTTGCAGCTGTACGCGCCGCGACGACCTCAGCCTCGGCACGAATGAGCTCCAGTCGTCCAACTTCTCCAACGTCGACACGCACCTGAATGCGTTGTCGCAGCTCTTCCACCAAGCGTGCACTCTCAAGCAAGAGGTCAATTTCACTGCGGCTGCGGAGGACCTGATAGAATGCGCGACGAACACCCGAGCGCACTTCCAGCCGTGTCCCGGCGAATGCATGCTCGCTACTGTCACGTCCTCTCTCGGCGAGTTGAATACGCGACGGACGAACGGCTCCAAGCTCCAAGGGCTGAGTGAAGCCAAAGGAATACACAGGCCCCGAAACATTTCCTGGGATGCGATAAGTTTGGCCCCCAGCTAGGACGCCTGCTTGTGGATTTGGATAAGCCCGGGCCGTGGTGAGGCCAGCCTCGGCGGCCTCAATCTGCGCAACGCTAGCCCGCAGCCGGGGATGGTGTTCTTCAGCGAAAGCCAGGGCCTGATCGAGGGTCAATGGAGCCGCATCACTGAGATCCAAGCCTCCTCTCAAAAAAAGCACTCCCACGGCGAAAAGCACCAATATTCTTCTCATGCCAATACAACCTCCTGTAGCCGGACGCACTTGCTCGCCCGCGCTCGTGAAACACGGATAGATCGACCACGCGATCCACCGACTTGGCGCGAACCGTTGTGGTCAATTCAATGGAAAGAAAAACCGTCTTTCTGACGAGGGCAGGATGTGGCTCAGCAACGATACACTTGGAGGAGCCGATGGAGGGGAGCGTCGTGGGGATGAATCGCTGTCAAATCCCAGGGAAAACCGCCGCGGAAGCAACGGCTGTCCCAGAGAAGCGCGGGGAGTGGAGCAAGAGGGGGTGTGAAGGCGCTGCCTCTGCGCTTTGTGGGCACGAGGCGTAACGAACGCACCACGGTCGGAGCAGAGCATTCGCTGCGCGCCGCCGCATCTTCCTGGTCTTGAGTCAAGAGCAGAAAATTAGCAGGCTGGAGACTTTCGGAAAACTCGATGGCAGAAGAGCCAAGAGCAGACGTCGTCGAAAGCGTCAAGAAGAGCAATAACTTGAGCCAGCGCATAAATGAGTGCATACGGTAAGGACTAGGGGACAAAACCTTCCTGTACTTTCTACATTGTTCGTTTTGACAAGTACTTACAGAACTGTACTTGGGCTTTGTCTCATGGTCCTAAGGTCATTCCTCTTCTCTGTCAAGGTCAAAAAGTCCAGCTTCAGAGAGATGTCTCACGCGCTACTCGTTGCTTTGCACTCAGCACTGACTTCAGCCTCCTTTGCGGACAATCGTTGACGAGGATTAACAATAGCCATTATGATAGCCAGAAAAAAGGAGAGCCGAGTGCGCGAGATACAGCAATTTGTTCCTGTCATCAAAGCCAAAAACAACTTTTTGGAAATCATTCGTCAAGTCGAAAAAGAGGAAAGCACAGTAGCGGTGACAAAAAACGGAGTGCCGACGGTGGTCATCCTCAGCATGGAGAAGTTTACAGGGCTCCTAGAGACCTTGGATCTCCTGACAGACGAGGAGACCATGAAATCTTTGCGAAGGTCGATGCGCCAAGCTCGTCAAGGGAAGTGGGTTCGTGAGGAAGAGGTCTTTGGGCGTTGAAGAGCTATCGCGTTCGCTTTACTCCGGAAGCCGTCCGGCCGATAGCGAAATTCCCGCCCGAGATCAAAAAGCTCATCCGTTCAGCTATCGATGACCTCCGTGAAGATTCTGATTGAGGCGCAGAATTAGTTGAGGAGTTCACGGGCTATCGCTCCTTGAAGCCTAAACGCTACCGGATTATTTATCAGGTCAATGAGGCAGAGGCAGTAATAGAAATCTATCACGTTGGTCATCGCCGAGACGTATACGAAACCCTCCGAGCTTTGCTCTCGTCGTAAAATAGCCCGGCCGTGTCCCAGTCGACCGCCCTCACAGTGATGTGTACGGAACCACATGCGCATGCGCCCGGGCTTCCCTCAGCCCTCATTATTCAGCGCTCACTTGAGCCCAGCTTTGCGCAACGCCGCAATATGCCGCTCTAACACTGCTGGGTCTTTGATTGGCATTCTCTGGCGATGAACCTCCAGCGAGAACTTGGGATTGAGGCGCAACACCTCAGCGGCTTCCTTCTGCGCCTCGGCTTCTTGGCCTAACTCACTGTAGACCACTGCCAGCAGCACATGGAAGGGCAGAAAGTTAGGATAATGGCTGAGAAAACGCTGCAAAGGAGCCCGCGCCTCCTCGTAGCGCCCGGCTACAGCATAAGCAGTACTAACGTCGCCTAAGTGGCCATCTGCCACAAAAGACTGTAGACGTAGCGCCTGAGCAGCGGCTTCCAAGGCGTCTTGCGTCCTATCGATATGGCTCAGCACCATAGCCAGACACGCGTAGCTGGCGGCTTCAGTGGGCGCGAGGGCCACAGCCCGCTCCATCTCCGTCAACGCTTGCTCATATTGCCGTTGATAGAGAAAGATATAGCCCAAGTTCATATGGCTCCAGTGCCAGGAGTCGTTGAGAGCCAGGGCTCGTTGTTCCGCCGTCACTGCAAGGTCCAGTGTCTGGTCGACTGGGCTCTGTTGCGAGACCCACTGCCAGAAATAACTGATCGCCAAAAGATGGTGAGCAAGCAGAAGATTGGGACTCCGGCTAACGGCGTCCTTGAGCACGGCAATCGCTTCGGTGTACCGCCCGGTCAAGTAGCAGGCCATACCCACTTCAAATAAGTACCAGGGCGGATAGTGAGGGTTGAGCCGCATCGCCTGCTTCCCCGCCCACAAGGCTTCTTCAGGCCTGCCTGCGAGGTTCAGCACATCCGCCTGGCGTGCATAGCTCTCCGCATCGTTAGGATCGAGGGCGATCGCCCGTTCTCCCTCGGTGATGGCTTGGTCAGGCTGTTGTTTGCCCGCATAGACCCAGCTCAAGACCGAATGGGCTATGGGCAACCCCTCGTCCAGGGTGATCGCTTGTTGCGCCAGCGTCAATGCACGTTGCTGGACTTGGGGGGCTGCGTTCCACACCCAGATCCAGTCCAGCCGATAGGATGAACTGAGCCACGCGTACGCCTCCGCATACTGCGGGTCCAGGGCCACAGCTTTCTCAAACATCTGCCGCGCCTGGGCGTTGGCCTCTTTGGTGTAGCGGTTAAAAAATTCCACGCCACGTAAGAAGGCGTCATAAGCTTCCAGGTTGTTGGTGTGTTTGCGGACGATGAACCCTTGCTCTTCTACGGTAAGTTGTAGTTTCAACGTTGTTACAATCTTCTGTACGATCTCATCTTGCAGGGCAAAGATGTCGGTGAGCGGTCGGTCGTACTGCTCCGACCACACCTCATAGCCCGTTGTGGCGTCGATCAAGTGCACCGCGATCCGGATGCGCTGCTCGGCTTTTTGCACACTGCCTTCCAGCACGTAGCGCACGCCCATCTCTCTGCTGATGTCTTGTACTCTCACTGCCTTGCCCTTGTAGGTGAAGGCCGAGTTACGAGCGATGACAAACAGGCCGGAGATTTTGGAGAGCGCGCCAGTGAGTACTTCGGTGAGACCATCGCTGAAGTACTCTTGCTCGGGGTCGCCACTGAGATTCACCAACGGCAGCATGATGAGCGAAGATTTGTCAGGCAAGGGAAGCCGCGCTTCCCGACTCCTGAGCGCTTCGTCCTGTGTGCTGAGGGACGGACGCGACAGATACTGCACGGCTAGGGCAACGCCAACGAGCAGCACGAGGCCTGTAAGCACAAGACTACGAACTGACCAGGAGCGCCGAACAGGGACGGGCACTGCGTCGAGTTCTGTAGCCTGGCTGGAATGAAGCGGAATCCGGGAGAGGGATGCTTCTACCCCTGGATTACATGGAGCCTGTCCTGAGTCTAGTCGAAGGGTCTCATCCAGGCTACTCGACTTTTGCTCCTCCAACTCTAGTTCCGTAGCTCGGATGGAATGAAGTGGAGTCCGGGAGGGATTTTCTTCTTCTCCTGGATTGCGCTGTGCTTCATCCCGGCTGCTCAACTTTTGACTTTCTTCTTGCTGACCACTGACGACTTCCCCGATAAACCGAAACCCCTGGCGATGGACGGTCTCAATGTATTGAGGATGGCGGGAATCATCCCCCAGCGCTTGCCTAATGGCCTGGATGTTGGACGCCAGCGTAGCGTCACTGACGATCGTGTCGGGCCACACCGCGCTAAATAATTCGTCCTTGGTCACTAAGCGGCCGGGCCGCTCGGCCAAGTACTCCAGCACCTGCAACGCTTTCGCGGTCAGTCGCACTGGCTGTGACTTGCACCAGAGTCGCGCATTGGCCGCATCCAGCTGATATGGACCGAACATTAAGATGCGATCCTGCGTCATAAAGCCATCTGAATCCCTTCCAAAGAAATTCCAGACTAATTCCAAAGTTTTTCCATGACTTCGTTCGTCGGCCTTCGTATCCTCCTGCCACAAACAACGCGTGATTGCAAACGCTTGGAGCAAGGAGGTGATGCGTATTGAGGGTTAAAAAGTAAAGGAGAAGCTTTTGGTCATCGTTGATCCAAGAGAAACGACATCTACTAAAGGAGAAAACCGATGCAGAAGAACAATCTCATCACAGGGGTACTATTAGGGCTGAGTCTCGTTATTGCCGGTGGCCGCGTGGAAGCAAAAGAAAAACAATTCCACGCTACCTTCACGGGCACAACTACCAACAAGGATGACTTTAGCTTCACGGGTACGCAGGCAGATTATTTTGTTCTCATTGCAGGCAAGAGTACGCTGGGTCACTACACGGCCCAGCTCATCGCCGAAATTCCCCCGGACGGGAAGGCTTGTCCACTTCCGAACGGCAGCAGCGGTATAGAATTTATCACTGTCGGAGAGGTTATCGTGCTGAGCTTCCCTGCAACAGGGGATCAACTCTTTTTGCGTCTGAGCGCCAATGTCACCAGCCACGCCTGCTTTGACCTTGCCACAAGCACAACAACTGGGCAGACGACCTTCGACGTGAGTGGAGGAACAGGACGTTTTGAGGGAGCAACTGGAAGCCTCGTGAAAACTTGGAAAAACATTATCTTGGCGTTCCCGGCCAATCCCCCCGGCAAAGGTGCTTTTGCTAGCTTTACTGGCGCTTTCGATGGGACAATAGAGTTGGCCAAGTGAGCACCTGAGACAAGAGAGTTGAACGCCACGGGCAACATCTGCCCGTGGTGTATTAGGCTGGTAGATCGCTCTATTCCTTTTTCTATTCGTTGCTGCATTTTCTCCAGGAGTCTTGACCCACGTGGAGTCTGCCGTATTTTGAACAGTAAAGAGGATCGAGATGGAAAAACTTGCGATCATGACTCCAGCACCTGAGAAAGCGCTGCCTGTGCTTCGAGATGCTATCGAACGACATAAGCGTCTTCTCGCACAAAGCGTTACACGAACGCGTGAACGCGTTGAGCAATTGGCTGCTCAGCTGCATGTCGATCTAGACCTCCTCCTCGCTGGAGAAGTCCCTCATCCCGAGGAGCAAGACATGGAACTTTTGGAGCTAGAGGGAGAAGTAGTACTCCTCCGTCATTTGCGTGAACAAGTAGATACGCTTGAGCATCTCACCGTATGTCTTTAGAAGCGTATCTCTCTTCCCTGCAAACCTTAGTGGCTGCTACTCCTTTTGTAACAGCCACTTCTTTTTCCTATGAAGAACGACCTCCCTCGGCAGGAGTCCTGAAAGGGAACGTCTTGTTTGTGGATGGCTCCCAATTAGAGATCAAAGAGTTCCTGCTTACTCAACCAGCGGTCCTTGCCATCAAATATGGCTATCACTACCGTAGAGGCCCCGATCTCATCTTTCGTTATGATAATGCAAACGATCCTGCCGCCAGAGGTTTAGCAACATTCCCTTCTCATAAACACACGCCAGGAAGTCTCTTAGCTGCTGAGAAGCCTTCTTTTGAGCAGGTTCTACAAGAGATCGTTGCCCAACTACAAGTTCCCTAAAGGCGGCAAGGGATCCGTGCGCCGTGTCCCTTTTCGACACAGTTACGCGAGAAATTTCGTCACTGCCTTTACAAACGCTTCAGGTTGTTCATACGGCGGCATGTGTCCAGCGTTGTCGATCGTCACCAACTGCGCCTGGGGAATCGCCTTCTTCCAGGCGTCCGCATACACGGGCGGAATTAACTTGTCACTTTTGCCCCACACCAATAGCGTTGGCGCGGTCAAGCGATACAGCCGTTTTGACAAGCGGCGGTTCGGCACCGGAAAAAGAATCTTCCCGGCCATACTGAGCCGCTTGGAGTTAGCAATGTAAAACTCGGCCAGGACGTCAAGATTCTTCAGATCGAGACCGCCAGTCAGCAGCGCTTCGCCTTGCGTCCGGTCGTGAAACAAATACTGCGCAAACTCATGCGGGAGAAACGAGAAGATGTCAGGAATCGGATGTTCATCAATCCATAGACCCGCCGGAGCCACGAGCACGAGCTTGGCGAGATCATTGGGCGCAATGCAAGCCATCTCGGCGGCAATCATACCACCCATCGAGTGGCCCATAAGATGTGGCTTGGTGAGCCCCAACTCCGACACCACATCCCACCCATGCAAAGCGAAATCCAGCATGTCTTCGATCAGCTCCTCACCAGTCGATTCGCCAAACGCGGGCAACTCAGGAGCGAAGACACGGTAGCGTTCCGCTAAACGATCGAGGAACGGGTTCTCGGCAAAAAACCCGCCGGCTCCGTGAAAGAAGACCAGGGGCGCGCCGCTGCCGCCTTCAAGGACACGGATCTTCACGCCCCGCTTGGTCTCAAGCCGTCTCACCATCATAACGGGACCCTCCCGTCGCGCCGCGCTTGCTCAATATTCTTCTCCGGCTCCAATCGCGTCTCCATCGGCTTGCACCACCAGCGAGTATCCTCTTTCCACTCCGGCCACATATTGCGGAGGTGGGGCATGACTTTTTCCGCGAAGAGTTTGGTGGAGTAACGGGTCTTCCAGTCCGGCATGTTGCCCACGTGAAGCAGACAGAAAATGTGCCCCACATGCAGCCCTTTAATGAGGTCTTCCATGCGTTGACGCACGGTCTCTGGGCTACCGGCAATCACAAAGCCTTCATCAAGCATTTGCTTCCATGTCAATGTAGGAAACACGTTTTGCATATCTTCGCTGAGGGCGCTGGTGACGTTGGCTTGCAACGTCTTGATGGTGCGGTAGCCCGGCGCATCGGCAAACCCGCCGTAAATATGTAGGCAACGATTGTAGAAATAGCTCACGTGTTCGGCGTAGAGCTTTTCGGCTTCGGCATCAGTCTCCGCCACGCAGATGGTTTGCGCGAACGCGGCGCGGTAAGGAGATTCATCTTTCTTCCGCTTCGCGGCCTGGTCCCAATAGCCTTCAAGCAGTTTCTTGCCGCGGAGATAGCCGGTGAAGGACAGGTAGGAATAGTTGTAGTCATTATCAAGACAAAAATCCCAGGTCTCCACGGAGCCGCCACCAGGGATGTAAATGGGAGGATTCGGCTTCTGGATCGGCTTGGGCCACAGGTTCACATAGCGCAGTTGATTGTATTTGCCATCGAACACAAACGGCTTGTCTTCGTGCCAAGCGCGCATGATGAGTTCGTGCGCTTCCGCGTATTTGTCGCGGGTGAGCGCCGGAATTTGGCCGTAACAGTAATTGGTATCCATCGAGGTGCCGACGGGGAAACCCGCAAGGAGACGTCCGCCGGAAATCACATCGAGCATGGCGAATTCTTCGGCCACACGCAGCGGCGGGTTGTAAAGCGCAATGGAGTTGCCGATCACGGCCAGAGCCGCCTTCGAGGTACGACGCGCCAGACCAGCGGCAATGATATTCGGCGAAGGCATGAGCCCGTAGCCGTTCTGATGGTGCTCGTTACAGCCGATGCCGTCGAAGCCTAACGACTCGGCGTATTCGAGCTGGTCCATGTACTCATGATAGACATGGTGTCCCTTCTGCGGGTCGTACAATGTATTGGGAATATCGACCCACACCGAATGATTCTTTTCGCGGAAGTCATCTGGCAGATAGGGCCAGGGCATCAGGTTAAACCAAGTAAACTTCATGCGCGTCTCCTCGCTTTCGGCGAAAGTTCTTTCAAATATCACGCCGCTCGTCGCTGCTTACGCTCAATATGATTTACACAGATGAAATTGATGAGACAAGCGCGGAGGGGTCACTTATGCGTACTGACGCCGACTTGGTGACACATGGACAGAACCGGACACGTCGAACAATGGGGCAGCCGCCCGGTGCATATATGTTTGCCAAAGGGCACGAGTAACCGGTTGATTGCTATCCAATGCTGTCGCGGGAGAATGGCTTCGAGCGCCACAGTGGTCTTCTCCGGTGTAGACGTCCGCACATACCCCCAACGGTTGGTCACCCGATGAACGTGGATATCAACGCCAATGCGCGGTTGACCGCACGCGATGCCTAGCACGAGGTTGGCGCACTTTGGCCCTACCCCTCGCAGTGAAAGCAAAACCGCAGGGTCACACGGCAGCACGCCGTCATACTCTTCCACGATGCGATGAGCAATCTGGTGGATTTGCGGCGCTTTCGCCTCATGAAAGGTACAGGCCTTGATACAGTCGTCGATGGCGGCGACGGTAAGGCGGCTCATCGCCTGTGGGGTGCGCGCCAGATCAAAGAGTTGCCGCGCAGTTGGCAGTGTGACTTCGTCGAAGGTACGGATAGAAATGAGACACGCCACGAGCTGCTCGAAGGGGGAACGGAACCCTTCTTCAGCTAGCTCAAAAAGCGCGGCTTTAGGAAACGGGCGAGTGGCCTCGTCAATACGAGCAAACGCGACATCAATGTCAAATGCCTGCTTGCCCTCGTTCTGATCATCTTGTTTGCGCGGCCTGCTCACCCTTGTAGTGAAACACGGAGGAGCGACGATCGCAAGAGATTGAATCTATGCCGCAAACCGATCCAAATGATGATCCGCATCACCGAACGTCTGCGCAATCGTGGTGAGCCGTCGAAATGTGTGACTCACTTTGAGTTCTTCCGTCATGCCCATGCCGCCGTGCAGTTGCACGGACTCCTGGCTCACGTGCCGGCAGGCGTCGGCGATTTTAATCTTCGCGGCGGACACCACATGCTTGCGTTCCGCAGCATCAGCGCTGTCAACTTTGACGCAGGCTAAACATGCCATCGATTTTGCCTGTTCGTAGCTGATCATCATATCGACCATGCGATGCTGCAGCGTCTGAAATGTTCCAATAGGCACACCAAATTGTTTACGGGTTTTGAGATAGGCCAGCGTCGCTTCATTGGCGAATTTGATAGCCCCGACTGCTTCCGCACTGAGCAATGCAGTGGCGTAATCCACCACTTCTTCAATTAGCGGCAATGCTTCGCCTTCTTTACCAATCAACGCATCAGTCGGCACGGTCGTCCCAGAGAACTGGACATCCGCCGCACGTAGATTGTCCGCAGTCCGATAGGTTTTCAGCGTAACGCCAGGCGCAGTGCGATCAACGAGAAAAAGACTGATTCCCCTCTCGTCCGCTCCGTTTCCCGCCGTCCGCGCGGACACCACCAACTTATCCGCGCTCGGCGCATGAATGACCACACATTTTTCGCCATCAAGCGTATAACCATTGCCGGACTTTTGGGCGCGCACGCCCACGTGTGCGAGATTGTACCGCCCGCCCCGCTCGGTCTGGGCAAACGCGAGCTTCAGGCGACCCTCGATCAGCGCGGGCAGCACGGCCTGCTTCTGGGCATCGCTGCCGCCGCGCGCAATGAACTGGCCGCCGAGGCCCACCGTGGCCAGATAGGGTTCAAGCACGAGTCCCTCGCCGATCGCTTCCATCACCGGCATCAGATCAACCGCGTTGCCGCCAAACCCGCCAAACTCATTCGCGAACGGCAAGCCCAGCAGCCCCATCTCGGCAAACGTGGCCCACACCTGTTCGCTGTACCCCATCGACGAGGTAAGAAGCGCCTTACGCGCCTCGAAGGTATAATCCTTCACAATAAACTGCTTGATGCTGTTCGCCAGTAATTGTTGTTCTTCAGAATAGTCGAAGTTCACGTCGTAACTCTCCCGTTCGCCGTCTACAATCCCAAACTCATCTTCGCAATAATATTGCGCTGAATTTCGTTCGACCCGGCATAGATAGTCGTCTTGCGATAATTAAAATATCGAGGCAACAAACGTGAGGTGAATTGATCAAAGCCCGTAGCATCAATGGGACTAAGGGGCTGGGCCAGCGGACCGGCGACCTCCACCAACAGTTCCGTTAACGTCTGTTGAATCTCCGTGCCTTTGATCTTCAAGAGTGACACATCGGCTCCGGGGTCGCGCCCGCCGCGCAGTTGGTCGAGAAAGCGGAGGTTGGTAATCTCCAACGCCATCAGTTCGACTTCGACTCGCGAGAGCTTATCGCGAAAACGGGGATCATCGAGGAGCGGCTTGCCGTTTTTCAGTTGTTGCGCCGCCAACAACTTGACCCGAGCCAGTTCACGTTTTGAGCCGCCGATGCCGCCAGTTCCCATGCGTTCGTGACCAAGAAGATATTTGGCGACTGTCCAGCCGTCACCTTCTTTATGCACCAGGTTTTCGGCTGGCACGCGCACGTCGTCGAAAAAGACCTCGTTCACTTCATGGCCTTCATCCATGAGAATGAGTGGGCGAATCGTGATGCCCGGCGTCTTCATGTCAAAAAGCAAAAAGGAAATGCCTTGTTGCGGCTTGGGCGCATTCGGGTCGGTCCGCACCAGACAGAAAATCCAGTCGGCGTGGTGCGCCCAAGTGGTCCAGATTTTTTGCCCGTTGACAATGTAGGAATCGCCATCACGCACGGCGCTGGTCTTGAGCGAGGCGAGGTCTGACCCTGAGCCAGGCTCCGAATAGCCTTGGCACCAAAATACGTCGCCATTATAAATACCCGGCAGAAACCGTTGCTTTTGTTCCGGTGTGCCGAAGCGATGCAACACTGGACCACACATCTTCAGCCCAAAAGGGATCAGCGGCGGAGTGCCCGCGTACGCACCCTCTTCTTCAAAGATGTAGCGCTGCACCACCGTCCAGTTTTGACCGCCCCACTCGATCGGCCATTCCGGCGCGATCCACTTTTTCTTCGCAAGAATTCGATGCCAACCCAACAAGTCGTCTCGACTCAGTTCCCGATAATTGACAACCTTCTCACGTAACTCCGCAGGAAGATTCTCAGACAGCCACGCGCGCACCTCGTCACGGAACGCGAGTTCTTCAGCCGAATAATTTAGATCCATAGCCGTACCCTCTAGTATGTTCTGCCGCAATTATGTAGCAGTCCGACGCAGAATTCCTAGCCCACTTCTGGTTTTGCATAGCTGAAGACGGAGAAAAGGCGTAGAGTAGAAAGTCAAAGAACCTCGGCAGGAGATCCTTCGCTATGAGCACGGCAGTTTCGTCGCCCCCTCCAGAAACAACTCTCTACGATGAAGACTTTCACGTCTGGATCGCAAAAACGGCTTTCTTATTGAGACAGAAACGTTTCGCGGAGATCGACATTGAGCATCTGGCGGAGGAGTTGGAAGACATGGGGAAACGTGAGCGCCGATCGCTGAAAAGCCATATTCGCAATGTCACTCTTCATTTGCTCAAGTGGCAACATCAACCTGACAAACGCAGCCCCTCATGGCGACAGTCCATTCGTAATGGGCGGATCGAGATTCACGAACTCCTAGACGATAGCCCTAGTTTAGCAAACCTGGTGGAACAAATACTGGACGACATATATCCTGCGACCCGAGCAGATACCATCGATGAAACAGGACTGGGGGAAGATACATTTCCGAGGCAGTGTCCATTTACTGCGGAACAAGTATTAGACGCCGAGTTCTGGCCGCAGTAAGAATTCGGTCACTGGAAAGTTCCTGACCTCTTGCCCCTTGGCGTCAGCTCTGCAATAAAGGCAGGAAGGGAAGCTAAGGCTTAGTCTGGTTTACTCTTTTTCAATTTCAACGCCTGCCACAACAAGGAGGCCTGATGTCTTACGATCTTCTTATTAAAAACGGTACGGTTATTGACGGCTCTGGCATGCCGCGCGTGCGCGCGGACGTGGGCATCGTCAATGGCAAAATCGCCGCCATCGGCAAAATCCGCGAGAGCGCCAAAGAAGTGCTCGATGCCGAAGGGCACGTGGTAACTCCTGGTTTTGTCGATGCGCACACTCACATGGACGCGCAAGTGTTCTGGGACCCCCTGGGCACCTGCTCGTGCTGGCATGGCATCACCAGCGTGGTGATGGGCAACTGTGGTTTTTCTCTCGCGCCCTGCGGAGAAAAAGACAAACTCTTGGTGATGCGTAACTTGGAACGCGCCGAGGACATTTCTCCCGAAGCCATGGAAGCAGGCATCAAGTGGAGCTGGACGACGTTCCCGGAATATTTAGACGCCGTAGACCGCTTGCCTAAAGGCATCAACTACTCGGCCTACATGGGCCATTCCGCGCTGCGCACCTATGTCATGGGCGAGCGTGCGTTCACAGATGCCGCCACGCTGGATGACTTGGAGACGATGAAGCGCGAAGTGCGCAACGCCATTCGCGCAGGCGCAATCGGCTTCACCACGTCACGCACCCGTAATCACCAAACGCCGGATGGTCAGCCTGTCGCCAGCCGCTTGGCGACATGGGACGAAGTCAAACAGTTAGTCGGCGTCATGGGCGACTTGGGCGCGGGCATCTTCGAGATCGCCGGCGAAGATACTGGCTTGGCTCCGGAACGTATTCGCGAATTCCTCGATCGCCTCAAATCTCTTGCTCTTGACACTGGCGTGCCGGTCACCTTCGGCATGTTTAGCAATCGCAAAGCGCCGGATTACTGGCGGCACTACTACGCCCTCGCGAATGAAACGGTTGCGGCAGGCGGAAAGATGTTCGTGCAGGCGCACAGCCGCGCCCTGAGCGTCTTGTTGTCCTTTGAAACGGTCACTCCGTTTGACAAGCTGCCGGTGTGGCGCGACATTCGCAAGCTCCCGCTAAAGGAACAAGAAGCCAAGTTGCGTGATCCGGAAATACGCCGCCAACTCGTCGCGGCGTATTATGATACGCCACGGGACTCCAGACGCATGGTCGGACCCGAGGCGCGGCCCGCCAATCCCAAATGGCTATGGGTGATGGACAAGCCTAATCCGCCTTATCGCTCGATTGCCCAAATCGCGGCGGCAGAGAAGAAGGACCCAGTCGACGTCTTTATTGACGCCGCGCTCGCAAAGAATCTGAAACAGTTCTTCCTGCAGCCGTTGGCAAACGAGAACGAGGAACACGCGCTCGAGATGATCAAGCATCCGAATGCAGTGGTTACCTTCTCTGACTCCGGCGCTCACGTCTCTCAGATTATGGATTCTTCCCTTCAGACGCACATGTTCACTCATTGGGTGCGGGAGAAGCAGGAATTAACGTTAGAGCAAGCAGTGCGGATGCTCAGTTTCGTGCCGGCTTCCTATTGGGGTCTCACGGGACGCGGGTTATTACGTGAAGGCTGGAACGCAGACGTCGTCGTGTTCAATCCAGACACGATCTCTCCGGCAATGCCGGAGCTGACGTACGATCTACCGGCTGGCGCACGGCGCTTGAAACAAAAAGCGACCGGAATCGCGGCCACGATCGTCAATGGCGAAGTCGTGCTGCGCAATAACGAACACACAGGCGCACTGCCGGGTAAGTTACTGCGCGGGCCGTTGGCGCAGAAATAGTTCTCGTCCTGTTTCCATATAAAAAAGCCCCTCACGCCTAACACGTGAAGGGCTTTTCTTTTTAGGATCTATTGCGAACGATCGATCTTACGCGCGACCGTGACGGAGCAATTTGCCCGAGGTTGCTCCTGTGCATTTCCCGTCCACGAAGGTCGTTTCGCCATTCACGATGATGGCGTGATACCCTTGAGCGCGTTGCACACGACGCCACTCGCCCCCCGGGAAGTCGTGCGTGATTTCGCCAATCCAGTCCGGCTCGATCGCAAGCCCGTTGAGATCGTAGACCACAACATCCGCCGCCGACCCTGCGGTGAGCGTGCCCCGGTCGCGGAACCCCGCCGCCTGCGCCGGTAACGCGGACAACCGATAGTGCGCTTCCTCCAAGGTTATCTTCTGCTCGTCACGCACCAGCCAACGTAAGAAATCGGTGGTGAAAGCACCGCCGGTGAAGAACTTGGTGTGAGCGCCGCCATCTGACGCGCCAGGGAAGGTGAACTCTGAGTCGTTGATCATCTCTGCGGTGTAGTCCACGTTGAAGCCACGATTGGGGCCAAGAAACTCAACGTTCAGGTCGCCAGCAAGCGAGAGATCAAGCATTACGTCGATAGGAGTCTTGTGCTCTTCTTCGGCAATCTGGCCAAGCGACTTGCCCACGTACTTCTCTAGCTCGGGTTGGCCGTTGACGCTTTGGATAAGCAAGCCAGGGATTGATCCGCCGACGCCAGCCTGGATCACCTGTAACCGTCGGTCCGCCTCTTCAGCTTCACGTTTGACGGCTTCACGCAACGCTGGGTTATGCATCTTGGCAAGCTTCTCACGCTTGGTCCCGGTGGTAAGCTCACGCCACGCTGGGCTGAAATCGTACAGGTTCCAGTGTTCCAACGTGAACGCGAAGCCCGTGCGATGCGTACCGGTCTGACCATAGATCGGCAGGCCCTGCGCACGGCAACGCGCTACCCAATCAAGACTGCGGCGATGCACCTTGGGATCTTTGCGAGCCGCGACAATCACATTATGCAGCACCGGGCGTTGCGCCGTAGCGGCGAGTTTTTCCAGAAATGCGAGGTCTTGCTTGATATGCCCGGTCACTTGGGTGATCTGAATGAAGCCGTCGTCGCGGGCGCGCAGCACTTCAGCGAGATTCAGAATATCCGCGTCGATCATGGTGTCCGTCACCATTGGTGAACCATCGAAGTCGGCTTGCGCGGAGTTGCGACCGAGCCGTTGGATGGAAAAACCGCACAGGCCAGCGTCCATGCCTTCGTGCAGCAAGCGCTGCATCTCTTTGCGTTCAGCTTCCGTCGCCGAACGGTTCTTGGCATTTTCGAGGCCCATCACGTACGTCATCAGCGAAGCCGTCGGCATGTATTGGATGCAGTTTACTCCCTTCGGAGCACGATCCAAAGAATCGAGATATTGTGGAATAGTTTCCCAGTCCCACGTCATCCCTTCTTTCATTGACGCAAACGGAATGGCTTCCGTCCTGGTCATCGTGAGCATTGAGCGTTCGCGGAAGTCCGGCTTGACTGGAGCAAACCCAAAACCGCAGTTGCCCAGCACCACCGAGGTGACGCCATGCCAACCCGAGATCGTGCAATACGGGTCCCAGCGAATCTGCGCATCATAATGGGTGTGAAGATCAACGAATCCTGGAGCGACAATCAGGCCATCGGCATCGATGGTGCGTTTCGCGAAACCGGGAGCCTGCCCACCGATCTGGGCAATTTTGCCGTCGCGAATCCACACGTCAGCCTGACGCCGTGGGGCGCGCGTGCCATCAACAACTGTTCCCCCTTTAATGTGGAGATCAATATCCGCCATGTGTCGAACCCTCCTTAATGATTGTGCTACGTGGGTGAAAATACGTCCGTCTTCCCTTGAGCCATGTGAACACTGATATCTATAGACCAGGGTGGGGAGGAAAGGCAAGGTGTCCGGTTAGAATTCACGCTCAGGATTGTCGCCGTGTCGCCTGATCGCTAAGATAGACGTTATATTTCTATTACTCACAGTAAGGAGGCCCTCATGCACGTTGGTTACGGAGCTGCGTTCCAGAACCCTGATAACGCCTTGTCGGATGCTGAGGTATATCTAAATGAAGTCCGGCTTGCCGAATTGGCCGAACCGCTCGGGTTCGATTCAGTGTGGTCTATCGAGCACCATTTTGATGATTACACCATGTGCCCCGATGTGTTGCAGTTCTTGTCGTATATGGCAGGAAAAACCAGCCGCGTGAAGCTCGGCTCGATGGTCGTCGTGCTCCCGTGGCACGATCCGCTCCGCGTGGCCGAACAAATCTCGCTGCTCGATCATTTGTCCAATGGCCGTTTCATCTTCGGGATGGGACGCGGCTTGGCCCGTATCGAATACGAGGGCTTCCGTCTCGATCAGAACGAAGGCCGCAGTCGTTTTGTGGAATATGCTGAACTGATTATTAAAGCGCTGGAAACCGGCTACATGGAAGGCGGGCTAGTGACCAATCAACCGCGTCGGGAAATCCGTCCGTACCCTGCCCGTTCGTTTAAAGGCCGCACCTACGCCGCCGCTGTGTCGCCTGAGTCCATGCCGATCATGGCGAAGCTGGGTGTTGGCGTGTTGGTGATTCCACAGAAACCGTGGGACGCCGTGAAGCAGGACTTTGAGGTCTATCACAAAGTGTGGCGTGAAACGAACGGCACGGAGCCGCCCCAACCGTTGAGCGGCGGATTCTTTTATGTTGATGAGAATAAGGATCGTGCGGAAGAGCGGGCCATGAAGTGGATCACCGCCTACTACCATACCGCCATGAAACACTACGAGATGACCTCGGAGAGGTTCGGTACGCATAAGAGCTATGAGTTCTACAGTAACGTCGGTAAATTCATCGCCAAGCATGGTATGGATGGAGCTGCAGCGGATTTCGCCAAGCTCATGCCGTGGGGAACGCCCGATCAAGTGCTGGAAAAACTCGCCTTTATGAAAGACACCATCAACATGAACGGCGTCATGTGTAACTTCAGCTACGCCGGCATGCCGTTTGACGAAGCCGAGCGCAGCATGCGCTGTTTCGTGAAAAACGTCTTGCCGGAACTCAAGAAGTGGAAAACGACCCCGCTACTGGAGAACCCGGCGCCGTTGACGATGCCAGCGCCAGCGAAAGCGGCGTAAGCGCAGTCTCCAGTTGCAAAGAGAGACTAGCGAAGGGCAGCCTCACCAAGGCTGCCTTTTCTTATTTTGGAGGCCCTAGCAAGACGTGAAGCGCTTCGTTAGGAAAAAGAGGGCGGCGACTCATCTCCACGTAGTCCGCGCCGTGAGGAGGGAATTGTCATGGCCGATCTCGAACAATTTCGTGTAAACACTCGCCAATGGTTATTGGACAACTCACCGGTTGGCGTGAGGGGACTCGTGCTCGCTTTGGGCGAAGGCAACTGGGGCGGACGCCGAGCTACGTATCCGAATCCCAATATGAAGCGTTGGCTGGAAGTCATGGCGGAGCGCGGCTGGACCGCTCCGGAATGGCCGTCGCAGTACGGCGGCGGCGGGCTCTCAAAAGCCGAGGCCAAAGTGTTGCGCGAGGAAATGGCGGCGCTGCGCTTGCCTGAACCTCTCTCGGGCTTTGGTCTGACTATGATCGGCCCTACCGTACTGCAATACGGCTCGGAAGAGCAGAAGCTGGAGCATCTGCCGAAGATTGTGCGTGGAGAAATTCGCTGGTGTCAGGGGTACTCCGAGCCAGGCTCCGGCAGCGATCTCGCTTCGCTGCAAACCAAAGCGGTGCTGCAAGGCGATCACTACGTCATCAACGGCCAGAAAGTCTGGACCTCCTACGCCAACTATTCCGACTGGATGTTCATGCTGGTGCGTACTGATCCCCAAGCGAAGAAACAAGAAGGCATCACTTTCATCTTGGTGGACATGGCGACATCGGGCGTTGAAGTCAGACCGATTAAACTGATTAGCGGCTCGTCGCCATTTTGCGAGACGTTCCTAACAGACGTCTTGGTTCCAGCAAAAAATGTTGTGTTCAAAGTCAATCAAGGATGGACGGTAGCCAAGGCGCTGCTGAATCACGAACGCAACATGATTGCATCGGCCTTTGGCGGCGGGGGCGGCAAGAAACGTACGATGCGCGACTGGGTGCGCGAGTACATTGAATACGAAGGCGACCGTGTTCCCGATGAAGCCCTGCGGCAGCGCATCGCACAATTTGAGCTGGACTCGCTCGCCTTTAAGCTGACGGCAGATCGCTCGCGGGATGCAGCCAAAGCGGGGCGACCGCCTGGCCCGGAAAGTTCCCTGTTCAAAATCTACGGCACGGAATTGAATCAACGTCGTCAAGAGCTTTTGCTCTCCATCGCGGGACCGCAAGCATTGGGGTGGGAAGGTCCAGGTTTCAATGAACGCGAATTGACACTCACACGCGACTGGTTGCGCTCTCGCGGCAATACTATCGAAGGGGGCACAAGCGAAGTCCAGCTTAACATTATCGCCAAACGCGTGTTAGGACTGCCAGATTAAGAACCTCTTGCGTGGTGCGTGAAACGTGAGTGGAGTCTAGTCCACGCAATACGCAATACGCAACATGTTTGTAGAGAGGACTTACCGTGGAACTCGTACTCACCGAAGATCAAGAACTGCTTGCGAAAACCGCAACCGATTTCGTCCGTCAACATGCGACGATCAGCCGTACCCGCGTGCAACGCGACTCTGGCGATCCGGCTGGCTTCTCTCGGGCCTTGTGGCAACAGATGGCGGAGCTCGGGTGGACCGGGATTTTGATCCCCGAAGAATATGGCGGCGCGGGCATGGGACTTGCCGATCTCGCCGTGATTCTCGAAGCGCTGGGGCGCACCGTGGCCCCGGAGCCCTTTCTTTCCACCGTCTTGCTTGCCGGACAATTGTTGACTCACGCGGGAAGTGTACAACAAAAGCAGGCCTGGCTGCCTGGCATCGTCGCTGGAGAAAAGATTCTGACGGTCGCATATCAAGAGGCGCGGAGCCGTTACGACCTCAATCGCGTTACCACAAAAGCTGAACGTCAGGGTGAAAGCTGGGTGCTCACCGGCGAAAAAATTCAAGTGCTCGACGGCGGCGCGGCGGATGCGCTCATTGTCTCCGCTCGCACTGCCGGAGCGACGAATGATGTCAACGGCATCACCTTATTTCTGCTGCCCTGCGATATTCCCGGACTGACCATCACGCCGCAACATCGCGTGGACAATCGCGCTGCAGCAATCGTTTCGCTCGACAATGTCAAAATAGGACAAGACAGCATCGTTGGTGTAGTGGGCGAAGGGGGACAGCCCCTCTCTCAGGCTGTTGATCGGGCCACGGTCGGTCTCTGCGCCGAGATGCTCGGCGGCATGACTCAAATTTTTGAGGATACGATTGCGTACCTGAAGACCCGCCAACAATTCGGCGTACTCATCGGCACGTTCCAGGCGTTGCAACATCGCACCGCACGGCTGTTCATGGAAATAGAACTAGCGCGTTCATCGGTGATGGCGGCGGCGCGGGCAGCGGATGATAACGCAACGGACTGGGTGCAGCTTGTTTCTCTCGCCAAGGCGCGCTGCTCCGACGCCTACATTCTCGCGGCCAACGAAGGTGTACAAATGCACGGCGGCATCGGCATGACCGACGAACACGACGCCGGTTTCTATATCAAACGCGCCCGCGCCGCCGAGATGACCTTCGGCGACGCCGCCTGGCACCGTGATCGTTGGGCGCGGTTGCATGGGTATTAGGACTTTGAGACAAAACCCACGAACGGAAATCAAGGAGCCTGTCATTGCGAGGAGTCGTAGACGACGAAGCAATCTCGCAAGAATCGAAAACCTAAAGCAAAGATTGCTTCGCTCCCCTCGCAATGACACGTTGACGGTTTGCCAGACTGGAGGAGTTTTGTCCCGTAGTCCTTAGGAAGCAGTAATGCGAGCTATTAAACACAAAGAACCAGAAGCGCCACCCTCCTCAACGACGGACGCACTTCTTTCAGAGTTACGGGAGGAATGCGACCGGGTCTCTGCTCTGATTCGCCGCTTGGAAGCAAAGCCGACATCGGAGCGAGAGCGGGATGAGATCTTCGGCGAACTCAGCGCCGCGGTGTTGCATCTTCATACGCATACTGCCGGATTGGATGAGATCTTGTGCGATGCTGAATGAGGTCTTGGAGCACTGGCTGCAAGAGTCGTCTCCGCCGTAACCACACAGGATAGCACAAGACCGCCGATGGCAAATGAGACTTCTCATCCTACGTCAGCACAGCGCAAACTCGCGGCGATTATGTTCACCGACATCGCGGGCTTCAGCCGTCAGATGGGCGCCGACGAAACCCGCACGCTCGACCTGCTCGCTATCCATAATCAGATCATCCAACAAGCAGCGCTTGTCCATCAGGGCGCGGTCATCAAGACCATCGGCGACGCCTTCTTGGTGGACTTCCCGTCCGTGGTCAACGCCGTGCAGTGCACGCAACAGATACACGCGCAACTCCGTGCTCACAATGTTAACAAGAAGAGCTCGGAGCAGATTCACGTTCGTATCGGTATTCATCTTGGCGACATTGTGCAACAGAATGGCGATGTGTTCGGTGATGGCGTGAATGTGGCCTCACGGCTGCAAGGGCTGGCCGAGCCCGACACCATTTGTATCTCGCAGAAAGTCTACGAAGAAATCGAGACCAAACTCTCTCTTGGCGCAGTGCTTCCCCTCGGCAAGCCGCAGCTCAAGAACATTGTCCAGCGTCAGACTGTCTACCTTTTGCTGTCCGAAGCCCCCACCGGGCTCCGCCAACGTCTACAAGTCCAACGCCTGAAACTTTCTCGTCGGATGCACCCCGCTTACCGTCTGATGTTAGCAGGGCTGCTGCTCATCGCGGTCACACTGGGAGTCGTTCAGTATCTTCGTCCACCCAGTCATCAGGATGCAACCCTCAAGACTCCCCCCACGCCAGCGACGCTGCCACCGCCCGACAAATCCTCAATCGTCGTTCCGCCCTTCACTAACATGAGTGGAGATCCAGGACAGGAGTATTTTAGTGACGGGATTACCGAAGTGTTGATCAGTGATCTCTCCCGCATCTCTAGCCTGTTCGTCATCGCCCGGAACACGGCGTTCACCTACAAAGGCAAAGCGATCAACGTCCAAGAGTTCGGCAAAGAACTGGGCGTGCGCTATGTGCTGGAAGGCAGCGTACAGAAAGCCAACGATCAAGTGCGCATCGTCGTACAACTGGTCGACGCCACGACCGGAGAGCATCTGTGGTCTGAACGCTTCGATCGCCCCTTGAAAGACATCTTTGCCCTGCAAGACGAGATAGTGCAGAAGATCGTGACGACGCTGAAACTCCAGCTCACCGTGCGGGAACAAGTATACGTCGTACGCAAAACCACGGATAGCCTAGAAGCCTACGACGACTTCCTGCAGGGAATGGAGGCCTACTGGCGTCTTACAAAGGAATCCACCGCTCAGGCGAGGCAGCTTTTTGAGAAAGCCCTGACCCTGGATTCGCGGTATGCCGAGGCGGTCGCGTGGCTGGGCTGGACCTACTACCGTGAGTGGGTCTTTCGCTGGAGTATGGATCCTCAGACTCTGGAGCACGCCTCAACGCTAGCGCAACAGGCTCTTACCCTGGACGACTCCCTACCAATAGGCCATTCGCTTTTGAGTAACGCCTATGCATTTAAACAGCAGTATGATCAAGCCATCGCAGAGGGAGAACGGGCGATTGCTCTCGATCCTAACAATGCCGACAGCTATGTCTGGCAGGCGAATGCGCTGAACCTCGCGGGCAGGCCTGAAGAAGCCCTGCGGATGGCGGAACAGGCTAGGCGGCTCAACCCTCACTCTCCACCCTTCTATTTACTGCAATTGGGTCTGGCCTATCGCAGGACCGGACGGTATGCCGAAGCGATCGCCACGCTGAAGGAAGCCGCCAACCGGAACCCTAATTTAATCGCTGCTCACCTTCACTTGGCTCTCAGTCACTGGTTCCAGTGGGTCTCGCAAGAGAGCATAGCTACCCAGACGTTGGAACCGGCAGTGGCGGTGGCGCAACGGGCTCTGATCCTTAATGACTCCTTACATTGGAACCACCTAGCTTTGGGCTATCTTTATCTTCACCAACGGCAGTATGACCAAGCCTTGGCGGAGATAGAGCGAGGCGTAGCCCTCGCGCCTACTGAGGCGTGGAGCTATGCGGCTCTAGCGGAGGTGCTAAGTCGGGTGAGCAGATCGAAGGAAGCCTTAGAGGCCGCTGCACGGGCGCCGCGCTTGAAGACCGAAACTGGGAACGAGTACTTGTACAACGTCGGCGCCGCTTATGCGATAGCGGGGCATTACGAAGAGGCACAGGCTCCTTTGCAGCGCTACCTGAGCTCCTATCATACCAGTATACCGGGTCATCTCATGCTGGCTGCCGTCTACAGCGAGCTTGGCAAAGAAGCCGAGGCTCACGCTGAAGCGGCGGAAGTGTTGCGGCTCAATCCCAAGTTCTCGTTGGAGGTTCACAAAGAGCGAGCGCCAATCAAAGACCCGGCGCTGTTGGAGCGGCATATCGCGGCGTTGCGGAAGGCGGGGCTCAGATAAATTAAAAATGAAGAATTAAAAATGAGGAAGACTACGCTTTCAGGCAGAGCATGGGAATGAGATAAGTCTCTTGCTCCGCTGCTATCCAAACGCTAGGCTCTGAGCATTCACTACTATAGTAGAAGAGATTCTCATGACTGACATTGCTCCGCTCAACATTCCAGCCTCAACTGCGGGATCGATTGAAACTGCGGTCCCTGTGTATCGCTATCTGATGCATCAGCCTGATCACTGGCTGCGCCAAGCATTTTTCCTCGGTAGACCGAGACTGCCAATTTCGCGTGTTGTTGAAAGCATGCACGCAAACAATCAAACTCTCGAAGAAGCAGCCCAGGATTGGTCGCTCCCAGTAGCGGCGATTGAAGAGGCTCTCGATTACTACAAGCGCTTCCGTGATCGGCTTGAGGCTGATGCAGTCGACGAATTAGCACTCAGTGAAGAACTTGCACAACGACGATCCTGAAAGACGTGAAACTCCTTATTGATGAAGACCTTGTAAGCGCGTCGCTTCTGCAGCATTTACAGGCGGCGGGGCATGAAGCTGTACGGGTGTCTACTGGAAGATCAGACGAAGCGGTCTTTGTCGAGGCTCAACGTCTCGGCGTCTCCATCCTCACCGCGAATGTTGGTCGTAAAGGGCGTCGTGATCCGAGTGGATTGTATCGGCTCGCTTCAGAACGTGTCCCTCATCACGGCGTCATCGGAATTTTTCGCCTCGGGCCATCTCATCGGCTTTCCAATGAGTCAATCGTTAAGGCGCTTAACCGTCTTGAGGCCCAAGAACGAGAGCAACCTGGTACGGCGGTGAGCCTGACTACCATTACCCGGTTAAATGACTTTCTCATTTTGTAGACAAAGGAGGGAGAGAACGGTGGAAACGACAGCCAACCAAGAACAAATCCGCTTCTGGAACGAACAAGGCGGCCCGCGTTGGGTCAAAATGCAAGAACAGTTAGACGAGCAAATCAGTCAACTTGGTCTCCTCACCATGCAGCGCGCAGCCGTGCAACTGGGCGAGCAGGTGCTCGATGTGGGCTGTGGTTGCGGTCAGACTTCCTTAGAGTTGGCTGAGCGGGTTGGGCCGCGGGGCTCGGTCCTCGGCGTTGATATCTCCACCCCTATGCTCGCGCGTGCGCGTGAACGCCAAAATGAACGTGGCTTCAAGAGCCTGACCTTTCTGCAAGCAGATGCGCAGACGCATCGATTTGAGTCGGCGCGGTTTGACCTGCTCTTTTCCCGCTTTGGCGTCATGTTTTTCGAGAATCCAGCCGCTGCGTTCGCCAATCTTCACACGGCCGTGCGTCCCGGCGGTCGGTTGTGTTTCGTGTGCTGGCAAGCGTTGGATAAAAATGAATGGGCGCGCGTTCCCCTCGCCGCCGCAACGAAGCATGTGCCATTGCCGGCCCCTGCTTCGCCTGATGCGCCTGGACCATTTGCCTTTGCCAACCCTGACCGAGTGCAGAAGTTGCTCGAATCTGGGGGCTTCACAGAGGTGAAGCTAGAATCTCACCAGGCTGAATTGACGATGGGTGGCGCCACGACGATTAACGAAGCAGTTGATTTCACACTAGAGATCGGCCCGATTGCTCGGCTGTTAGCCGACGTGAGTACCGATATCCGCGCTCATGTTGTCGAAGAACTGCGTGTTGTTTTGGCGCCGTATGCCAAGGGGAATGGAGTCAGTCTTAGCGGCGCGGTCTGGATCGTGACCGCGCGACGACCGTAGTAGTCCGACACATTAACTATGAGAGGTGGACAGTGGCGGCGTCATTCCGGGCGAGCAACGCGAGACCCGGAATCCAGAAGTCAGAACTGAAAGCCGCTACTGTATCTTCCTGGATGCCAGCTTGCGCTGGCATGACGGCGTTGCATTTATCAAAGTCAGTGCGACGAAGTAGTAGTACAAGGTACAGGCAGACGATCAGGACGCCGTGTGTAACATCCCCTCCCTCTCGCCTTCTCCCTTTTCAACCCTTCGCTTTTCCTTTATCTTGGCTGCCTCACGGCTGCACAAGCGCGAAGGAGGGAGACTGAGCATGACGGCACAATTCACGAACCAGTTCGTACAGGCTAACGACCTCAAGTTCCATTATCTTGATTGGGGCAGCCCCGAGAAGCCCCCGATGGTATTGCTCCACGGCGTGGGGCAAACCTGCCATACCTGGGATCTCTTTGCGGCGGCCATGTCGCCACATTTTCATGTCATGGCGTTTGATCAACGAGGACACGGGGACACGGACTGGGCAGCGGACCGAGATTATTCTCGGCAGAGCATGGTGAAAGACGCCGGGGCATTCACGCGCGAACTAGGACTGGATCGGTTTTTCTTGATCGGCATGTCGATGGGCGGGGCCAATTCGCTCTCGTTCACGGCGAATAATCCCGACCGCGTCGAAGCTCTCGTGGTGGTGGACGTCGGCCCGCGAGTAGAAAGCACGGGGGTACAGCACATTCGCGACTTCATGAAGAATTTCAAAGAATTCGATAGCCTCGATGCAGCGGCGGAAGTCATCCATCGGTTCAACCCACGACGCCCTTTGGAAGTGATCCGCAAATACACGTGTGTGTACAATTTAAAACAGTTGCCCAACGGCAAATGGGGCTGGAAATACGATACCTATTTCAGCGAAGGCCACAGTCGCATCAATGTGAAACAGATGCATGACGAACTCGCAGCCGAAGTCAAAAAGATTAAATGCCCAACACTCGTCGTAAGAGGCGGAGAGAGCGACGTCTTTTCCCTGGACGGAGCCCGAGAATTGCAGGAGTCGATTCCTGGCTCCGAGTTTAGCTTGGTTCCCAAGGCGGGACACTCGGTTATGGGTGACAACCCTCCGGGGTTCGAGGCGGCGGTGCGAGGGTTTTATCAGAAGAAGGGGTATCTATAGAAGTCAATTGGGTCAGCAAGTCATCAGGTCAGCAAGTCGCAAGTCGCAATACCTGTCTTGCTGTTCCACGTTTTGACTTGAACACTTAACAACTTTAAGACTACGGCTGTCTCTCGGGCAGAAGATTGATAGATAAGGAAAAGCTATGGACCTTGGACTCAAAGGTAAAGTCGTTGTTATCGGCGGCGCCAGCAAAGGCATCGGCAAAGCCACGGCGCTGGTGTTCGCACGGGAAGGCGCGAAGGTAGCAATCAGTGCGCGCGACCCTGACCTATTGCAGGGAGCCGCCGAGGAAATTCGCAAAGCGACTGGGGCTGAGGTGCTGCCCGTCCCCGGAGACTTGTCGCAGGCTCAAGTTACAGACCAACTCATTGATGAAACGGTCGAGCGCTTCGGTACGGTCCACGTCGTCGTCGCCAACACCGGTGGTCCGCCGTTGGGCGGATTCAACAACATGTCGGACGCTGACTGGGAGAGTGCGTTCGCCCTCAATTTCCTCAGCACGGTACGGCTTTTTCGCAAAGCCATTCCCCACATGCAAAAGCAGAACTGGGGGCGGCTCCTCAGCGTGATGTCAATGTCCGTGAAAGAACCGATCGATGGGCTCATCCTTTCAAACGGCGTGCGGCCCGCCGTGGTGGGCATGGCGAAAACCCTCTCTCGTGAAGTAGGGAAATACAATATCACCGTGAACACCGTACTGCCGGGGCGCATTCTGACGGATCGTCTCAAAGGCGGCATCACTGCGCGGGCGCAACGATCGAACAAATCTTTTGACGACGCGCTCAAAGACAGCGCCACCGATGTTCCGCTCGGACGCATCGGCGACCCTGAAGAGATGGGCAATGTCATTGCGTTTCTTGGGTCTGAAGCAGCCAGCTATGTGAACGGCGTTAGCATTCAAGTCGATGGCGGCCTGGTGCGTGGCTTGATGTAAATATGGACGAGATTCTTGGCGCCGCCATTGAAGCGGCAAAAGCCGCAGGAGAGATTGCGCTCCATTATTTCCGCACCAATCTTGCGGTGGAGACGAAGGTGGACCGCACACCGGTGACACGCGCGGATCGGGAATGCGAGTCGCGGATCGCTGAGATTTTAAGTCAGCGGTTTCCGGACATTGGGTTTCTTGGCGAGGAGTATGGCGAACGTCCAGGTACAAGAAACGCACGCTGGATTATCGATCCGATTGACGGCACCAAGAATTTCATTCGCGGCATTCCATTCTTTGCAACGTTAATTGCGCTGGAAGAGGAGAACGAAATAACCGCGGGCGTTATGTATGCGCCCGCCATCAATGATCTGCTTTGGGCTCAGAAAGGACAAGGAGCCTTCGCCAACGGCAAGCAAGTGCGAGTCTCCACCGTTAAGGAGCTGAGTGAAGCCATGCTGATTCATGGCGGTCTAAAAGACTTGAAGGTGAGGCCCTGCTGGCAGCCCTTTTTACGGCTAGTCGAAGCCACAGCACGGCAACGCGGATTTGGCGATGCGCTAGGCCATAGCGTCGTGATTTGCGGACAAGCTGAGGTCGTGCTAGAGCCCGAAATTAAACCGTGGGACGTGGCGGCGACGAAGATCATTGTGACCGAAGCTGGCGGGTTCTTCTCTGATTTTGCTGGTTCGCCGTCGATTTACACCGGCAGTGCAGTCATCTCAAACGGGCGGGTTCATAAGGAAGTGATACAAATCTTGCAAGGCGCGTAAAGCGACTTCTGTCATTCAGAATGGAGCGAGGCGGAGTGAAGAATCTCTTCTTGGAGTAATTCGAGGAGCGCAAGATTCTTCGCGGAGTTTATCCTGAGCGAAGTCGAAGGGCTCAGAATGACAAGGCCACGCTTTTCTTAGAGGAGACAAACATGGATGCTCCTATCGAAATCGTCGAATTTTCCGATTATCTGTGACCGTGGTGCTTTCCTGCGGCCGTGCGCTTGCAGAAAATCAAGGAACGCTTTGGTGACCGCATCACGATCCGTTGGCATCCCTTCGCCCTCCGTCCACAATACGATCCCACGCCTCTGCAGTTTGCCGGTAGTTATGTCGAGAATGCTTGGCGGCGCGTTTCGGCAATGGCGCAAGATGTAGGGCTCACGTATCGCATGTGGGACAAGGACGAATTTCCTCGCTGGAGCATGCCGGCGTTGGAAGCTGGCGTAGCGGCGCAGCGTCAAGGGAACGACGCGTTTGAGCGCTTTCATGTGAATCTTTTTGCCTCCTTCTTTCTGCACAGCCAGAGCTTGCTTGACAAAGACAACCTCTTATCCGTGGCGCGACAATCCGGTCTCGACGTTAATCTCTTTCAACGAGACATTGACGATCAGACCTTGCAAGACGCCGTGCGTCAACAATGTGAAGAAGCAGTGGAGGACTATTTCATCTCCGCCGTGCCCACGGTAATCATCGGCGGCAAGCGACGTCGGATCGGTATGGTGTCCACCGAAGACTACCTTAGTGACTTAGCGAGTGTGGGCGTGAAATAATGACAGGTATGACTGGAAACGATGAACAGACCTTTCTCTTACGCTTCTCGTTGAGTGCGGACATTCCCATGTCGGCTTGGGACGATGAAGAATTCGAAGGTGACGAATGGCGGCAAGAATGGGAAAGCAGGCTCAAACCGGGGCTCGTGCGAGCAGTGTTCTCACATCTTCGCCGGTTCGACGGTTGGAACTGCCATGTACGCCATCGCGGCGTGGCGCCTGAGGACGAAATCGAGATTGTCGTGAGGAAAGAATGGCGGGAGAAGAATAACTCATGAGCACGTGGGCGCGGCGAGCATCATGAGGCGACTTTACGCGCGCCTTTACGTTTGTTTTCTTCAGCTGCCGGGGGCGCGATGATGCGAGAGTTGATTTCTTCTTTTAAGAGATCGTAACACTCGCGACAGACTTCCGAGCGCCAAGTCCATAATGAACGATTCGGCCTCTCGGTCACGTCGATGGACAATTCAAGCAACGCGTCAAGATTTTCCACCTCCGCGCCACACCGATCACAGAAAAATTTGACCATAAGAAACCTATAGGCTTCAGGCTGCAAGTAGGCTCTAGGCTGCAGGGGAAAGGAGGCGGGAAACCTCTTGCAGCCTATGGCCTAGAGCCTACAGCCTGTGGCCTACTTACACCGCCTTTGTCGATCCGAGCAGGTTGCCGCCGAGGGTTGGATGGCCAATACGTTTGTCGCCAAGCACATTAACCAAGGAAGTTTTGCCTGACTTGAGCGCACGTTCGAGCGCCGGAATGATTTCTTCCGGCTTCTCCACGTGTTCGGTGTAGACGCCCATCGGTTCGAACACTTTATCGTAACGAATGTCTTGCACCATGTTGAAGGGTTTTGTGCGCCCTTTGAGGACTGGCATCGATTCAAAACTCGGTCCCCAGGAGCTGTTGTTCCACAGCAGCGTGATGATCGGAATGTTGTACTTCGCCGCGGTTTCCATGTCCCAGCCGCCAATGCCAAGACCGCCGTCGCCGCTGACCACGATGACTTGCTTGCCAGGGCGGCCCAGTTGCACCCCGATTCCCATGCCGACACCGTGGCCCACAGGGGCAAGGGGTCCGGCATCCACGATCTGCCCCATTTCATGGGCAGTGAACCACTGGCTGGTGTAGCCGCTTAAAGTGAAGCTGTCGATAATGAGCGAGGCGTCTTTATCAATCACCTTCATGAGGTCGCTGGTCAAGCGGTCTGGATGGATGGGCGTATTCGCCGCATACTTCTGCGCTCGCTCCCCAATGAGCTTCTCGTAATTGGCGCGGATGTCGGCGATTTGTTTCGTCCACGGGCTTTCACGTTTAGCGCTGAAGTCGAGCTTCATTTCTTTGATTTTGTTAATAATCTGACGTAGCACCAGTTTGGGATCACCGACGATACCGACTTCGGCGGGCACGTTCCAACCCACACGTTGTGGCGTGGCGTCGACTTGGATGTACGTGGCTTTATCGCTCCAGGTGGGCGGCTCCCCAAATTTCTCACCACTCCAAAACCTGAAGCCCACCGCAAGTACTACATCGGCTTCACCAGTGAACGGCTTTTTCCAGGCGCCGCGAATCGCGAGGGGATGGGCTTCATCGACGGCGCCCTGACCAGCGCGACGGCAATATACCGGCGTGCTGGTGAGTTCAGCCAGCTCTTGCATTTCAGCAGCGGCGTCTGACCAGAAGATGCCATCGCCACCGGCGATCAACGGCTTTTGGGCTTTGAAGAGTAATTCCGCAGCGCGTTCAATCTGGCGCGGATCGCCTTGTGAACGGAGTTCATCCGGGCTGTACACTTTCGCGCCGCGCCGTTGCTTCGCTTCATCGTCAACGTGGTAGAGAATGTTCTGGGGAATCTCTAACATGGATACGCCTTGCGGCGGATTCGTGGCTTCGCGGAATGCTTGACGAAGATCAACCTCAATCGTCGTCCAATCAAGCACGCGTTTAGCGAATTTTGAAAAGGTGCGGACGACCTCGGAGCCATACGCTTCTTGGAACGAGCCGATATAGTCTTCCGTGGTGGGATGTTGTCCTGATAGACACACCACAGCGCTGTTTGTGAGTCCCGCCACGCAGAGTCCAGTCACAGCGTTGGTGAGTCCGCAGCCCGCCGTGACACAACACACGCCTGGATTGCCAGTCACACGCGCATAGCCGTCCGCGGCGTACGCAGTCGCCTGTTCGTGGCGCATGTGAATCAGGTCTACGTCGTTATTCATGAGATTCGCAAGGATGGGAAAAGTATGCCCGCCATTTACGGCGAACATATACTTCACCTTTTGTTCTTTGAGTATGCGACCGATGAGTACACCGCCATCTACACTGGCCATGAAGAGACTCCTCCTTTTACGTCATTCCTAAGCCGGGGCATCTTCCCACATTTTCTAGCTTTGCGCTAGGGGAAGGCCGAGCGAAAAAAAAGGAGACCGAAGTCTCCTTTCTGTTAGGAAAACTAGTTGCGAAAAGCAACGATGCGTCTTAGCCGATAATACCCTCTTCCACTGCTCGGAGGAAGAATTTTGGCTTAAACAGCGTCAGCGCTGCTGGGATAAACGTACAAGACGCGAGGAAGCTGATCGCCATCCAGAGGGCTAACAACAGCCCCATTTCTGAACAGAAACGGATATTAGAGAACGCCCACATCGTGGTCGCCATGACCAGCGTGATGGCGGTGAAGGTCACGGCTTTTCCGGCAGTGGCGAGCCCCAAGCGCACGGCTTCTTCCACGTCGCCTTTGTACTCTTCCACCGCCCGGCTCACGATATACAACGCGTAGTCGATACCGAAGCCGACACCCACCGTCACGATGGGCAGGGACTGTAAGTTGATGCCCATGTTCTCAATGGCCATGTAAGCGTTCACGATACCGTTCGCCAAGAACAGCCCCAACATCATCACGAGCGAGGCGACCGCCGATCGGTAGGTGAACATCACAACGAAAAAGATCGTGCCGAAACCAAGGATGTTCATGAGCACGTCGTTCTTGAGGATCTCTTCGTTTGCCGCCGCCGTCACACCAATCAACCCGCCAGCCAAACGATAGTCCGCCTTTTCCATCGTGTTGGTTTTGACGAATTCGCGCGCCTCGTCGATGATGCGGGCGACGTTATCGCCTTGGTGGTTTTTACAGTAGAACGTCACGCGCGTTATCGTGTAGCTCGGATCAAGGAAGCGCGAGGTTTCTCCTGGAGGAGCGCCGGCAAAGTAGTAGAAGAACAGGGAGCTGATTTTGGGAATCTCAGCGGGAATCACACCCCAACGCGGCTGGAGATCGTAGAAGGTCATGTTAATGGATTGAATGATGTCGGACAGTGAGAAGCTGTAGCCGATATCCGGGTCTCGCTCCATCTGGCGTTGGAACTTTTCCATGGAGCGCAGAATCTGCGGATCTTTCAACACATCTTTATCGCGTCCTTCGACGACGATAATCAGCGGTTCAATGCCGCCAAAATACTTTTGAATTTCGAGGTGAGATTGATTGTAAGGCGAACTTTCACGCAGCAACGGGGTCGCCGCTGTGGGGTCGCCGAAAGTCAAGTGTCGTACTTGAGTGAGCGAGACTAGGAATGCCAGGATCCAGAAGGCCACGATCATTCTGGCGTTGTTCCTTCTGCATACCCAGTTCGCTGCCGCAATGGTGAAGCGTTGGAACGGTCCTTCGTCACGGCCAATCACGTTCTCTTTTTCCGGCGCTTTCAGGTAAAAGTAAATGATGGGGTTGAGCAGTAATTCGCTCAAGGCAATGGAAGCGACCCAGATGGAAGCCGAGATCGAAATCTTCTGGAGAATCGCCACCGGCACCACCATGATAGCTAACATGCCAAGCGCGTCAGTAATGATGCCGCTCAGCGTCGGGACGAAGAGTTCCGCAAACGCCGCAATGATGGCTTTCTCTTTATTCCATTCCCACTTGCGATATTCTTCATAATAACGGTCGTGCATTTGCACCGAGTGGCTCACGGATCGAGCCGTGATGAAGAATGGGATCACAAGGGACAGAGGGTCCATCGAGAAGCCCATGAGCGCCTGCGCCCCCATGCCCCACAGAGCAGAGGACACGCCAGTGATGGTAGGACGTAGCGCACCGCGCCAATCGTGGAAGTAGAAATATAGGAGCAGCCAGCAGAACACCGTGCAGGCGATGAAGATGTAATAGACTTCGGTCGCGTAGTGGTAAATCCAGCCATAGAGACGGGGCTCGCCTGCAATCCAGACCCCATGCTCCGAGGTCTCAAACGGTTCTTTCACCGTGCGGTCGATCTCTTCGAAGATGCGTTTGTAGTCAAGTTTCCCTTCGATAAAGTTCGCCTTGATCAGCAACGCCTGCCCATTCAGCGCCACCAACTGCCCATACACCGACTCGGTGTTGTAACACACTTTCTTGATTTCTTCGACTTCTTCATTCGTCTTGGGCGGACGCCGCATGATCGGCGGCGTGGCGATCGTGCCGCCTAACACTGTCAAGTAGCGCGTGGTGCGATGACCGACCGATTCAATCTGGTCGTGGTTGACGCCGGTGACACGATCCATCGCCTGCGTCATATCATACACCTTCTTGAGAACTTCCTTGTTAAAAACGTCTCCGTTTTTCACCGTAAGCATGACGTTGACGTTGTTCGCTCCGCCAAATTGCGCGGCAAAGCGGAAGTGCACTTGTACGAACGGATGCCGGTACGGCAACAGATCACTAAAGCTAGTGGTCATGGAGATGCCGGCGGCATGATACGCCATGAAGGCGGTAAAGAGTCCAGAGATGAGTGATACCGGGAGGCGTTTCCGAATCAAATTCGCGCCTAACCGGTACAAGGCCGCTTTACTTTGCGCGGCTTCTTCCACGGCCGATAAGGATTTTTTTTCTTCTGCCACGATGTGCTCCTTTTTCGATACCCAGCAAGCTGTGCGCCCCGAATAAGAAAAAATTTCTTATCCAGCACGCTTTCAAAGCCCGCGCTTATCCTTTCTCTCCACTGAGAGTCCGCCAGCTTTGTCCAGCATCGTCAGAAAGCAGGATGAGGCCTTTGCCTCCGACGAGCACGCCTTTCCCTCCTTCTCCAAATGAGATGCCATTGACCCAGGTAAACACGCCGCCTGGAATTTTGGCCGGTTGCCAATTGTTCCCACCGTCAGAGGACGTCACAATAAGACCGTTCGTGCCCGTGGCCACGAGCCGACCATCTTGACCGGGAGCAGTGATATTGTACAGCTGAAGGTTGGGAAGGTTTGCTTTTTCTCCCTCGTGGGAAATCCAGCGCCACTTTTTGCCTCCGTCGTCAGTCTTGACCACAGTCCCTGCCGCTCCCACAGCCATCCCATGATTTTTGTCAGAGAAGTAGACCCGAAAGAGCGCCCCCATCGTCATAATGTCTTTGCTCCCACCCTTCTCGGCTAAAGCATCAAGGAGACTTTCATGCTGCGAGTCCCAGGTTTTGCCGCCATCGCTAGTGTGGCGGATATTCCCATACTCACCGACCATCCATCCTTCTTGTTGGTCAATAAACTTGACGCCATAGTAAATAATGTCGGGAACCGCAAGACTGGTCTCTCCAGTCAAGCCGATTTGCGACACCTCGATGCGATGAGACTCCCAGGTCTCTCCTCCGTTGGTAGTGGAGAGCCACGTTGATTCGTCGCCACAGGCCCACCCGTGCAAGTTATCAATAAAAGACACTGAGAAGAGCGCCTTCGTCGTGTTGCTTTGTTGGGGTGTCCAGGTCTTCCCACCATCACGGGTGTTAATGATCACCCCATTATGGCCGACGGCCCAACCGTAATCACCCGCAAACGTGACTTGGGTGAGACTCCATTCCGCTGGTCGCGGAGTAATTTCTTGCCACGTCTGGCCGTTATTTTCACTCCGTAAAACGCGCCCGTCATACCCGACGGTGACAAAGACGTTTCCTGTCACATGCGCAACATCGAAGAATTTGTCTGTCCGACGGATCAAATCGTTGTTGAGCTGTACTGATTGTTCATGGCGTTCGCATCCTGTCATACCCGCGATAGCCAGGAATACGAGGAAGGGAGCAAACAGGCCGGGGCGCTGGTGGCCGCGCCTGACCTCCTTTGTGTGCATGACTCTAGACCTCCTTAAATAAATCGAGACTTCCCTCGGTGGGCAACACTATGAGTCAACGACCTTTCCTATTTTTTTCGGCACTTGTCAAGGGTGAGGTGGGCGCACGCACAGAGCCCCACTCCAAAATACAGAAGAAGAAAAAAGATTTCCCAGCCTCTGTCATAGGTTTGCCGGAAAGCGACCTTCACTCGTCGCCGCCAAGCCGACCGAATTTTGAGAACACGAAAAACAGCGGTACAAAAACACTGACCATCAGACCATCATGTGAGCAAGGACGTTCATAAAACAAAATTCCGGGCAAGGGCGAAGGTCGATACGTCAACACTAGTCCGAGACGCAGCGGGCGACTGCTCCTTCTCCGGAGTTTCTTGTTGAATGCCTGCTTCACGAAGTAAACGCGCAAGGTCGGCAAGCGCATTGGCAAGAGAACGTTGCGCTTCGCGCAAGTCGTTATTGGCCTGGGCGAGTTGCAGATAATCCTTTTTCTCCGCCGCGTCGACGATCGCCGACATGGCGGAGGAATGAGCTCGCCAGGCCTCGGTATAAGCATGGTGTACATTGATGAGAGGCGGAGATTTCGGTTGGTAGCGTTCCAGATCTTGGATGAAATTCCAGGTGGTGCTGATGGCAGGTTTTAAGGTTTCGGCAATTAAGTCGTCATGGACAAATTGGTCACGCCGTACACGAGCGATGGCCTGGTTAATTTGCGCCTCCGTGGCTGTCCAGACAATGGCTTTGTCCACATACAGTTGGAGATCTTCTTTGAGATTGACCGTTCGCGAACGACAGGCGCTCATCCCTACACAACACAGCGCCCCCAAGAGCAGGAGCCCGCGCAGACGCAGCCGACCAGCACTCGCTGGACGACACTCCCGCCCGTCTTGTCTGCGCGAGGATAGGCGTTCCCTATTTCTTGTTGAGACCGGCGGATTCAAGAATCAGGTCCCCATAATATCTGACATTGTAACCAAGTAAAACGACTTGCGGAGAATTCTCTTTCCGCGCATACACGGCAGACTCGGTCGGGTTCCGATCTCCCACGAACACCGTGGTGTTGGTTCCCTTGTTGGCGCCGAAGATTTCAATCGTGGCGTGTGGTTGCGCGAGGCCATACGCGGCGAAGTCTTTTGCTGACTGCTCGACAATCTGCACCTCTTTGTCCGAGGTCAGCCCTTCTACTAAACTGGTGAGCAACCCCGATGTGACTTTGCCCCCAGCAGGTTCAAGCACCTCCCAATTTTGTCCAGATTTCCGAAAATGCATCACTCCATCGGCAGAGCGTAAGACGAGTTCTTGTACATCGTCGCGTCCGATCGGGAGAAACCGACTTTGCTGGACTGGGCGAAGACCTCGGATCGGTTTGTCTGGATCGGGACGCCACTCGAACAGGAAAAAATAACCGCCAAGTATCAGACTCAACGCGTAGTACGTCGCGATTTGCCGCCACGTCATCCTCGCCGCCTCCGCCAGAAAAAGATGCTGACCCCGAGGACAAGAAACGTGCTGGGTAACGCGACCGTACTGACCCAGAACACCCAATTCCCTTGCTCGGCGCTGAGGAACAGTTGATTGACGCCGGTGCGTTGCGATTCTGGCCGCGCCGCCATTTGCTCAATATCTTCCGCCAGCCAGTTCACCGCGTTCACTAAGAGATCTTTGTTGCCGCCCTGTTCCACGAGCGCGTTGTTGCTGAAATCAACATCCCCAAACACCACAATGCGCCCGAGGTTCTCGCCTTTCTTCAGAATAACTTCTCCAGCGATAGGTATAGGTCCTTGAATATCTCGGCCTTCAACGAACTGAGCGAGTCCATTACGACCGATATGCTGCTCCTCGGTCGCGAACCCTTCACCTGAGGTGGCCAAAATTGGCCGAGCGGAAATGTGTTTGCTCAGGTCTTCTCGCACTTCCACCACTCTCGCTAAAGAGAAGATCGGCGGCGCATTGATTGACGAGATCATTTGGTGCAAGTGCGAGGTCGGAGAGGTACGAAAGGTCACGACCTCCCCAGCATAGAGCCGTTTGGAGGGGTCCACGGCCACTAGTGGCGGCAAATGCACGTTATACTTTTCCAGGAATGGCACGAGAGAGGGTGAACCCGTGGTGTCCAAGAGCACAAGCAAAGCGCCTCCACGTTGCACGTACGCATCAAGAGCGGCAAGTTCAAACTCTAAGAGGGGAGCACGAGGATTGAGCAGCACGACAACCGCGGCGTCATCGGGAACGGCGCCGGTGGTGGAAAGAGATAACGGCTTAGCATAGTAGAATTCATCCGCCAGGGCGCCGCGCAGTTTCGTGTAGCCCTTTTGGGGATGAGGGTTGCTCAGGTCGCCTTCGTCGTGTCCGGTCAGAAAATAAATGCTCCTTTCTCCACTCCGCGTCACTTGCAGCAAGGTCGCCATGGCGCCGTTTTCACCGGTATTGAGGAGCGCGCTTTTCCGCCGCCCTTGCGACTCAAAGACGAGGGTGCCGTATTGGTTGGCGTTATACTCACGCGCAAGCGCCGGGTTCCGGTTCATCTCCACGATGCGGTAGGAGAAATGCCGAGAGAGTTGCGTCATGCGCAAGAGCATATCGTCGACGAAAAAGTTTTCCGGCCGATCAGTATTGACAAAAGCAAGCGCCTGGACATCTTGTTTGAGACTGGACACGATGCGTGTCGCTCGCGGCGAAAAGGTAAATTTTTTCGTGGGAGTGAGGTCGATCCGGTAATTATGCGCGGCAAGAATGGATTGGGCGAAGATCAACATGGACAGCAGGCCGAGCGTGCCAAGAATGATCTTGAGGATATTTTGCAGGTTCGCGCTCACTGCCGACCTCGCCATTGCCGCGCCCCCAAAGCGCGCAGCGTCAAAAAGCTAAAGAAGGAAATGAAGACGAGAAAAAACGAGAGCTCCCTGGTGTCGATGAAGCCTTGCGCGAAACTCTGAAAATGTGTCACCATTGACAAGCGAGAAAGGATCCGCAGAAAGCCTTCGTTCGTGGCGCCTTCGTTCCAACTGATGATCCAAAAGAAGAGCGACACGCCCAACGCCGCGAGACCGGCGACGACGATATTATCAGTCAGTGAGGAAATGAAGAGTCCACAGGCGATGAACGCCAGAGAAATCGAGATCAGGCCGGCATAGCCAGCGAGGACAATCGTCCAGTCGAACTCCTGCAAAGAGAACATGAGAAAAGGGTAAATAGCGGTAAAGGACAACATGAACAGCGTGGCGATCGCACAGGCAAAGAATTTGCCCCAGAACAGTTCACTGTCGCGCATGGGATACGTCAACAACAACTCGATCGTGCCTAAGCGCTTTTCTTCCGCGAATAAACGCATCGTGAGAAACGGAATGGTGAGCAGCAAGACGAGCCGGAGATCCGTAAACAGGAGCTGCCAAAAGTTCTCCATGATGTTCATACCGAACCCAAACTGCACGTAGAAGATGAGGTCAGTATAAAAATAATAGCCGCTTAAGAGCAGAAACACGGCGGCAATGAGATAAATGAACGGGGAAAGAAAGTACGAGCGCAATTCTTTACACAACACCGCCCAGAAATTGCCAAACGCTTTGCCGCCCACCCTCGAGTTTTCCTTTCCTTGAAACGGCCTTGCCTACGCGGCGAGATGTTGTTGATCCGTGAGTCGCACGAACAATTCTTCGAGCCCGAGCGTCATAGGACGGAGTTCGTGCAGGTCCCATCCTTGGCTCACAATGAGTTGCGCCACTTCCTTGGCAATGGCTCGGTCTGGAGAAGTGACGATGAACGAGTGTCCTTCAAGGCGCTCGCCGTTGTCCGTTTCACGCTCAGTCGGCTCAGAGACGTCTTTCACACCAGGCAAAGAGCGCAGGGCAGCCAGCACGTTCGTGCGCTCGCCCCCGGCCCTCAGAAAAACGCGGGCCGCGCCTTGCACTCGCTCGCTTAATCCCTCAGCCGTGTCTTCAGCGATGATTTTTCCCTTGTCGATGATGACGACCCGATGACAGGTCAAGCCTACTTCGGACAGAATATGGCTGGAAAGCAGGACTGTGGTTGTCCCAGCCATTTTCTTGATCAGCTCCCGCATCTCAATCACTTGATGCGGATCGAGTCCGACGGTAGGCTCATCTAAGATGAGCACTTCCGGCTGGCACAAGAGCGCTTGGGCCAGACCCACGCGCTGACGATATCCCTTGGAAAGCGTGCCAATATGACGGCGCGCCATGTGCTCGATGTCGCATTCGTCCAGGACGCGATCAACTTGTTTCTTTCGTTGAGAGGCGTCGCCCTCTTTAATGCGCGCAGAAAATTCAAGGAACGAGCGGACAGTCATATCGGGGTATAAGACCACATTTTCCGCCAGATACCCCAAGCGCCGTCGCACTTCAAGTGAAGACGTTTCCACGTCAAGGTCCGCAACGATCACTTTTCCCTCCGTGGGAGGAAAGAAGCCGGTCAAGATGCGCATGAGCGTGGTTTTTCCCGATCCGTTAGGACCGAGCAGCCCTACGATTTCTCCTTTGTTTACATTGAAAGAGACATGATCGAGGGCTCGAACCTGACCGTAATACTTCGTGACGTTTTGGACTGCGATCATAATGAAGACGGTTAATCCAGTGTAGCCATCGCCGAACTCAACTCACTGAGCCGCCGGCGTAGCCGCCTTCTTGAGGCGGCTGACTTCAACTTCCAGGGCTTGCTTCGAGCGCATCATTTCATCCCGCGTCTGCGTCGTCGATTTGAGGTTTGAATCGCACTCCGCCAACTTGGTCCGTAAGCTGCCGGTTTCCCCGGGAAGAATGCCTGAGAAAAGAAACGAGGTCAGCCCTAATCGTTCACACGCCATCCCCGAGAGAAAGAGCGACAACCACATAACTCCGACACCGACAATATGCCATACGGCTTTTTCTAGCGATTGCTCTCCACCTACATGTTCGACTTCTGCCATAAAGTCCTCCTCCTTACACACCAGTGTGAAAAATAAAGGTGGGCTCCTAACTAGCAGAAAAGTACGCAGGGGGAAAGGCGCATGGATGATAGGACCGTGCTGAGTGCATTGAGAATGGTAGTGACGGACTAGAGGGACGCGCAGGTCGCGCCCCTCCGAGCCTTGAGCGCCAAATTAACGTGCGCTCTGGATCAGGAAGTTCACGGAGTACGCTTGTTCCGTGTTAATGGGGGTGGCTTCGTTAAAATACCACTCATTGACCCATTCACTCGGCTTCACGTAACCAGACGGTGCGTCCCACTTGGTGGAGTGCACGGTCTGCAGGTCAGCCATCATCCCATGCGGAGTGAAGGCCCACACGTCCGTGTAGTTGTACTTGCCGCCTTCGAGCGGTTTGGTTGGGTACCCTTCGTACGGCTTGGAAACGTATTCAAACATGTTGAACCACAGCTTCCACAATTCGCCGCCTTGGTCGAAAACTTCCGCAAAGTTCATCCCAAGGAAGTCCTTGTCAAGGTACATAATGCGCTTCGAGTAGGCGTACTGGCTATAAGCGGTCGGGATGCCTTCCACCACGTACACCGGACGTTTTTCCCAGGTGATGTTGCAAGGCATAAAGGCCAAGGGACCACTCTTCCCATCGGGCTGCGCGCACCACACGTCGCGGGTGCCGTATTTCCCTATGTGCACGGGGGCGAGAATCTGCTTCTCAGCCAACAAGCGGAAGGTCCAGTACGACACTTTGGAGTTGAAGCCCCACAGCGAGTCGAGGTCCATGTCTGCGCCCCAGAACGCGTCACTGCGGTTCGCAACGCTAATACGACGCACGCGGCGTAATTCCGGGAGGTACATGTACGAGTCGTCCGGCACATCGACGCCGAGATAGCGGTTGTTCAACACGCCCGCGCCTTTGAGGTCGTTCGGGATGAACAAGGGGCCGAACTGTTCGGTGTAACGCATGGCAGGGTTGTGGGGAATGGTCGGCTTTGGGTCAGTATACAAGCGACCTGTCCACATCATGCGACGCCAGAACTGCGACCCATAGGTTCGTTCCAGTTCGCCTTTACCGTTGACCAGCTCGGTGATCCACTCGGTGCCGACGTTATCAACGTATTGAGGTTTCTGCTCTTGGTTCCACATGTGCTTGAACCCGGCCATAGGATCGTTGGGATCAATGTTGGGAAAGGGTATTCCAGAAACGTAGTTATAAATTTCGTGACCATCAGCCGAAAGCTTGACCTGCCCTGAATACTTTTCCGTGGCTTCCTTGTAGAGCTTAGGCAATTCTACTTTCTTGTAGGGGCCAACTTTGATCGGCATGCCGCGTTCGACGAACCATTTAATGCCAGGGATCAAAAGATCGCCAGCCTGATCCATGTTGGCTTTGGTGACGGTGTCGCCTTCTTTCACATCAGCAGGCGCCACACTCGGGGTGAGAAAACTAACGACGGCAGCCGCCAGGAATGCGCTAGCGGTCTGGGTCCAACGATGTCGCTGCATAACGTGTCCTCCTTGTCTCGCGGTTGGGGTTAGTCGGTTTAAATACAATGCGCACTTGTGATCAGGACAAGCGGCGCGGCTTTCTGCCTTACTTGCTGTTTAGGGTCCGGTGGAGCCCGGGTTGTCATCAACAAGTCCTTTTTCCCTTTCTTTTAACCTACCTTAAAGAGTGCCAAAGATAGGAGGGTGAAAGCAATAAGCTGGGAGGAGGTTTTTCTCCCCTCCTACAGGATGGCTTCGTTCCCTTACATATGAATGGGCAATGTTTTTCGCTTTCCCCCGTTGCGCTTAGAAACCAACCCTACGATGAGCAAGATGAGCAGGATAAGCAATGATGAGCTTGACTGTCCTCATAACTGCTTTTCAGGAAGCCTGTCAATTAGGCTGGTCGTTCACGCAGGATGAAACGGGGCTTGAGCACGACGACCATGACCGGAAGCAGCGTCATCGTCGTCAAAAAACTGATTCCCATCCACAGCGCCAACAGAAGTCCCATCTCAGCGTTGAAACGAATATGCGAGAACGTCCAGAAAAGCGTCCCTAAAATCATGGTGATTGCGGTGAAACTCACCGATTTCCCTGATGTCGCCACAGCCAAACGTACGGCTTCCTGGAGCGAGACACCGGTGCGATACTCCTCGACCATGCGGCTGACAATGTACAGGCCGTAATCAATGCCGAAGCCCACCCCCACAGTGACAACAGGCAACGTGTTGATATTGATCCCAATGTTGCGCGCACCCATGTAAGCATTCACCACGGCATTGGCGATGAGCAAGGGGATAAGCATGCACACGCCCGCCATCAACGAACGATACGTGACCACAAGCACGAGGAAGATGGTGGCGAACCCCAGGACATTGACCATGATGTCGTTCTTGAGCAGCTCATCATTGGCCGCCGCCAGCACGCCCAAGCGACCGCCCGCGAGCAGAAAGTGCGCGGTCTGCAGCGGATTCGCATCGATGAAGGATTTTGCATGGTTGATGATGCGACGAATGTTTTCACCTTTATGGTCCGTGCAGTAGAACCAGATCGGCGCCGCTCGGAGTTTCGCGTCGATGAAGCGATTGGTGTCTTGATACGAATTCCCACTGAAATACGCGGCGAGTAGAAGATTCACTTGACTGGCCGTCCACGGCAACACTTCCCATTTGGTTTCGGTGTCGTGAATGGCGGCGTTGACCACGGGTAAGATGTCTACAAAGGAAAAACTGAGGCTGACCGAAGGGTCGCGCTCCATGTAACGTTGGAGCTTTTCAATCGCTCTGAGGACTTCGGGCATGGCCACGGAATTTTGCTGATTGCTGCCTTGCCGTTCGACGACAATCATCAGCGGTTCGCTCCCGCCAAACACTTCTTGGATGCGTGCATGAGCCACGTTGTATGCTGAGTCCCGTTGGAGGAGCGGTTCTGCCGAAGTGGGGTCGCCGATCACCAAATCTTGCCAGTAATACACGCTGCCGGCGAGAATAACTCCCCAAAAGAGAAAGGCGCCGATCTTGCCGGCTGGAGTGAGCAGAACATCGGAGAATGCAAAAATGACGCGCTTAAACGCGCCTTGTTCCCGCGCTTCGACGACCCGAATATCCGGCTCGCGCAGATAGTAATACACGACGGGATTCAATAGGAGTTCACTCACAGTGATAGCAAGGATCCACACCGCCGCGCTGATCGCTAGTTTCTGCAAGAGCACGATGGGCACAAGCAAAATGACGAGCAACCCGAGCGCATCAGTAATGATGCCGGAAAGTGTAGGGGCAAACAGTTCCGCGAAGGAGGCAATGATGGCAGGCGCCTTTTGCCAGTTGGCTTTCTTGTATTCCTCGTAGTAACGATCGTGCATCTGCACGGAATGACTCACTGCCCGGGCTGTAACAAAGAAAGGAATGACCATGGTGAGAGGATCAAGACTGAAGCCGATCATTTTGATAAAGCCAAGCCCCCAAATTGCGGAAATCACCCCGGTGATGGTCGGACGCAGCGCGCCCCGAATGTCGCGGAAGTACCAATATAACAGCCCCCACATGAGCACAGCCGTACCTAAGAAAATCAAGAACACCTCTTTGGCGTAGTGGTACACCCAGCCATACTTCCAGGGCTCGCCGGTCACGTAGATGCGTGTGTTGTCATCTTGAAACGGTTCAACAATAGCACCACTGATTTCGTCGAACAAACGGCGATGGTCCAGCCGTCCTTCAATAAAGGTAGCGGTGATGAGTGTGGCTTTCTCATCAAGCGAGACAATGACGCCGTATAAATTGCGCGAGGTGTGCACGATTTGCCTGATCGTGTTCACTTCCTGATCATTCTTCGGAGCCGTGGCCATCACCGGGTCGACCACTTGCATCCCGCCGCTGAGCATGCGGACGCGTCGGTTCGTGCGGTGAGCGAGCGAGTTGATCAGTTCGTGATTCACGCCGTGAATCTTGTCAAGGCGTTGCGTCATCTCAAAAATCTTGGTGAGCATCGCTTTGGTGAAAATCGAACCTTCCTTCACCTCCAACATGATGGACACCGTGTTGGCGCCGCCAAAGATGGGGGCATATTGATTATGGACTTGGATGAAAGGGTGATTCTGCGGCAACAATTCGTCAAATCTGGTGACCATATCAAGCCGCAGGGCGAACGAAGCGAACACCAAGGTAATAACCGCAACCGCGAGAAGAACGGTCGTGCGCTTTTCAATGAGTTGTTCCCCGAGACGATACAGCGAATTCTGCTCGTTCATACTCATGGCGACGCCTTCCTTCCTTTGGCTGGGGGTTTTGTGGTTATATGACCCACGAGTTTCTTCTTTTCCAGTACGCCGTCAACAACCTGGACAACGTTGGCTTGTGAAACGTCATTGAGCTTTATCCACCCATCGAGAATCAGGGTGGGCGTCGCGTCGACTTGATAAGAGTCGGCCTGCCTCATATTCTGCTGTACTTCCGCAACACCGCCACTGCCAGCAAGTTGGTTCAGCAAGAGGTCTGGAGCAAGCCCGATGCTATCGGCCACTTTCGCGAGCCCTTCTTTACTGCTGGTATCAAGCTCCTCTTCAAAATGCGCACGGAAGAGCGCACTCTGCATAGCCTCCCCAAATCCCAATTCGTGCGCAATAGCGTATGAGCGCGCCGCCAGGAGCGAATCGGGGTGCGCAAGGGGAACGCCAAGAAAATGAAGGATGAGCCGGTCCCCATACTTCTCTTGCAAAGCGGGGAATAGATAGCGCACCGCACTATAGCAAGCTGGACAATGAAAATCCTCGAAGACAGCCATGACGACTTTGTCCGGCTGAGGGTTGTCGGGGGCGCGACGCACGAAGACGTACGAGCCAGGGACGGAGAGATACTGGTCCATAAGATCCTCCGCCTTGCCATGCCCAGGCGGGAACAGAGTGACGCACATCACCAGTATGATGGGCCAGAGGACCATAAGTGGCTGGGGATCATAGGAGCCGCGCGCGAAAAGCGCAATGGTGGGAGAAACACGATCAGGGCGCATGGTGATGCGCCCCTCACACAGTTCTTTTTGTCTACGCGACAAGCTGCCGCAGAACGTAGGGCAGGATGCCGCCGTGACGGTAGTATTCAACTTCGATCGGCGTGTCGATCCGCAGCGTGACAGGAACATGCTCGGTCTGGCCGCGCGCGCGATGAACTACTAATGTCACATCCTGCCGAGGTTTGGGGTTGGCGCCGAGTCCAATGAGATCAAACGTCTCGGTTCCATCGAGCTTGAGTGTTTGGGCGCTCACGCCGTCTTTGAACTGACAGGGCAGCACGCCCATGCCCACCAAATTGCTGCGGTGAATACGCTCGAAGCTCTGGGCTACGACTACTTTTACCCCAAGGAGTTGCGTTCCTTTCGCCGCCCAGTCGCGAGAACTCCCCGTGCCATACTCTTGTCCGGCGAGAATAATTTGCGCTGTCCCCGAGGTTTGATATTTGATCGCGGCGTCATAGATGCTCATCTGTTCGCCGCTGGGCTGAAACTTGGTCACGCCTCCTTCCGTTCCAGGAACCATGAGATTCTTGATGCGCACGTTGGCGAACGTGCCGCGCGTCATCACGCGATCATTGCCGCGCCGCGAGCCATAACTGTTGAAGTCGGCGACGGTGACGCCATGCTCTTGCAAATACAGCCCCGCAGGCGCCGTCGCTTTGATCGACCCGGCCGGACTAATGTGATCGGTGGTGATGGAATCTCCAAAAATCGCCAACGCTCTGGCGTCTGAGATATCACTAATTGTGCCGGCAGCCATGCCGAAGTTTTCAAAGAACGGCGGCTCCTGGATATACGTGGAGTCCGGGTCCCATTGGTACACCGCGCCAACGCTACTAGGAATTTCGTTCCACAGCGGGTTCTCCGCCGAGAAATTGGCGTAGAGCCGACGATAGGTGGCGGGATCAAAGGCGGCGGCCATCGAGTCACGAATTTCTTGCAGGCTGGGCCAAATTTCTTGCAGGTAGACATCCTTGCCGTCTTTGCCTTTGCCAAGCGGTTCTTTCGTCAGGTCAATGTCAACACGGCCAGCCAAGGCAAAAGCGATCACCAACGGCGGGCTCATCAAGAAGTTGGCCTTAATGCTTTGGTGGACGCGCGCTTCGAAGTTTCTGTTGCCGCTGAGCACGGCTGCGCCGATCACGTCGTTCTTGACCACCACGTCTTCAATGCGGGCGTCCAGTGGACCTGAATTGCCGATGCACGTCGTACAGCCATAGCCTACGGTGTTGAACCCAACTTGATCGAGGTATTGTTGCAACCCCGTTTTTTGCAGATACTCTGTCACTACCCGTGAGCCTGGGCCGAGCGAGGCCTTCACAGTAGGCTTCCTGGTTAAACCCTTTTCCGCCGCTTTTTTCGCGAGGATACCGGCGGCCAGCATCACGCTGGGATTAGAAGTGTTTGTACAGGAGGTAATCGCGGCGATGAGCACATCGCCATGACCGACATCTCCCAGCGGCGCGCCACCGTTCGGAATGGCGAAGCGCTGCACCATCGTCTCAGCAGGTTTGTTGTAGCCGTTCTCATTGATCGGCTTGCTGAACAGTTCAGTAAATTTACTCTTCAGGTTGGTCAATTCGATGCGGTCCTGGGGACGTTTGGGCCCCGCGACGCTGGGCTGCACCTCAGCCAGATTCAGTTCCAACACTTGGCTATAATTGCACTCGCCTTTGCGCGGGATGCCGAACAAACCTTGCGCCTTGAAGTAGTTGCGAAACGCGTCAATGTGCTCGTCGGTGCGGCCCGTGGCTTTCAAATAGTTACAGGTTTCTTCGTCAATGGGGAAAAAGCCCATCGTAGCGCCGTATTCAGGAGCCATGTTGGCGATGGTGGCGCGGTCGGTAATCGGCAGTCCGGCGGCGCCTTCACCATGATATTCGACAAATTTGCTCACCACATTAGCTTTGCGTAAGAGCTGCGTGAGATGTAGCACGAGATCGGTAGCTGTGACGCCTTCACGCAAAGAGCCGGTCAGATGGACGCCGACCACGTCAGGCGTCAGAAAGTAAACAGGCTGACCGAGCATGCCCGCTTCCGCTTCAATGCCGCCAACGCCCCAGCCCACAATGCCAAGCCCGTTAATCATGGTGGTGTGCGAATCGGTGCCAACCAGAGTGTCGGGATAGTACACGCCTTCTTTCTCCAGCACGCCGCGCGCCAGATATTCCAGGTTGACTTGGTGGACAATGCCGATGCCCGGCGGCACCACTTTGAAGGTGTCAAACGCTTGCATGCCCCATTTGAGGAATTGGTAGCGCGGGCGGTTGCGCTGAAACTCCAGCTCCATGTTCTTCTGCAAGGCGTCCGAGGTGCTGGAATAATCCACTTGCACGGAGTGATCAACCACGAGGTCCACCGGCACCAGCGGCTCGATCACCTTGGGATCTTTGCCTAGCCGCGCTACTGCCGAGCGCATGGCGGCAAGGTCAACCAGCAGGGGCACGCCAGTGAAATCTTGCAGGAGCACGCGGGCGACTACGAAGGGAATTTCTTCGGTTCGCTCCTCGTTGGGACTCCACTTGGCGAGCGTGCGCACATCAGCTTCGGTAATTTTCTTGTCGTCGCAGTTGCGCAGCACCGACTCCAACACGATGCGAATACTAACCGGCAAGCGCGAAATCTGACCGATGCCTTCTTTTTCCAGTTGGGGAAGCGAATAGAATTGACCAGTTCGTCCGCTGCTGGTGGGAAACGTTTGCAACGAATTGAAGAGATTGTGTGACATGGCACTCCCTATAAAACCGTGAAGATAGCAACTCGGGGCGAAGCAAGAACACTCAGTATTGAGTTCAGTTGTATATATCTCGCCAGAGTGAAAAGGCAAGCGCATTTCCGGGAGCTGGCCTTTTCCTGCCGTGCCGAGATATGCGATCATAGCCGCCATACCGTGAGGAGAATGCAGCTATGAAAGATGTCGCTACCGCAGAGAACGTCGAGGGGGGCGCTGAGGCAACGACCGAAGCCCGTGTGTCCTTAGATTTTATTCGTGAAATTGTCGCGGCTGATAACACATCGGGGAAACATGGCGGACGTGTGGTGACCCGCTTTCCGCCAGAACCAAACGGCTATCTGCATATCGGACACGCCAAGTCGATCTGCCTCAACTTTGGCATCGCACGCGAGAATAACGGGGTCTGTCATCTCCGCTTCGATGACACCAATCCGACGAAAGAAGACGTCGAGTATGTAGATTCAATCAAGGAGGTCGTCCACTGGTTGGGGTTCGACTGGGCTGACAAGATGTTCTACGCGTCGGATTACTTTGAGCGGCTTTACCAGTACGCGGTGCAGTTGATCAAAGCCGGGAAAGCCTATGTTGATGATTTGAGTCCGGACGAGATGCGAGAATATCGCGGCCCCTGGAATGAACCTGGAAGAAATAGTCCGTATCGAAAGCGTTCGGTGGAAGAGAATCTCGACTTGTTCGCCCGCATGCGGGCGGGAGAGTTCGAGGAGGGCAGTCGTACGCTGCGGGCGAAGATTGACATGGCCTCGCCGAACATCAACATGCGCGATCCGGTGATGTACCGCATCCTCAAAGCTGAGCACCACCGCACGGGGAACGCCTGGTGTATCTATCCCATGTACGACTTCGCCCATTGCGTGTCTGACGCGATCGAAGGCATCACGCATTCGATTTGCACGCTGGAGTTTGAAGACCACCGTCCGTTGTACGACTGGTTTCTCGACGAGCTGCATACGCCGCATCACCCCCAGCAAATCGAATTTGCGCGCGGGGAGTTGACCTATACGATGACTAGTAAGCGCAAGTTGTTGTCATTAGTGAAAAGTGGGCACGTGCGCGGATGGGACGATCCACGCATGCCGACGCTGGTTGGCTATCGGCGCCGCGGCTACACGCCGGAAGCGATTCGCAGTTTTTGGGAGCGCCTTGGAGTCTCCAAACGCAACAGCACGGTTGAAGTGGCGATGTTGGAGCATGAGATCCGCGAAGATCTCAACAAGCGAGCCCCTCGGGTGATGGCCGTGTTGCATCCCATCAAAGTCATTATTAACAATTATCCAGAAGAGAAAGTTGAACAGCTCAACGCCATCAACAACCCGGAAGATCCAAGGGCGGGGACCAGAACAATTCCCTTCTCGCGGGAAGTCTACATCGAGCGAGAAGATTTTATGGAAGACCCGCCGAAAAAGTTTTTCCGCTTGGGGCCCGGGCGCGAAGTACGGTTGCGCTATGCCTACATCATTAAATGTGAACGAGTAGAGAAGGACGAAAAGACCGGCGAAATTGTCGCCCTCCATTGCACCTACGATCCCGAAACTCGCAGTGGCGGCTCCGCCGAAGGGCGCAAAGTAAAAGCCACTATTCATTGGGTCTCGGCGGCGCATGCCCTTCCGGCTGAGGTGCGCTTATACGACCATCTTTTCACCACGCCTGATCCTGGAGCCGTGGAAGATATCACGACCGTATTGAACGCGAACTCACTAGAGGTCGTGACCACTTGCCGTGTGGAGCCAAGTCTTGCCCAGGCGGCGATAGGCGACCGCTATCAGTTTGAGCGGCAGGGATATTTCTGCGTCGATCCCGACTCCCGGCCTAGTTCGCTCGTCTTCAACCGCACAGTCACGTTGAAAGATGCTTGGGCCAAGATCGCGCAAAAAGGCGAAGGCGCATAGAGCGCTCAATGAAAAAGGACGCTTGGCAATCCCGCAGCCCCGGACGCCAAGCGCTTCGGGGCTCAGCGCCGGTCGTACAAAGGATGCCCCTTGTGTCCCACGTTCACCTTCGCAACGTGATCCGCTTCAAGGTGTGCGATATATAAATCATCGAATCCAGGCCCGCCAAATGCGCAGTTGGTGGGACCCTGAGTTTTCTTCCCGTCTGGATCGTCAAGCAGTATCGACAAGCCGCCTTGCGGGTCAAGCACCACGAGACGATTTACCATCGGCAACGTAATAATTAAAAACCCTTCGCTATCAAAAGCCATCCCATCTGGCAGTCCTCCGAGCTTTTCTCCAAAGGTCTCAGGCTTGCCATGGGTTCCGTCTTTACGCATCGCCACCCGAACGCAGTCGTTCTGCGTCGATTGCAGCACGTAGACCGCCTCTTCTTGGGGATCGATGGCCGTGCCATTGGCAAAGTAGAGCCCGGTGGCCACGACTTCCCCTTGCCCATTGGGCCGCAAACGTACTAACGCGCCTTTGGGGACCGGGTGGCGAATCTCTTCCATAACCTCGTCGAGACTGGTCAATACGTGATCGGTGGAATTAGAGACGTACAAATTTCCTTCCGCGTCAAAAACTGGGAAGTTGGGGAGTGTTAGTCGTAAGCCGCCAACCTGGTCCGCAAAAAGACTTACGGAGCCGCTCGGGGTAACCTTCAACATCGCAGCCTTACCGACATCGCAGACGAAGAGATTCCCCTGGCGATCCAGCGCCATCCCCGCTGGGCGTCCTCCGGTCCGGGCAAATTCCGTCACTTTACCGTCCGGAGACAGTTTACGAATCACTCCATCAGTACCGCCGCCATAGACGTTGCCGTCACGATCGACCGTGACTCCTTCCGGTCCTTTAAATCCTGTAGCGGCAATGGCTACTTGGTCAAGACGAATTTGTTGATACGCCATAGGGCTTCCTCCTTCACGAGAAATGTGACGAGTCCCTTTCTCTCTAGCACTCCAGTGCTGAACAACGGAAGAGCCGAGAGGACGGCTTGCTCTCCGGTGAGTAGGGTGGTAGGACGCGAAGAAGAGAGCACATTCGCTCATCTTATAAGGAGGGTCGTATGAGCACACAAACGTCACACGAAGGCGGCGAAGCGCGTATCGCTCGGTATCAGGATCTCCAACCGATTGATTACGCGAGCTTCATCAAAAATTACAAACCGGAGGGAACGCAAGGGTATGCGCTGATTGGGCGTGCAGGAAGAACTACCCCGGCCATCGCTGGAGAGCATGGCTTCACGATGGCGGTGAACAAGGTCAGTCCTGGAAAAGGCGCGCCGCTACACAGCCACCCCAAACCGGAAGTCTTCGTCGTGCTTTCCGGCTCCTGCGCCTTTTTCTGGGGAGACGAAGGCGAGAACGAAGTCACGCTCAAGCAGTGGGACACGATCTCCTTTCCGGCTGGGACGCAAGAAGGTTTCCGTAACGTCGGCAACGAAGAAGCCGTGCTGTTGGTCGTTTTAAGCGGTTCAGAGATTGGCGAAGTCTCATTCAAAAAAGCTTCGGCCTGAGCTGAATGCTCAATCGCTTGAGAAGCAAGGCTGGGTTGAGACAACGTCGAAACCCAGCGCTTTTGAGGGATTCTTGGAGGCCTAAAAATTTGGTGGTGCTATCCAGGTAATGCTCTGCCCAGAGCGTGCGGCATAGGAACCGTGATTATCCAATATGTTACAGATTCGCGTTTGCTTGCTAGCATTACTTGGATGCCACTACCCGGATGGCTGCCTAGCTCCCCATTCCCGGCCTTAGCATGCCAAGTTGCTTGACTGAGGACAACACGGGTTCCCTCGTAGTCAGCCGTTTCAAAAATCCAAGCGGATTCGTCGGTCATTTACCGCGCATCCAACGAAATCCGATTCCCATGCGCCAGCAGATCGGCGACCGTCTGCAAGAATGCGCCAGCTGGGGCTCCGTCAATGACGCGGTGATCGAACGTCAGGCTCAGCACCATCATCGACCGTTTGGCGATTTCACCTCGGTAAATCACCGGCTTCTCGACGATGCGCCCGACGCCGAGGATGCCGGTCTGGGGCGCGTTGAGAATTGGAGTGAATCCGTCGACCCCGAACATACCGAGATTTGACACGGTAAATGTGCCGCCGGATACTTCTTCGAGCGTGAGCTTTCCGGCTCGGGCTTTTTCCGCCAGTCCCCGCGCTTCCTGCGCAATCTGTTGCAGCGACTTTTTATCGGTGTCTCGCACCACCGGCACGATCAACCCTTCTTCAAGCGCAACCGCCAGTCCGACGCTGATCTGCTCCTGCGTGCGGAGCGTATCGCCTTCCAAGGCAGCGTTCATACGCGGGTGCTGCTTCAAGGCATGCGCGCAGGCTTGAATGATGAAATCCGTGTACGTGGCGTTGAACTCGCGCTGCACTTCTTGACGGCGGTCAATCAGTTGCGTGACATCGACTTCAGTTGTAATTGTGAGCTGGGCGCTGCCTTGCAAACTCTTGTGCATGCGTTCGGCAATTACCTTGCGCATGCCCCGCAAAGGCGCCCTGGCTGCCGCAGGAGCGGCGGCAGAGCCAGGCTCCGGGGCCGTAACCGGGGCGGCCCCGGGCGCTGGGGCTTTGGCAGCTTCAGCGATTGCTTTCTCTACATCTTCTCGGGTCACGCGGCCACCCGGACCAGTACCCGTCACACGGGAAAGATCGAGATTATGTTCCTGCGCCAATTTCCGCGCCGCTGGCGTCACCGGGGCGCCTTCGCGTCGACCGCTCGCGGATGGCGCTGCCGACGCTGCCGTCGCTGAAGCAGCGCTAGCGGTCGGGGCAGCGGCAACCGACACGGTCGCCGCTGCTTTCGGCGCGCCGCCACCGTATTTCGCCGCGACTTCGGCAACGTTCTCACCTAGCTCGGCGATCACGGCTACCGGCAGACCGACCGCAACAGTTGCTTCTAACGGGTAGAGCAGTTTCGCCACTGTGCCCGTACCTGGCGATTCCACTTCATAAAGCACTTTTTCGGTTTCGACTTCAAACAGCGGCTCTCCGGCTTTGATGGCGTCGCCCTCGGCCTTGAACCACTTCTGAATTGTCCCCTCGGTCATGGTCAGACCGAACTTCGGCATGAACGCTTCTACCGCCACGGCTCTCTCCCCTCTCAGTCCTAAGTGCTGAGTAGGGGCGCAGCATGCTGCGCCCTTTTCCCTCTACTGATTACTGGCTACTGACCATCGGCTACTGTTTAGCCGACCAACTCCTTCACCGCCGCAACAATCTTCCCATCGTCCGGCAGCACGAATTTTTCCATTGGCGGGCTGAACGGGATGGGCACGTCCGGGGTGGCAAGCCGTTTGATCGGAGCGTCGAGCAGATCAAAGCCTTTGTCCGCGATGACCGCTGCGATCTCCGCCGACGCGCCGCCGCGCAGATGGCCCTCGTCAACGACCAGCACCTTATGCGTTTTCCCTACAGAATTAAGAATGATCTCTTCATCAAGCGGCACGAGTGAGCGCGGGTCCACCACTTCGACGGAGATGCCTTGCTGTTCCAACGTCTTCGCCGCAGCGAGCGCTTTGGACACCATGAGGCCGATGGCGACAATGGTGACGTCTTTTCCTTCGCGCTTCACCGCGCCTTTGCCGATCGGCACGACGTAATCTTCATCCGGGACTTGACCACGTAAACGACCGAGCCCCATGTGCTCGAACACGATCACCGGGTTGTCATCGCGAATGGCGCTCTTCAACAACCCTTTCATGTCGTACGGATCTGACGGAGTCACAATCTTAATCCCGGGCACGCTGAGAAACTGGGCATACACCGTCTCGGAGTGTTGGGCCGCAGCTTGCCCCGTGGCGCCGTAGGCTGCACGGAAGGTAATGGGGATATTCGCCTGGCCGCCTGACATGTAGCGGAGTTTCGACGCTTGGTTACAGACCTGATCCATGCAGCAATAAAAGAAGCTGGCAAATTCAATTTCCACGATGGGACGCATGCCCGCCATCGCCGCACCGACACCAGCGCCAGCATAGCCCGCTTCTGAAATCGGGGCATTGCGAATCCGCTCTGGACCAAATTCATCGGTCAACCCGCCGGTGGCGCCAAACGCGCCCACCCATACGTCGAGCCCCATGACAAAGGTCAAAGGATCGCGGCGCAGCTCTTCTCGTAAGGCTTCGTTGATCGCTCGAATGTAACTAATTTCACCCATGGCTCGTCTCCTCTTGCGTAATGGTTAGCCGCCAGCACTGAGCGCGACCGAGACAGAAACGGAGATGGAGAGAACCGGGGAAGAAATCAGATTATGAGCCTTCATTCCCCAATTCCCGTTTCTCCGATTCTCCGTTCCTATATGCATGCGCTTATGCCGCAAACATATCTTCCAACGCCTCTTCCGGCGCCGGCAGCGGACTGTCCATCGCATACTGCACGGCTTCGTCGAGGTCACGTTTGACTTCGGCCTTGACCGTGTCAAGTTCCACTTTGGTGAACATGCCGTTGGCGGTGAACTTCCCCTCAAAATTGAGGATCGGGCAGCGCTGCTTCCAGGCTTCGATCTCGTCTGACGGGCGATAGGCGCGTTTGCCGAGGAAGGCTTCCTCGCCGACAACGTGCCCTTCCCAGCGATAAGTTTTGCATTCGATTAACGATGGACCATCTCCACGTCGTGCCCGCTCTACCGCTTGGAGCGTCGTTTCGTACACTTCCATCACGTCGTTGCCGTTGACGATAATGCCCGGCATGTCATGGCCACGAGCGCGATCAGCAATGTCCTTGACGGAAGTGACATCTTTGCCTGCCGTGAATTCGCCGTACAAATTATTTTCACAGACGTAGACCACCGGCAGTTTCCACGACGACGCGATGTTGAGGGATTCATGGAACGTGCCTTCGTTCGAGGCGCCATCGCCAAAGAAACACACCGCGACCTGGCCGCTTTTTCTCATTTTGGCCGACAGCCCGGCGCCGGTCGCGATGGGCAAACCTGCCCCGACGATGCCATTAGCGCCAAGGATGCCGATGCTGAAGTCCGCGATATGCATCGACCCGCCTTTGCCTTTGCAATAACCGGTCTTGCGGCCAAAGAGTTCGGCCATCATCGGTTTGAGTCTTCCACCTTTGGCGAGCAGATGGCCATGACCGCGATGGGTGCTGGTAATGTAGTCACTATCCGTCAACGCCGCGCACACGCCCGTGGCCGACGCTTCTTCGCCAATTGACACGTGCACGAAGCCGGGAACCTTGCCTTCTTTAAAGAGATCGCGCAAACGTTCCTCGAACTGACGGATCGTCTGCATGGTGCGATACATCTTGAGTAGTTTTTCTTTGCTCACGTCTGCCATGTGCGCCTCCTTTTTTCTCTTTGGTGGGAAGAGACTTGTTCATAATCTGAAACCTAGGGAGCGGTCAACCGCAGCCGTTCACGCGGTGAACGCGCGATTCCCGGCAAAGCTTGAGACAGAGTGAAGAGCACAGTCAGCTACCAAGGAGAAAGAAGTTGTGACCCCCTCAAGCTTAGGACGGTGAGACAAAACCTAAAAACGAAGGTCGAAGAGCCTGTCATTGCAAGGAGTCGCAGACGACGAAGCAATCTCGCAAGTGCCGAAATAACTGGGCCAAGATTGCTTCGCTGCGCTCGCAATGACCCCCTGCCCTTACGCCCAGTGTTGGAGTTTTGTCCCATAGTCCTTAGAGCAAATTTCCTTTGCCTGGATAGCACCAGATAGAGAGAGTCCGAGTCGCACGCATCAGCACGCGGCTGGGGAACCGCTCCCGCACGGTCGCGGCTCAGCTCCCTGCGAGCGGTGGTCGGGACACTCGATGGTCAACCGCGCTAGTGGAAGAGCTATTCTACTTTATTTATCGCTACCGGCTCGGCTGAGGGCGCCCTCTCAGGTGGTGAATGATCTTCCTGGGGGATGGAGTCGGCGAGTTGGAACATACCTACTTGAGCTTTCAGTTCGTCAGCTCGTTCACGGGACGCACGCACAGACTGAAATAGTTCTTCTGTGTGTTGCAGCACTGTCCTGGTGCGCGCGAAAGTATAGTCCGCAGAGGCCAAGGCGGCTCGTGAGTCTTCGAGGAGAATTTGTACCCGTTGGGAAAATTCGGTCTCCCTGGATGTTCTCTGCTGCGGGACAGTGGCGTCAGAATCAGATTGCGAATCATCTCCCCTCTTGCTCAGGATGCTGCGGTCCCCTTGTGGCAGAAGAGCGTCCTCGCTGTACGGCATCCTGGGCTGCTCAACGAACGCGTTGAACCGTTGACAGAACATATTCGTTTCCATGGTCAGCAGTCGCCGTAACTCAGCGATTTTCTCGCCATAGCCGTCCATCGTGGTGTGGACCGGATTGTCAATTTGCTCATTGAGCACCTGCTCAAGGGTTCTGAGTGTAAGGGTGAGTTCAGTGGCCAGTCGGATCACATATTGACTATGTGTACATAAGATAGGAACCCAGATTTTCGCATCCATGAATACTGCTCCTGTTGCCCGTGTTCCTTCACCAGGCCTATTTATTAATCTATTTTATTTATGAACACAACTATTTTTTCAAAACTCGCACCCGGGGGAAGACCCGTTATTGCTGAGCTTGCTGAAGTATGAACGACTCCACCTCGTAGGGAAATCCATTTGTCATGGGCTGTCAACTTTGCCATGAACCTTACCCACGCGGATGAAACTTTTTGTGGACTTCGCGGAGACGTTCGTTCGTCAGATGCGTGTAAATCTGCGTCGTAGCGATATCGACGTGGCCGAGCATCGCTTGTACGGCGCGCAGATCGGCGCCGCCGTCGAGCAGGTGGGTCGCAAAGGCGTGGCGAAAGGCGTGCGGGTAAATATGACCACCTTCCGTGCTTTGCAGGGAGTACGATTTCAACAAATGCCAGAAAGCCTGACGCGTCAGCGGTTTGGCCGACCGACCCACGAACAGAGCGGGGCTTGAACGGCCCTTCAGGAGCGTGGGTCGACCGCCGCGCAGATACTCGTGAATGTTTTCGCGCGCTTTAGTCCCAAGCGGCACGACGCGCTCGCGCCCGCCTTTGCCGCGCACCCGCAAAAATCCGGCTTCCAGGTTGACTTGCTTCACTTCAAGTTTGACCAGCTCGGACACCCGTAGCCCGGTGGCGTACAGCAGCTCCAGCATGGCGCGGTCGCGCAGCCCCAGCGGTGTGGATGGGTCCGGCTTCTCTAACACCGCCTCGACTTGAGAGCGCGAAGGTGCATGCGGCAATGGACGGCCAATCTTGGGCAGGAGCATGTGGGCTGTGGGATCGCCGTTGGGTAAAGTCTCGTCTCGCGCCAGAAAGCGATAAAAACGTCGGAGCGTCGTGAGCACCCGGGCCTGACTCCGTGCGGAAAGTCCGCGATCACGTAAAGACGTGAGAAATCCCACCAGATGGCGTGACCCCACCGCGCGCAGGTCGTCAACCTCTTGAGTAGCGACATAGCGACGCAACTCCGCAAGGTCGCGCCCATACGCTTCAACGGTATTAGCAGCCAGTCCCTTCTCAACCGTGATATAGGCGAGAAACGCGTCAACATGGACATCAGTGGCGGAAGGCTTCCCGGACGGTTGAGCAAATGGGTTGGTCTCGACGGCGTCGCTCATCACATCCTCACTTCACTCCCGACAAGTCGCTCTCGCAAAGCGTTGGCCAAGGTTTGCGGATCAACCACTCTGCGGCCATCTCGTTCAGTCACATAGAAAACATCGAGCACTTGATCAACATTCGTCGTGATTTTCGCAAGATGAATTTGCAATTGCAACTGGAACAAGGCGTAGGTGACCGAGAATAGGAACCCCATTCGGTCCGGCGCGGTCACGTCGACCAGGGTGTAGTCGGGTGAGCTTTCATTCTCAACCGTGACCTCGGTCGGAACGCGCGAATTCAGCCTCGTTAACAAAGAGGGCGCTTGTGTACTGCGCAGCATTTCTTCCATCGTACGTTTGCCGCTCAACACATCATCAAGCCGGCCATAGACGCGTGTCCAGGTGTCTTGATCCATCACGACATCGCGTCGGTCCAAATGCGATACGCGGAACACATCAAGCGCCACCCCATCGCGGCTGGTGGAAATCCGCGCGCTGACGACGTTGAGGGTATTGGTCGCTAACACGCCGGTCAACATAGCAAACAAGCCGGGGCGGTCTTGCGTCACGATCGTCATTTCACTGAACTCTCGTTCGGGGAAATGGACGACGGAAGCGCGATGCAATTCATTCGCTCCTTCGGCCTGACCGTGGCGAAAACGATTCACCAATTGGAAATGCCCAGGCACGGACTCTTCGGGCGTGGAAAGAAAATAGGTATCCGGCATTGTGTCCAAAAACGCGGCCACCTGTTCCACCGTCCCGCTCATCGCTAGTCCGCGCGCAAGCCGTTCTTTACAGCGGAGCAAGCGCGCTTCTCTCTCTTCCTCAAGGGATTCACCTTTTTCAAACCGCTCCAAGGTGCGTCGGTACAATTCGTCGAGCAACCCGCCTTTCCACGCATTCCACACCTTGGGCCCAACCGCTTTCATATCGGCAAAAGTCAAAATAAAGAGCTTCTTCAGAAGAGCCGGATTGCCAATGGTCTTCGCGAAGTTCGCAATCACCGCGTCGTCGGACAGATCTCGGCGCTGCGCGATATGGGACATGAAGAGATGGTGCAGCACCAACAGGTACCACTCGCGGGTTTCATCTGGAGAGAGTTGCCAGCGCACCGCCGCCGAGTTCACCATCTTGGCGCCACGCTCCGAGTGTTCTTGTCCGTAGCCCTTGCCAACATCATGAAAAAGCATCGAGAGGAAGAGGATTTCCACACCGTCAACTTCGCGCATGACTTGTGTGAGTAGCGGCATCTCGCTTTTATAGTCGCCCTCGCGCAGCCGCTCCATTTCGGCGACGCCGTGCAGCGTATGTTCATCCACCGTGAAGACGTGATAGAGATCGCGCTGCGTCCGCCAACGCAAGTGGCGGAACTCGGGCAGCAACCACTCCAAAACGCCGACTTCGTGCATCTCGCGCAGCGTCGGCGTTACGCGTTGCTTCCACTTGAGGATCGCAAAAAAAGCCTCGCGCACTTCCGGAGACGCGGCAAAATCTGGAGCGGCGGCGGCGATCGTGTCACGCACTAACTGGCGGGTGTCTTCTTCCACGCGCACGCCGTGCCGCTGGGCATCGTGAAAAATAGTGACAATGTTGAGCGGCGCTTGCGCAAAAATTCCCGCCTTGGTGACGACAAGTGTCCCGTCTACGATGCGCACTCCGTCGCGAATCGTGCGTCCACGTGGTCGTCCGAAAAGGCCCACGAAGCGAGGCGCTCCGCGACAGCGCTCAAACATAGAGCGGGCGAATTCAGCAATGACCGTAGCGTGTCCATAATAACAGCGCATGAAGCTGGTCACGTCGACAAAACCAAAGACGGACGCCAGTTGATCCTGATACTCAAATGTTAACTGGTCCTGCTCGTCCTGCGCGAGAATATGCAATCCATTCCGCACCTTCCAGAGAAAATCACGCGCCTCGTCCACCGCTTCGATCAACGCAGCGGAAAGCACGCCTTTCGCGATCAGCTCTCGCAATTCCTTCACTTTGTATTTCACTTTCGCCAACCATCCGGCGGTATGCAGGTCGCGCAGCCCCCCTATCCCTTCCTTCAGATTGGGTTCAAGCATGTAGATGGAGCCGCCATATTTGAGATGACGCTCGTGGCTCTCTTGCGCTTTGTCTTGAAAGAATCGATCGGCGTGCTTACCCACAATTTCCCGTTCCATCGCGAGGACGAATTCTTGTTTGAGCGTTTCGTCTCCGCAGAGGTAACGGTTATCGAGCAGCGACGTTTTGACGGTGAGATCCTGGTTCGCCAGACGCACGCACATAGGCACGTTCCGCACGGATTGCCCCACCACAAAGCCAGCGTCCATCAGACTGTAGTAGATCGTCTCACACACTGTCTCGACATACGGTGTGACTTTCCAAGGGTGCAGAAACAAGAGGTCAATATCGGAATAGAGATTCAGTTCGCCACGGCCATAGCCGCCCAGGGCAAAAACCGCACAGCGTTGTTTGAGCTGGGTGTAACGACGCACGTACAAACGCGTGGCGGCGTCAAAGAGATAACTCACTAAACGATCGATCTGTTGCGTATACAGCTCGACGACGGTGACGCCATCGGCCCCAGCGGCGTGCAGTTTCGCCATCTCTTCCCGCACCTGAGCGTGGTACGTCTTGCTAATATCTCGAAGATTAAGACGAGGATCGGCGGCTTCATCGAAGTCAGCGGAAGGAAGCGGCGGCAAGTCGACGGACGACGGCGGTGCGGAGGAAAGCCTTCTCACTACAGTCTCGCTCATAAGCTTTTCCTCGTCTGTTCGGTGCGTAGAAAACGTGCAATCCCCAGAAATAAACCTTCAGCCAAAGCCTCCTGATATTGCGGCGCCGCGAGATATTTCCCTTCGACGCGATGAGAGATAAACGCGGTCTCGACCAGCACGCACGGCATCTGCGCGCCCACCAACACGTAGAACGGCCCTTTCTTGACGCCGAGATTCTGCACGGCGGCGTATTCTTCTTTTGCTCTGGACACAACGGCATCCTGGAGATTGCGCGCCAGCGCGATGGACTCTTCTTCCTTACCGCTTTGAATCATGTCACTCAACAAATACGCTAGCCCCTCAACGTGGCGATCGCCACCGGGTCGTACGCCGTTTTCCAAGGAGGCCAGACGAATAGTCGCCCGGTCGTTGGTGTTGTTGAGATAATACGTTTCCACGCCCTGCAAATCCGCATTGACGCTGGCGTTGGCGTGAATAGACACAAACAGGTCCGCTTTGGCGGCGTTGGCTCGTGCGATGCGCTCTTCCAGCGGAATAAACACATCAGTGGTGCGCGTGTAGAGCACTTTCACCGGCAGCCGGGCTGACAGCTTGCGTTCGAGCCGTTTACAGATCGCCAGCACCACGTCTTTCTCGGCAACGCGGCCTACGCCAATCGCTCCGGGATCTTTGCCGCCGTGGCCAGGATCCAGCATCACGACAAGAGAAGGCGCCGGAGGGACCGGGGGCTCCGGCTTTGCTCGCACGGGAGTAGTGACAAGCGGTTCCCGCTTGCGTCGTCCCTGCACACCTCCGCGGACGTCGATAATCAGGCGATACGGGGTATAGAGGGAGAAGATTTTATAATCGTCAATCTTTTCAATATCGAGCACCACACGCGCGGTCGTCGGCGAGAACTGCCCCGTCCGCACTTGCTGCAAGAGGCCGTCATAAATGGCCACTGATTGCGGCGTGTTTGGTCCTCTCCGCGCCGGAGCAAAGTCGATCACCAAGCGTGCAGGTCGATTATTGCCCGGCTCAGCTTGCGCGACAAACAGGTTGTGACGTACTTCGTCGGAGAGTGTGATGATCACGCGGGTATAATCAGCCGCAGAGACATGAGACACTCGTTGTAGGACCACTTTCTGCTCCGAGGCCGCAGCCGCCTGAGAGGGAAATGCGAGCAGGAAACTACTGGTTAGCCACGTGGTGTAAAAAAGTGGAGAAAAGAGCAAGAAGAAAGAGGAAGGCCAATATCGGGAAGCTCTGCGCTCTTCATTCATACGCGCTATCGTAAGCCAATCAATCATACGGTGGAGGGCAATTCTCTCGATGCGGAGAGTTGCCCTCTCGCGATTACACTCAAGTGCCGAATTCCCATGAGGACAGATATTTTTTCTGCTCAGGGGTTAAGCGATCAAACTTGACGCCCATGCCCGCGAGTTTGAGGGTGGCGACCTGATCCTCAACCTTTTTTGGAACCAGGTGCACGCTATGATCAAGTTTGCCGTCGTTTTCCACGGCCCAACGCACGGTGAGCGCTTGCGTAGCGAAGCTCATGTCCATCACCGCCGCAGGATGCCCCTCAGCCGCAGCGAGGTTCACGAGCCGTCCTTCGCCGAGCAAATAGAGGCAGCGACCGTTGGGCAAATAGTAGGCGTCTACATTCGGACGAACATCCTTTTCTACTTTCTTTGCCATGCTCGTCAACGCCTTGACGTCGATCTCCACATCAAAGTGACCAGAGTTGCACAGGATCGCCCCATCTTTCATGAGGAGGAAGTGTTCCTTGCGAATGACGCCGACATCTCCGGTCAAGGTAATAAACAACTCGCCCTCGCGCGCCGCGTCGCGGATCGGCATGACGCGAAACCCGTCCATCGCCGCTTCTAAAGCGCGGATGGGATTCACTTCCGTCACCGTGACCTGCGCTCCCATGCCGCGTGCGCGCATCGCCACGCCCTTCCCGCACCAGCCGTAGCCGGCGACAACTACATTTGCACCGGCAAGAAGAATGCTCGTCGCCCGCAGCACGCCATCGAGGGTGGACTGCCCGGTGCCGTAGCGATTGTCAAACAGATATTTTGTGTCCGCGTCATTGACCGCCACCACGGGCAACTTGAGCACGCCCTTTTGTTCCATCGCGCGCAAGCGAATGACGCCCGTCGTGGTTTCTTCCATACTGGCGCAGATCCGGTCTGAGTGCTTCGTGTAGATGGGATCAGTATGCAGCAGCGACACCAGATCGGCGCCGTCGTCTAGCGTCACCACAGGTTTGTGATCGAGCACCTGTCGCAGGTGCTGATAATAGGATTTTTGGTTTTCTCCGCGAATGGCAAAAGTGGGAATACCTTCTTTCACCAGCGCAGCGGCAGAGTCATCTTGTGTGGACAAAGGATTGGACGCGCAGAGCATCACATCCGCGCCACCCGCTTGAAAGGTACGCATGAGATTCGCTGTCTCCGCCGTCACATGCAGACAAGCGGAGAGCTTCATGCCTTTCAGCGGTTGGGTGCGAGCAAAAATCTCACGCACTTTACGCAGGACCGGCATGTGTTGATCCGCCCAATCCACGCGCTTCTTGCCAGTCACCGCCAGTTTCAGGTCTTTTACATCTCCTCGTTGGGATCCCATAATACTCCTTACCTACCTCCACTACGGCTTAATGCGCCGCTCGTTGTAGTTCTTCTACACGGTCAAGACGTTCCCAGGTAAATAGGCCGCCTAAAGACGGACGGCCAAAATGCCCGTAGGACGCCGTCGGTCGATAGATTGGCCGTTTCAATTGTAAAGTTTTAATAATCTCCGCAGGCCGCAAATCGAAATGCTCGCGGACGATCTCAGCAAGCCGGTCATCCGACACAGCTCCAGTGCCGAACGAATCCACTAGCACGGACACGGGCTGCGCCACGCCGATCGCGTAGGCGACCTGCACCTCGCAGCGTTTGGCCAGACCAGCAGCCACCAAATTTTTGGCGATGTATCGCGCCATGTAGGCGGCAGAGCGATCGACTTTTGACGGGTCCTTGCCAGAGAATGCGCCGCCGCCGTGCCGCCCATACCCCCCGTAGGTGTCGACAATGATCTTGCGCCCCGTCAATCCGCAATCGGCAAAAGGCCCGCCATGCACAAAGCGCCCGGTCGGATTCACCATGAACACCGTTTTTCCGTCGAGGAACTCAGGGGGCACCACCCGCTTGATGACTTCTTCCACCACCGCTTCTTTGATCACATTGTACTGCACGTCGGGATGATGCTGAGCCGAAATCAATACCGTATCTGCGCGCACTGGTCTGCCATCACGATATTGGACAGTTACTTGGGACTTACTGTCAGGGCGGAGAAACGGCAACTGGCCGCTCTTGCGCGCCTGCGTCAACGCTTCCATTAAGCGATGCGCGGTATAAATGGGAAAGGGCATGAATTCCTTGGTTTCATCACAAGCAAACCCAAACATCATGCCTTGGTCGCCTGCGCCTTGCTCTTTATGCAAGCCTTCGCCTTCAGTCACTCCCTGTGAAATATCCGGCGATTGGAGTCCAATGGCCGTTAAAATGGCGCACGTGTCTGCGTCAAATCCTAACTGCGAACTCGTGTAGCCAATATCTCGCACCACGTCCCGAGCCAGGTCAGCATAATTAATCTGCGCTTTTGTCGTGATTTCGCCGGCAATAACAACCATGCCGGTCTTTGCCAAGGTTTCACAGGCCACGCGACTCTCAGGATCTTGCGCAAGCGCCGCATCCAAGACCGCGTCTGAAACCTGGTCGCACAGTTTGTCGGGATGGCCTTCCGAGACCGATTCCGAGGTGAACAAAAAATCCTTCGCCGCCATATTGCGTCTCTCCTTGTCACGCCGTTCTTGATAGGAAGGGCAAGAACGGCAGGCGCATCTAATAGAATCCCTCCTGGAGCGTCAAGGGGCAGAAGGAGGATTTTTTGTCAGCGAAAAACTTGTTTTCACTGGAAAAGCAAACGCTTACTCTTCGTAAAAACGATTCTCCACAACCTTTGTCAGGGCCGCTAACGCCGCATTGGCGTCGTCTCCGCTCACGCGCACGTCCAGCAGGCTTCCCCGAGGCGCTCCTAATGTCATCAGGTCAAGCATGCTGCGGCCGTTTACGGTTCGGCCTTCCCAACTGACCTCGACTTCGGCCTTGAGGCCGCTCAGAGCGCGTACGAAGGTCGCCGCCGCACGCGCGTGCAAGCCTTGGATATTCAAAAGCGTCAATTGCGTTGATAGGGTGGGCGAAGCAGCCATAGACCTCACTAGTCGTTACCGTTGTAAATCTCTATGCTGCACTCGCACTTTATACCCCCACTCTTGCATGCGCGTACGTAATTCTTCAGCAAGCGCCACTGAGCGATGACGGCCTCCCGTGCAGCCAATTGCGATGGTTAAATAACTTTTTCCTTCTCGAAGATACAGCGGTAGAGTCATCTGCAGCAGCGCGCCGACGTGCTTGAGAAAGTCGCGCGCTTCCGGTTGTTGAAAGACGAAGTCCGCCACTTCTTGATCTTCCCCGGTTTTTGGCCGTAGGTGCTCAATGAAAAATGGGTTGGGTAAAAAGCGGACATCAAACATGACATCTGCATCGGTAGGCACGCCATATTTATAGCCAAACGATTCGATAGTCACAAACAGCGAGGTGGACACGGATGCTTGCGAAAGCAACTGCCGTAACTGGTCGCGTAATTCGTGTACGGTCAGCGCCGAGGTGTCGATGATCTGATTGGCCAGCTCGCGCAATCCCACCAAGCGCTCACGTTCGGTGCGAATGCCATGCGCCACCCCCAGATCGCCCACAGCAGGGTGGGGGCGACGTGTTTCACTAAAACGACGCAACAATACTTCATCCGCCGCCTCAAAATACAAGATTTCCACGCGCTGCCCCTGACGACGCAAATCTTCCAGCACAGCGGGATATTCTCGCAACGAGACACGCTCGCGTACATCGATGCCTAACGCCACCCGCGCAATGGGATCTTCGCTTTTCGCGCACAGTTCGAGAAACCGAGGGATAAGCGTTACAGGAAGGTTATCGATACAATAATAGCCCAAGTCTTCAAGGACATGGATCGCCGTACTCTTCCCTGAGCCGGAGAGTCCAGTCACAATCACCACGCGCATGGGTTGAAACGCTGGGCTTGGCTCCACACTAGTCTCAGAGTTTAGCGTCTTCTTCACAAATGACTCGATAGAGCTCGGCTTGGGTTGTAGCACTTAACAAGCGTTCACGGAACGCCTTGTCCCGCAAGAGACGCGACACGCGGGCAAGGGCCTTGAGATGAATGCCGGCGGCATCATCTGGCGCCACCAGCAAAAAGAAGAGTTTCGTCGGCGCTCCATCGAGCGAGTGGCAATCCACGCCTTTCAAACTGCGGGCGAAGGCCGCCACCACACTTTTGAGGCCAGGCAGTTTTCCATGAGGGATCGCAATCCCTTCACCAATGGCAGTCGTGCCCAACCGCTCTCGGTCGAGCAACACAGTCACCAACTGTGCAGCATCGACGCCCGAGTGATAAGCCCCAAGGTGAGAGGCGATCTCATGCAGCACCTCCGTTTTGGTGGCGCCTTGCAGCTCTGGCACGATCCATTCTTCTTTGAGAATGTCTATCACACGCATGGCGGGAGACCTTTCTTCTGTTTCGTCCGCCTGGCGGCGCTTGTCGTTTTGGTTAATGCAATTGTTTTCGCTTCGGGGAAGGGAGAATATTCATGCTCTCTCTATATTTCGCAACGGTGCGGCGCGCAATAGTCACGTCATCACTCGAGAGTTTGCGCGCGATTTCTTCATCGCTCAGGGGCCGAGTCGGATCTTCATTGTTGATCAGTTCACGAATGCGCTCTTTGACGCTTTCCGACGCGACATCTTGCCCTTGCCTTCCCTTCAGACCAGTCGTGAAAAACTTCTTTAACGGATAGATGCCCCGCGGGGTCGCAATGTATTTGCTGGAAATCGCCCGGCTCACGGTGGACTCATGAATACCAACATCTTCAGCTACGTCGCGCAGGACGAGCGGTCGCATGTGCGACACTCCGTAGGTCAAGAAGTCCTGCTGAAACCTCACCAGGCTCTGCGCCACCAAGAGTAACGTGCGCTGCCGTTGGTGAATGCTTTTGATGAGCCACGCCGCCGCGTTCAGCTTTTCTTTGATGTAGTCTTTTGCTTCTCCTCCTTCGGTCAGCAACCGACGATACGAAGCACTCACTTTGAGACGCGGCAGCCCTTCTTCGTTCAACGTCACCACCCAATCGTCCCCCACTTTGTGTACGTAGACATCTTCGGTCACGTAGCGAATATCGCCTTCGCCAAAGTCGCGCCCTGGCTTTGGTTCGAGGGAGGCAATTAACTTGACCGCCTGGATCACTTCTGCCACCGTAACGCCGAGGTCTCGGGCAAGGCGATCAAACCTTCTCGTCTCCAGCGCCGGAAGTTGCTCTCTCACGATACGTCCGGCTATCGCGACAATGGGATCATTGATCGTGGGATTTTCCAAGCCGTGCTGACGTAGTTGAAGCAGCAAGCATTCCTGCAAATCACGGGCCCCCACACCAGAAGGATCACACTCCTGAATCACCCGGAGCACGCGGGCTACAGCTTCAACGCCCACGCCAACGTTCGTCGCAATTTCTTCAATTGGATCCTGAAGGTAACCGTCGACATCCAGGTTCCCGATAATCACGAGCGCAATCCGCTGCTCTTCCTCGGTGAGATTATGAAACCGCAATTGCCACGCCAGATGATCGGCGAGAGATTCCGTGCGATTGGGCTGATTCTCGATGAGGTTCTGGCGTTCTTCATCACCTTCATCATCTCCCCATGCCGGCAACGCGGGCATCTCATCATTGTAGGTTTCCAGATAGGAACGCCAATCGATCTCTTCGCTCGAAGCAGTTGCTTCCTTCGCGATATCGCTCACCGGCGGTTCGTCGCTCATCATCCCGGCTTCAGCAGGAGAGACAATCTCTTCCCCCGGCTCGACGGTCAAGACGGGATTTTCGTTCATCTCCTCATACACCAGCGTATCGAGCTCGCCGCGTGGAAGCTGCAAAATTTTGATGGCCTGCCGCAACTGCGGCGTCATGACCAATTTATGTTGTAACTTGAGCTGCTGTTTCAGATCTAACGCCATCGTATCGTCACCTTCGATTCACAAACGAAACCGCTCTCCCAGATAGACTTGCCGGGCGCGAGCGCTCGCGGTAATCTCTTGCGGCGTCCCCTCCTCAAACACCTGTCCGTCGCTCAGAATATACGCCCGATCACAAATCGTCAGCGTCTCACGGACATTATGATCCGTCACCAAAATCCCAATGCCGCGTTTACATAATTGAAGCATAATCTCCTGAATATCCACAACAGAGAGCGGATCAATCCCAGCAAACGGCTCGTCCAGCAACATAAATGACGGTTCCATGACTAAAGCCCTGGCAATCTCCGTGCGACGGCGTTCTCCTCCGGACAATGAATCTGCTCGGTTCTTCGCCAAGTGATCAATGCGCAGATCCCCCAGCAGCCGCGTCAACCGCTCGTTTTGTTCCGCAGCAGAGAGCGGCAAGGTTTCTAGAATAGCAAGAAGATTTTGCTCCACGGTTAATTTACGAAACACCGATGCTTCTTGAGGCAAATAGGTCACTCCTTTCCTCGCTCGTTGGTACATTGGCAGTTGCGTAATTTCTTCACCGTTGCAAGTGACTGTGCCGTGATCTGGCCGAATAAGTCCAACGACAATGGAAAACGTTGTCGTCTTCCCGGCCCCATTCGGTCCTAAGAGTCCAACAATTTCTCCACCTCTCACCGCCACGGACACATCATTGAGCACGCAACGCTTGCCGTAGGTTTTACTCAGACCATCTCCACGCAAAACCAACTCTTCCCTCACTGCTTCTTTACTCCCTTTTTCCCGGTCCCCGTTTTCTCCGTCCCGCTTTTTTCCGTTTCAGCTTTGTCCGCTCCTTGCTGATTCACGATTTCCATCTCGGCCCGTCGGTCTCCGCCTCCACCTTCGACAACGCTACGGTTTTCATCCAAATAGACGGTCACTCGCTCACCTGACACCCAATTGCCGAGTTCTTGCACATGCGCGTCACCGGTCAACACTACAGTGCGGGTGATTTCATTAAAGACTGCTTTCTTACTCGTCGCGTGGCGATTGCCGGAAGTAATGTCCACGTTGCCTTCCGCGATGATTTCCTTAATCCGCTGCTTGGCTGTCTTTTGTCCTTCCCCTTGGGATTGCCCCTGCCCCGTTTTTTCTGACTTCTTTATCTTCTCTTTTTTCGCCCCCGCGTTCTCAGTGGTTGACGACGCCTCGGTTGGATCCTTGTTCATCTTGTCTTCGGCAACAACTTCTTTCACGGATAGGGGTGCGTCGGGCGTTGCGGAAGCCTCAGCTTTTTCTATCGTCGCGCCGTCAACTCCAGTATTGTCTTTTGCCAGAGGTGCGCCAGCCTCAGCCGGCACATCTTCATAGAGCACGGTCATGAGGTCGCTTTTCAAAGTCGCGTCACCCTGAACGGCCACAACGTCGCCGTGGTAGATGATGCGTTTCTCCTCGTAACGAAATTCAAGGTCGCGCGATCGGATATGAATAGGTTCATGTCGCGAGGTCAGCGAGAAGGAATCGGCAAAACTGGAATTCGCACTTTTTTTCTCTCGCTTCTCTCCGACAGCGGCTTGCTCCTCGGCAACGGCAAGAGACCAGAGCATTCCCAAACTCACACCCAAAAGGAGCCACATCTTTTTCCGCGCGGTCCTCCTTCTCTCCATCAGCTTTCTCCCTTTTCCCGAGTAATCGTCGTACGCACGTCAGCGTTCAGGTTGAGGCGTTTTTCCGACACCACGACTGTATAATCTCGCCCTTCCACTTCCAGTCCGCGCCCGACAATGCGCAACGGCGCCGAGGAAGAGATAAGATCACGGTTTTGTTCGTACACGGCATTCGGCGTGGTAATCAGCAAATCATCCACTCTCACTTCCACGGAGCCAATCAATTCCATAGTCGAAATCTCTTCCTGGTCATCAAGATGCACTCGTCCTTCTTGGCAGCGCAACGCAATCGGGTCTTCGTCCTTCGTATATAAAGTCACATCCGGATTCTCAACGACAATCACATGGTTTTCTTCCAGATAACGCGCCTGACTCGCGGCGATCTCCCAAACCTTTTTCCCATCGCGGATCTTTGCCCGGCGAAACTGTTGCATTCGCTGGGCCGCATCCGGAACAATATCTTTCGCCATCTCCGCCACCGTTCGATCTTTAAGGCGCTGGGCTCGTAAGGTAGAAATCAGGTAATAGCCCACCACGATCAACAACGACGAGACAGTCAGAGCCACGAGGAAACGCGCTTGCTCTCGGCTCATACATACCCCTCACTATGACTAAGATACCATTCGCTCCGCTCTGCGCAAAGAGCGATACGGGAAAGAATATGCGCCGCTGCGCTTGCAAGGGCTAGCGAGAAAGCGCTATCGCTTCTTCGGGTCGCTGCTCTTTCACCACAGCATCGAGCGCGAGTAAAACACGAAGCAGCGCTTCCAACTGAGCTAAGGGAAACACCGTGGCGCTGTCGCTCAGGGCATGCGGGGGATCTTCATGCACTTCCATGAAGAGACCGTCAACGCCAACCGCTACCGCAGCGCGCGCGAGTGGGGCAATAAACTCACGCTGCCCGCCGGACACGCCGCCCTGCCCACCCGGTAATTGCACGCTGTGAGTCGCATCATAGATCACCGGATAGCCGGTCCGCGCCATGATCGGTAACGCGCGGAAATCTGATACAAGATTGTTATAACCAAACGAACAACCGCGCTCTGTCAACAAAATTTTGCGGTTACCAGTGGAGGCGACTTTTTGGGCCACATGCTCGATATCCCAGGGCGCTAAAAATTGCCCTTTCTTCACGTTGACGACCCGGCCGCTCCGCCCCGCTGCGAGCAAGAGATCGGTCTGACGACACAAAAACGCAGGGATTTGTACAATGTCAACCACTGCAGCGGCCACCAGCGCCTCTTCCGGCGCATGAATATCAGTAAGCACAGGCGCGCCAGTTTCACGCTTGACCTCGTCAAGAATGGCTAAGCCTTCTTCCAGGCCGATCCCGCGAAAAGAGGACACCGAAGTGCGGTTGGCTTTGTCGTAAGACGATTTGTACACGAAAGGGATGCGAAGACGATCCGTCACTTCGCGCAGCGCCTGAGCATGGCGCAACGCGGAGTCGCGATTTTCAATGACGCATGGTCCGGCAATCAAAACAAACGGGCGACCACCGCCACACAGCACAGACCCGATCGCAACCAGCTCTGACATTATCGCTGCGCTCCGCTCGCGCGTAAGAAGACGCCCTCGCCAACGCTCATCCGCCGTTGCAGCGCCGCGCGAATAAACCCTCGAAACAGCGGATGACACTCAAAAGGGCGCGACTTGAATTCCGGATGAAATTGCACGCCGACAAACCAAGGGTGATCCCGGAGTTCAACAATTTCAACCAAGGCGCCGTTCGGAGACAGGCCGCTGAACAGCATCCCTTTCGCCATGAACATGTCCCGGTAGGCGTTATTAAATTCATAGCGATGGCGATGCCGTTCGGAGACAAGTTTCTTGCCGTAAAGTTGCGCCGCAAGGCTGCCGTCCTGAAGCGTGCACGGGTAGGCGCCCAAACGCATCGTGCCGCCTTTTTTCTCTATTCCTTGTTGTTGGTCCATCAGAGCAATGACGGGATGAGGCGTATTCGGATCGACTTCGATGGAATTGGCGTGAGCCAGCCCGCAGACGTTGCGGCCAAACTCGATTACGGCCATTTGCATGCCAAAACAAATGCCGAAAAACGGCAGTCCGTGTTCTCGCGCATATCGCACGGCGGCAATTTTCCCTTCAGTGCCGCGCTGTCCGAACCCCATCGGCACCAGCAAGCCGTCCGCTTCGCGCAAGGCTGCCGGCATCGCTCCCGCCTCCAAGCGTTCGGAATCAATGTGATCGACATCCACTCCGCATTCGTTGGCGAATCCACCATGCGCCAACGCTTCATTGACGCTCTTGTACGAGTCGATCAGATCCGCATACTTTCCCACCATGGCGATACGTACGCGTTCGCGAGGATTATGAAATGTGTGCGCAATTTTTTCCCACTTGCTCAGGTTGGGGGACCCCGTCCACATATTGAGCTTTTCTACGATGCGCTCGTCCAGCCCCTCTTCACGGAAGACCAACGGCACTTCGTAAATGCACTCGACATCTTTGGCGGTGACAACCGAATTCTCGTCAACATTGCAAAAATGAGCGATTTTGGCTTTGACTTTCGGATCGAGATAGCGATCCGTACGGCAGAGCAACAGGTCAGGCTGAATGCCCAGACTCGTGAGTTCTTTCACGCTGTGTTGCGTTGGTTTCGTTTTCAACTCACCGGCGGCGGCGATGAACGGCACGAGCGTGAGATGCACGTACAGCACATGTTCGCGCCCCCAGTCCCAACGAAACTGCCGAATCGCCTCCAGAAACGGGAGACTTTCAATGTCACCAACTGTTCCGCCTACTTCACAAATAGCGACATCAAACCCGGCGGCGGCGGCGAGAATGCGTTGTTTAATTTCATCGGTGATGTGGGGGATGACTTGCACGGTGCCGCCCAAATAATCACCTCGCCGTTCTCGATTGATGACCGCGTCGTATACTTGCCCAGTCGTGAAACTATTCTGGCGGCTCAACGTGGTGGAGACATAACGCTCATAGTGCCCGAGGTCAAGGTCAGTCTCGGCCCCATCTTCCGTGACATACACTTCGCCGTGCTGAAAGGGATTCATGGTGCCGGGATCCACGTTGATGTACGGATCCATTTTCAACATGGTCACCTTAAGGCCGCGGCCTTCGAGCAATCCACCAATCGACGCTGCTGCGAGTCCTTTTCCTAAAGAAGAAACGACTCCACCAGTCACAAAAATAAACTTCGTTTTCCGCCCTTCCCTGGAATTCGTGTTCATGGCATGGTCTCCTCTGCCCGTTGTAGATCTTCCGGCGTGTCCACTTCGATCGTCGACCTTTCCGTCTCGCTTACAACAATTTTGTATCCCCACTCTAAAGCGCGGAGCTGCTCAAGTTGCTCGGTCTGTTCCAACTCCGTGCGCGGCAGATGAGTAAACCGGAAGAGGAAATCTCGTCGATACACATATAATCCAATATGCCGAAAACCAAGAATTTCTCGTTGCCCCTGACGAAGCGACCGGCCGGGCGCGCCCTGCTCGCGCCGAAAGGGAATCGGGCTGCGCGAAAAATACAGCGCAACGCCCGCACGATCTGTCACCACCTTGACCACATTCGGATTCCGCCACTCCGCCAGATCCCAGATCGGGGTTTTGACCGTCGACATCACCGCCATCGGGGCTTCGACCAACGCTGTCACCGCGTCCTCCACCATCGTCGGAGGAAAGAAGGGCAGATCGCCTTGCACGTTCACAACGATCTCAGCATTGAGTTGCTGCGCGACCTCAGCCAGTCGGTCCGTTCCCGTAGGATGATCAGTCCGTGTCATCACGACCTCGCCGCCAAACTTGCGTACTGCTTCCGCAATCCGCTCGTCATCAGTCGCCACCAACACACACGAGAGGCCACGCACCAAGCGCGTCCGTTCATAGACGTGTTGGATCATCGGTTTGCCACGCAGCAACGCCAGCGGTTTGCCAGGAAAACGAGTGGACCCGTAGCGAGCCGGAATAAGAGCAGCGACTTCTACGCGCAAAAGACCCTTCTCCGTTTTGGTTAGGAATCCAGGCTACGGGTCTTCACTATAGGGAAGAAGGGTTCCAAGGTCAAACTGGTCAAAAAAATCCAGAAAATCAGCGGCGCCGGTCACCACCACCCGCGGACGCTTTTTTGACGATGCTTAACGCCGCCACTGCATCAAGCGCTTGGCTCAAGTCATCAATAACATCTTGCCAATCTTCCAGGCCGACCGAGAGACGAATGCCTCCGGGTTCAATGCCACGCTCCAGTTTTTCTTCGGTTGGCAGTGCAGCATGCGTCATCGAATAGGGATTTTCAATGAGAGTCTTCACATGCCCAAGACTGACCGCCAAAGTGATCGTGTACGACTGCTCAGCGATGTAGTCGATAAAGGTCTCGGCTACTTGGTTATCACGACCGGGGTCTCGCAAGGTGAAGTAGAGCATAGACCCGGGCGCGAATTTCCCGCGATAGTCACTCATTTGGCGCATTGCCAAGTCACGCTGCGGAAAGCTCTCCAATCCTGGATACAGCACCTGTGCCACAAGCGGATGTTGTTCGAGAAACTGCGCGATGCGCAGCGCACTCTTCTGCTGATTGGTCATGCGCGTAGCGAGCGTCGGCAAGCCATACACCAGAAACGCCCAGGCGCTTTTTGACGACAACACGCCGCCAAAATCTTTGCGATAGAGTAAAAACTGCCGATGGAATTCGTGCGGCGCGATGACCACTCCGCCCATATCCGTACCGAAGCCGCCGATGTCTTTGGTCAAACTATGCACAACGATATCAGCGCCATGCTCCATCGGTCGCTGGCAATAGGGCGTGGCAAACGTGTTATCGACAATGATGCGAATAGGCTCCTCTCGTCGGTGGTTTAATTCATCCACCACCCGACGCACGGCGGCAATATCGATAATTTGCAAAGTCGGGTTGACTGGCGTTTCAAAATACACGACGCGAGTGCGGTCGTTCACAGCCGCGCGTAAAGCAGATTCATCAGTCAGATCGACAAAACGAGTAGTGATCTGATAACGCGGCAGCCAATTAGTCAGCAGGCTATAGGTACAGCCATACACCACCCGATGAGCGACGATTTCTTGACCACTTTGTATAGTGACCCCAAGGGCGGCGCTGATTGCGGCCATGCCCGTGGCAAAACTGACCGCTGTCTCGCCGCCTTCCGCGTGCGCCAGGGACTCCTCCAACATGCCGCGCGTTGGTTCATCGAGACGGTCGTAGATATAGATCGGTTCTTGTTTGCTAATTTCCGCGGCTTCATTGGCAAAGGCGGCAAAACCACGAGCGCCGCGATAGGACGAATTGAGCCGGAAAGTGGTGGAAGCGGACATGGGGGGCACGACGTGATGATCGTAATCCCAGCGCGAGCTGTCCGAAACTCCGTGGATGAGGCGCGTCCGTACACGATAGGCATCGTTCTTTGCGCGGTGAGATTTCTTTTCCATCGTTGTCCCTCCTACCAGCAATGCTTCTTACTCCTTTCAGTATACGCTCACATCACCTGAACAAGCTATCCAACGCTGGGTCTTCTTGCTCGTCTCATCGCTTTCCCTTCGTACGGTTGTCCGCTCTTTTTGAGACGCTTCGGCATATCGTCTTCACTGGACACGCCGGACAATGCGGAGTGCGTGCGACGCAAACCATCGCGCCCAGATCCATAATGGCCTGATTGAAGATATGGGCTTGGCCAACTGGAGTGACTCGATGCGCGACACTCCACAAGAAACGATTCGTCTGGTGTTCCGGAGGCAAGGCAAAAAAACGTGTTAACACCCGCGCCGCATTCGTATCGAGAATCGCCGCGTCGTGATGGAAGGCGAAGCTGCGTACCGCGCCCGCCGTGTAATCGCCAACACCGGGTAAGGCGGTCAATTCATCATGTGTGGTCGGAAATTGACCGGCATGCTTTTCGAGAATGGTCCGTGAGGCGCGCTGCAAATTGCGCGCACGGTTGTAATATCCCAATCCTTCCCAGGTTTCACACACTTCCTCTTCACCGGCGCGTGCGAGTTCCGCCACGGTCGGATACTGCTCCAGAAACCGCTCGTAATACAACATGGCGCGCGACACCTGGGTTTGCTGTAACATCACCTCGGATACCAGAATGGCGTAGGGGTCACGAGTCCGCCGCCACGGGAGATCGCGTCCGTGCTTTTGATACCACGCGATGAGGCGATGCTGAAACGCGCGAATGGTAGCTGGATGCAGTGTGGAAGAAATGCGGCTCGCACGCGTTGTCATTGCGGGACTGTGTGTCAGAAACCGTGAGCCGAGGAAAGAGGGGGCCTTTGCCTTGACTCATTATCCCTAACTCATTAAGGTAGCGGCGGTTCACATAAAGGAGGGACTACCCATATGGCGGGACGAGAAAATCTGGAAAAAACTATCGCCAAAATCCTGCACCGCCATTGTGAGTTTGGCTGGGCCCACTACTACATCCCAAGCGAGAAGTTTCCAAGCCTTGTTGACGAACTCTTGAAAATTTTGCAACCAGCGGAAGAAGCCAGTGAGGACGAACTCGTGAAACTATTTTTGCAACTGCGACGGTATACCTCAGAACAGGAACGGGTCAGTCGTCTGCTCTCGGATTTTCACGTCTTACGCCGAGAAGAACCTCATTAACACCAATCCTTGGGTGACATGCAAGATACGCCACGCCAACCAGGAGAAGGGTTATGCGTACAAGGTGAACCTGCTTCTGTTTTTCTCATTCTCCTCTTCCTTCCCGTCTTAATTGATCTTCCGAAGTAAGCTGATTGGCGATGTCTTCCAAGCGTTTGAGCCGCTCGGATAAGTTATCTTGAAGCTGCTGCGCTTCTTGCGCAAGCGCTGCTCGTGCGGCTAAGGCGTCTTCTAACTCTGCTTTGAGTTCACGTTCACGAACTAAGCTGCCGTCGCGTTCTTGGGCTAGTCGCGCGACTTCTTCGGCTCGCACTCGATTTGCCGCATAGTAGCCGCCGACACCGCCAATCACACAAGCAAGGACGACAGATAACACCACTCCCGCGGGACGCATATACGTCTCTACCCTAAGGAGCCGCGGCGCCTCTGTCAATCAAACGAAAGGACCATAGGGGTTTGACAGGGCGCGGACAAGCAGATAGTGCCTGTGCGGAAGCCTGAGGTACAGCATGAATGAACCGCAGCGAACTCAGCAAACGGTTGCTGGCCTCCTGTTTCTATGCTTCCTGCTCTACTTCTGGGAGCTGGGACAGATTCCATTTTATAACTACGAAGAGTCAAAAGAAGCGTTGATCGTTTGGGAAATGGTCAACGACGGCGGGCTGATCCTTCCATTGCGCAATGGTATCGAGATTCCTCTCAAACCGCCCTTGTTCCATTGGTGCGGTGCGTTCATCGCCTGGATCAGCGGCAAAGCGAATGAGTTCGCGGTGCGCTCGCCCTCGGCCTTTTTCTCAACCGGCAGCGTGCTCTTGATCTTTTTCTTCGGCCAGCGGTTTTGGCAATGGCGCGTGGGCTTGCTCGCCGCCCTCGTTGCCGCCACTTCACCGGAATGGCTGCGATGGGCTACCTATGCCCGCAGTGATATGGTCCTCGTCTTTTTCCTCACCGCCGCCGGGCTCCTGTTCTTTCGCGTGTGGGAGGAACGCGCCCTCTACCGGCGCACGCTGTATCTCTTCTATCTTTGTGTTGGACTGGCAACGTTAGCCAAAGGGCCGCTCGGCATTGTCCTCCCTAGTTTAGTCGCAATAGTATTTTTAACAGTATCCCGAGATTTGCGTTTCCTTCGTCAGATGCATCTGATGGAGGGGGCACTCATTGTCGCCGTAGTGGCGGTCTCCTGGTATGTGCTCGCGCTCGAACATGCAGGCTGGGAATTTTTTCGCCGACAGATTCTCAACGAAAATGTGTATCGGTTCTTCGACAGCGAACAAGGTGGTCCCAGCCGCGATCATGCGTGGTACTATTATCTGCCCGCTCTGTGCGCTGGCATGTTCCCGTGGAGCCTATTTTTTCCGGCGCTCGTGCATTTCTTGTATCGCGCTCGGGAAGAATGGCGAAATCCCAAAGTGCGTTACCTGCTGGTGTGGGTAATAACTGGTCTGAGTTTCTTCACACTCGCTTCAGGGAAGCGCACCAACTATCTCTTGCCGCTGTATCCACCCATCGCCCTCCTCTTCGCCAGTTGGTGGGAAGAGCTGGTGGCAGGCAACCTGGCGTCGTCTGTGTTAGCGAAACGCCTTGCTCGTGTAAATGCTTTTGTCTTGTGCGCGGTCTTTGCGCTCCTGGTTCTTTTTCTGACCGCGCACAGTGCGGGCTTTGATCTGGACCACATCGTTTCCCCGTTTCTGCATCCGCGTGACCGCGACAATATCCCATTAGTGGCCTATAGTTTACAGAGTCAATTCTTCGTCGTTCTCATTTGGCTGCTCATGTTGGCGTTCTCTATTGGCTGGTATCTGAAGGGACTTAGAACAGATCAATGGATGTCCGTGTTCGCTGCTCTCATGGTCGCCACGTCTTCCTCACTCTACTTCACGAACGCGTTGTTTCATCCTTTACTCGCGTGGGAACGGACCTATAAACCATTCATGCTAGGAGTGAGGTCAGCGGTAAAAAACGCGCCGCTTTATTTCTACAAAGACGCCTACGATTACGGCGCCATCTTCTATGCCAATCGCCACATCCCCATGTACACACAAGCATTCTCCCCTGATCTCATCACCCTGAAAACCGAAGAGGACTCTGCGTCGCCAACGTATTTGCTTATGTGGGAAGAAGACTGGCAGACACTCTCGGCGACAGATTCACGGTTTGAACACCTGGTCACGAGTGAAGGGAGAGGGCCGGACAAAAAGCACCGCCTCGTGCTCGCCGCGTTTATGCCGGGGCGCGATCATAAACCCGAAAGAGATGGAGACAACAACCCAGCTCTGCCAGAGCCTGCCGTGAAACCTTTAGAGTCGCAGGTGCAAGCTGCTGAATCCCCTCCTGCTCTAGCACCGCCAGCTCCGGACGTCCAACAAGGAATAGCAACAGAAGCGGCTCATGCAGAAGGACCGAATACGACCCCTCCGCCTCCAGCAGGCAAGGATTCTCCCGTTCAATCAACACAAGAAGAGGCAACAATTGCTGTCCCGGGAACAGAGCCAACCTTAGCCCAGCCAGAAGAAGACGAGGATGAAAACGAAGTGGAAGCAGAAGCTGCGCTCCAGGGCGCCGCGAAACACACACGGTCAGTCAAAAGTAGAAAAAGGTCCGGACATCACGCGAAGAGAGGACACAGAAAAGCGGCGGCCCATCACAAGTCAAAGACACCGCATTCCACCGCACATGCTCGGCATCGCACTGCCCTCACGCCGCTCTTTAATGAACAGCAAGGGTTGACGAACCGTCTGACTGTGTACCTATGCGCACCTCGCCTCGGTTGATTGGCTTTGCCATTTTTCTCTTCTGCGCCGTCCTCTACTTATGGGGTCTCGGGACATTACCTTTCTATACTAAAGGAGAACCGCGCGAGGCGACGGTCGTCTGGGAGATTTACACTTCGGGCGAATGGATTCTCCCGCTGCGGAATGGTCACATTATTCCCTCCAAACCTCCGCTCTTTCATTGGCTTGGGACCCTACTCTCGCTGGCTTGTGGCGGTATGAGCGAACTCACCATTCGTTTCCCTTCCGCTGCGTTGGCGATTATTGGTGTGCTGCTCACCTATATCACTGGGCTGTCGCTGTGGGGCGCAGAGGCTGGGCTCGTGGCCGCACTCGTGCTCGCCACGAGTTTCGAGTGGGTGCGCGCCGCCACCACGGCGCGGGTTGATATGACGCTCACCGTCTGCATGGTCATGGCGTTTCTCTTTTTTCAGCTCTTGTACCGACAACGCACGGTCAGCCGCGGACAGTCCTTGGTCTTTTTTTTCTTGCTGGGCCTGGCCACGCTCGCCAAAGGTCCGGTTGGAGCCGTCCTCCCAGGACTCACGGTCATCGTGTTCCTCGCCCTACGACGTGATCTTAGTTTCCTGAAGCAGTTGTCCATTATCTCCGGCGGCCTCGTGGTCATCGTGATGGCCGGAGCCTGGTACGGTCTCGCCCTCTGGCAAGGCGGTCAGGAATTTTTCGCCACACAGATCATGAAGGAAAATATTATGCGCTTCGTGTCCAGCAACGCCGCCGGCGCCGGCCACGAGCATCCCTTTTACTACTTTCTGCCAAACCTGCTGCTCGGCATGGCGCCGTGGAGTTTTTTTCTCCCCGCCGTCGCCGTCTTTTTATATCAACAACGTCATTCGTTACAGGAGCGAGACTTGCTCTATCCCATCGTTTGGGCCGCCACCATTTTCTTCTTCTATTCCGCCGCCAGTGGCAAACGCACGGTGTACATTTTGCCTTTGTATCCAGCAGTGGCGCTGCTCACTGGCGCCTGGTGGCAAGAATTACGTCGTAGCGCCATTCAGCTTCCAGGCGCGCTATCGTGGCTGCTGCGTGGCGGCGGCTATCTCTGTTTTGTGACAGTCTTACTGGCAGTCGCCGTAGTGCTTGGACAACTCTTTGATCGCGACCTGTTGGCATTGATCCGCCCTTGGCTCCACCCAAAAGATCAAGGCAACCTCCCCTTCTTCGCCAACGTCGTCCATCAACACGCACTGGCGTTCTTGCTCTGGTTCGCGGTTGTGGCGCCGTCTTCCGTCATATTGCTCTTGAGCCTGCATCACCAACAGTGGGGACGACTTTTCACCGCTCTTGTGGCTTTCACTTTCAGCACCTTTTTGCTAGTAAATAATGTGTTCCAGCCAATCGTAGCCACGGCGCGCACGTTTCGGCCATTTATGGGGCGCGTGACTCAGCAGGTAGGCTCCGCGCCGCTGTTTTTTCACGATGCTTTTGATAATGGTGCGCTGTATTACGCTGGTCGCCACATTCCATTTTACGACGCGGCGCATGCGCCTGCTGGGCAATCTTTTTTTCTTTTGGTGTGGGAGGATGAATGGCGGAAGATCGCCGCGCAAGAGTTCGATGGCGTACACCCGGTTGACCTGAGCGAAGGCACAGGTCCCAAAGGCAATCACCACCTCTTGTTGATAGAAGCTGACGCAGGCGCTCAGATTCCCGCCGCTGCGGGACACCTTGACGAAGAAGACGCGACTGAGGATGACACGCAATGAACCCCGAAGTCTCCACCTCCATTACTCCTGATCGAGAAACCCAACTGGAGACGTTGGTGATGTTGGCCGAGTTAGGTCAGGATGAACAAGTGCGTGCGGGCATTGCCTCCCTACACCCAGCCGATGTCGCAGCGTTGCTGGACGCCATTGAAGAGGAAGAAGTTAAGCAAAAACTCTTTAACTTTCTCCCACCCGATGTCGCATCCGAAGTCTTGAGCTTTGTTTCTCCCCTCACCCAAGAGGAACTGACGCAGGAACTCCCAGACGCCGTGTTGGGCGATCTCGTCGAACGACTCGACTCCGATGACGCCGCCGACCTCTTGAGCGCCCTCCCACAAGAACAAGCTCGCGCCGTGCTCGATCAAGTGCCCGAGGAACTGTCGGCAGAGATGGCGCAACTACTCCAGTATCCAGCCGATACCGCTGGCGGCATCATGCAGACCGAGCGCGTCGAAGTGCTTGAAGGCACCCAGGTCAATGAGGCCATTGAGATTATCCGTGCTCACGTTGCCGAAACACCGGATATTCACAATGTGTTCGTCGTGGATCAAAAACGCCGCTTGACTGGCGTCCTGCCGTTGCGCAAGTTGATCCTTGCCCGCCCTTATGAGCGCGTCGAAAATGTGATGGACCGTCAGGTCATCGCGGCGCCGGTTGATCTCGACCAGGAGCAAGTCGCCCATTTGTTTAAACGGTACGACCAAGTGTCGCTCCCCGTTGTGGATCATGATGGAGTCCTGCTCGGACGCATTACCATTGACGATGTGGTTGACGTGCTCGAACGAGAAGCGACGGAAGACATCTATAAGATCGCCGGCATGCGGCAAGATGGGATTGAAAAAATCAACCTTATGTTCGATCCGGTGCTCAAACGCGTGCGGCTGCGGTTTTCATGGATTCTGATTACCCTGTGCTTCGAACTGTTTGTCGCGCTGGTTATTTCCAAGTTGTTCGTCACCACGGTAGAAAAGCTCGCCATTCTCACGGCGTTCATTCCTGTTATTATCGCCATCGCCGGTAATGTCGGCTTACAATCTTCGACGCTGGTGGTCCGTTCTATCGCTCTCGGCACCATTTCTCTCTCTAAAACAGCGCGGATCATCTTTTCCGAAACTCGCACGGGCTTCGCGCTGGGCTTGATCTGCGGCGCCATTGCGAGCGGCTTAGGCTATCTCATGAACATGAGTAACCCCGAGGTCTCGCATTTAATCATCTCAGTTTTCATGGGCATGGTGTCCGCACTCACCGCAGCCGCCACGATTGGCACGATCGAACCACTCATCCTTCACAAGTTCCACCAAGATCCCGCCGTTTCTTCCGGGCCGTTGATCACGGCAGTGAATGATCTCATGGGCACGACGATGTATCTCCTCGTCGCCACTTTGTTGGAGCGATAGGCTCTGGAAGATTGTTGACGATCACCTGAAGTAAGGAAGGTCCGCATCCAGCGTCCTTCCTCACTCCCGCCATTGGCAGGAATCCCATCTGGTGGTATCTAGCCGAAGCGTAAGGAAAAAGTATGGCAACAACATCAAGTCGTGGGAAAAATCCTCGTGGGACTCAGCCGCCACTCACCCTCCTGCTCTGGCAAGACTCACTCCTGGAATGGGGCATTCCGGCCATTTTGATTGGCGCAATCGTTTGCGTCGCGCTGCTGGGCGCTTTTGAAGTGCTTGCGCAAACGACCGGTGTGTTGACGTTAGGCTGCTTGCTCCTGCTGCTTGTTGGGTTCTTTCTTTTCAAACCGCTCCTCACTGGCGCCGCAGAAGCCCAGCGCCAGCCCTTTGTCTGGGGACTCGCAGGCGTATGGATTATCCTGACCTGTGCGCAGCTCTACTTCGCCATCTTTGTCGGCCAGGAAGTCACCTCTGGAGTTATCGCGACCGACGGGACCGGCATCGACTTACCACTCGGCGCGAAAGGCACGGTGTATGATCTCGTGGTCGAGGGGAACTTCGCCACCGCCGCTGGCGAAGGCGGACGCGAAGGCGGCTACACGCTGCTCCTCGAAAACAATGGACAGAAAATGCAAGAGTACACCGGCAACTTCACCGAAACCCTAGCCCGTCAACGCCTCGGGCGTCGCGGCAGCACCACCACACGCCGCTTACATAACCATGGTCTGCACCTTCTCGTCAGCCAAGGTGAAGGGACGTATCACCTCACTGTTACTCGGGTGGATCCGCAACTGACTCCCACCCTGCAAATTTCTCTGTATCGGGACACGTATCCCGAAAAGACCTTTTGGCTCCTCAGTGTGCTCTTACTGATCGGCGCGTATATCGTTGAGCTATGGAACATCGCCACCGAGCCGCCGCTGGTCATGGTGACGGCGGCGGCCATTGCTTTTGTTTTGACCTTCCGTAATCTCGGGGTGCCGCCGCACAGCTACCAAGACATTATTGGAGCCTTCATGGTTGCGGCGATTGGCGGTCCGATCGCAGGCTGGATATTCCACGTCGTTGCTGACGCTATCGCCAGGAACATGGGCTTCTCCCGCACAAAACTGAATGCAAATGTTGACGGAAAGAGCGGGAAGAAAAAGCGATAACCAGGACGATCGATCCTTTTCTTCAACCAAAGCGGAGATCATCATGGATTTGCGGAATATTGGACTGCTGGGATTTCTCGATGCGTTCAACGGAGCCGAAGTGGCGCAGTTCGCGCAGAAGATTGAGCGGCGCGGCTACAGCGTGCTGTGGGTTCCCGAAGTGATGGGCCGTGAGATTTTTTCGCTCTCGTCTTACGTGCTCAGTCGTACAGAGAACCTAGTGGTCGGTACTGGAGTAGCAATTGTCTACACATATGAACCGATCGCCGCCGCTAACGCTACGAAGACGCTTGCGGAACTGTTTGCTGATCGTTTTATCCTCGGCTTAGGCGTGAGCAACAAAGGCTATAATGAGCGGCGCGGTATTGGATACGAAAAACCTGTCACCTTCATGAAAGACTATTTGGCCAAGATGAAAGCCGCGCCCTATTCAGCGCCGGCGCCGCCGTACGAAGCGCCGATCGTGCTGGCGGGCATGATGCCAAAGATGTTGAACCTCGCGGCAACGGCAACGAAAGGCACGTTGACTTATTTCACCACCACCGAACAAGTGCGCCGCGTGCGTGCGGCGATTGGTCCTGACCCCTGGCTGTGCGCAATCCAAGTCGTGTTGTTAGCAACAGATGCCGCCAAGGCCCGCGCCCTTGCCCGTCGGTACATGAAGACCTACCTGGCGATCGACCATTACATTCACCGACTCAGAGGCCTAGGGTTTGGCGACGAAGACTTTGCCAACGGCGGCAGCGATCGCCTCGTGGACGCCATTATTGCTTGGGGAGATGAAGCCAAGATTCGTGCCCGCCTCGCGGAGCAATTCCAAGCCGGGGCTTCACATGTGAGCATCGTCCCGCTCAACCCGCGCGGCGGGCCGCGCCCCGATGAGCGCACTCTTGAAGCATTGGCGCCGGGCTCAGAGCGTTGAAACAGAAGTCTGTCTTCATCGTCACACTTACAATTCTCCCTGAACCGTTGCTCTCATACGCGCTTCTCTGACTCGTCTATTTTTCTTTGTAGACAAGATAGTGTCGGATTCCTTTACACTTTGCTCGAGCGGTGCAACCTCCTGACAAACCTTTGGTTTTGTAACGCTTCCCCCGTGCTTTTCCTTGGGAGAGGGGTGGGTCCGTCAGATTTCTTTACAGCCTTCTCTTTCACAATGGATAGAATAAAGAAGAAGAAGCAAACAGGTTCGTGGACTAAAAAAGCACAAGTCTCTGGAATTCTTCGTTTTTAATCATTTTGCTAGCGCAAGAGCTTTCCTGCGCGCTACTCTGGTATCTTTCTTGCGTCACTTCCGGGGAGTTTTAGTTTTCAGGAGGAAGCATGGGTAAAATATGACATTCGATTATCAACGAATTTTTAGAGAGGCAAAGGCGCGCAACGCGGAGGGATGCCTTCTTTCACAGCGCTGCGTCAGTTGCGATTCTCAGCGGGAATACGGCCACAAGTCTAGGGAAATACCCGCTAGCAATGTCGGTCTGCAAGATAAGAGGCGTATCTGTTGGAGTTAGCAAAATTGATTCGTGAATAGGAGAAAACGCGATGAGAAAAACCTTGTTTTCAATTCTTGGTGCGGCATGTCTCGCTTCGGCGGCTGTACCAGCAGCACATGCAAGTCTCACTACCTTCAAAACATTCACCGGGAACGTCGGTGTCTCGACTTCCGGATTTGGGAGTCTCTCAAATTCCGGGACGCTTACCGCTAATGTGCCCGCCGGCGCCACCATCTTAGGTGCGTATCTCTATACTGCATATTTTAGTTTCAGCGGTCCTGTAGCGCCAAGTGCGACCTTAGGCGGCACTCCGGTCGCTTTTGGTCCAGATGTTAACAATGTCACTGCCTGTTGCGGTATTGGCTCCGCACGTGCAGATGTCACCAGCATCGTCACTCATGGCGGCTCCTACGCCGTCACAGAAGGTGATGCCCGTCAGGATGGTGAAGCGTTAGTAGTTGTCTACAGTGATGCCTCTCTGCCAACGTCGACAGTCGGGATCTTGGATGGGTTCTCTGCCGTAAACGGGGACACAACGAGCATTAATTTTGCGAATCCTCTCGATCCGACAGCGCCTGGCTTTGCTGCCGAGATGCGCCTTGGGATCGGATTTAGCTGCTGTAATCAGAAGTCCACAGTGATGGTGAATGGCACAACTATCACGAACAATGCCGGTAACAATGATGATGGCCAGCAAGTGGCGAATGGAAGCTTGATCACCGTTGGTGATGACAACGACCCGTTCTCCCCTCTCCTTGCAGCCTACAGCGAAGATCATGAACGTTACAATCTGGTTCCACAGATTACCAAAGGTGACAAGAGTATCACGATCAACACAAATAATCCGTCTCATGACGATAATATTTTCCTCGCGGTGTTCGATGTGAGCGGCAAGGCAACCATTAACCAACCCGTGCCCGAGCCGAGCACCATGCTGCTTCTGGCGTCAGGCCTTGTAGCTCTCGCCTGGCGGAAACGGGAGAAGATCTAGATTATACGCACACAGCGCCGACTTGCAGAAAAGGTTCTCTTTCTCGTAGACTAGTATTAATGACGGGAAAGAGAGCCTTTCTTATGAAACGATACGTAATGGAGCAAATGTACACTCGTCGTCTCTCCGTGTTGCTGTTTTTCGTCCTCTTCTCTTTTGTAGAGGGGATAAGTGTCGCTGCAGTCTCCCCTGAAGACCCCGCTTCCCAATCGAAATCAGAAGCGCCAGCAAGAATCTCCTCTCGTAAGGGAATGGCGGCTCTTGTCAAAGGCGATCTCGACACGGCTGAGAGTGCTTTCAAAGAGAGCCTTCGGTTAGACCCGAAAGCGGTTCCCTCGCTAGTGGGGTTAGCTGAAGTGATGCTGAAAAGGAGCCGCCCGAAAGAGGCAGAAGAGTTGCTACAAACCGCCTTAGAGACAGCTCCCCAACATGCGCCAGTCTACAACGTCTGGGGACGCTACTTGTATACGCAAAAGAAATTTACGGAGGCGGAAGCGGCGTTCAAGAAAGCTATTTCTCTCCGTCCACAAGAGATTTCCTCTTATATTGAGCTAGGAGACCTCTACCTCAATGGGCTCCAGAAGCCGCAGGAAGCGATAGCCGTCTATCGCGAGGCTGTAGCCCTCGACCGTCACCATGCCGGAGCACATTATGCGTTGGGACTCGCCCTCACTACCACCGCAGAGACAGACCAGGCGATCTCCGAACTGAAAGAAGCCAGCCGTCTTGCCCCAACGAACCCCCAACCGTTCCAAGCCCTAGGACGCCTTTATGCTGCTCGAAAAGAATATCAGCTCGCGTTTGACGCTTTAGACATGGCCCTCAAAGCGCAACCGTTGTTCGTGCAAGCATATTTGGAGCGTGGAGACATTTTTCTGGAAAAGGGTGAACGAGATCGAGCCTTATTGGAGTATCAAAGAGCATTGAAGATCTCGCCAAAGTTTGCCGACGCCCACGTGAAAATCGGCTTAGTCCAGCAGCAGAATAATAGACCGGACGAAGCTGAGCAGTCCTATCAGTTAGCAATCGAACTCGATCCTCAACAAGCAATCGCTTACAACAATCTCGCCTGGTTAGCCGCAGAACGGAAAATGAAACTGGATGAGGGGCTCGCTTGGGCGGAAAAGGCCATTCAACTCTCACCTCAAGTTCCATTTTTTTATGATACGCTCGGATGGGTTTACCGAGCACGCAAGGAAATGGGGCTAGCTGCCGCGACCTTGGAGAAGGCCGTTGCTATGCCGCCTCTTCAAGCAGAGATTCTCTATCATTTAGGGATTGTTTATATGGAACAGGGTAAGAAAAAAGAGGCGGGGGACGCCTTCGAAAGGGCGTTTACCCTCAAGCAAGCCTTTGCCGGGGCAGAAGACGCCCGACAGCGACTAGCAAATTTGAGCCAGCCCTGAACCGACTGAAGAGAGCACGGTACACGAGTGTTGTCGTACGCCATTGCTCTCAGCAAGCGCAAGCGCTACACCAGCAACGGCGCGATCACTAGCGCTACGATGGACATTAACTTAATCAAGATGTTCATCGAGGGACCGGCGGTATCTTTGAACGGGTCGCCAACGGTGTCTCCTACAACCGCTGCTTTGTGGGCTTCTGTCCCTTTCTGTTCGCCAGAGAGTTCGCCTTTCTCAATCGCCTTCTTGGCGTTATCCCACACGCCGCCGGCATTCGCCATCATCAAGGCCAACAGCACTCCGGTCACCGTCGCCCCGGCCAGCATGCCGCCTAGCGCCTCGGCGCCAAAAATCCACCCCACGATCACCGGCGCCGCCACGGCGGTGACGCCCGGAATAATCATTTCCTTCAACGCCGCCGCCGTGGAGATGTCAACACAGCGCGCCGCATCTGGCCGTGCATCTTCTCGCCCTTCCAACAGACCGGGAATCTCGCGGAACTGACGACGAATTTCATCCACCATCTGTCCAGCCGCCCGGCCCACAGCGGTCATCGTGAGCGCGGCAATGAAAAAGGGCAAGAGGCCACCGATGAAGAGACCAATCACCACGTAGGGATTCGTCACCACGATTTGTAACGCAGGCAGATGCGCAGCCTGCCGTCCTTGGTCCACAGCCTGGGTAAAGGCGGAAAACAACGCCAGCGCCGTCAGCGCGGCGGACCCAATCGCGAACCCTTTCCCGATCGCAGCGGTCGTATTACCGAGCGCATCGAGCCCGTCGGTGATCTTCCGCACTTCCGGACCAAGGCCGGCCATTTCAGAAATCCCTCCAGCATTGTCAGCGATCGGGCCATAAGCGTCCACCGTCATGGTCATGCCTACAGTCGCCAACATGCCAATCCCTGCGATGCCGATCCCATACAGACCTGCCGCATAATTAGCGATAAAAATCGAGAGGCAAATGGCGAGGACAGGCAGCGCGCAGCTTTCGAGCCCCACAGCTAGGCCATGAATGATGTTCGTCGCGGCCCCAGTCTGGCTTGCACGCGCCACGCGGTTCACCGGTTCCGCCGAGGTATAGTATTCCGTGATGCGGCCAATGCCGATCCCGACGATACACCCCGAAGCAATAGCCCAGAACACCGCATGAGCGACGCCCAATCCCCACACCAAAATCAGCGCCAGAAACAGAAAAGCCCCGGCGGCAAGATAGGTAGAATAGCGCAGCGCCAATTGCGGCCCCATGTTCTTCAGGACGCGCATCGATCCAATGCCGAGGAGAGACGCCAGCAACCCTATGGCGGCGATATCAAGGGGCAGCGCCATCAGCGAATTGCGCAGGTACCTGATCGACGTCACCCTCCTCTGGGCGAGGTCAGTAAAGGCGCCGCCGGTAATCGTCGCTCCGATTGCAATCGCGGCGATAATGGCGCCCACGTACGATTCAAACAGGTCGGCCCCCATGCCCGCCACGTCGCCGACATTGTCACCCACGTTATCAGCGATCACTCCAGGGTTGCGAGGATCATCTTCTGGAATGCCAGCTTCGATCTTGCCAACGAGGTCGCTTCCCACATCCGCCGCTTTGGTATAGATGCCGCCGCCCACGCGGGCAAATAACGCAATCGAGCTGGCGCCCATGGCGAACCCACTCACATACTGTGAGGTTTCCGGGTCGCTGAAGATACCCAGGAAAATTCCTACTCCAATCAGACCCAAACTGGCCACGGCCAATCCCATAACAGCGCCGCCATCGAAGGCGATCTGCAACGCTTCGCCTTCTCCTTCATCTTTCGCCGCCTGCGAGGTGCGCACGTTCGCCTTAGTGGCCGCTTGCATACCGAACAGTCCGGCCAGCATGGAGCACAATCCACCGCTGATAAAAGCCAAACCAGTCTGCCACGCCACTTTCCAAGCGAGCAACAGAAAAACTACTCCCATGAAGATTGCTAAGATTCGATACTCGCGCCGGAGAAAAGCCATCGCCCCTTCGTAAATGAAGCCGGCGATCTCCTGCATCTTGTCACTGCCTGCCGGACGATTTTGGACGGCTAAGTAAAGGAACAAGGCGACCCCAAGTCCCAGAAACCCTAGATACGGAGCAAGATATGCAATGATGCCCATCGTTCCAGTAACCTCCCTGTGTCATCAGCCGCCGGTCGCCCTCCACAACCGCAGCCCAATTTTTATCGACCGCACCCTCAGCAGTCTCGGCGGACGATAGATGCTTCGCGCCTTGGAGTAAAGGGGTGGAATGACGAGCACTTTCTTTTGACTCCCTATCTCGCGCCTTGGTTTCGCGACGGTGAAACCCTTGACAGGCTCTGAGGACCGGCATAGCCTGCCCGTCGCTCCGCCGTGCATGGAACATGCGCGCATATAAGGTGGCGGCTACCACAGATAAGGGAGGGCTGTAAATCATGTTGCCGCGTAAATGGATGGAAGCCTATGTTCGTTTCCTCCTTCGCCATCGTTGGCCAGTGTTAATACTGTCCGCCCTCGTGACGGTGTTCTTGGGCTACGAACTCTCCAATACCAAACTTCAGATGAACTTTCTGGATTTCTATCCGCCCTCGCATCCCTACACGCAACTCGCCAGGAAACACGCACGCATGTTTGGCTCGGCCAATGTGCTGGTCACCAGCGTCGAAGTCAAAAACGGCGATATTTTCAACGTTGATACGCTCAATAAGATTAATCGGCTCACGATCGCGCTCATCGCTACTCCGGGCGTCAACCCGTGGCAAGTGCTGTCGATCGCCCATCCTAAAATTCGCAAGCTCATCATCACGACTTCTGGGGTCAAAGTGTTGCCGCTGTTTTTTCCCGGCCCTCCACAAACTCCGGCAGACGCCGCGCGCGTGAAAAAAGCCGTCTACACCAATGACGGCATTCTCGATTTCTTCGTCTCGCGTGACAACAAGATGGCGATTATCACCGCCGGGTTTTGGGAGTCAGGACTGGACTTCGGCAAGATGAAAGAGCGCTTGTTTCAACTTCAGCAAGAGGAAACCGATGCTAACCACACCATCATGATGACCGGTTTCCCTATGCTCTTCTGCTGGATTTTCAACTACAAGAGCTGGATCCTTTACATCACTGGCCTGACTGTGCTCTCGATTGTTCTCCTTTTATGGTTCTATTTCCGCACGGTGCAAGGCGTGCTCATTCCCCTTTTCTCCGGTACGCTCAGCACCCTGTGGGCCCTGGGTTTCGCTGGCGCGCTGGGCTTTACTATCGACTTGTTGATGATCGTGGTCTTTCTGCTCATTACCGCCCGCGCCTTATCGCACTCCGTGCAGTCCATGGAGCGGTACCACGAAGAATACTTCCGCCTCGGCGATAAAAACGCCGCCATTTTACAATCCTACCTCGGACTATTCTCCCCAGCGCTCGTCTCCATCGCCGCCGATGGGTTGGCGATTCTCAGTCTCGCGGTGGCGCATATTCCTTTGGTGCAGAAATTGGCGGTGGTCTCCAGTTTCTGGATTTTCACCATCTCCGTCAGCGTGGTGACGTTGCATCCAATCATCTTGACATTTTTGAATCCTCCGCGTCGGGATCCCAAAGCCGGGAAGCGTTTATCCGATAAGATCTACACCACTATCAACCGCGGGTTAGTCACTATCAGCCGTGGCAACGCCCGCTACGTGATGGTCGGCGGATTCGTCGTCGCCCTCGTTGTCGGTATTTACTATTCAAAACAGTTAAAGATTGGCGATGTCTCGATCGGTAAGGCGCTTTTTTATTCTCACCACCCCTACAACGTCGCCTACGACGGGATCGTGCAGAAAGGATTTGTCGGCGTCTCCACGATGACGATCATTGCTGAAGGACGAGAACCCGGCGTCTTCCGCGACGTGAACGCGTTGAACGCTTTGGAACAATTTCAACGTCACATGGAGCGCGCCAATCCCTTGGCCGGCGGCAGTTCCAGCGGCGTTGATGTCATTCGTCAACTCTACCGCATGTTTGAGGAAGGCATTCCCAAATGGGCGATCCTGCCGAGCGACTCGCATGACGTTGGCAACATGTTTTCCTATTTTTTGATGTCGGCGGGAGCGCCAGCACTTGAGCGGTTCGTCGATAAGGATCTACAAAACGCCACGATCACGATCTTCTTCAAAGACTACACGCATGACACCATCATGGGTGCGCTGGACCGGGCCAAAGATTATATTGCAGCACACCCTTCGGAGAAACTGGATTTCCGCTTGGCCGGTGGACTCTTCGGTATTCTGGCTGCTGTGAACGAAGAAGTGGAGTGGTCGTACCGTGTCAATCTGTATCTCGTGTTGGCCACGGTGTTTGTGTTGAGTTTTCTTACCTACCGGTCCTTAGCCGGGGCCTTGATCGTGATGATTCCTTCGATCGTCGCGCAACCACTCACTGAAGCGATTATGTATTGGACCGGCGTCGACATGAATATCAACTCGTTGCCCATTGCCGCTATTGGCATCGGCATCGGCATTGATTACGGCTACTACGTGCTCTCGCGCATCACTGAAGAATATGGGCGCTTTCCAGATGTCGATCAGGCCATTGAAGAAGCGTTGATGACCACGGGCCGCGCCATTCTGTTCACCGGCACCACACTCACGGCGAGCGTCATTTTCTGGTTGTGGTTCCCGATGCGCTTTCAAGCGGAAATGGCCATGCTGCTGGCGTTGATTCTATTTTTACATGTGATCGGCGCGCTGGTGTTTATTCCGTCAATGGTTTCGCTCTTCAAGCCGCGCTTCGCGATTGCTCAATCAACCACCGACGCGCCGATACGACTCGCAGAAAAGCAAGCGGTGTCGTAAGCAAGACTAGGAGAAAAAATCCTCTCGACAGTCACTGCGCGTCTGTCGGCCCTCTTTGCCAAAGGGGGCGGCGAAGGCGCAGCCAAGCCGGGGATTTGTACGGCATAGTAGAACAACAGAATTGAGAGTTCCTTTTTACCGCACTCGTCCGCCAGTATGTTCTTGCTGTTCGACCTCGATGAGCAAAGCGCGCGGCACTAACACCTCGCCGGCGGCAAGATCTTTCTCGGAGGCGCGCTCGACAGCCAGTTTACACACGGCTTTCACGTCGATGCCGTGGAATTCGACATCGAGTTCATCCGTCGATACCCACGCGTGTATTTTCTGGCCGTTTGCCAATGTACACAAATACCCGGCGTAGCGCCGGGCGCGGTCTCTTTTTTTCTCCATATCAAGAATCTTGAGCCTGGCCATCCTCTTCCCTCCTGTGGACCATCACGAACGACGCAAGAATCCAGTCGGATCAACTCGGGTGCGCAACACCCGCAATTCGTCCGCGGTCGGCGGCTCCGTCACCGTCCCCCCAGCAGAAGACGCCGTCAGGGGGAAACCCGTTTGCTTTTGCACGTCGGCTTCAGACACCCCTGGATGAACGGAGCGCAATCGCAAGCGTTTCGTCTCTTCGGCAAAATCCATCACACACAGCGGCGTTACGCAAAACTGGGGTCCGCCGCCCGGCAACCCTAGTTTTTTCCGCGCATCGGCGCCGCCCGCGCCCCAGCCATAGGCGCTGATGAAGTCACACTTCTCCACAAAAATTCGCGGCGTATGCGAGTTCAGCACGATGTAATACCGCCCCACATGCGTGCTAAGCGTCGGCGTGCCAACCGAGCCTGGGCCGCGAAACTTCAGATGCTGATAATCCGCGCCGACGCCGATCAGGTTGGTGTTTCCATAGGGATCAACCTGCACGCCGCCAATGAAAAACACATGCCGACTCCAGTCTTTGACGCGATCAAAGCGATGACCCGTGTCGCTGTACGACTCCGCCCAGCGCACGACGCGTCGGTCCCAGCCAAAAGCAGGCAGCGGTAGACTGTCCAGATGATACACATTCATACGCGCACCCAAGAAGACCAACTCCATATTGGGGCCGTGCATGATGTGCGCCAAGCGCACCGCCGCCTCGACGACAGGCATGGCCACTCCCACGCGCAGCACGTCGCCATCGTTCAGTTCACGCGCTAACACCACCGCCATCAATTCTTGTGAGGAATAGTCGTTTGGCATACCAGACTCAATCCGCACCATCGGCAAGAGAAGCCTCTGACGCTTGGCTTTCCGTTAATTTTGACCGTGTAAACATCCAATCAATCAAGCGCATCCCCCACTGGGCGCCAATCACGCGTTGGGCAAAGACGTAGCCCACAACCGCGCCGACCGCGACATCAGTGGGATAATGCTCGTGGAACAACACCCGACAACCACCCACAAAAATCATCATCACCACACAAAACGGCCGCAGCTTCGGGTACAATGCGCAGAGAAACACGCTCATCACCGCCGCCAACGCCGTATGACTTGAAGGCATGGACCACAGATCCCACGCATGATTGCTGGTCAGATTCCACGAATACCTGAAGACTGTTCCCTGCTCGTGCGAGGGAAAAGGATACGCATGCCAGACTCCGGCAAACGTCATTGGGTCGGCAAATTTCGGGCGAGGCCGACCGGCAGCGATCTTCAGCACAAAACACGAGAGACTGGTTACGCCGATTGCCGCCCCCCAATCGAGCAGTCGCTTTCGCCGGGCTGGGTCCAGCAACCAGATCACCACCATAGTCATCACCGTCGCGCTGAGTTGACCGTACTGCTGCAACGTCTTCAGCTCCACATGCATATCCGGCCCTAAATGCACGTGCTCAAGATTCCCACTAATCACGCCATCGAAAGGAAATAGCAGTCCGATGAGTCCAGCGGTGAGCACTGTGGAGAGCAATCGAGATCGGGGCTGCCCCGATGTGCCAGGTCCATCAGTATTCATAGAGTTCAAGCAGCCGTTTGACGCCAACCCGTTCGAGATAATCCCCCAATGTCGCCGGTTCGCGGCAATAGCGCGTCAAATACTGCGCCAGTGCTTCAGGACGATGCTCTTGCGCCGCAGCCGTCGCTGCTTCTAAGTACATGCGTAAATGCGCATTGTCCTGCACGTAAAATCCACGACTGTAAAACGGATGCGCCCCGTACGGAGCCCGCACGATTGCATCAGCCCCAGGGATTGTTGTCGCCCAGGCATTGGCGCGCACTTCTTCGTTGGGGATCACACGCTCGACTTGCACGATGGTGCGATCCGCCGCCCGGTAGAGAAAGAGATCAAGCCACCCTGGTCCGCCGATGTGCTGCACGTTCCCGTATGCATCCGCCGTGGCGGCGTGCAGCAAAGCCACATCCGGTTTGATCGGCGGCACGGCGATCAGTGTCTCGCCGCGTATCGGATCCTGCATCACTTTGAGATCGGGATTCACCTCTGGAAGCGAAGTGCCCACACCGCCACGCCACGGCAGAAACGGCAACGCCTGGGCGGCAGCCTGGAGCCCAGTGGTCAGGATGCCTTCTTCACATTCCCATACTTCGAGGTCGCCACGCTCCACCACCCGACGAAAGGATGGCGCCACCGGCACGCCAAATCCGCCGCCAGCGTAGTAACTCACAACCTTTCGCACGCAGCCCGCCGCGACAAGCAGATCAAGACTGAGTCCACTATCGACAACCGTGAGATTTTTCACGCCCCGTCGAATGATTTGCCGCAGCAACGCCATAGGAGCCGGCGCTCCAACGGCGATGGTCATGCCATCCTGAATCCAATTGACCGCCTCAGCTTCATCGAGAATACGTTGCCGTCGCTCTTGTGTATCCACACGCCTCTCTCTTCTAGGTTCTTGCTGACATATATGCTGCAAATGAGGGGGTTGGCAATGGCTGAAGGTTTTAGAGAAGAACAGGATGCGGCTGGAGCAGCTTTCATAGAACAGCGAGACGCTTGAGCAGAAACTCCCTCACTCCCGTATCCGTCCATCTTTGCAACGGAGCACTCGCGTCGCCACAGGCACGAGGCGTGGGTCGTGACTGGCCACAAGCACAGTACGATTGTCTTCATCAACAAGTTGACGAAGTAAATAAATCACCTCTTCGCCACGTTGAGAATCCAGACTGCCGGTTGGTTCATCGGCGATAATAATCGGTGGCTCAAGTGCAAGCGCACGCGCGAGCGCCACGCGCTGCTTTTCTCCGCCGGAAAGTTGGGAGGGAAGATGCGTCAAGCGCTGGGCGAGACCAAAGCGGCGTAGAAGCGCACTAGCCTCTTGTCGCGCGGCCTGCGGAGTGCGCCCCGCCAGGCGCAGCACCAGCTCAACATTCTCACATGCGGTGAGCGCCGACATCAGTTGAAAAAACTGGAAGACAAACCCAATCTGTGTGAGTCGGAAGGTCGCCAATGCGGCGGGCGCCAGCCGACCAATATCCACACCGGCAACAGAGACGGAACCACTCGTCGGTTGCAGCAAGCCGCCAATCAGGGATAAGAGTGTCGTCTTCCCCGACCCCGAAGGACCAAGCAACAAAACGAATTCACCGGCGTGAATAGTCAGATTGACGCCATCTACCGCCCGCACTGAGGTTTCCCCAACACCATAGATTTTGCTCGCTTCCTGTACACGAATGAGGCTGGCAGGCGAAGGCTGGAGCCCGGGGGCTGGAGAAAGCGTCACCATATATTTGCAGGTTCATGTCTTGAAAGCGACCAATGGATCAATCTGCGCAATACGTCGCGCCGGAACGATGGAAGCGAGGAGACTCATGCCGACCGTACACAGCAAGGCCCACAAGACGTGAAGCGGATGCCAGGAAGACGGAAACTGCGGCACCACGTATTGCGCGGCGAGCACCACGCCCCAGCTACAGGGCACCCCCAACAACCATCCGCAAACGCCGCAGATGAGCGCTTGCGTGGAGGCCGTCAGGTACAGCACCTTATCCGGCGCGCCAATCGCCTTCAGCACGCCGTATTCCGCGCTATGCTCCACCGTTAATGTGTACACGGTCAACCCAATGACGATCGCGCCCACAAGAGCGCCGATCACTTCGAGCACCCGCAGGATCGGCAAGAAATTGTCGCCAGTCAAAGACAAGTTATTGGCGATGAACTGCTCCTTTGTGTACGCCGACACCAGGGGCGAAGTCTGTTCGATGCGAGTGACCGCGGCGGCAAGAGAAACTGGGGGATCAAAGCGCACTAGAAAGTAGTTCACCAACCCATCGAGCCCCAGCAGTTGTCGCGCTTGCGCGAGCGTGACAAAAGCGTATTGATATAAGAAACAATTCCCGCCTTGGGCAATACCCACCACCTGCAACGGCTTGCCGGCGACGGTCAAGGCATCGCCGAGGTGAATCGTCTCTTTGCGTGCGAACACATTGTCAACAACAATTTCGCCCTCGGTCTCTGCTACTCGCCCCGCCAGCAGACGGACCGGACCGTTCTCCGCGCCACTCACTCCGATAATAAACGTATGGCGCTGCCGTCCATGGATTTCACAGGTCATAAGTCGACCAACAAACGAGAAGACTTCTGCAACTTCCTCTGCTTGATAGAACATCTGCTCGCCCGCAGCCGGCAGAATGGAGAGCGTATGGAACAGATCGGATGCGCCCTTTTGGCCGACCCACACGTCCGCTTGGACATGACGCAGATACGCGGACATATTGTCGCGCCAGCCCGCGTACAACCCCATGAGAAAAAGCACAAGCACAACTGAACACACAATGCCGACAATGGCCAGAAAAAAACGACCTTTATGGACCAACAAATTGCGATAGGCGAGGAGGACCATCACCGTCCTCGGGACAGAGCCGGCAGAAAACGCGGCTTGTTCGCCATTTTGCGGCGATATTCTGGCCGCATCAAAAGCGCGGCTTCTTCCAAGCAGATGCGCCGTTGCAGTACGAAGGCGTTGAGGGCGGAGCACACGAATGCCGTCAGATAGGCGCTGTGGACCAGCGGCAAGGCGAACATTTCAACGATGACAATCGTGTAATTGGGATGGCGCAAGTAGCGGTACGGACCGGCGTCAATCACGGCATGGGGGGAAGTAATGATTTGCGTGTTCCACTGCGGACCGAGACTGCGCCACACCCAGATGCGGCCCAGTACGCAGAGCACAAGCAGCGTCAGCATCGGCCACCCCAGCAAGGGAAGAAACGGACGGTTGAGCTCCCACACTTCAAGTGCGCTTCCGAAAAAAAGACTGGTATGGACGCCGACCATGAGGGGATACATCGGTTCACTGACTTTTCGCCCACCTTCCGCCAGCAACCGGGCTTGATGGCGCCGAGAGACCTGCAACTCTATGATGCGGAGCATAGCGAACCCCAACAGGAGCGCAAAGTACCAGACCATACGATTCGCCGCGCTTAGCTTTCTACCATTGTAAGAGGAGCGCCTCCGCGCTAAACCCAGGACCGAACGCGAGCAGCAAGCCCAAGTCTCCTGGCTGCGCTTCTCCTCTGGTTAAAAACTGGTCAACAATAAACAGCACGGACGCTGAGGAAAGATTGCCGTAGCGTCGGAGAATATGGCGACTGATGGCGAGGCGCTCTTCCGGCAGCGTTAGGCACTGCGCGAGCCCATCCAGCACACGCCGACCACCGGGATGCAAAAGAAAATGGGTGAGATCGGCAAGAGTGAGTTGTTGCTGCGCCAAGAAGCGTTTCACCATAGCAGGGACTGCGGCGCATACTACCTCGGGAATCTCGGCAGAAAGCACGATATGAAGGCCGGAGTCTTTGAGTTCAAACCCCATCAAATCAGTCGTATGCGGAAACAAGGTGCTTTCAGCCGCCAGAATACGCGGCTTCCCCTCGTGCGGTTGTCCGCTCAGCAGAACAGCGGCGGCGCCATCGCCAAACAACGCGCTCGACACGATATTCGCCGGCGAGAGATCGCGCACTTGGAAGGTCAACGACGGGAGTTCCACCGCCACTACCAGGACGGTGTGGTCTGGAAACGCGTGCAGATAATCGAACGCACGAGCGAGCGCGGCGGCTCCTGCAGCACACCCTAGTTCGGTAATCGGCAGCCGCTTCACATGTGGTGAGAATCCTAGGGTATTGGCGAGGTACGCATCAAGCGAAGGAATCATGAATCCCGTGCACGAAGTCGCAATGACAAGATCAACAGCGTCCGGCCCAATCTCTGTTTGAGCGAGGCACTGACGAGCGACGCGTTCGCCAAGGAGACGAACATGTTCCTGATATAAAGCGCTTGCTTGGGTCACCGACAGAGGGTAAACAAGGTCAAACAGTTCACGACAGCCGTAGCGAGTCTGCACATCCGCATGGGCGAAAACGCGCCGAGCCAGGGACAACATGCGTCCGTCGTCAGCCACCCAGAGCGCGAGCGAGCGGAGAATTTCTTCTTGATCGTATCGGTAGGGTGGATGAGCAGTAGCCGTAGCGCGGATGGTTGCCATAGAATAGCGCACGTCAGTGGGAGTGAAGCGACGACACTATCACTTTCACTTGCACATCCACTTGAGATTTGTTTCGATCCTATCACCATCACAATACGCTACGATATACCCTCCGGCAGAAAAAGGCCCTGCGTTGAGCACCTTGGTGCGCCCAATCCAATCAACGCCTGGCGATTCGTGAATGTGGCCGGTAATACAGACCTGCGGCTGGCGCCATTCAATGAATCGACGGACTGCCGGGCTGCCGACCGGGGTTCCATCCTGCAAACAATCGAGCCGGGTTGCGTACGGCGGCGTGTGGCAAACCATGAGTTGCAGGGGCGCTGCGCCAACTCCAATAAAGGCGCGTGCAAGAACGGCTCCTAATTCTTCGTCCCCGAGCTCTAACGGAGTATGAAACGGCGTGAGGTTCGATCCGCCACACCCGAAAATATCCACGTCTCCAACCCGACGATGAACGCCGTGGAGATCCACATGTTCATCTTGTAAAAAACTGACGATTTCGGGGCGATCGACATTGCCTGGCAAGGCCAACACCGCCGGACCATACGATCGCGCTGCCGCTAGTACGGACCGGGCTTCAGCCCGACCACCGAACTGTGTCAGATCGCCCGAAAGAATAATCAGGTCCGCTGAGGAAAGTTCAACAGCGATCTTCGTCATTTGTGCAACCGCCATGTGGATATCACCAAAAGAGACGATTTTCATATCACACTCCTGGCTCGGCGCGGACACGTACCGTTGTAGTGGACAACAGGGGGAGGATCAACACAGCAAGGGCTGGCGCCGCCCTGGTCTTGCAAAAGCCCCGAGAATAGGGAAATACTACACCCACCCGGAAGGCGTCGATCGCCTATGGAAAAAAATATTCGCTCCAAAGTGCTTGCTATTGGTCGTCCACTTCGCGTCGAGTTGCAACTCGATGGTGAATGGCTGGACCGTTTGCGCAAACTGCTGTCGGAAATGGGTGAAGAGGGTGGATCATACCCTATTCATCGTTATCTCGAAGAATTGCTGGAAGCGGATATTGTCTACCGGGAAAGCCATCATACGCGCCGACGTGGACCGTTTGTGCAAAGAGAAGCGATCATCCGTTGGCTCCGGCAACAGCGCAAGGCAGGGAATGCGCAAAACGCTGTAGCGGGAAAGCGATAGTCAGTGACAGAAACCGGACCGATGTGTACGTTGTGATGTACTCGTCTGAGCTGTTCTTTCAGCAAAGCACGCCGTTGGCGCTGTTATGAGTCTGAATAACCTGCGCATCGTGCTCGTTCGCCCACAATATTCCGGCAATATTGGTGCAGTGGCTCGGGCGATGCGCAATATGGGGTTCAACGAGTTGACTTTGGTTAATCCACTGCCATTACACCGCGCTCAAGCGGATATCATGGCGGTTCATGCGCGGGATGTGCTCGACACCATGAGCGTTCACTCTTCGTTGCGCGCGGCGATTGGCGATTGTGGGTTGGTCGTCGGCACCACCTGCCGCCCAGGACTGTATCGCGACACCGCCGTGTCTCCGCGCACCCTGGCGCCCCATATTGTCACGATGGCTGCTGCGAACCATGTCGCACTTGTCTTTGGGCCGGAAGAGAGCGGTTTGACCAACGAGGATCTCCGTGTTTGTCACCGCCTTATTTCGATTCCCACGGATGCCGGATACTCCTCCTTGAACCTTGCTCAAGCCGTGTTGCTCTGCTGTTATGAGATCTTTCTGGCCGCGCAGGCGGAACAAGAAGATACAGTTTCCAAGGGACATCCTCTTGCGCTTGCAGAACAACAGGAGCTGATGTACGAAAAGCTCAAACAAGCGCTCTTACGCATTGGATTTCTGCACGGCGACAACCCTGAGCACATCATGTTTGCCCTCCGGCGCATCTTAGGGCGCACTGGGCTGGAAGAGCGCGATGTACGTATCTTATTGGGAATGGCGCGCCAAATTGACTGGTACGCGAACGGTGGCTGGCGTCAGCAAACCGATACGCACTAGACTAAAAATATAGCGAGCAAGGCATCGCTTACGTCATGGCCGAAGTGATTCATTTACAAGACGTGCTACGCGCACGCCGGAAGCAGCAAGAACAACATTACACCCATCGCTGTATTGAAATTATTGGACAAAGTTTACAGGCGCACCTTGCCGAATTATCGCAAGCGCCGGAGAAAGAATGGCCGGTGCGGACGAGTAAAATCCGTAAACTCAGCGAATTGCTCGAATACGCCAGTGGGCTATTGTAAAATACGCACTGCTCTTGTCGCACAGGACAAGACCGGGTGCGGTGTGGAGAAGAGAGAGGAATTTCATGTCAAAAGCTGCATCTGTGTCTACAAAAGGGACATCGTCGAGCAAAAAAACCGCGACGAGTAAAGCACGCGCCTCTAAAGCCCAGCCTGGCGTCCCCGCGTCTGCCGCGCCAGAAGCACCGCCGGAAAATGTTGCGCTTGCCGTCGAATCAGCGGCCCCTATCTCGACGTCTGAAGCCCGCGCGTTAACATCGATTCTGCAACGGTTGGATGCGCTGGAGGAAAAAATCACAGGCGGTTTCACCGTGCTGACCGAGGAGCTGCGCCCGCTCCATGTCGCGCCGCTTCCGGCTGCAGTGGAGCCAGGAACGACCCCGGAAGCGGTGATGTCGCTCTTGGCGGATGTGCTCCGGCACAACCTGATGGAGCATTTGACCCCAGTCACAGCAGCACTGAAGCGGCTCGAAGAACGCATCGGCTTTGTCGCCAATCGTCTCAAATTCAGCGGCGGCGGTGGCGGCGGCCAAGACCGTCAGAAACCCTGGCGCGGCGAGCAAGGGCGTCACCCCCGTCCGCCTCGTGGGCAGCAAAACGGCCAGCAACGTCAGGCTCCGCCTCAACCGCAGCAGTGGACCCCACCCTCAGCCGCCTCGGTCCAAGGCCATTTTGCTCCTCGCCCCACTCCCGCTCGGGGATTCGTGGAAGAGGATGATTAGCAGGTTCCTTCCGTTTTGTTTTTGCGCTATTTACAATAGGAAAGAAATTGTAAGTCTTTAAAGAAGGAAACGTTATGGCTCGTGTCACTGTGGAAGATTGTCTACTCCGTATTCCTAACCGTTTCGAATTGGTCGTAGTAGCAGCGCGCCGAGCAAAGGAGCTGTTGCAAGGAGCGCGCCCTTTAGCCAAAAGTGACAACAAAGAAGTGGTGACTTCCTTACGGGAGATCGCTGAGGGAAAGGTGTGGAAGGTCAATCCTGAAGAGTCCCAATAAAAGCGTGAGCAACAACGACGATGGCGAAGAAAGACCTCTATGAAGTGCTCGGCGTCAGCCGTACGACAAGTACGGAGGACCTCAAGAAAGCGTACCGCAAGCTCGCCCGCAAATATCATCCGGACATGAACCCCGGCAAGAAAGAGGCGGAAGAACGCTTCAAGGAAGTGTCTTTTGCCCACGACGTCTTAACCGACCCAGAGAAACGAAAAATTTACGACGAATTTGGTGAAGAAGGACTCCAAGCCGGCTTCGATCCAGAACGCGCACGTGCGTATAAGCAGTGGAGTCGTAGCGGCGGTTTCACTGCCGGACGTGGAGCGAGTGGTGGACGCTCCTCTTTCTCGTTTGAAGACATTTTTGGGGACTTGTTCGGCGGCGGTCGTCAAGAAGAAACAAGGAGCGACCAGGGCGAAGATCTTGAATACGCTCTTGAACTGGACCTCCTCGACGCCATACGAGGGACAAGCCAAACGATCTCCATCCAGCGTCCGGTTCCGTGCCCACAATGTCGAGGAAGAGGTGGGAACAGAAACGGAACCCAGACCTCCTGTCCAGAGTGCGGCGGCCAAGGGCAAGTGCGGGTTGGATCCAGCCCTATCTCGCTCATGCGCACCTGCGCGCGCTGCGGCGGCTCTGGACGACTGCGAGTGGGTGACTGTTCACGCTGTGGCGGGAGTGGCCGTATTGCAAGTCCGGAACGTTTAGTGGCGCGCATTCCACCAGGCGTTGATGAAGGCTCACGTATCCGCCTCGCAGGCAAAGGAGCAGCGCGAACGCCAAACGGACCGGTCGGCGATCTTTACCTCGTCGTCCATATTCGTCCCCATCCTCAGCTTGAACGCAAAGGAAAAGATCTCTTTCTCGAAGTGCCAATTACGGTCGGCGAGGCTTTGGCTGGCGCCGCGATTACTGTGCCGACGCCGACCGGCGAGGTCAAGCTGAAAATTCCACCCGGCAGCCAAAGCGGACAACAATTGCGGCTCAAAGGGAAAGGGGTTCCTGAGACCAAGGGTCAGCAAGAAGGAGACCTCTACGTCAAGTTGCTCATTCACATTCCTACGGAAACTAGTGACCGCACTCGTCGAGCCATTGACTTGCTAGAGACGTGCTATGACGAGAACCCCCGGAAGCAGTTACGACTCTAAGCGTAAAACAAGTCGTGGACCAGCATTCCGCCCTTGATTGTTGAACACCACTCACTCTCGTATACTGGCTGTCTCTATGTCGTCTATCGTGAAAGACACGCTTGAACCTTCCGTCCTCGAAGATGCGAGCGAACAAGACCTTTCGTCTATTGACTTCGAGCCCGTCGCCACGAAGCCGGACCCGTCAGACGCGAAGTCAGAAGCATCTCCGGGTACGGCGCTCGTTCAGTACGATTCGCTCCAGCGTTATCTTGCGGAAATTCGTCGCTATCCCTTACTCACGCTGGCCGAAGAACACGACCTAGCCGTGCGCTACAAAGAGTACGGGGAAATTGAATCGGCGTATCGCTTAGTCACAGGCAACTTACGTTTAGTCGTGATGATTGCCCGGCAATATCAGCGCGCGTTCCGTAACTTGTTGGACCTCATCCAAGAAGGGAACACCGGCTTAATGGAAGCCGTGCGGAATTTCGATCCCTACCGAGGTGTTCGTTTTCCTTCCTACGCCGTGTGGTGGGTGCGCGCCTACATCATTCGCTACATCATGAACAACTGGCGAATGGTGAAAATTGGCACCACCCAAGCCCAACGGAAACTGTTCTTCAATCTGCAAAAGGAGCGGGAGCGCTTGGAAGCGGAAGGGTTTTCTCCTGAGCCCAAGCTGCTCGCGCAGAATCTTGGGGTCAAAGAAGAAGAAGTGGTCGAAATGACCCAACGCCTGAGCTCGCGCGACGTCTCTGTCGATGCGCCGCTTGATGGTGAAGACGAATCCGCGTCGCTGCTCGATTTTATGGCGGATAAACGGGGCACCGCGGAGGAAGAAGTTGCGACGAATGAGTACCGCGAATTAATTAGTACGAAGATGGCGGAATTCGCCAAGACACTCAAAGGGAAAGAACACGTCATTTTTTCCAAGCGCCTCTTGGCCGAAGAGCCGCTCACTTTGCAAGATATCGGCGATCAGTATGGCATCAGCCGAGAACGGGTACGACAACTGGAAAGTCGCGTGAAGAAAAAGTTAAAAACGTACCTGTTGTATGAACTCAAAGACCTCAAAGATTTGGATGTCGGCTTTGTTGAAGAGTGAAGCAATGAGCGGCAAGCTTGCACACAACAGCAGAAGGGGATTATAGTACAGCCTATGCGCGAAATGGCTGCTGGCATTGTTGTCATCGGGAACGAAATCCTGTCAGGAAAGACGGTGGATTCGAACTCCGCGTTCCTGGCCCGCGAGCTGCGTCAGCTAGGCGTGACCTTGAAGCGCATCACGGTCATTCCCGATGAACTCGACATTATTGCCGAAACCGTGCGCGAGTTTCACCACAACTATGATGTGGTCTTCACCTCTGGCGGCGTCGGTCCCACCCATGACGATATTACCATCGAGGGAGTGGCCCGTGCGCTTGGACGCGAGGTCATTGTTCACCCGACTTTGGAAGGAAAAATTCGCGACTATCTTAATGGTCGCGCCGTAAACGCTGCGCATCTCAAGATGGCGGAAGTGCCGGAAGGCGCAGAGCTCTTGATGGATGACAAGGTGCGGTTTCCGACAATCAAAGTAGAAAACATTTACGTGCTTCCAGGAATTCCGGAAATTCTGCAACAAAAATTCTTGTCTATAAAAAACAGCTTTATCGTAGACCCCTATTATTTGAAGATCATCTATACGAACGAGATCGAGAGCGCGATCGCCTCCCATCTCCATGACACGTTGCGCTTGTATCCGGAATTGATGCTCGGTTCGTATCCGAAAATTGGCGAGTCGGAATATCGGGTCAAACTCACGTTGGAGTCAAAAAATAAAGAGTATGTCGAGCAAGCATTTTCTCATTTATTAACGCTTTTATCGAAAGACTCGGTGGTGCGGACTGAAGGTTGAGGAGGAAGACGCCATGAAAAAGGCGATGCAACGGTGGTTGAGCAGCAGCATGGTAGTAGCGGTATTACTATCCCCTACCCTTGCACGTGCGGATTTCTGGGAAGATGCTGGCATGGGCACGGCCACAGTGATGGCCAACGTGTTCTATATGCCTACAAAGATGGTCTATGCGGCCCTGGGCGGGATCACCGGTGGTTTTGCCTACGTGCTGACCGGAGCCAATTATCAAGTAGCCGAACGAGTGTGGACTCCCTCGCTGGGCGGCAACTACGTGCTGAATCCCGAACAGTTGCGTGGCAACCAACCCATCTATTTCAGCGCGCCAGTAACCCCGTAAAGCAGGAACCGTTTCTTCTGTGAAAAAATTATGGTGGGGCGTGCTCGCCCTGTTCGGCGTTGGCCTTGCCATCGCAGGCTGGCGGTATCAACAACTGCGCGCAGCGGCGGCATTGTGGGAAGGTCCGGTCCCGGAAATCCTCAGCGAAAAATTAGAAAAGGACGCCGACACCATGTCGGTGGAATTCACCTCTCGCATCGATGCACCGCTTGAAGTAGTCTACCGCTCGTTCACTGAACCGGAACGGAGCGCCGAGTTCAGCCCTCTCGTGCGCTACGCAAAGCTCGTGCGAAGCGAAGGCGATCGAAAAGTAGTCGAATTCGAAATGGTGATTCTGGGGCAGCCCCAGCGTTTCACGCTGGAATTTACGTTCCTGCCGGCGGAGCACGGGGTAAAAATCACCACGGTCGAAAACCCCACGACCGATCTCAGCGGTGAATATCGCTTTACTTCGTCTCCCGATGGACTCAAGACATTGCTCACCTATACCGGGTTGGCCAAAGATAAAGTCAAAATGCCCGTGCCCCTGGGGCTGCAAAAAAGCGCCCTGCGCGAGACCTTCGCTGCGACGATCCAAGCGCTGAAAAAAGGAGTAGTCACCCAGCCCCAAGCACCTGCGCAGCCTGCCGCCTCTTCGTCCGGTTGAGTCTCGCTTGCGCTTACCCTTTCTCGTTCATGGCTGCGGCATACGCTTTCATGCTTTTGCCTGTCGCCATAGAATATGTCAGCAGCAGGAGGGGATTAGCTCCCATATCGTACAAAGTGCGGACGCGCCATTCCTTGATGGCGGCTTGTTCTTCTTCGGTCAGGCTGTACCGTGCAAGCACAGCCTCGGGCTCCGTCTGGCAGCGTTGGGCTAATTCGAGACTCATGTTCACATCTCGTAATAATTTGTTGACTTGATACAGGCTCATGCCCCGCCCTCCTTTCAGCACGTCTGCGCATCGTGCACACTTGTCATTCAACATATAACGAAAAAAAAGAAAGCGCACGACCAATGCCCACCCCAACAGAAGCAAATGACAAAGACGAGGAGACTTCTCCTTTTCCCGACCCCGTCGTCCTTCCGTTAGAAGATGTTTTGGATTTACACCCGTTCGCTCCCAAAGAGATTCGCAGCGTAGTAGAAGAGTATCTGCGAGAATGCAGCGCCGCCGGCTTTTCCGTCGTCCGCTTGATTCACGGCAAAGGCAGAGGAGTACAACGAGAAAGTATCCGCACCCTCTTGGCGCGGCTCCCTGCCGTGCAGTCGTTCCACGACGCTCCCCCTGACGCTGGCGGCTGGGGCGCGACCGTGGTGTACCTCAAGCCGTTCTCAGATCTCTCTTGAAAAATAGCAGCCCGTCATTGTGGGCGAGCACAGCGAGACCCGGAATCCAGGAGCAAAACCCTGGATTCCCGCTGGAGTTTATCCTGAGCCTGGGAAGGGCGGGAATGATGAACACAGAGCGCCCACGGCTTCCGACGCCACGTTTAGCGCCCCGTGTTATGGAGGAGCACATTAGCGAGATGGCGTCGCCACCACCGCTGTGCCGTAGCACAGCACTTCAGTGAGCCCCGCCATCAATTCGGTGGCGTCGTAGTGCATGGCGATAATGGCGTTCGCACCGCGTTCACGCGCATGCTGACACATGAGTTGATACGTTTCGGCGCGCGCTCGTTCGCACAGTTCGGTGTAGATCGTGATATTCCCGCCAAAGAGTGATTGTAAACCGCCGAAAAAATTACCGACAACTGAGCGCGAGCGAACGGTAATGCCCCGCACCACGCCGAGGTTTTTGACGATAGCATAGCCTGGGAGATCAAGCGCCGTTGTCACCATCGAGTCTTGCATAATGCGCCCTTTCTTAGCCCCTGAACTCCGGCATGAGTTGCGCGAAGAGTTCAACCTGTTCCTTGACTTCGGCAAATGGCAGCAACCCTTGATCGCAGAACACGAGAAAGTATTCGGGATTCAGCTTTTCTTGCACGGCGGCCAGTTGACGGCGGACATCATCCAGAGTCCCGACAAAAGCAATCCCGGCCTCGATGACAGGCTCAATCGTCGTGGGAATGTTGGGATAAAAATGCGAATGGTACAGCCCTAGCAAATACATAATGCCGCGACGCGCGCTGGCGAGCGCCGCCTCTTTGGTTTTCCCAATGGACACCACCCGAGCCAAACCGACGCTTTGGCCTAATTTCAGAACGCGCCCCACTCTCAGCGCTTCCTGGCGGTAGAAGTCCGCCCCTTGAATCGCCACATCAGGAAAAGGCAGAAAGATCATCGGCACGATGCCTTCCCGCGCGCTCCAGCCGATGGTCTCTTTCGTTAACGTCATGGCTTGCAACAGCAAAGGATGCGGCTTCTGAAACGGCTTCGGCACCGGCGACACCTTCCGGAGCCAGCCCTGTTCATCAATTTCTCCCGGCGCTCCGTAGCGGCGCGCTGCTTCCGCCGCCGGCCATTTCAGCCCTTCCGGCGGGTTGGGTACGCGGTAATACTTGCCGTTGTACGAAAACGGCTCGTCTTTCCAGCAGAGCTTGATAATTTCAAACAATTCTTGGGAGACTTCACGATTATGCAACTCGGCTTCATTGCCCAGCACGGACGGCTGGACGTGGTAATGCTGCCCCAGCGTATTCACCCAATGAGGAAACACCCCACGCGCGAAGCCCGCCACTGCTCGGCCTTGAGTGATTTGGTCCGCCCATGCCACATCCAAAGCTAAGCGAATCGGGTCCCACGTTGGCAGCACGTAGCCCAGTGGCCCCAACTTGATCCGTTTGGTGTGCGCCGCCAGATTAATTAAATGTGGAGTCGGATTGGATCCGGCAATCAGTCCGTCAGAAAAGAATTGATGTTCCGAATAGGTCAAGATGTCGAACCCCACCTCCTCGGCCAGTTGAGCGAGCGCGATCATCTCACCCAGCATCAGTTGGATCTTATCGGTTCTATGAGCGATTGGACGCAGTTGTTCACGTTCAGTTGGAGAAGCCGGCACAACGGGACCAAGATGCAGAATAAATTTCATGGACGCTTTCCTTTCGTGAAAGACGGTAAACCTTTTTCCCCTCGCAGCAACGATAACCCAAACGCCGCGGCGCCGACAATCGCCGCGACAAAGAAGACATCGTGAAACGCGGGCATAAATGTCTGCACGGCCTGCGCGTCGACTAAAGACAAATGAGCCGCATGGACAGCGCGGCGGCTGGAGAACAACATACCAGCCCCAGTCACGCCCAGCACGACGCCAAGAGTACGCATCATTTGACTCATGCCGCCAGCGACGCCTTGTTGTTCCTGCGCTATGGACCCCATGACGAAGCTCATGTTCGGCGTCTGAAAAACCCCTAGGCCAAAACCGACCAGCCCCAAAGCGAGCATCACCGGCAAAGCGGGTGACGATGCCTCGCAATAGTGGAGGTCCCACAATCCGGCAGATTCGAGCCCCAGGCCGAGTGCGCTCAATGAACGGGTGCCCAATGTATCGGACAGCCGCCCCGCTACTGGCGCGGCGAGCGCCGTTGCGACAGGGCAGACCATTAAGAGCAGCCCCCCGGTTGTGGCTGAGTAGCCCAGTATGTTGACAATGTAGTAGGGAACAAGCAACCAGATGGCGAACATGGCGCAATTGGCCAGCACGTTAAGTACGTTGGCGATCGCAAAGGCGGGGCTGCGAAAGAGACTGAGATCAACAAGCGGAGCCTGTATGCGAGTTTCTCTTGTCAAGAAAGTGGCAAAACACCCAACAGCGCCAACCAGCAAGCCAAGGACAAGGGGTGAAGTCCACCCCAGGTCTCGACTCCGATTGAGGGTCAAAAGGACACCCGCCACACTGCCAGCCAGAGTCAATGCCCCGAGCAGGTCAAAAGCACGTTCCTCTGACGGCGCACGCGTCGCGAGTCGAGGCTGGCGCGCGGCAAGAGCCGCGAGAGCCGCAGCGGGGAAAACGCGAAAGAGATAGACTGCTCGCCAACTGAAACTATCAACCAGGACGCCGCCCAGCAGTGGTCCAAGCGCAAATCCAACTGCCGCCCCCATCTGAAAGAGGCCGAGCGCCCGACCACGCACCTCCGGCGGGACCGCCAGCGTCACCAGCGCCGGCGCAGCGGCAAGCATGAGTGCTGCTCCAAGGCCTTGCAGCACTCGTGCAACTAACAACCAAGCAAAACTGGGTGCGAGCCCGCAGGCAAGAAAGGCAACTGTGCTGCCAAAGAGCCCCCACAGCAACACGCGACCGTGCCCTAGCAGATCAGCCAAGCGACCGCAAGCGAGCAGCAGGCTCGCGTAGGTGAGAACGTAACTCACCACGACCCATTGAATGAGTGCGACGTCGACTTGAAACGCCGCCGTGATTGCCGGAAACGCGATATTGACCGACGAATCGAGCGACGCCAACAGTCCGCTTAAGCTCGCGAGCGTAATCGTTGACCACGCAGTCTGCGGCTTCACCGAGGGATGAGAAACAGACTCCACCTTGACAATCTTTGCCTGCATGACAGAAATGTGACATCTAACCCAGAATTCATTCCGCCTGTCAACCTTATCCGTACTCACTTAATAAGGAGCATCTACTTTTTATGTCTCAAGCTCAATCGTTACGCGTCCTGTTAGCGCAAAACCACTTCCTCATGGCCGCGGGCGCGTATGACGTCATCTCTGCGCGGTTGGTTGAGGATGCGGGGTTTCCTATCGTGTACTACTCTGGCGGCGTTTCTGCCGGCGCGCTAGGATACCCAGACTTTGGCTTGCGCACCTTGACTGAGATGGTGATCCAGCTCGAAGGCGTGTGTCGCGCGGTCAGCACCCCAGTGATCGCCGACGCGGAAGCTGGTTTCGGTTCCGTTCTGAACACTGTGCGTATGGTGTTGGACTTCGAGCGTATTGGCGTCGCTGGTCTGCATATCGAAGACCAGGATTCGCCCCGCCGTTGCGGGCATCTAGGCGGAAAAGTGCTGGCGTCAGTCCAAGAACATGCCGCGAAGATTCGCGCCGCCACGGAGAATCGAACGAATTCCGACACGGTGATCATTGCTCGCATCGACGCCATTGCGGTGAACGGCATTGATGACGCCATCATGCGGGCAGATGCGTATGTCGACGCTGGCGCTGATATGTTGTTCTTCGAGGCGTTCGAATCAGTGAAGCAAATGGAGAAAGTATGCAACCGTTTCGCCAACCGCATGCCGCTGCTCGTCAACATGGTGGAAGGCGGGAAAACCCCTTTTCTGCCGGCGCGGGACCTCGAAGATTTGGGATTTAAATTAGCGATCTATCCGGTCGCTTCCGTGCTAGCCGCGAGTTATCAGATGCGCAAAGCCTTACGCACCCTGCGAGAAACCGGCACCACGCAAAGCGTGTGGCACGAGATGTTGCCCTTCAGTGAAGTGTTCAATGGGTTGCTCGGCTGGGATCAGGCCCTGGCCTTCATTGACCAATACAGCGAGAAAGCGGCAGACGGGAAACGCAAGAGGTAAGATGGAGACTCTCACCAAAGACGCTTTTGTCGCCTTATCCACCGTTGAGCAAGTCGCCCGACTTGAGCATGTTGACGCGCGCACGCGTCAGCAACTCATCGTCTCGTCTCGCAACAGCCTGGCGCTGACTCGCGTGCTCTCGTCCGAGAAACTTTTCTACACCTTGAAAGAGATCGGGCTTGCCGATGCGGTGGATCTCTTGGCCCTCGCCGCGCCTGAGCAAGTACGCGACATGCTTGACCTTGATTGCTGGCGGAGAGACACGCTCGACAATCGACGCGTCGCGGCCTGGCTGATGCTGCTTGATGAAGCAGGCAGCGGCAAACTCGCCGAATGGGCGCTCCATACCGACATTGAAGTGCTCGTGCTGTTGGTGATGCGTCACTTTGAGGTCGTGCGCAAAGCGGACGTGGAGGAAGACCCCGACTTCGATCAGTCGCTCTATTTTACTTTTGACGACCAGTATCTCCTACGCTTTGTTGGAGAGGCCGAGCCCATTCTCTCGCTCGTGCTGGAGCGTCTGCGCGTGCTTGACTATGAAAACTACAAGCAAGTGCTGGAGTGGAGCCTACACGAATTAGACAGCGCGCTGGAAGAAGACGCATTGCGTTGGCGCAACGCGCGGCTCGCCGATCGCGGCTACCCTGCTTATGATGAAGCGCAAGCCCTCTTCCGTTTCGTCGAACCCGAGGCGTTGCCCTGGACCCGTTATCGTCGGGCAACGGCGACCAAAGTGCGTTACGCTTCCGGCGAGGAAGTGATTCCCTCCGATCATGCACTCATGTTGCTGGACGTGCGGGACTCGCTCTTAGTGCGCTCGCTGGCCGTGCTGCCGCCTGAGCAACTCGAAGAAATCGGACAAGAGTTGGCGATGTTGACCAACGAAGTCGTCATCGCCGAAGCTTGTGATCCGGGAGAGGTTGCGGAAGTAAAAAAGTGCGCCGAAGCGACGCATGATTATGTCAACATCGGTTTAGCGTATCGCAGCCGCGCCACAGGGCAAGACGCCGTGCATCTGCTGGAAGACACTCTGCTGCGGCCATTACTGCAGACGGGGATTAGCTTGACGCTCCGTTTGCAACAACGCGCCTTCGGCGTGGGGAAAATGCTGCACCGACAGCTAGACGAAAGCTGGGTCACGTTGCTGGATTCGCCTTTCCGTGAAACCTACAACGGAGTATGCCGACACCCTCCCATGTTCTTCCGGGGGCTGGAAACGCCGGGCGAGATTTTTTTTCGTCGCTTCCAAGATCTTGCCGAGATCGAACGTGTGGAAACCCTGTTCATTCATATTCCGCTCTGGTTCGCAGCATTATCTCGCTGGCGCTTGTTGCCAGAGCTTGATGGATCTGAGCAGACTTCTTCCGTTTCTCTCGCCCTCGTGTGGAATACCGCCTTTGCGCATTGGGCAATGAGTGGACAAGTGGAAACGCATCCGCTCACGCGTACAGAACTGATCATCTTCCAGAAACGAGTCTCCGCTATTTCCCTGAGCACCGAGAGCGAGCGATTCTTGTCTTATGCCTCGTCAGAGTTGTCTTTGTCTCCCGAAGAAACCGAAGCCTTGCAAGCCCTCGCTTCCTTCGCTCAAGAAAAGCTGGAAGATGTCTTGGCAGTGGACGCGGCAAGCGCTGATCTCCGCTTTATTGAAGGCCTCCTCGTGCAAACGTAAGGACGAGAAACTATCTGAGAAGCGAGTGAAAGTTGTCATTGCGAGGAGCCACAGGCGACGAAGCAATCTCGCAGAGGTCGAAACATCAGGCAAAGATTGCTTCGCTCCGCTCGCAATGACCGGCTAGCGTGGCTCTCAGACAGCTTCTTTAAGGTTGAGAAAGCGCTCGCGTTCGCTTCCGTTGATTTCCCTCAGAGCGATGGTTAGGATCAAGCCGATATGGAAAATTTATGGGAACGTGCTGAAGAGCTGCTGACGGCGGGAAAACCCTTTGTGCTCGCCACGATTATTCGCACCCGTGGATCAGTGCCCCGGGAGGTCGGGGCTAAGATGGTCGTCCCGCGCGAGGGCCAACCGTTCGGCACCATCGGCGGCGGTTGTGGCGAAGGAGAAGTCCTGCGTCGTGCTTATCCGCTGTTTGAAGAGAACGCGCCGCCACGCGTCGTGGAAGTTGATTTGACCGGCGATTTTGACCAAGATGAAATTCAGGTCTGTGGCGGACTCATGGACGTGGCGCTCGATTTGTGGCGTCCGGAAGAACATCGCGATTTAGCCCATGCCCTGGCCGAAGCGACACGAGCGCGCCGCCCCACCGCGCTTGTCACCGCCATCAATCCCCTCACCTCGGCTCCTGCTGGAGCCAAAAGCTGTCTGGCCTTGGGCGTGGAAGGCGCCGTCGCTACGCCGAATCTTCCGCTTGACGAGAAGGTGCTTCGCACGTTCTCAGCCTCTGTTTCTGCGGGCAAGCCTGAGTTGTTTACCATTTCTCCACAAGGCGAGGCGGTAGAAGACTCCATTGCCCGTGGTGAGGAATGGCCCCGGGTGTTCGTTGACGTACAGCCCGGTCTGCAAACGGTCATCATTTGCGGGGCTGGCCACATTGCCCAGCCCTTGTGTGAGATGACCTACATGATGGGCTTTCGCACGATCGTGGTGGATGATCGCTGGGCGTTTGCCAATCGTGAACGGTTTCCGCACGCCACCGAAGTGCGGGTGGGTCCGTTCGTAGAAGTGCTGGAGAGCCTAGATATTAACCAGCATACCTTTGTGGTCGTTGTCACACGTGGTCACATTTGGGATGAAGGATGCGTAAAGACGGCGTTAAAAAAGAACCCGCTCTATTTGGGCATGATCGGCAGCAAACGCCGAGCAAAAGCGACACTCGAACGACTCGTCGAACAAGGCTTCAATCCGGAAGCCTTGCGCCGTATTCATACGCCGATGGGCTTGGACATCGCGGCGGAGACTCCGGCGGAAATTGCCGTGGCCATTGCCGCTGAAATCGTCAAAGTACGTCGGCAGGCGCCAGAAGAAACGCTCTCGATTGCGGCGAAGACGCGCGCAAACGGACCGCTAAAGTTCAAAGGATAATATTTTCTTTGTTGTCATTCTGAACGAAGCGTAGCGAAGTGAAGAATCTCACATCTGTTTGACAATAAATCAGGATAAAACGCAGTGAGGGGACAATATTACGTTTATATCATGAGCAACAAATCTCGCACGCTTTACACAGGTGTCACCAATAATCTTGAGCGACGAGTATATGAACATAAGCAAAAAATTGTCCCTAGTTTTACTTCCAAATACAACATCACAAATCTTGTCTATTTTGAGCTAACCTCCGACGTTTATTCTGCAATCGACCGCGAGAAACAAATTAAGGGTTGGTTACGAAGGAAAAAAATCGCTTTGATTGAGTTAGTCAATCCTCAATGGCAAGACTTGAGTATCAGTTGGTATGGGGGCAGAGATTCTTCGCGGAGTTCATCCTGAGCTAGAATAGGGATTCTTCGCTCCGCTCAGAATGACATGAGCGAAGGGCTCAGAATGACATGAGCAAGGGCCCAACATGATACAAGGGACAGGCTTGGACCTGAAAAGAAAGCAAGCAGTTTGCAACAGTAGCTTATGATCTCCGGCATCCTCCTCGCGGCGGGCGAGTCCCGCCGCATGGGCTCACCCAAGGCGCTCTTACGCTATCAAGGGAAGACGTTCATCGAGCGCATCTGCCATGCCTACCTCGCTGCCGATGTCGATGAGTTAATCGTCGTACTCGGCGCTCGTGCTGACGAACTGCGCCGCGCTATTCCCGCTCATCCAACACTACGGACCGTCCTGAATCCCCGTTATTTCCAGGGGCAGCTTTCTTCATTGATGACGGGGATCGGGGCGCTGGCGCCTGACAGTGAAGCAGCCATTGTCAATCTTGTTGACCACCCGCTTATTTCAGCGCAGACGATCAGCGCGTTGATTACATCCTTTCGTGAAAGCCCGTTGCCAATTCTCATCGCGTCGTACAACGGCAAGCGTGGCCATCCTGTGTTATTCTCCCGCCAAGTCTACGGCGAGATCCTGGCCGCGCCGCTTGATCAAGGGGCTAAGGTCGTAGTGCGCAAAGACCCGGCTCGCGTGCGCGAGTTGCCGCTTGATGACCCCGGCATCTTGGCGGACATCGACACGCCGGAGGATTATCGACGCTATGTCGGTGACAAATTGTAGACTCAGTACTGTCATTCTGAGCCGAAGGCGAAGAATCTCGGGAAATTGAGACCCTTCGCTCTGCTCAGGGTGACAGACTTGTTACTTTGTTGTCGCGGCTAATAATGTTATTGGATATTCCCGTTTACTTCCCTTCCATCCTCTGCAAAAACTCCACCGGCACTCCATCCGGATCTTCCGTGTAGAAACTTCTCATATTCGGCGCAATCTGCACGAGACCAGAGGTAATGACGACGTCGCCTCGTTTCTGCACCTCTTTGAGTTTTGCTTCGACATCCAGCACGTAGATGCAGAGATGGGGGCTGCCGACATTGTTGTGATGCAAGTCTAACGTCGTCCCACCTTTTGCCACATACTCAATCAGTTGCAGCATAAAAGGTCCGAGCGTGAGATGAGCGACGCTGAGTTCCGCACCGGGATTGTTGGTCAGCGTATCGAATTGCTCGCTGCGGACCTTTGCCATTTTAAACTCGGTTTCCTGCATGCCCACGACATCACGATAGAAGGCAACCGAGCGCCCCAGGTTTTTCACCGTCAAGCCAACGTGAAATAACTCAGCCATAATGATTCCTCCTTTTCTCTGTGCTTCTGTTCTTGTTCGTGATAAAGCAGATGACAGCCGAGGTCTAGAGGTCCAAGAATGCGCTGTTCTGCGTGTCAGCATGAGAACCGTGAAGGAGCAAAGTTTTGCCGAGCGTGCGGCGCGAAACTTGAGTTCGCTTGCTCTGTGTGTGGCGTGCTGGCGGAGCCCGGCGCGGCGTTCTGCGACAATTGCGGCGCGGCGCTAGAAACGAGAGCAAAAGGCAAAGGACGAAAACCCAAAGGCCAAGACGGTCTAGCGTCTAGAGTCCAGAGTCGAAGAACAAAAGAGCAAAGACGCTCTGAGACGGGTTCGACCCTAGACTCTAGACCGAGTGACTCTAGACCGCATATCGGCGAGCGACGTCAATTAACGGTGCTCTTTTGCGATGTGGTGGGCTCGACCGCCCTATCAGCACGTATGGACCCGGAAGAGTGGCAGACGATCGTTCAGAATTACCAACACGTTTGTGGTGAAGTGATTCGCCGCTTCGATGGGCATGTGGCGCAGTATCTTGGCGATGGCATTCTTGTCTATTTTGGCTATCCCGCCGCACACGAGGACGATGCGCAACGGGCAGTGCGGACGGCGCTGGAAATCGTTACGTCGCTGAAAAAACAGTTTCCCTCTCCCCTCGTGAAAGAGGAACAAGGTGAAGAGATATTCCTCCGCGTGCGCATCGGCATTCACACCGGCCTGGTGGTCATCAGTGAAATTGGTGATGGCGTCAAACGCGAGCTGCTGGCGTTAGGAGAGACACCCAACCTCGCTGCTCGTTTGCAAAGCGCCGCCGAGCCGGACTCCGTGGTCGTCAGTGAATCGACCTATCGACTCGTTGAAGGGTTGTTCGATTGTCAGGCGCTGCCTGCACTGGACCTCAAAGGCGTCGCCACGCCGATGCAGGCGTTTCACATCCTTGGGGAAAGCGAGGCGCGCAGTCGTCTTGAAGTTGCGGCGTTGCGCGGACTGACTCCGCTGGTGGGCCGGGAAGAAGAAGTGGGGCTCCTGCTTAAACGTTGGGAGCAGGCTGCGGCAGGAGCCGGACAGGTAGTGCTGCTGAACGGCGAGGCTGGCATCGGTAAATCCCGCCTCGTGCAAGTGCTGAAGGACCATATCTCACACAACAAGCACCCTCGTGTGGAATGGCGTTGCTCTCCGTATCATCAGAACAGCGCGCTGTACCCGGTGATTGAGCAGTTACAGCGTCTGTTGCAGTTTGCTCGTGAGAATTCACCCGAAGAAAAATTTCGCAAGTTAGAGACGCAAGTGAAGGAGCTTTCTTCTTTACCATATGAAGCTATTCCTCTGCTAGCTTCTTTGCTTACGCTACCACTGCCGGACCGTTATCCACCGCTGACCTCGACCCCACAACGGCAAAAGCAGAAGACCCTGGAAACGTTGCTGGCGTGGCTGCTGTATGAGGCCCAGCAACAGCCCGTGCTGATGGTCGTGGAAGATTTGCACTGGATCGATCCCTCCACCCTGGAGTTGCTCAGTCTTTTGCTTGACCAGGTCCCATCAGCGCGGCTGCTGGTCGTGCTGACCTTTCGTCCAGACTTTACTCCACCGTGGCCGCTGGCAGCGCATCTGACTCAACTGACCTTGAACCGGTTTGCCCGGGGCGAGATTGAAACGATGGTGCGCCGGGTCGCCAAGGAGGACGCCCTGCCGCAGGATCTCGTGCAACAGATCGTTGCGAGAACTGACGGCGTGCCATTGTTTGTAGAAGAGCTGACCAAGATGGTCCTGGAAGACAGGGGAGCACACCATACCATGCTCCTCCAGACAATTCCCACTACACTGCAAGATTCGCTCATGGCGCGGCTTGATCGTCTGAACACCGCCAAAGAAGTCGCGCAACTGGGCGCGACCATCGGACGCGAGTTTTCCTACGAACTTCTCCGTGCTGTTGCTTTCGTAGACGAGAAAAATTTGCGATCCGCGCTGGCTAAACTTGTAGACTCCGAACTGCTCTACCAACGCGGCCAGCCGCCGACCGCGCACTACACGTTCAAACATGCGTTGATCCAAGACACTGCCTATCAATCACTGCTCAAGAGTACGCGGCAGCATTATCATCAACGCATCGCACAGATTTTGGAGGAGCAATTCCCAGAAAGCAAAGAAACGCAGCCCGAGCTGCTGGCGCAGCATTATACTGAGGCAGGACTTGTGGAACGGGCGATTTCGTACTGGCGGGAAGCAGGGCAGAGAGCGACTGAAAGATCAGCAAACACAGAAGCGATTAGCCATCTCACCACAGGGTTGGAGCTGCTGAAGACTCTTCCTGATACCCCCAAGCGCACCCAACAAGAACTCGCCCTGCAACTTGCTCAGAGCGGTCCGCTAATGTCTACTAAAGGTCCCGCAACTCCAGAAGTAGAGCAAGCCTACGCCCGCGCGTTATCGTTGTGTCGGCAGCTGGAGGACACGCCGCAACTCTTCCCCGTGCTAGTGGGATTGCGTATATTCTATACGGTGCGGGGAGAGTTACAAACTGCCTGTGAGCTGGGGGAACAACTGTTACGGTTGGCCCAGCGCGTACACGACCCGGCTCTCCTTGGAGAAGCCCATATTGCTCTGGGGGTCCCCTTGAACTTGCTCGGCGAGCTTGCCTCGGCCCGGGAACACTTGGAACGTGGGCTTGCCCTCTGCGACCCTCAGCAGCGTGCTTCAATTTATCGCTATGGGGCGGATATTGGTGTCATTGCTCGTACCCTTCTGGCTCAACTCTTGTGGGTGCTCGGATATCCCAATCAGGCTAGAGAATGCAGTCTCGAGGCGCTAACCCGCGCTCAGGAGGTGAATCTCCCGTTTAGCACGGCTGTTGCCTGGAATCTGACTACCGTGCTCCTGCAGTTCCTGCACGAGCCACAGGCCATTCAGCAAAGAGCCGAGGCTCTGCGTGTGCTCTGTCACGAGCAGGGGTTGTCGGGTTATTTCGCAGGAGCCATCGTACCGCATGGCTGGGCGTTGGCCCTGCAGGGGCAAGAAGAGGTAGGCATCCAGCAGATACAACAAGGCTTAGCCACTGTGCGGGCCACCGGGACGGAGGTGTACCGACCATATTATCTCGCCCTGCTGGCCGAGGCGCATGGAAAAACAGGACAGATAGAGGAAGGGTTGATTATATTGATCGAGGCGATGGCGGCGGTAGACAGAACGGGGGAGCGGTGGTACGAAGCCGAACTCTACCGTCTCAAAGGCGAACTGCTACAGCAATTAAAAATGTAGAATGTAAAAATTCTGAGGCTGAAAACGAAGCCGAAGCCTGCTTCCTCAAGGCCATCGAGATTTCTCGCAAACAGCAAGCGAAATCGCTGGAGCTGCGCGCTGTTACTAGTCTCGCTCGGTTGTGGCGGCAGCAAGGCAAGCAACACGAGGCCCACAACATATTGGCGGAGATTTACAACTGGTTTACTGAGGGATTTGATACGAAGGATTTGCAAGAGGCCTGGGAACTACTCGCAGAGTTGGCAGTCGAGGTATAGTCGCTGTCTCGACGTTCGGTTGTCGAAGAACTCCTGCGCAGCTATTGAGGTTAAACGATGATGGAAAGACTGATTGTCGATGCTGAAGGGAAGGTCATCATCCCCCCTGAAGTGATTCATAAGCGTGGATTACATCCAGGCGATACGCTCACGTTGGTCGAGGCTGCGGAAGGGCTACTCGTCTATCAAGGCGGGGCTGATCCGGAGACTCTCGCTTGGTGGAACAATTTAAGCGAAGACGAACGCCGCCTCGCCCAAGCAGAAGCTCATCGTTATGAAGCATTGACGGAAGGAGAGCGAGAAGCAATCTGGAATGAAGGCGCGGAATCAATCGAGGAGGATGCCGAAGGAGACGAAATTGAGTTTCCAGTCAGAAAGCATTCTTCTCGATAAAGGCGTAGTCCGACGTGTGTACGAAGCGCGTGTGCGACTGGCGCTCGGTCAGCCGCCGACTTTACCCCAGGCTGAAGCGGCTAACGTCTGGGCTCGCCTACGCGCCTCCAATATTCCGCTGTACATAACCGAACAAACTGAACATGTCCTGCAAAGACGTTCTCCGCTCTTTGCCGTGGCGCTGCTAGCGCAAGCTCGCGCGTTGAAGAAAGGTCGTTATCTACGGCGTTGGGCTCGGAGGTTGCGAGACGAGAAGTTCTCGCCTGAAGACGCTATCGTCATCGCTTATGGGAGCTTTGGGCTCGATATGGACTCGCAACGCATCGGCGTTGAGACTGTAATTACCAATGATCTGAAGCTAAAGACCAACTTCACTGCTAGGCTTGTGGCAATTCAGGAACGCTTTGAGCACATGGTGATGCAGCTCCCTGAGCCCTATCATGAATTGACATTGCCCAAAGTCGTAGCCACGACAGAAGTGCTCGCTGATTAGGAAATCAGGACGGCTTTAAATAAGGAGGACCCATGCAACAATTTCACACCGAGCGCGAACAGCGATTCATTGATCTAGCGGCGACGCTAGCCGATGAGTTTGCGCCGCGCGCGGCTCGTTATGATGAAGAAGGATCATTTCCGTACGAAAATTATGCGCGCCTCAGGGAGAGCAGCTACTCCATCCTGACCATTCCAGAAGAATTCGGCGGAGCCGGGGCCAGCGTGCTTGAACGCATCAAGGCGCAGGAGCGTCTGGCGCAAGGAGATGGCGCGACAGCGTTGGCTATTAATATGCACTTTAATGTCATGGGGCTGGCGATTGATACGTGGCGTCGATTGAAAGCTCCGCATGTCGAGGCCCTGTTGCGCAAGATCGCCGAAGGTCGGCTCATTGTTGGCGGATCGGGATCTGAGCCGGATAATGCTGCGTCTTTCTTGCGGCCTCGCGCAACCGCACAACGAGTGGACGGCGGCTGGATCGTCAATGGTCGGAAAATTTTCGGCACCCAAAGTATTGCCCTCGATCTCTATTTCACCGAGGCCACCTGTGACAATGGTTCCGAGAAGGCGACGATCATCACTTTTCTTATTCCCCGAGACACTCCAGGCCTCATCATCAAGGATGACTGGCATACGATGGGCATGCGCTCCACTGCATCGAACAGCACGGAGTTGAAAGACGCCTTTATCCCCGAGTCGGCTGTGATTCTCGAACGTCCGGTTTTTACCCGTGGCGGCGTTATCAATACGTTCATTCGCGCGCCGTTCTCCATCGGCGCGGTCTACATTGGCATTGCCGTCGCCGCACGCGATTTTGTCGTAGACTTTATGCGCGATCGACCACGCTTCCCACTCAAGAAGCCGATGAGTCATCTTCCGAGTGTATACAACAAGGTCGGTGAGATGGACATGCTCATTGAAAGCGCCCGAGCGATCATGTGGAAAGCGGCGGCTGAGGTTGAGCAGGAGAAACCTCGCACGTGGGCGCGCAAGAGCGTCGCAGCTCGGATGGTGGCGATTGAGAACTCAACCCGCGTGGTGGACCTGGCGCTGCGCGCGGTCGGCGGCCAGTCTTATTTCAAGCGCCTCCCACTGGAACGGTATTTTCGCGATGTACGCGCCGGTCTCTATCATCCTTTTGACAGCGACGAGACCTTAGAATTCCTCGGCAAGAGCGCGTTCGGAATCTCGTTTACGGATGAGGACGCGGTTCGGGCTTGAATAGAGCACGCGCTCTTACTGCAACAGCCACACCATAATCGCCTTCTGGATATGGAGGCGATTCTCAGCTTGATCAAATACAACCGAGCGCGGACCGTCGAGCACGTCAGCCGCAATCTCTTCACCCCGATGCGCGGGAAGGCAGTGCATTACTAAGGCGTCCTTCTTGGCGAACGTCATCACGGACGCGTTGACTTGATAATCCTGAAACGCTTCCCGTCGCAGAGCGCTCTCTTTCTCCTGCCCCATGCTGGTCCATACGTCGGTGTAGACAGCATCCGCGTCACGGACCGCTTCTTCGATTGAACTTGTTACCACCACTTGCGCCTCTTCACGCCGCACCCGCTCCAGCACGCCAGCATTCGGCTCATAGCCTGGAGGACATGCTAACGCAAAAGAGAACGACAATCTGGAGGCCGCGTTGAGCCACGAGTTGACTACATTGTTCCCATCCCCAACAAAGGCGACTTTCACCCCGTCGAGACGACCGCGATGTTCAATGAGCGTCAGGCAATCCGCCAGCACTTGGCAGGGATGCAGCAAGTCAGACAAGCCATTAATCACGGGGACTGTCGCGTGCTGCGCCAGTTCCAGCACCATCGCATGGGAAAACGTACGCGCCATGATGAGATCGACCCAGCGCGATAAATTCTTTGCCACGTCTGCCGGGGACTCCCGCGTCCCTAAGCCAATGTCAGGCGGTGAAAGATACACCGCATATCCACCTAGTTGCACCATTCCCGCTTCAAAAGTCACGCGAGTGCGCAAACTCGGTTTCTCAAAGATCATCGCCAGGGTCTTGCCCGCAAGCAATGGATGCGGCCACCCGTTACGACGATCCGCCTTGAATCGCAATGCCAAGGCAAAGAGTTCATCGAGCTGTTCGCGCGAAAGATCCGCGATACTGATCAAGTCACGCTTCTGCCTACTGCCGCTTGGCTTGTTCGAGCGTTTCACTGTCTCTCCAACACCTTCTCTAAAATAGCGAACCCCTCGTCAATTTCTGCTTTGGTGACAATCAGCGGTGGAATGAAGCGCAGCACTTTTCCCACTGTGCAGTTAATCAGCAGCCCTTCCTGCAAACATGTATCCGCAATCGCCGTCCCGTCGCGGTCCAGTTCCGCGCCGATGATCAGCCCGCGCCCACGAATGTTTTTGATAAAAGAGAATTTCTCTTTCAGCGTGAGCAACCGTTGGGTAAAATACTCGCCCATCGCTCGGCAGTTTTCCAACACGCCGCCCAGCAAGGTGTTGACCACGGCGACGCCGGCGGCGCAGGCAACCGCGTTGCCGCCAAAGGTCGAGCCGTGGCTGCCCAGATTGAAACTTTCAGCAACCGAGCCCCGCGCTAGCATCGCGCCGATCGGCAGCCCACCGCCTAACGCCTTGGCCAATGTCATAATATCGGGCTCCACACCCTCGTGTTCATAGGCAAAGAGTTTGCCCGTGCGGCCCATGCCGGTTTGTACTTCGTCAAAAATGAGCAGCAGCCCGTTGCGGTTACAAAGATCGCGCAACTCCTTGAGATAGCCCAAGTGGGGCACGTTCACGCCGCCCTCGCCCTGGATAGGCTCTACTAGAATGGCGATCGTGCGCTCCGAAATCGCGGCTTCGGTCGCGGCGATATCGTCAAACGGCACGTAGCGGAATCCCTCAAGATGCGGTGCAAATCCTTGCCGCACCTTCTCTTGCCCCGTGGCGGAAATGGCGGCCATAGTGCGGCCATGAAAGGACCCAAGCGTGGTGATGATCTCGTAACGCCCGTCGCGTTTGTCGCCACCGTATTTACGCGCCAACTTGATTGCCGCTTCGTTCGCCTCCGCCCCGCTGTTGCAGAAGAACACTTTGTCAGCAAAAGAATGGCGGCACAGCAGCTCGGCCAACCGCCCCTGCGGAATGGTGTGGTGCAGGTTCGAGATATGCGTCAACGTCGAGATCTGATCGCACACGGCTTTCACCACCGCGGGATGACATTGGCCGAGATTCATCACCGCCAGGCTGGCGAAGAAATCGAGGTAGGATTTACCATCAGCATCCCATAAGCGGCAGCCTTGCCCGCGCACGAAGGCGACCGGAAAGCGCGCATAGGTGGTGCACAGATACTGCGTATTGAGATCGATGATGTTTTGATTGGTCACGTTGTCCACCGAACCACCTCCGTGCCGATGCCCTCTTTGGTGAAAATTTCCAGCAACGTCGCGTGACGCACACGGCCATCGATAATGTGCGTTTTCTTGACGCCGCCGCGCAGTGCGGCAATGCAACACTCCACTTTCGGAATCATCCCCTCGCCGATCGTCCCGTCTTTGATAAGCATCTCGGCGTCCGTGTTGCCCAACGTAGAGATGAGTGCGCCATCTTTATCTTCGATGCCTTCAACGTCTGTTAACAAAATCAATTTTTCCGCCTGCAGCGCTTCCGCCACTTTTCCGGCGACCAGGTCAGCATTGATATTGTAGCTCTCACCGTTTTCCCCTACGCCGACTGGAGCGATCACGGGAATGAAATTCGCTGTCGTCAGAGCATGAATCACACGCGGGTTGACGCCGACGACTTCGCCCACTTGCCCAACGTCGTGTGTCGTCAGTGGTTTTCCTTCTTCTTCCACCGTGACGAACATTTTGCGGGCAAGGACCAATTCCCCATCTTTCCCGTTAAGTCCAACGGCGTTGCCGCCTTGGCGGTTAATAAGGGAAACGACCTCTTGGTTGATTTTGCCAAGCACCATCTCCACCACTTCCATCGTGGGCGCGTCGGTGACGCGCATGCCGCGAACAAATCGTGAGGAGATGCCGAGTTTCTTTAACATGTCGCCGATCTGGGGTCCGCCTCCGTGCACCACCACGGGATTCATACCGACGAACTTGAGCAGCACGATATCTTGTGCAAAGCGCTGCTTCAGATCTTCGTCTTCCATGGCGTGTCCGCCATACTTCACGACAAAGGTTTTTCCCGAAAACCGCTGAATATAGGGCAACGCTTCGAGCAGCGTGTCCGCCTTCTGAATCAACGCGTCCACTTCACCATTTCCATGCACAAAGAAAGTAGGAGTTTTATGCCTGGGAACTCCCGAAGGGTCAATAGGAGAAGGATGAGAAGGATCAACCCACAGGAAGCGAATGTGAGTCAAGAACGCGAACGCTGCTCTACCCACGCGAGGGCTTCCTCTCGCGTCTGCAATTGCCCCTCTAGTTGTTTTTCTTCTATTGCATCAAGAAGTTCTTTGAATCGTGGCCCCGGCGACAGCCCCAAGGCAATGAGATCTTTCCCCGTGAGCAGGCGCGGCGGCGCTATCTGTTCATGGCTGAGTTCCGCCAGTTTCTGGCGACAAAATTCATAGGGTCGCAGATCGCCGCTGGAGGCCAACGCGTCAAGACGCGCCAGGGCGAGCAACTCTTCAATCCCTTCTTCCCGGAGTAGACGCTTGAGCGTAGCCGAACGCATCTCAGGAGCGCCGAGGACACGGAGGTGATTTTTCACCAAATACTCCACCCGCTCCCAGGTAGCGCGCGAACGTTTCAACCGTTGACAGATCGCCACCGCCAACTCCGCCCCTTTTTCACAATGTCCATAAAAAGTAATTCGCTTCTCTCTTCGCTCCTGACACAGCGGTTTCGCCACGTCATGCAGCAGGGCTCCAAGCGCGAGGGTCTCTGTGGGACTGTCCAACTTGTCGAGCAACAGCATGGTATGAACGAACACATCGCCTTCGGGATGGAAATCCGGCGACTGCTCAACGCCACGCATGGAGACAATTTCCGGCAGAATGACCTGGAGCAGACTGGAAGCAAACATCAGCTCGAAGGCGGTGCGTGGACCACTGTGTTGTCGCGCCCCGGATACGCCTTGAGCGCTGCGCTCAAGGCTGGGCTCGATGAGAATCTTGATGATTTCGTCGCCAATACGTTCCCAGGCAATCTCCACAATGGTCGGAGCAAGCTCTTGAATAGCAGCAAACGTTTCTGACTCGATGATGAAACCCAGCCGCGCAGCCAGGCGTATGGCGCGCAACATACGGAGGCGATCTTCGGAGAAACGAGCATGCGGATCGCCAATCGCGCGGATCACGCCAGCGGCGAGATCGGCCCGACCGTCGACGTAGTCAATTACCTGTTCAGTCTCTGGATCGTAAAACATGCCGTTGATGGTGAAGTCCCGCCGTACGGCGTCTTCACGGGCATTACTAAAACTCACGCTGCTCGGATGGCGACCGTCCAGATACAAACCATCCAAGCGAAAGGTCGCAACTTCACAAGTTTCTTGACCATGCACAACCATCACGACGCCGAATTGGGCTCCGACTGGGATCGTGTGCGGAAAGAAGCGTTGCACCTCTTCCGCGCGAGCGCTGGTCGCCACATCAAAATCTTTGGGCTCGACTCGGAGCAACTTGTCACGCACGCAACCGCCGGCCAGATACGCCTCATAGCCGTACTGACGCAGCGTTTGCACGATCGCTCTGGCGAGCTGTTCCTTGGGTGTCACAACCGTATGGTGACATGCGAGAGGAAATGGATCAATTGGTAAAAAGGAAAAGGCGCTTGCGGCTAGAAGCCCTTGCTGGAGCAGGCAAGCGTAGATAGATTTGCCCGACTATGTCAGTCACGCTCACGGTTCCCGAAGTATGTGAAGCGACCGGCGGCTCATTAGTGTGTGGCGACGTGGATACCTTGTTTACGGCGATGACAATCGATTCCCGTGCGGTTCCTCCAGGGGCGTTGTTCGTGCCGTTGCCAGGTAGTCGCACTGATGGCCACGCGTATCTCGCCGAAGCCGTGCGTCAAGGCGCCGGTGGGTTTCTCTTTTCTCCACAGGTTGTGGCCACTCCACCAACGAATGCGGCGGGTATCGCTATTGCTGATCCTTTGACCGCATTGCAGGACCTGGCCGCGTGGTATCGGAAGCAGTCGCAAGCCGTGGTCATTGGTGTGGCAGGCAGCAATGGGAAAACTACCACCAAGGAATTGTTAGCACAGGTGTGCGCACCGCAACGACGGACGTCTGCGACTCAAGGAAATTTGAACAATCACATCGGCGTACCGCTGACGCTACTGCGCACGGACCGTAACGTGCAATGCCTTGTCCTTGAATTGGGCACCAGCGGCGCAGGCGAGCTGGCGACGCTGTGCCAAATCGCCCGCCCAACGGTCGGTGTAATTACTAGTATTGCAGAAGAACATACTGAGACCTTGAAAGATCTCAATGGAGTGATCGCAGCGGAGACCGAATTGATCGCGGCGTTGCCGCCTGACGGTGTCGCGATAGTCAACGGCGACCATGAGGCGCTGCTGGAGGTGGTGCATCGCTTGGCCCGTTGTCGTGTCGTAACCTTCGGCGAGCACCCGACCAACAAATATCGTGTCAGCAATATCAATGTCGCTCGCACAGGAACATCCTTTACAGTGACAACTCCCGAGGGGTCGCAGGCAGTTCAGGTTAACCTGCTTGGCAGTCCTTTCGCCCTTGCCGGGGCGGCGGCTATCGCCGTGGCGGCGGAATGTGGATTCAATGTAGACGCGGCCTGCGCAGCGTTGCGGGGCGCGCACGGCGCGGCGCGCAGAATGGCGGTGGTCGAAGTTCCCGCGCAGCGCCTCGCTATTCTTGATGATTGCTACAATGCAAATCCAGCCTCAATGCGTCAAGCCATTCTCACTGCCCACCAAGTACGCGCGCCAGGAGAACGGTTACTGCTGGTTCTGGGCGACATGCTAGAGCTGGGAGAACTGAGCCTGCAGCGTCACCGCGAGATCGGTGAGCTCATCGCTACGTTGCATCCACAGCCGGATTTAGTGGTGACGGTAGGAGAGGATGCGCACTTCATCGCAGCCGCCACGGCCCGAGCTGGCATCAAGACGCAGCAGTTTGCCAAGTCGGATGCAGCGTCTACATTTCTGCGCGCAACCATAAGAGAGCACCAGGAGCCTCAGCTTGTGCTGGTGAAAGGCTCACGCGGGATTCACCTGGAAGAAGTCACACGGAGCCTGGCGGAGATGTAGCTCATTTCATGTTAAAATTGGCAAGGAGAAAAGAATTTATGAATCCGAGAGTTGGTATTCTGATGGGCAGCGACTCAGACTTAGAAATCATGGAAGAGGTGGGCAAGGCCTGCAACGAATTTGGCGTGGGCTACGAAATGCACGTGATGTCCGCCCATCGCACCCCGCATGATGTGGCTGAATTCGCGGCCAAGGCCCACACACGCGGCCTCCAAGTCATCGTCGCTGGCGCCGGTGGGGCCGCGCATTTAGCTGGCGTCGTGGCGGCGCACACGCCGCTCCCCGTTATTGGTCTGCCGATCCAAAGCAAGGCGCTGAAAGGGCTCGATTCCTTGCTCGCTATCGCCCAAATGCCGGCGGGCGTGCCGGTCGCGACGGTGGCGATCGATGGCGGTCGCAATGCGGGTTTGTTAGCCATTCAAATTCTGGCGGTCGCTGATGCCGAGCTTTTTTCTCGCCTGGTAAGTTTCAAGGAGAAACTCGCGCAATCGGTCCGTGAGCGCGACCGCAAACTGCAAGAACGATTGCAGGCCAAAACGTGACATTTCTCTCATCCTGTACAAAGATGTTATGCTGAATATCAAGAAGAAACTTGCGTCTATGGTTTAGACAGGGCATGAAGGTGATAACCTTATTGCGCGCAGCAAACATCCTAGGGCAAGCCGCCTTCCGCTATCTTCAGCGAGAGTGGCGTTTCTGCGTAAGAATTGCGCTCCTTCTTATTGCCTGCGCTGGCGCGGTGCTGCCTTCTGTCCACGCCTTCACTCATCCCTGGTCAACGCGTCAGCTCCTTCGCTCTGAAAAGGCGTCTTCAGCCGGTAGTCTTTGGTTATCGGCAGTCATCCTGGATGACGACGATGATGACGACCAGCAATCAGCGACAGGACAAGAACGGTTCGTTCCTCCTTGCCGCGCCACCGTCAGCGCTCTTTTTCTCACGCAGCGACAAGCCCAAGCAGGCCTTCGCGTGCTGCGGACGCCACCGCCGCTACAGAAGGTTTTCTATCCCCTCAAGATTGCCCCTCCCTCTCCAGTAAGCGACTGGCTTCCCACTTAATTTCTTTAGCCTCGTCCTTAAGTTTAGAGAACGTCAGCAGGATGTCTGGCGTGAAAAAAATATGCTACATCTTCGTACAATGTGTGTCCGCATGTGCCCCAAGGGTCTGATCTCAGCGCTGCTGGCGCTGTTTGTCTATGCTGGCCAGGTATTCACACACCAATCAGCCGCAGCCTCCTCCCCGGAGCACACGCCGCCGGATACCAGCATCTCTCGTACCCTCTCCGACCTCGACGGCGATGACCTTCCTGACCCGGTGACGGTTAGCACGGGGGGCTTCCAGAATGTCATCGAACTCCAACTGAGCCGCACGAACGCGTATATGGCGCTGCCCTTCAGCACCACTCCGAATGGCGCCTTAGGTTTCCTCTCGGCGCAAGATGTCGACCGAGACGGCGATACGGACCTGCTCTGGCAAGAGGCCCTGCCACCGTACCAGGTCATTGTGTGGCTCAATGACGGCGCTGGGCGGTTCGAGTGCCTGTGTCCTCTAGAACCACAAGATCAGCGAGTGGAGTTTAGGGATTCCGGTCTCAAGGCGCCGCGTGTCCACAATCCAGACCGCATCGGCAGCCCGACGCGCCTTCCTTCATCGGGGCAGACGCTCGCTTACAGCTGGGAGTTCTACACGCCAACAATCTCCGGGGGACCTGGACGAGAGCCAGTCTGGGGACTGTTCGCTCCGCTCCGCCTCCTCACCACTCGCGGCCCACCGCGCCTGCGCTGCTAGCGGGCGGCTGAAAGTCTCATATAGTCACCTATCGCTCCACTGAGATCAGTATGTGAAGGCTCCGACGGTCTGTAACAATGAGTTAGCCTCCGCCTTCTGTCGCTGATATCTCGATTGCGGGTGGAAGACACTACGCTCGCTGCACAATCCCTGGCTAGTTGAGGCGCTCTTATTCTACCTTGTATCGGAGTTTGTGTTCATGCGCGGTTCTTGTTTGATCGTCAGTCTTTTTGCTCTATGGAGCTGTGCTTTCCCTTGCTTTGTGGAAGCGCAGAGCGATGCACCCGAACAGGTCACGGTCGATTTGGCGGTCCAGGAAGCGGTCGAGAAAAATCTTTCCTTGCTCGCGGAACGCTATAACGTCCCGCTGGCCGAGGCGCAGATTATTACCGCGCGTTTGCGCCCCAATCCGGTGCTCACGCTCGGATCGACACTTGTTGATCATACAATCTTCCATTCTGGAACGAACCCGTTCTCTGAGGTTGCTCATGTGGACTTCGTCTTCGAGCGCGGGGGGAAGCGCGAGGCGCGTATCGCCGTCGCCGAGAACGCGCGCGGAGTCGCCCAATTGCAATTGCTTGACACTGTCCGCTCCACCGTGCTCGACGTCCAGAATGCCTGTGTGGACGTGTTGTTGGCAAAGGCGAACGTCGCTTTAGCCCAGGAGAATTTGCAGGCGTTCAACGAGATTGTCAAAGTCAATAGCAATCGAGTACGAGCGGGAGACCTCGCCCAAGTAGAGCTTGAGCGTACGCGTCTCACCACGTTGCAGTTTCAGAATGACGTGCAAAAGAGCGAATCAAGCCTCCTCGTGGCTCGAAATCAATTGCAAACTTTGCTGGGCCGTACGCTGTATTCGTCGAACTTCGACGTGATCGGAGAACTGCGCAAGGATACCTCGTTCGTCAAAGCAGAGAACATTCGTCAACTCGCATTTCAACAACGTCCAGACTTGCAGGCGTTGCTTAGAGATCAGGCGAGGTCCAGGGCGGACCTGCGGTTGCAACTTGCGCAAGGCAAAGTCGATTATACCGTAGGGTTTGAGCTCCAACGCCAGCAAGGCAACACTCGCGACGGTAATGCGTTTGGGCTCTCGTTCAGCGCGCCGATTCCCGTTTTTAACCGTAATCAAGGCGAAATCGAGCGCGCCCAACGCGCCCAGGATCAGATCGCGGCCAAGATCCGTGCGTTAGAAGCCGCTATCGAGACCGAGGTGCGGAATGCTTATCAGCAATACACGACCGCGAACGACATGCTCCAGCGCATTGAAACCAACATGCTCACCCAGAGTCGCGACGTGCGTCAAACGATCGAATATACGTATCGACATGGGCAGTCGAGTTTTGTGGATTTCTTGGACGCGCAACGGGCCTTTAACGACACCATGCAAAGCTACAACAACGCGCGGGCAGATTACGCTCGCAGTCTCTATACCATCGATTCAGTATCAGGAAAGGCAGTGACGCCATGAACCGCTTTCTGTTCTTTTTTATCTTAACAACTTTATTTCTTCTCCCCGCCTGCAAGCGGCGCGAGAACCCGATCGCCCCGGCGGAGACTTCGGCCAAAGAACTGACCGACAATCCTCAAGTGGTGACGCTGGCGATGAATTCCCCCATGCTCGAACAGCTTCGCGTGGCGCCGGTGGAAACCGCGGAATTGCCGACGGACGAAGTGGTGGCGCCGGGGAAAATTGAGGCGAACCCGAACCGGATCTCCCATGTCATTCTTCCGGTCCCTGGTCGCGTCGTCAGCGTCATGGTGAAACTGGGCGACTCGGTGACAGAAGGACAACCCTTGTTGAGTTTACAGAGTCCGGACGCCGACACCGCGATGTCCACCTATCTCCAATCCCAAGCGGCAGGCATCCAAGTCGAAGCGGCGCTCAGCAAAGCCCAAGCGGACTTTGATCGCCTCAAAGATTTGTATGACCATAACGCGGTCGCCAAAAAAGAGGTCCTCGATGCGCAAAACACCTTGACGCAAGCAAAGGCTGGACTCACCCAAGCCAAAGTGGCGCAAGAACAAGCGGCGCGGCGGCTGACCCTGTTGGGGCTCAAGCCGGGGGATTTTCAGCAACAGGTGCTCGTCCGCGCTCCCATTGCCGGGAAAGTGCTAGACCTTACCGTGGTCCCCGGAGAATACCGAAATGACACCTCAGCGCCGCTCATGACCATTGCAGACCTGAGTACGGTGTGGGTGGCCTCGGATGTCCCGGAAAGTTATATTCGCTTCGTCCAAGTCGGCGAGCGAGTCGAAATCAATCTCGTGGCCTACCCGGGGGAGACCTTTGAGGGGAAAGTCATGCGTATTGCAGACGCGGTCGATTCGCAGACCCGCACAGTCAAAGTGCGAGCGGAGATGCTGAATCCCGACGGCCGTTTCCGGCCGGAAATGTTTGGCAGCATTCATCATATTGAAGCGACCCAACAGATGCCGGTTGTTCCCGCCAGCGCTGTCATCGAAGGCGATGGACACAGTTTAGTGTTTGTCGAACAAAGCCCCGGTCAGTTCCGCCAGACCGAAGTGACGGTAGGGAAACGCACGAAAGACGCAGTGCCGGTGCTAACTGGGCTACACCCTGGAGAGCGTGTAGTAGTGGACGGCGCGATGCTGCTGAGAGGACAACGCGGCATCAACAGTCCCTCGTCTGCCAAAACCCAGATCGCCATTGAGCTACAAAACCGCGCCTCCTGACAAAGGACAAACCTGTGATCGCACAATTCGTACGCTTTGCGCTGCAGCAACGCTTCGTGTCCCTTGTGTTGGGGCTCACCCTGATTGGTTTAGGGCTCTGGGCGTTTCAACAACTGAAACTTGAAGCCTATCCTGACATTTCCGACACGCAGGTGGTGGTTATCACATTGTACTCCGGCCATGCAGCGGAAGAGGTTGAGCAGCAAGTGACCGTGCCCATCGAACGCGCCCTGAATAGCGTGCCGAATGTCATCGCCCGCCGTTCTCGCACGATCTTTGGCTTGTCGGTGGTGGAACTCACTTTCGCGTATGGAACGGACGATTACTTTGCCCGACAAGTTGCGCTCGAAAAGCTGCGTGAAGCCACCCTGCCGGATAACGTCACTCCCACTCTTGGTCCGCTCTCTACGCCTATCGGCGAACTGTATCGGTATGTGTTGGAAGGCGCAGGACACAACGCCCTGGAACTCCGTGAATTGGAGGATTGGGTAGTCGAACCTCGCCTGCTGCAAGTCCCAGGAGTGGCTGATGTCACGCCATTTGGCGGGCTCATTAAACAATATCAAATTGAAGTCGATCCGCTTGCGCTCAGCAAATACAATTTCTCCATCAACCAAATTGCTGACGCAGTGAACGCCAACAATCAGAACGCCGGCGGGGCGCAGCTCGACAACGGGCAACAAGCGATGGTGATTCGCGGCGTCGGCCTCATTCAATCAATTAGTGATATTGAAAATGTCGTCATTACCGCCGTGAATGGCGTACCTGTTTTTGTCAAGGATGTCGGACGCGTGCATATCGGCGCGGCGCCGCAGACTGGCATCTTTGGCGTCAACAATCGCTCCGGTGGAGTCGAGGGCATCGTGTTAATGCGGCGGGGAGAGAACCCTAGCGAGGTCCTCAAAGGCATTAAGGAGGCGGTCGAAGAGCTGAACACCTCGCGACTGCCCCAGGGGGTGCAGATTACCCCGATCTACGACCGTACAGATCTTGTCAACAATACCTTACACACCGTGACCCACACTTTGCTGGAAGGGCTCGTTATCGTGGTGACGGTGTTGTTTTTGTTTTTGGGAAGCGTGCGCGCCGCCCTCTTGACCGCTGTCACGATTCCTCTCTCGCTACTGTTTGCGTTTGTGTGCATGCAGTTCTCCGGCATTCCCGCTAATCTGCTTAGTCTCGGTGCGCTTGATTTCGGCATTATCGTCGATGGCACTTTGGTCATGGTGGAGCACATTGTCCATGTGCTGTCGCATCGGGAGCAGGAGAAGACAGAGGATGGGATGCTCGCGACTATTCGTGATGCCGCGCTTGAAGTCGAACGCCCCATCTTCTTTTCATTGCTCATCATCATTTCCGCGTACATCCCTCTGTTTACGCTAGAGCGCGTGGAACGACGCTTGTTCACACCGATGGCCTTCACTGTGTGTTATGCGTTGCTTGGTTCACTGATCTTGGCGCTGACGCTGATTCCGGTCTTGGCGACGTATACCTTCCGTCATGGGGCGCGAGGCTGGGAGAATCCCCTCCTGCGGTGGCTCTCGCACAGGTACGAACGCGCCTTACGTGTAGCGGTGCGACGCTCGAAGCTGGTAGTAGCAATCGCCGCCGGCGTCGTACTGGCGGCATTTGCCTTGGCTCGCTCGCTCGGGTCGGAATTCCTCCCACAACTCGACGAAGGTGTGATCTGGGTGCGAGCAAACCTGCCCCCGGGGATTTCCTTAACCAAGTCAGCGGAGATCGCGAGCACGATCCGTTCGCTGCTGCGGCAAGCCGGCGAAGTCAAACTAGTGAGTTCGCAATCCGGTCGCAATGATTCAGGCACCGATCCATACGGTCCCAACCGCAACGAATTTTTTGTCGCCCTCACTCCCTATGACACCTGGCAAGCCGGCAAAACCAAAGCAGACCTAGTGGAAGAGTTTAGTCAGACCTTGCGGGCCGCGATTCCTGGCGCGTTCTTTAGCTTCACGCAGCCGATTATTGACAATGTCACCGAGGCGGTCACCGGCTCGCCAGCCGATCTCGCAGTGATCATCAGCGGCCCCAATTTGAACGAACTTCGCCGCCTGGCGACGCAAACGCTCGCCCTTATCAAAGAGGTTCCTGGCGCGGCGGATTTCGCCGTCGAACAGGAAGATGATCAGGCGCAGTTGCGTATTCACATTAATCGTCAAGAAGTAGCGCGGTATGGCATTAACGTCCGTGAGGTACAAGATGTCATTGAGCTGGCTATTGGCGGACGCGCGGTGAGCACGCTCTTTGAAGGAGAACGACGCTTCGATATCACTGTGCGTTACACGCCGGAAGCGCGAGTGGATCCGCCCACCATCGGCGCTATTCTCGTCACCGCCCGTAGCGGCGAGCGCATTCCACTTGCGCAACTAGCGGAGATTCAGATCGTGAACGGCGCTACCATTATTGCTCGACGCGAAAACCAACGGCAGATTTCCGTCCGCACCAACATCCGTGGCCGCGATCAGGGCAGCTTCGTAGATGACGCACAGGCCCGGTTCACCGCCGCAGTACAACTGCCGCCTGGATATCAGGTCGCGTGGGGCGGACAGTTTGAGAACCTGGAACGGGCGCGTAAGCGGCTGACGTTTATTCTGCCGATCACCATTGCTGTCATCTTTACCTTGCTCTTCTTTACGTTCGGCTCACCCCGCGACGCGGGGCTAGTGTTAATGAACGTGCCTTTTTCCCTGGTTGGCGGCATTGTCGCGCTTTATCTACGCGGCATCAATTTGAGCGTGTCAGCGGCAGTGGGGTTCATTTCACTCTTTGGCGTGGCGGTCATGAGCGGCGTACTCGTGGTTGCAGAAATCAATCGTCGGCGCGGCGCGGACAACCAACGTATGGAGCAGGATGTGGAGGAAGCGGTTATTCAAGGCGCATTAATCCAGATGCGCCCCGTACTCATGATGGTCGTGGTGGCGCTCCTAGGCATGGTTCCCGCCGCCCGCGCCACCGGCATTGGATCGGACGTGCAACGACCGCTTGCCACCGTGTTGGTGGGCGGCTTGCTTTCGACCTTGCTGTTGACGCTGCTCGCGCTCCCCAGCCTGTACATGTTGGTTGTAGGTCGCAATCAAGCAACTCGTCCGCGACAACAGGCAGGAGAAGAACTTACCCGCGACCCAGGAGTTTTACGAAACGAACCACAAGTCACTCCTGCAACCACAGTCTTGCATCTGAGCAGTCAGAGAGAGTGACATATAAACTTTGTCTAGATATTTGCAAACTCAGTTTTAGGGTGATACAGAAAAAACGTTTTTCTCGAATATGCAAAGCCACGAGCACGGCTTTTCTCTTTTGCGAATTCATCACGATGTAAAGTTATGAACACCACCATTCCTTCTCTTGCTGAGCACGCCCCGCCCTCCCCGTCCTCTGCAGCCAGCGAACGATTCCTCGTGTGTGCTTTTTTCGCGGCGACGTTCGTACTTCTGTTTTTCCTCGATTTTCACTATCGTGTTGATCCTGACGAACCACAGCATTTGCACGTCGTGTGGGGGTGGGCTCACGGGCGGCTCCAGTACCGTGACATTTTTGACAATCACACCCCGTTATTTCACCTCCTTTGCCTTCCGTTGTTTCTCATTTTCGGGGAACAACCTTCTTTGCTCTTTTTCATGCGACTGGCAATGCTCCCCTTGTATGGGTTGATTCTATGGAGCACGTACCGGATCGGCTGGGCGCTCTTTTCTCGACGCGCGGGGCTATGGGCCGCGATCTTTTCCGGTTTATTACCCGGCTTTCTGCTCTGCGCGGTTGAATTTCGCACCGACGATTTATGGACCGCCCTCTGGTTATTGGCGCTGACCGTGCTCATCACCGGACCCTTCACCCTGAGGCGCAGCTTTTTCTTTGGACTGCTTCTCGGCGCCACACTGGCGACTTCGTTGAAGACCATGCTCTTGCTTGCCGCGCTCGGCTTTGCCGTGGGGATCGTGACGTGCCAAACCTCTTTCTTGTCACGCATTTCAGCTCACCATTTTCGGCGTTGTCTTGTGAGCGCGGGACTCGGCTTTCTCATTGTTCCCTCAGCGATCATGCTGTTCTTTGTTGCGCACGGAGCCTGGACGCCATTTTTGTATGGCACTGTGCAACACAACTTGTTGCCGCACCTGAGCCGGGGACGACGATCCTGGGCGAATGGGTTTCTTTTTCCCACGACCCTGCCCTTCGTGTGGTTAGGTTCCCATCTGATACTCGATCGGACTCCAGGCGTTGCTCTCGGCGTGAAGCGAGCAGTCATCTTCCTCACTGCAGCGGTGTACATTTCCGCTCTAGCGAGCTTCTGGCCGTTACTGACTCGGGAAGATTTTCTGCCCTTCTATCCCCTTCTTATCCTACTCCTGACGCCAGTGGTTCTGGCCACGCCTACTTGGATCGCCAATCATTGGCAAAAAAGGAGAGTCACGACCATTTTTGCCTCATCCTGGTTTCCCACTGTAGTGGCGGGTTTGGAAATGTCTTTCGTGTTGATCGGAGGACAAGTCTGGCGCAATGACGCTCAGGCCGAGGTCAGCTTGTTGACGGAGGTCCTGCGGCTCACAGAGCCCAACGATTTTGTCATCGATTTAAAAGGTGAAACTGTTTTTCGCGAGCGCCCCTTCTATTACGCCTTGGAAGGCATTACCAAGGAGCGGTTGCGACGCGGGATTATTCCTGATGATATTCCCGAGCGACTCATCGCCACGCACACCGCCGTTGCGGTCATGGACCGAGCAGGATTTTTTCCGTCACGCGCTAAGGACTTTCTCCATAAAAATTATTTGCCGGTTGGGCGCTTATGGGTGGCCGGCCAGCAACTAACGCCGGATAACGCCGGAATGTGTACGTTCACTATCGAACTCCCGACCCGTTATGCACTCGTCACTGAACAGGGCTCTGCAACCGGATGGCTCGATGGAACAGAGTACACGGGGGCGCGGTTGCTCTCGCCTGGACCCCACGAATTCCGCTCTTCCGCTCCGACCGGTCGCATCGACCTGGTCTGGGCGCAAGCGATAGAGCGTCACTTTTCCCCCTTCTCTGCTCTCCATGAAGGAACAGGCTGATGCTCCCCTCTTTCTCTTCGCATGACCGCGTCTTGGTGCTCGCGCCACACCCGGACGACGAAACCCTCACGATAGGTGGCTTACTGCAAAAAACTCTTGCCGCCAGGGCCGCCGTGCGCATCCTTTTTATCACCGATGGTGACAACAATCCGTGGCCTCAACGCGCCATCGAGCGCCGCTGGCGCATCACGGCAACGGACCGCGCCCGCTGGGGCGAACGACGGCGGAAAGAAGCTCGTACGGCGCTCGCCTGCTTAGGAGCTCCGGCTGAGGATTCGTATTTTTGGGGATATCCCGACCAGGGTCTAACCGAGCTTCTCCTTGCTAATGACGAATCTCTGCCGAGGCGGTTGGCCGCGGAAATTGCCGTATGGCGTCCGACTCTCGTTGTCAGTCCCCACCCCGCCGATCGACACCCTGATCATAGCGCCTTGGCGCTCTTTCTGAGTCGAGCCGTGGCTCGGCTCGGCGGCGCGGCTCCAGATTTCGTCGAGATTCGCTACGTGGTGCATGCGAGTCCTGCTTCGATTTCTCCAGACGTGTTCTCTCTTCCCTTACTTCCACACGAGCAAGAAACAAAACGGCAGGCCATCCTCGGTCATGCCTCACAACTTGTGCTCAGTCGGCGACGGTTTCTCGCATATGCCACGGAGGCGGAACGGCTCTTTCTTTCGCAGCAGGCGACAAGACGCGATGACTACCATCCAATACGTCAGGCTGAAATCAGAGATGCAGCGATCCATCTTGCGATCGCGAGCCGATCCAGTTTTAGCGCCTTTGGTCCGCGCACCCTGTACCTGGCGGTTGAGGACCGACACGGAGAAGCAGTGACTCTCGCCGTTGCCTTGCCGCAGCGTTCGGCAAAGAGCGATGTGTACGATGTTGTTTCCGGGGCAGTGATGGCGCAAGCGTCGTTTGTTGGAAACTCCAGCGAGCGAACCGTCACAATCCCGTGCTCGGGTTTGCCGGTTTCGCCCGCCCGGTTGTACGTGAAGGTCGCCCATCGGTACGGATTCCGTGATGAAGCGGGATGGCGTAAGATCCCTCTCCCCCAACAAGGGGTCCAGCTTGCTCCTCCTCAAACAGACGTTGCATTGCCGGAACAACCCGACCAAGAAGTGTGTTGTATTATCCCCTGTTACAATGTCGCCTCCTTTTGTGGAACAGTGGTGAGGGAAGCGCTGCTATACGCGGGGCGCGTCATTGCGGTGAACGATGGCTCCACCGACGCTACGGCCCAGGTGTTGCACGAGGTTGCCGCAGAGCACCCGGAGCGAGTGCTCGTTCTGTCTTTTGAACAAAACCGAGGAAAGGGAGTGGCGCTACTCGCGGCGTTTCGCCATGCGCTCGCCGCACTGCCCTGCAAAATTTTGGTGACTCTTGACGGAGATCGTCAACATCGTCCAGTAGATATTCCCCGCCTCGTACACGTCTGCTGCACGGAGCAAGCGGCGCTCGTCATCGGTGAACGGAGCCAACTTGCGGTGATGCCGTGGCGCAGCCGACTGGGGAATCGCCTGACTCGTGCGCTCTTACGCTGGCGTTATCCTGAAGGGCCGCTCGATACCCAATCCGGACTGCGCGCGCTGACCCGCAGTTTCGTGGAAGAAGTGCTGCAATTCATCCCCGGTCAGCGCTATGAAACGGAACTCCAGATCCTGCTTCTCGCCTTGGAGCAGCGGCAACGCATCAGCAGTCTGCCCATCCCCACGACCTATTTGAATCGCAATCGTTCTTCTCACTTTCGCCCGCTTGCGGACTCGCTCCGCGTCTGGCGCACGTTGTTACGTTGGTCGCGTCCGGCTTCTCCGTTGCCGTCCATGCAATCCCAAGGCTCAGCGAACGCCCAAGAATACCGCAAGAACATCTTTACGTCCTAAGTGCAGGGAGCGGCTCTCCATCAGGAATGAATGTCAGCGCCACGCCATTATTGCACCAGCGCTGGCCGGTTGGCGGCGGGCCGTCATCAAACACGTGCCCCTGATGGCCGCCACAACGAGCACAGTGGTACTCGGTCCGTGGAAAAATGAGTTTGTAATCCTTCTTTGTCTCGATGTGGTCGGGAATTGGCCGAAAGAAACTTGGCCACCCGGTCCCGCTGTCAAACTTGGTCTCGGACTCAAACAGCGGCAGGTAACACGCCGCGCAGACAAATGTCCCTTTGCGTTTCTCGTGATTGAGCAGGCTCGAACCTGGTCGTTCCGTTGCTTCTTGAAAGAGCACGGCGTAGGCCTCAGCGGGAAGGAGACTTCGCCATTCTGTCAGGGGCTTATTGAGTTTCGCGATGGAAGAATTGGGATGTTCAACTGTAGCATTCGCCTTCTCGCTTCGTGCGCAAGCGGGGAGTCCGAGCCAGGCGAGCGCCACAATTCCTAAGTGTCGGAGAAAATTTCGTCTGTGCATACCTCCTTTGATGCCGCTGTACGGCAAAAGATTCAACCTCAATGGTCCTTCAGTCTCCTACGGAGGCTGCTTTGCAAGACGCTCTTGTACAGTAAAGCACATTTATGAATCATAGCGTCACCATGGACCACCACTCATCTCCAGCCTCGTTTGGCCTTCGTCTAGCGCGCTTCTTCTTCATGCACGTCGGCAGCTTTGTCGCGATTCTTGTCTACTTTCATCTTTGTGGACAAGGAGGATTCACGCGCTCCGCCGTAGGCGCGGCCCTTCCTGTTAGCCTCCTCGTCATGAGCGCCTACATCGCCCTCGCATACATGGCCGATGAACTGAAGCATTTCGACTTTGGCTTGTGGGGCATGTTACTGATCGGAACCATAGGCGCCGTCGCTGGGATAGACTCGCTTCTGACCTTATTTCAGTGGTACTCGCCAGCGCTTTTATTCGCAACACTAGGCTTGGTCGCCCTTATTCCGTTATTACTAGGTTGGGAACCCTTCACGTACTATTTCGCGCGGCGGCAAGCGCCGCCTTGGCAACAAAAGATTCCAGAATTTCCGGTCATCAATCGCGTCATGACCCTCTTTTGGGCGGGTATCTTTTTCATCAGTGCGGGACTTGCCTCCTACGCCCCGCTCGACTGGCGCTTCAACACCCTGTATCCGAATTTATTGATTTTCCTTATTGGCGTCCCCGCAGGATTCTGGATACCGCCGCTCTACTTCAAAATCTTTCCACCGGGCAGACCGCAATCCATTGAAGTACTACTGATGGGGATGCCGTGGGCATTCAACCGTCGAGCCGCAGGCGATGCAAAGGCGCTGATCCAATTTCACATGAGCGGCGCCGAGGCTGGCAATTATTATCTCCGGATTGCGCGGGGCAAATGCGCGAGCTTTGCGGGAGTCGCCCCCAAACCAGATTTGACCATTCATGCCCCGGGCACTGCGTGGTTACGCATTGTCTACAAAGAACTTGACAGCGTACAGGCGTTTCAATCCGGATTGTGTAGGGCCGAGGGAGATCTTTCCCTGTTGCCCAAATTTCAGGCTTGGTTTTCCTCTTAACAGCGACCATGGAACCGCTTCTCAAGGCGCTGCTCAGCCCGCACTATTCGATGATCTGATAGACCTCACGTTTGGGGGATTGAGTCAGCAAGTTTCCCATTTGCTGCGACCAGCGCCGAAATTCTTCGCTCTCGGTAACCTGCGAGAGCTGGGATTCGAAGGCGGCCAGATCCTTGACGTCTTGCTCAAAAACAACATCCGGCGCCCCCAGGGACGCAAAATGCGCCCGTATGATGCGGGGCCGGCTGCCTCCAGCCTTGAGGACTAGCTCCCGTAACTGTTGTAATTGCTGTTCCACCTCGTGTGTTTTGCCAGGCATGGTATGAAAGGCTAGTCGGGAGAGATACATCGTGCTCACCTCGTTGTAGAAGAGTGGCGCGCAGGAGTTCGACGGTCATCCCTTTCCGCGCTGTCTTTCATGGTATCGCGCTGCGGGCCGTGTACAAGCGGGCGCGCCTTAGCGTTTCTTGTCGCTTGATCGTCCCTTAGTGCTTCAAGGGTATCCCTTTAATATGAAAGGGCAATTGTGGAGGCCCATTTTTGACCGGATCAAAGAGATGGGGAAGCTGTCCTTCTGCAACCCATGCGGTGGTTCCCATCAGGGCGACGGCAGTAGGACCCGCTAAGCCTTCCGCAAACGTCTCAATCAACGCCTTGTCATGGTCAACGGTCACGCGATCGAGCGTCCCGCTCCCTTCTACCATCACAAAGGTGAGCCCTTTTACAACACGCAGCCCATCGGGAGACACCAACGGTCGCGACGTCTGTAGCTTCGTTACCTTCTCTGGCGCTCCATCATGCATCTCAATACGAAAGAGTTCACCTTTGGTGAAGGTGTTGACATAAAGATTTCCGTCGTCGCCGAAGGCAATGCCGTCGAGACCACCGCCCTGGCTCGGGGGCGTGAATTGCGAGTCCTCCAGCCATACTTCTAATTGGTCACTGCCGGGCCTGAGCCGCAAGAGCTGGGGCGCACGAGAATTCGTGACAAACGCTGACCCATCCTGACCAATGGCAATGTCGTTACAAAAATGGCGCGCGCCCGGAAGCGCCGCGCTGACCTTTCCCTCTCTGGTGCGTAGATCAAAGCCTTTGAGATAGCTTCCACTCACTGAACTTGGACCCGGTACACCAAACGCCGACACATCATTCGAACAGACCCACAGCATATGCGAGGCATTGTCGACAAGGACGCCGAACGTCGACCGCGAGTCAAAGGCGCCAGGCTTGATCCAGGGTTCGTCTCTCGTTGCGCCGCGAGGTATCCGCGTGACGCCGCCCACTGCAGGGCTGCTGATATACAACACGCCGTCAGATGACGCCGTGATACTTTCCGGGAAGGCCCGCTTGTTAGACAACTCCATCTGAGCGACGTTGTTCGCTCCCGCAACGGAAACGGAAAAAGCATGGAACAAGCCCACACACGTCAACACAATCGCCGTGCAGACTAAATTGTTTTTAGTCATGTCACTCTACTCAGGTTCAGCTCGTCTATACATTAAAAGCCTCCTCACCGCCACACCGCACAGTTCCGTGATTTTAGTGCGGCGCGTCGACAAGCGACCGCAACACGCTAGGAAGATGCCGATAGTCACGACGACTAACCAGCGGCGGGCTGATAGGGGCAGGGCCGGTTGTTGTCTGGATGGCAACCCCTTGGCTACCGAAGAGGAGTTGCAAGAACTTGATCGCATTCTCTGGATGCGGAGCGATCTTAAGAACGGTCAGTCCCCACCTGACTCGAGTCCCAGGTATACGCACGGTCGGTGCAGTCACTGGAGAACGCAGCCCCGGGATGCGGATGGACGCCTGCTGATAGAAAGGATTCTCGCTCTGCTCTGACAGGCTCAAGGTAGTGAGCAGCTTCACATACCGGTAGGTTTTTGTGGAATCCGCGTTGTAGGCGGCGAGGGCGCTATGCTCGTAGATGATCTGATAGTCGTACGTCTTCCCCAACACGTCTGTAGATTTATTGATGCTATAGTGCGTCAACAGCTTGTCGTAGAGGTTGGGGATTCCATAGTGCTCTTCGGTCAGCTGAAAGATGAGATCAGCCCGATACCCACTCGGGTCGAGAAATGGATGAGATCCTCCAATTGTCACACCAGTCTGTGTCAGCTGGGTATACCAATCTGCTGCCGCATCAGGCACAGACGCGGGAGGATTAAATGTACTGCCCAGTGCAGCAATAGTATTGGCCTGCTTACTACTGGTGGTGTAGGCAAGGACCATTCCTCCTTGGGCAAACAAAATATCATAGTCCGCGTAGCCTGCCGGCTTCAGCAGCAGGTCAATATCTTTATAATCAGCGCTGGCGTAGATATCACACGGCTCTTGGCCGATAGTGACGCGCCGAGCAGCATCCACGCTGCCAGCCGCTACATCGGTCACACAGATATCGGTCTGCTGTGTGAATATCTGTTCTACTTGCGCAAAAGCCGCAGTCAAACTGCCAGCGTGATAGATAATGAGCTGTGGAGCATTGGGATCGCACGCGCCCTGCGCCTCTGTGGACCCGACGAGCAAAAACATGAGCAGGGTGAGGGTAAAAATTTTCCAGGGCGCTGTGTTGCACATCTTCCTAGCTCCTTCTGTGGCCCCATAGCGTGAGGTCATCGTATCCGACAAGGGGACCGTTGTCTTGTGATGTGTAGGCTTGCGGCCTGGGTCGACGTTCTTTTTTTCTCAAGAAAGCACTGTCGGCGAGGAACCAGGCCCGAGGTATTCTTACGAACGATGTCCATGCGCCGGCTACGCTTTGTCCCAGAGCGCTTTCATCAGCCGCGGCGGCGACATCGGCAGCTCCTGCATCCGGACGCCCACTGCCTGATAGATAGCATTGGCGATCGCGGCAGGCGGCGGCACGATCGGTACTTCTCCCACGCCCCGAATTCCCAGCGGATGGCCTGGGTTCGGTACTTCAACCATGATCGTGTCGATCATCGGTAGGTCGTAACACGTTGGCATGCGATAATCGAGGAAACCAGTGTTGCGCATGATGCCTTTGTCATCGTAGACATATTCTTCATTTATAGCCCACCCAATGCCCTGCACGGCGCCACCTTGAATTTGTCCTTCGACATAGCTGGGATGGATGGCCTTCCCGACATCTTGGACCGCAGTGTAGCGGAGGATTTGGGTCTTCCCCGTTTCCGGATCAACTTCAACATCGACAATGTGCGTCGCAAAACCAGCCCCCACACCGCGCGGATTCACCGAAGCGCGCCCAGTGACCGGGCCGCCCGCGCGTGCGAGCTTGGCCGCTAACTCCTTCAGCGTCATGGTTTCGTGTCCATTGGCAGTGCACGACACCGCGCCTTCTTGATAGACTACATCTTCAGGCGTGACTTTCCACAGTCGCGCCGCACGTTCTTTCAGTTGGCGCACCGCGTCCTGAGCCGCTTCGTAGACCGCGTAGCCCGTGGCAAAGGTGACACGGCTGCCGCCGGTGACATCGGTGTGTCCTATAGTCGCCGTGTCGGCCACACTGGGGTGGACCTGCTCGGCGTTCAATCCCAAGACCTCGGCGGTAATCATCGCCATTGATGCGCGACTGCCGCCAATATCCGGCGAGCCGGTCACTACGTTAGCCGTGCCGTCACTATTAATGCTCACGGTTGCGGTCGATTGCAGCCCGGCATTAAACCAGAACCCAGAGGCCACACCGCGCCCCATGAATTTCCCGTTCGATGACGGCAAAGGAGACTGGTAATGGGCACTCGTTCTCGCCGCTTCGAGCGTCTCTAAAAAGCCAATGCGAGGAAACTTCGGCCCGGCCGGTTGCGCCGTGCCTTCCTTCGCGCCGTTGATGCGGCGGAACTCCAGTGGGTCGATCCCCAGTTTTTCTGCTACCTCGTCAATGACTGTCTCTGACGCAAACGCCGCATTCGTGGCGCCCGGCGCGCGGTACGCAGCCGTTTTTGGCTTGTTCACCACTACGTCGAAACCGTCGATCTGCAAGTTTTCTAAATCGTAAGACGTGAGGATCGTCATGCAACCTGCGCCCACCGGTGATCCGGGGAATGCGCCGGCTTCGTAGGCCGTCCAGACCTGCGCCGCCGTGATTTTCCCATCCTTGGTCGCGCCGATCTTGCAGCGAATATACGAGCCGGATGTTGGCCCGGTGGCGCGCAGGACATCACTGCGACTCATGATCATCTTGACCGGTCTGCCTGTCTTTTTTGACAACAACAAGGCGAGTGGCTCCAGATACACCGTGGTCTTGCCGCCGAACCCGCCGCCGATTTCGGCGGGGATCACCTTGATGTTACCGGCGTCCATCTGAAGGAGATGGCTGCACAGATCACGGACGGCAAATGGACCTTGGGTGCTGACCCAGAGTGTGGCGTTGCCATCGATATTGTATTGCGCCACCGCGTTATGCGGCTCGATGTAGCCCTGGTGCACCATCGAGGTGTTGAATTCGCGGTCAACAATGACATCAGCTAATTTGAAGCCAACTTCCAGGTCGCCACGCGCAAAACGAATCTGGGTCGCAACGTTGGTCGGTGTATCTTTCTTTTCCGGTGTCCCGCTGGTGCGCAGACCTTCATGGAGGATAGGCGAGTCATCTTGCATAGCCTTACGCACATCGAGCACGGGGGGCAGAACTTCGTAGTCAACTTTGATGAGCCCCAGCGCTTCCTCGGCAAGGTGCGGAGTGGTCGCGGCGACGGCGGCGATAGCATGGCCATGATACAGGGCCTTATCTCTCGCCATGACGTTCATCGAGAGATAACGGGGGTTGATGGTCGCCTCACCCATAGGCTGAGCACCGGGAGTCAAATCCGGCAAATCCTGACCGGTGATCACGGCTTTAACGCCGGGCAAGGCCAGCGCCGCCGAGGCGTCAATAGATTGGATACGCGCATGTGCGTGTGGACTACGCAGCACTTTCGCGTGCAGCATGCCTGGCAAGGAGATATCGGCGCCGTATCGAGCGCGCCCGGTCACCTTGTCTACTCCGTCGTGTCGTATCGGTCGCGTGCCAATCACTTTGAATTTGTGCTCTTGGAGTTCCATGCTCTCCTCATTATTTGAATCAGCCAGATTGTCCAACAAGAGTCGGGACGCAGAGATGTGTCCCGACTGCGGCGTACATTACAGCTTTACGTACACGGACTTAATCTGCGTGTAGAGTTCCAACGAATGTTTGCCGAGTTCGCGCCCGATGCCGGATTGTTTATATCCGCCAAACGGCGAGATCGGATCAATGTTGTTGTAACAATTGATCCACACTGTACCAGCCTTGAGCGCACGGGCCACCTTGTGGGCGCGGCTTACATCGCGTGTCCACACCGCGGCAGCTAGACCATAGGTCGTGTCGTTGCCTTGCAGGACCGCGTCGTTTTCATCTTTAAAGGGAATGACAGACGCCACGGGACCAAAGATTTCTTCGCGCGCGATCCGCATATCGTTCTTCACGCCCGTGAAGATCGTCGGGTTAACAAAGAACCCCTTACCCGTTCCCGTGTCGCCGCCCACTACGGTCTTTGCCCCTTCCTGTTTGCCAATCTCCAAGTAGGATTTGACGCGAGTGAACTGTTCCTTCGAGACGAGCGGACCCACCATCGTCTTCGGATCAAGCGGGTCGCCCGCCTTCACGTTGGCCGTATATTTGGCCAGATGATCAACGAATTCGTCATGAAAATCTTGTTGCACGAAGACCCTGGTGCCGGCGCAACACACTTGCCCGGCAAGCATGCAGAATCCAAACATTGATGTGGGCACCGCTTGCTCAAGGTCAGCATCAGCAAAGATCACATTTGGTGACTTGCCGCCGAGTTCCAACGACACGCGTTTGAGATTGCCGGCAGACGCCTGTAAGATCAATTTCCCCACTTCGGTCGAGCCGGTGAAGGCGACCTTGTCAATGTCCGGATGATTGGCGATGGCGGCGCCGGCGGTCTCGCCGAAGCCGGTGATGATGTTCACAACACCTTCTGGAATGCCTGCTTCGAGAATCAGCTCACCGATGCGCAACGCCGTGAGCGGTGTCTGCTCGGCAGGCTTGAGAATCGATACGTTGCCGCACGCCAGCGCCGGCGCGATTTTCCACGCCAGCATGGCGATCGGGCCATTCCACGGAATAATCTGCCCACACACCCCGACTGGTTCACGCAAAGTATAATTGAAAAAACTCGGATCAGAAGGATTGGTCTCGCCGTAAATCTTCGTCGCCCAGCCGGCATAATAGCGGAACGTATCAACGGCGCCGGAGACCATGGCGCGTCCCAGAGAGATGGCGATCCCGTTATTCAGCGTCTCGAGCGTGGCTAGCTCGTCGGCGTGCTGTTCGATGAGGTCGGCGATCTTGAGCAGATATCGGGCACGGTGGTGCGGGTTCATGCCGGACCATTTGCCGTCATCAAAGGCTTTGCGGGCGGCTTTGACCGCCTCTTCGACATCCGCTTTGTCCCCTTCGGCCACCCGGGCAATGACATCTTCGGTGGCTGGGTTAACCGCGTCAAAGGTCTTGCCCGATTTTGACGGAACCCACTTGCCATTGATAAGCAATTGCTTCGGGGCGCCGGCAAGAAAGTCGAGCGTCGCCTTGCTCACGGTAACCGGATTCGAGACGCGTTGCGTCGTTTCTGTTGATGTTGATACTGCAGCCATAGTAAGACTCCTTTCTTCTCACTTTTCTTCGCTGTCTCCTTTAGTGTGTCTCGCGTTTTCCAAGGCTTACGGCGCATGAAGTAAGTGTTCTACCGTGTAAAGATTCTGAAACTCTCGTTTTGCCGCTTCAAAGTCTGGGTCGAACGGGCTGGTTAGTTTCTCGCTAAGCAGTGTCTGGTCGATCTCCGTGAGCAATTGCGCAACATGGCGATGTTGTGTGGTAGGCCACGCAATTTCAGTGGTGACAAAATCGCTCAGATCCGCATTGAGAAGCCACAAGTGGATAACCTCGTGTTGCATAAACTTGCGAAGGAGCTCGGCGTCGGCTGCATTACGAGGGTTCAGGCACGGGGCCCCTTCCACCCACACCTCTCGACACACATCAATACGAAAGGGAAAAGCGACCACCCAAGTATCATAGGGACCACACCACGCGGTGAAACGAATCACGGTCTGATAGACTTGCTGATAAAACCATTCGATCTCTTCCACCCGCATGGCGAGCAAAGGTTCCTGACACTCGGGCGCCGGAAGAAAAACCGGCGTGTAAAAGGGAGCTTTGCTGAGAAACATCCAGTGAGGCGCCAGCGGATGGGTCTGCATAAGAGGTCTCTCCCTTTCAGCACTGCCCATCAAAAGAGGACAGCTCACAGGTTGCAATGCGAAACAGGGTGGATTATACTCGGCGACCGAATAGTTGGCAATAGGGCAGAAAATCCGATAGAAGGAGGAAACCATGACACACGCATCAGAAGACTCAACGCACGAACTCGTTGTGCTACTGGCCTATCATCAACAGCTTCTCGAACTCTCTCAAGCCGCAGACCATCGTCTCGAGACTGCGCTCGCCGAGCGGGCGCGCGAGGAGTGCATGGTTGCGCTCACGTTGCTTTCTCGTCTCGTTGCCGAAGTAAAAAGCGAGATAGTGCAGATGCTTCAGACTCCGATTCATCCCGGGACAAGGAGGCTGTGCCGGCAAACGTTTCGAGAGTAGTATGAGCGCTCATACTCTTATTGCATCCAGAAGGACTTTTCCCATGATCGAAGAAAGAAGGACCAGGCCACGTACTATGCTCTACGCGCTCGTCCTCTTTTGCTCTTGCAGTGGGGTATTTGCATCCACAGGCGCCCACGCCCAAGAACAACACCCCGATGTTCTTGCGTCGCAGACAAAAGTGAGCGTTAGCGGCGAGGTTGAGCATTCCCTCCAGTTAGACACTACTGAGTTGGCGAAACTCCCTCGCTACACGGCGCGGGTTACCGACCACAACGGAGTGGAAGCCACGTTTGCCGGTGCGCCTTTAGTGGAAATTTTACGGCTTGCGGGAGCGAAATTAGGCGAGCAATTGCGTGGGAGGGAGCTAACCACGTATGTTCTTGTCAAAGCCGCTGATAATTATCAAGTGGTGTTTGCCCTGGCGGAACTTGATCCCGGTTTTACCGATCGGGTCATTTTTCTTGCGGATCGCAAAGATGGCCAACTGCTCTCCGCTCAAGAAGGCCCGTTGCGTATAATCGTGCCTGGCGAAAAGCGTCAAGCGCGGTGGGTGAGGCAGGTGACAGCGCTGACCGTGGTTCATGCGGGCAAATGAGCGAGTGATTTTTCATCGGAAGAAATCACTTGAGGTGAACCTCACGGGAAGGAGGTGGTGCAGGTTGAGCAGGGAGTAAAGGGGCAACAAGTGACCTCGTAGCGGTCTACACGGGAAAACCAATGAGCGAATGAACGCAGGAAGGAAGGAGCATGGGAGCAATGCAACTTGGGAAGACAAGCCTGGCGCTACTGTGCGCAGGAGGAATCCTTGTGGGGCTGGGGGGCGGGACCCCCGTGGCTGCCCAGAATCAGACGAAGAGCGTGGCCGAGGAATTGATCGAGGTCCTCGAAGCCGATGGAAAAATTAGTAAGAACAAAGCCGACGAATTGCGCCAACGCGCCAAAGCGGAGAACGAAGCGCGCGACGCTGGGGTGGAAGCCTATCGCCGCGATCCCGTCAAAGCCGTCAAAGCCGATCAGGACTGGCTCAACCGCCTCACCTTCTTTGGCGATATGCGCGCCCGCTGGGAAGGCATCTACCAGGAGCATGGCTCCGGCATTAATGCCCATGCCCGGAATCGCGAACGCTTTCGCTTGCGCTTTGGCGTGCGCGCCAAAATCACGGATGAGATCGAGGCGGGCCTGCGCCTGGTGAGCGGCGATCCCAACGATCCCATCTCCAACAACCAGACCACCGATAACCTCTTTACCAAGAAGCCGATCAACCTCGATCAGGCTTATATCACCTTCACCCCCAAGAACAGTTTCAGTTTGCTCAAGGACTTGGAGTGGGCGCCGTTCTCCCTCACGGTGGGCAAATTCCCCAACCCCGTGTTCAAGCCCCGGGCGGGCATCGTTTCGGAGATGTTATGGGACGAAGACCTGATGCCGGAGGGGGCCAACGAGACCTTCACGTTCTACAGCGCCAGCGAAGGGATCTTACGCAAGCTGCAACTGCACGTGGCGGAATGGGCGCTCAAGGAAGTGGCCAACCGCTCGGATTCCTGGATGGTGGGAGGGCAGGTGGTGGGGAACTTTGCCCTGACGCCGGGGATGAATCTGACGTTGGCGGTGGGGGACTACAACTTTGTGAAGCCGAGACTAGTGACCCAACAGTTGACGGCGAACACCTCGCTCAAGTATACCAACGCACTGCTGGTCAGAAATGCGAAAGGGGTGCAACGGATCATCGCGGGGGGGCTGCCATTGACGGCGGCCAATATTCCGGCGGGCTTTACCCTCAGGAACTTTGCCAGCGGCTGGAACATTTTCAATTTGAACGGGCAGCTAGATATAGCCACAGGGTATGCGCAATGGCCGCTGGGACTGTTCTTTGACTACGCGCAGAATGTGGAAGCGTACAACAATGAAGACACGGCGATCTTTGCGGGGGCATCGGTGGGGAGATTACGAGACCCGGGGGATTGGATGTTCTCGGCCTTGTGGGGGCGGACCGAGACCGAGTCGGTGCTGTCGCTATTCAGCTACAGTGACTATGGCCGTGACGGCGGAACAAATGTCACGGGGCCGGTGGCGCGCATCGATTACCTGTTATTACCGCGTTTGACGCTGACCGTGAAGAATCACTTCACGTCCTATGTGACCCGCCCCCGTGGGCAGTCCAACTCTCTCGTCAACCGCTTGCAACTCGACGCCGTACTGGCGTTCTAAAGCGCTGCCGTCAGAGGAGAGGAGCCAACTCCTCTCCTCCGGGATCTGAAGAACTTAGATTCGCAACCACACACTCTTAATCTGCGTGTACAGCTCGAGCGAATGGACCCCTAGTTCGCGGCCAAAGCCGCTCTGTTTGTAGCCGCCAAACGGGGAGATCGGGTCGAGTTGATTATAACAATTTATCCACACCGTCCCTGCCCGTAGGGAGCGCGCCAACCGATGCGCCTTGGAAACGTCTGTTGTCCATACGCCAGCGGATAGACCATAGATCGTTTGGTTCGCCTGGCGGATGACATCGTCTTCATCTTTAAACGGGATCGCCGACACTACCGGGCCGAAAATTTCTTCTTGGGCGACGCGCATAGAATTGTTGACATTGGTAAGCACGGTGGGTTTGACGAAATAACCCTTCCCCAATTCTTTATTCCGTTCCCCCCCAGTTTTAACCTGCACGCCTTCTTTCTTGCCGATGTCGATGTAGCCAAGCACCCGTTCAAACTGCTCCTGTGAGACTAGAGGTCCGATGCGAGAATCCTTGTCTAGCCCCGGACCTTGTTTCAAAGAGCCAGCGGAAGAAGCCAACGCATCGGTGAATTGATCATAGATCTTCTGTTCGACGAAGAGGCGCGACCCGGCGCAGCAGACTTGCCCCTGATTAAAGAAAATCCCCATGAACGCGCCGGCTACGGCGTCATTCTGGTTGGCGTCGACAAAGACGATGTTGGGAGCCTTTCCGCCCAGCTCAAGAGAGACCCGTTTCAGATTGCCAGCCGAAGCCTTGAGAATCTCTTTCCCCACTTCAGTTGATCCGGTAAAGGCAACTTTATCAACTTGAGGATGATTGGCGAGCGCCGCCCCCGCCGTGGGTCCGAAGCCGGGAACAATGTTGACAACGCCTTCAGGAACTCCCGCTTCGAGCAGTATTTCTCCTAGACGGAGGGCGCTCAGGGGTGTCTGCTCGGCAGGCTTCAGCACGATAGTATTGCCGCAAGCGAGCGCGGGTCCTAACTTCCAGGCCGCCATCAGTAGAGGGAAGTTCCAGGGAATGATTTGGCCGCAGACGCCCACCGGTTCGCGCAGCGTGTAATTGAAGAAGCTCGGATCAGACGGATTCGTCTCACCGAAAATTTTCGTCGGCCAACCGGCGTAGTATCGGAACGTGTCCACCGCACCAGGGACATCGACATTGCGAGACTCAAAGATCGTCTTTCCGTTGTCCAAAGTTTCTAACTGAGCGAACTCATCAGCATGCTTCTCAAGCAAATCGGCAATGCGCAGCAACACTTTGGTGCGTTCTGACGGCTTGAGGTGCGGCCACGGTCCGCTATCAAAGGCTTTACGAGCAACTTCAACCGCGCGATTGACGTCCTCTGCATCGCCTTCCGCCACCATAGCAAGGGTTTCAGCTGTCGCCGGATTGACGGTGGCGAACGTCTTTCCTGAAGCGGCGTCAACCCATTTCCCCCCGATGAGCATCTTTTTGCTCGCAGGGGTTATAAAATCACGGACTGCCTCTGGTAACGCTGGTGATACTTGGCTCATAGATGAACCTCCTCTAAAAAAATACAGCTTGTTAGGTTAGACGTTAGAACGCAAGAACACATTGAGCCGCACCCGATTGACGGCAGAGTCGGGTCAATTGTCCAGTTAGTCAATAAAGTTAAAATATCCTTTCGTCGCTCATACCTTTGCTCATTCTCCATCCCCTACTCTGTCCTGCAGCTCTAGGGTATCGAGGAGAACCTGAAACTCTTGTCGCGCTTGCTCGAAATCAGGATCAAATACGCTGCTCAATTTTTCGCCGACTACGGCGCCCTCCATTGCTTGCGCCATTTGTCGTACTTTCTCACGTTGAGCAGAAGGCCAGGGAACCTCAGCGTCTAGAGCATCATTGAGGTCAGCACTCAGGAAGAGGAACCGGATGTAATCCGCTTTGGTGAACATTTCAACGACCGCAGAATCTACAGCTCGACGAGGATTGAGATAGAGCAGTCCCTCCACCTTCAATCGAGGAAACAGTTCAAGACAGAAAGGGACGGCGACTACCCATGTCTGCTGTTCATTCCTCCAGGTGCGAAAAGCAACCCGGGCGCGATAGCCCTCTTGCTCGAAGAGGTGCAGGTCTTCTACCCGCATCACAATCATCGGAGCTTTACATTCCTGCGTGGTAAGAAAAGTCGAGGTATAGAAGGGGGACCGCAAAAGAAACGCACGGAAGTACTCCTGAAGATGGACTTTCATATGTGTTCCCCTCTCCTCAATCCGGGGCGACACGATTCTGCACGAACTGCCAACCGAATCTTCCTTTGATACATAAGTGACCATGGCCGACCTCGTGATCCAGAGGAGAGGTTACCTTTACAATTTCGTTGTTCTGCACGTGGAGTGTGAGGGTGCAGCCTACGCCACAGTATGGACAGATTGTGTCTGTCTGTGTCTGCTGTGTTTCATCCCATACGCCGGCTTGACGCAGCTCGTGCTCACTCCGAAATATCAAGGCCCCGGTGGGGCAGACGCCAATACAATTTCCACAATACACACAAGCAGAATCAGGCAATGGAATCGCAAACTCGGTTGAGATGCGGGCGTCGAAACCACGACCAGCGACAGCAATAGCAAAGGTATTCTGCGCATCAGTCCCGCAGGCCTCCACGCATTTGTAGCAAAGGATGCAACGGGAATAGTCACGGATGTACAAGTCATTATCAATCTTCACAGTCTGTGCGACGGTCGCCGCGGCGGCTCCATCTGGCTCGTGATGATGGCCAGCATGACGATGGTCTCGCTCCATGCTCGCGGCGGCAGGACCGAAGCGCTCGGGGTGAGCGTCGTAGCGTTGCAGATGGTCTTTTACTCCCGGCGCGATCGAGAGGTCCACTGACGATGCAAGAAATTCCAAGACAAGACGACGGCTGAGGCGTACGCGCTCAGAATCTGTTTGTACGACCATGCCATTCTCGGCTTTGCGTGAGCAGGCTGGGACAAGGGTGCGCGAACCTTCGAGCTCCACAACACACACGCGACAGACATTAACGGGAGTCAGGTTCTCCAAATAGCAGAGCGTGGGAGTAGGAATCTGCTGCAATCGGCATGCTTCAAGAAGCGTCGTTCCTTCTGGTACTCGGACGGGTTTGCCGTCAATAGTCAACTCGACGACACGTTTTGTAGAAGCTGGAGAACGTTCGGGCATGGAATCCTCAGGATTAAAAGATTTTCAGTTTAGCCAAAGCGGACTCGACAGCGCTGGCAGCGGTTTGCCCTAGTCCGCAGATTGATGCATCGCGCATCACTTGGCTAATATCCGCACGCAAAGCGAACTCGGCCTGTAGTGACCCCTGCAGCTTGCCAGTCTTCAAGCGTTGCAGTAATTCTTCTTGGCGCACTGTGCCAACTCGACACGGTACACACTGACCACACGATTCGTCCCGGAAAAACGCTGCGATGCGGAGCAGGATGGTCCGCAGGTCCACAGCATCGTCAAACACCATCACCACACCGGACCCTAGCGTGGCGCTGATTGCGCGCACCCCTTCAAACGTGAGCGGCGTGTCGAGTTGATCGGGAGTCATGAATACTCCCGCCGCGCCGCCAAGCAAGACGGTCTGTATCGTATGTCCGTTGCACACGCCGCCGGCTAGAGCAATCAGCTGACGTAAGGTGACGCCGAATTCAACTTCGTACACACCTGGTCGCGCAACATTTCCGGAGACACAAAACAGTTTTGGTCCCGCTGATCCTGCGGTCCCAATCGCCGCGAAGGTCGGACCCCCATGCAGAACAATATCGAGGACGTTGACCAAGGTCTCAACATTATTAATGACTGTCGGTTTACCGAAGAGTCCTTCCTGCACCGGGAAGGGTGGCTTGTTGCGCGGCTCGCCGCGATAGCCTTCAATCGAATTCAAGAGCGCCGTTTCTTCGCCGCAAATGTAAGCGCCAGCGCCCCGTCGCAATTCAAGGTCAAAGCGGAAGCCCTGCCCCATGACATTCTCTCCGAGTAGACCACGGGCGCTGGCCTGGGCAATGGCGCTGCTCAACCGCTGCGTAGCATGGGGATACTCGCCACGGATGTAGATATAGCCCTGCTCGCTGGCAGTCGCGAATCCAGCAATTGTCATCGCTTCTACAAGTGCAAAGGGGTCCTCTTCCATCAACACGCGATCTTTGAAAGTGCCAGGCTCCGATTCGTCAGCGTTGCACACCACGTAATGAGGACGAACTGGAGCCCGAGCCACCGCATCCCATTTGCGGCCTGTAGGAAATGCGGCGCCGCCGCGGCCTAACAGTTTCGAGTCGTTAACCTCGCGAATAACGCCTTCCGGGCCGAGTTCTATTGCCCGTCGCAACGCGGCGTAGCCGCCGTGCGCCCGATAAGAGTCCAGACTTGTGGGATCAACAACATTTACTCGGCGGAGGAGCCGCAGTTTGAGGTCTCCGGCTTGAGGAATAATCGTGGGGGAATTTTCTTCTGTCTCCACACGATCGAGAGCCCCAATGTCAGCCGCTTGTATGGGCGCGAGCACGCGGCTTTGTGGCGATTCCCCAGCTGCAAGCACCAGAGCGGCGGGCGCACGCTCGCATAGACCTAGACATGGACTGCGATGCCACGTGAGTTGACCGTTTTTACTATGCGAGCCGGCGGGGCCAAGTGTCTGTTCGAGTTCAGTGCATACTTGCTCTGCCCCGTTCGCAAGGCAGGCAATATCGTCACACACATGCACTGCTTGAGACGGCTGTGGAGCCAGAGAAAAAAGGGCGTAAAAACTGGCGACACCATACGCTTCAGCAGGAGGGATATCGAGACGTTGACAGATGTAGTTGAGCGCATCGGGGCTAATCCATCCCATCCGATCTTGGATTGCATGCAGCGCTGGCAACAACGAATGTCTGCGGGCGCGCAGATCATGACCACTACGCGCCTCGCGTCCATCTCTTCCGATATGACGCTCACCGCCCGTCCAACCGGAGTCCGGAGGGCCTAACACCGTATTCACTGCTGCTTGTTCTTCTGGTGTCGCCGAAGTTTTACGCAACCGCAGATCCATGCATGCCTCTCAATAGCTCTACATCTTCAGTCAGGTTGTTCTACTTGTGACGCCTCATCGCCCGACGCGGCTAGTTTCACCTTGACAGCTTGCAGTTTTTCAATACGGATCGCCGTCGCTTTGAATTCAGCCGTCCCTGACTTCGGATCAATTGCTTCGATAGTCAATTGGTTTACGTCTACTTCATCGGGAAAGTGCATCGTCATGAACGCCAGCCCAGGACGGAGGGATGAATCGTACCGCACTGGCGCGATGATCGAGCCCCGGCGCGAGGAGATACGCACACGCTCCCCATCGCTGATTTCATACCGAACTCCATCTTCAGGCGAGAGGTCAAGCGTTTCCTCCTGCCGTAACGGAGAACGATAGCCGCCGCTCTGGACGCCGGTGTTGTAGGAATCCAACCGACGGCCAGTCGTGAGCCGGATGGGGAAATCCTCATCGAGCTGATCCACCGGTGGATCGTGCTCAACTGCGTGAAACGGAGCCTTAGGGCCTCCGACCGGCTCTTCCCATAGTCGGTTATGGAGAAACGGCGTACCCGGATGGGTTTCGTCCAAGCACGGCCACTGGAGACCGCCCAGTTCTTCGAGGCGTCGGTAACTCATCCCGGTGTGATTAGGACTCAAGCGCCGCACTTCGTTCCAAACGTCCTCGGAGGTCGGGCTCCCCAAATCGTAACCGAGTTGACGGGCAAGATCACAGAGAATGGTGACATCGTCCCGAGCCTGACCGGGAGGATTCAACGCCTTGCGCACCCGCTGAACGCGCCGTTCACTGTTAGTGACAGTGCCCTCTGCTTCACACCAACTCGCTGCAGCAGGCAGGACAACGTCGGCCATCTCGGCAGTGGATGTCAGAAAAATGTCCTGCACAACCAGATGATCAAGCCCTTCAAGCAAGTGTAGCGCATGAGCTACGTCAGCCTCTGACTGCGCAGGATTCTCACCAATCACGTACAACGCTGTCAGTTCTTTGCGCTCCATCGCTGCAAACATATCGCTGAGATGCCAGCCGCGTTTGGCAGGAATCTTCTTTTCCCATACAGCCTCGAATTTGGCTCGTAGCGCATCATCTTCAACATGTTGGAACCCCGGGAGTCGGTCTGGTAAAGCTCCCATGTCGCCGCCGCCTTGCACGTTATTTTGTCCACGTAACGGATTGAGTCCTGATCCATAGCGCCCTACATGACCGGTAAGCAGCGCCAAGTTAATGAGGGCCAGTACGTTATCTACTGCGTTGTGATGTTCGGTGATGCCCAGCGTCCAGCAAATCATGGCTCGATCGGCTCGCGCGTAGGCGTGCGCTAACTCACGGATCAGGGCGGCAGGCACGCCGGTTTCGCGCTCGGCATAGTCGAGCGTGTATTTCTCCACGCAGGCGCTATACTGATCAAAACTCGTCGTGGCCCGAGAAATGAACGTTTGGTTTGCAAACCCCGTCGTGATGATCTCTCGTCCCATCGCATTCGCCAGCACGATGTCCGTACCAACATCAAGCCCAAGCCAGGCGTCGGCCCATTGCGCCGAGCTGGTGCGCCGTGGATCGACCACATAGAGTCGCGCCCCACTATGCACCCCTTTCAGCACATGGTGAAAAAAGATCGGGTGCGCCTCTCGCGCATTCGACCCCCACAGGATGATCAGATCTGTCTCCTCGATCTCTCGATACGAACTTGTACCGCCTCCCGCGCCAAAAACTGTCGCCAGACCGGCGACACTAGGCGCGTGTCAAGTGCGGTTACAGCTATCGATGTTGTTACTGCCGATTACTAAACGTGTGAACTTCTGGGCCATGAAGTTCGTTTCGTTCGTCGCCTTTGAACAGCTAAACAGCCCGAACGTCCGCGGGCCATGCTTTTCTATAGCGGTCTGAAAACCTCGTGCGGCCCGAGCCAGCGCTTCATCCCAACTGGCGGGGCGTAAGCGTCCATTGTCCCGCACGAGCGGTTCAGCCAGGCGAACGTAAGAGCGTTTCATAATCGATCCTTTCCTAACTCAACTCTCAAGAGCAATCCGCTCTGGATGAGAGTACACATTGAACGACTGATCTCGGAGGAAACCCACCAAGGTTATACGGAAACGTTGCGCGGCCTCGACCGCCAAGCTTGATGGAGCGGAGACCGCGCAAACGATGGGAACGCGCGCCATCGCGGCTTTTTGCATGATTTCAAAGCTCATGCGCCCGGATACGAGCAACACCCGTTCGACAAAAGGTGTCTCTCCTGTTAACACCATCTGTCCAACCAATTTGTCGACGGCATTATGACGACCGACATCTTCCCTGAGTGAGACGAGTCGTCCACTCATATCGAACAGGCCAGAAGCATGGAGCCCACCAGTTTGGTCGAAGACGTGTTGTGCTTGGCGCAGTGCAATCGGAAGCTCAGCGAGAATTGAACTGGACAACACGCAATCTGAAAAGACAGGAGCACAGTGAACGGCAATCTGTTCAAGCGAGGCTTTGCCGCAAATCCCGCAGCTCGAAGTGGCGTAAAAGTTCCGTTTTAATGGGGCAGGATCAAAAGCATGAGAGAGGCGAACGGTAACAAGGTTACAAGGTTGATCTTGCAAAAACGCGGGACCAGAATCGATAGCCGAGATTTCTTTGCAAGAACGAAGAAGTCCTTCGGCATAGAGAAACCCGACGGCGAGTTCATGATCATGACCAGGCGTACGCATTGTCACCGCGACACTCACGGGTTCCTGTTTCGGACCGCACACTCGGATTTCCAAAGGCTCTTCAGCAGCAAGCCAATCCAGTTGATCGGATCGCGCGTCATTTCGCAGCGCAAGAATACGAGCTGGAACGACCTGTCGACCACGAGGGTGCTTGTCGTCCGTCGATGGAAAGAGTGAAGCTCGCTTCTCTTCTTTTTGAGAGTTACGAGACAGCTCATTTTCGTTATGTTCATTCAGCATAACGGATCGCAAAAAAAATCTACTCTTGCTGGAACGCTTCACTAAACCGCTTATCTATTATTTCTCTCAGTCCTGTCATGAACTTCTGGAAATGGCGGACATACGCCTGGCCTTCCGGAGTCAAAGAAGCGCCACCGCCATGTTTTCCGCCGACGGCTCGCTGTGTCAATTTGACGCCAAGGCCATCTTCCATTTCCTTGAGCTTCCGCCAAGCCACACGAAAATGCACGCCCTGTTTGAGCGCTGCGGCGCTGATAGAGCCAGTTTCTTCCACCGCTTCCAAAAGGGCGACGCGCCATTCACTGAGCACGACTTTTCCATCTTTCTCTAACCAGAAATTGGAGCACGGCTGCATACGACTTGCTGTTCTCCGGTTACTTCCTGAGCCATTATACCGTGAAAGGGCTGGAAGCAAGCGCAGGGGAGGAAGCCTTCACGCTATGTCGCCGCCCGATGTATCACACGGAGTCTGCTAATGCATTACCCTTAACCGACCATGTTTCGACAATCTCAAGACAAGTTTGTCGAAAGGCTTGGTACGAACGGAGTTTTCTCCTTCTATAAGACCATCTGTTCACCCTGAATTTGTAAGGAAAGCGAGCACCCAGCGTAAGAACGAGGGAGGAACCTCGCAGCAAACTGCGAGGTGTCGATTCTATGAATGGTTTGAAGATATCGAGAAGAGTTGCTTCTTGCGCCAGCACTGGTCTGGACACGAGTAGTCACAGCATTATCATCAACTCCACTTTTTGTTGTGTAAATACGTAGTGCAGCTACGTTCCCTACTTTCTTTTACTTGACGTGATGCCGCAGACTGCGATCTGGGTAATCCAGCTGACATATCGTCCACCTTTTTTGTCCCCGGGGACCACCAGTCGCGCCATCCCTTGATCGTTGCCTAACAGCTGTCCGTCGCGTTCATAGGCGACAAGCACGGGTTGCCCGCCAAAATCGGGGACGATCTCACCCAAAGAGAGCACCGTCTGATAACCATCACTCGCTGTTACTACAAGATGTTTGCGCAGCAGATCGTTTTTCCGGGTAGGGTCGACGACGATGCCCACATCTTTCAAAAGATCCCAGAGCAACACACCGGTAAAATCGCCGCTTTCCAATCCCTTGCCCGTTCCGAAAACCACTTCGAGTTTGGTCGGGGCGTACTGCTCAAGTTCTTTGAGATCAAAAGTCTTCGAGGTTTCTACCTCTCCGGTGAGCACAAATGTCGGCGCATAGCCTCCATTACTAATCGGTGGATTAAGGCGACAAGGGTCATGGGCGAAAACCAGGGGCAGATTGCTGAAGAGCACTGCTGTTGAGAATATGACGAACCGTACGAAACGCATGCTTCCTCCTTTTGTCGTGTCCGTAAATCTTTTAGTCTTTCGCAATGAAGAGCGCGGTCGCTTGAATCACCACCTTCACAACGCCGCCTAGGGTAAGGCCTAGGCGCTCGCCGAGCCCTGGGAGATAGCGGCGACGACCTCATGTCCTCCACTAATGTCGCCCCCGATCTCCACCATGATGGAGCCGAGCTTGACCTCTTTGACGCGACCTGAGAATTGATTACGTGCGCTGAGTTGTATCGTTCACCTCCAAGCAGTCATGAGGTCGAGATTATACTCGGTGACAAAATATTTTTTGGTGTTATATATATGACTCGATTAGATGTCAACTTGACGCCAACGGCGTACGCCATTTTAGGTTTGCTGCGCGAACGACCGATGCACGGATACGAAATTGCTCAGCACTTTAAACCAGAAGAAGACCTGGGGCAGGTCATACCTGCAGATATGAGTACGATCTATACGTTTCTCAAAGACCTGCAGGAACATGGACTTATTCGCGGCGAACAAGTCACTGTTGGCGCTCGGCCTCCGCGCAAAGTCTTCTCGTTGGCGGATGACGCCGAAGCGTTCTTCTTTGAGTGGCTGCGAAGGCCGGTGGCGCGTATGCGGGAAGTGCGACTTGATTTTTTACTCAAGTTATATTTCGCACAACAACTCGGCGCTGCAGAGGCGCGAGCGCTCGTCAAAGCCCAGGTCAACGCCTGTCGAGACTACTTAGAGCGACAGAAAACTCATACTCGCGCTATCGACTCCACCAGCTTTGAGTCGCTCGTCCTAGAGTCGAAAGTCACCGCAGCGGAAAGCATGCTGGAGTGGCTCAATCGGATCTCGGCTCGGGTCATCTCTCACCGTCGGAAAGCCCTCGTATCAAGTCGTCGAGAACGAGTAGAAGAACCACCTAAGAAACGGAAGAAAACTTTGCCAAACGAAGGAGGCTCGTAATTATCATGATCTCATTCAATGCTGGACGCCGAACATTTCCTACTTGGACACTGAGGATGATCCTATTTGTCGGCGTCTTCTTCTTCTCTTGGCTTCAACCTGGTCTCTTTCAATCCGCTCCAGTTTCCGGCGTCGCCGAGGCTCAAGCCCCGGCCCACGTGACCGGAGACTTGACGGTATTTGCCGCCGCTTCGCTCACAGAGCCATTCACTGAGATCGGCAAACGTCTTGAATCGTCTCACCCAGGATTGAAGGTCACCTATAATTTCGGCGGCTCCCAAGCCCTGCGCACTCAGCTAGAGCAAGGCGCGCATGCGGACGTGTTCGCTTCCGCGGACGCCGCGCAAATGGACCAAGCAAAACAGAGCGGGGTCGCGCAAGGCGACTCGCCTATTTTTGTAAAGAACCGACTTATAGTAGTCACTCCTAAAAATAACAAAATCAAAATCGCCACATTTTGTGATCTCGCACAACCAGGCGTCAAACTGGACCTCGCAAATGCAAAAGTACCGGTAGGCAACTACAGTCGCCAGGCCATCAAGAAAGCCGACGCGGCGTGCGGCGCGGATTTTGAGCAGCGCGCGCTCAAGAATATCGTCTCCGAAGAAGAAAATGTGAAACAGGTTGTGACCAAAGTGCAACTCGGTGAAGCAGATGCAGGAATAGTGTACGTCTCGGATGTTTCACCAAAAGTGAGCAATGAAGTGCAAACCGTGGCGATCCCGGACGCGTACAATCAAATCGCGACGTACCCGATCGCACTCACGAAGGAGGTCAAGAATCGCGCCGCCGCCGAGGCGTTCCTCGCTTTCGTGCTCTCAGCCGAAGGGCAAGCAATCCTCAAAGCCCACAATTTTCTCCCGCTTAAAGAGTAAGCGAGCCGATCTTGGTGGATGCTCACTGCAACCTGAGGAAAAACTTTCCTTCTGAGTTGTCTATATAAGAGACGGTATTAATCCTTCGCCAGGATAACTTCTGTGGCTTTTACCACGACTGTGACGACCGACCCCTGTGTGAGCCCGAGATGCTCTGCCGAACCTCGCGTGATGGCGGACACGACCTCATGGCCGCCGCCGATGTCTACGACGACTTCGGCCATGACGTTGCCAAGCTTGATTGTTTTGACGGTCCCTTGGAATTGATTGCGGGCGCTTAGTCGCATAACGATCCTCCGTAACAAGATAGAGTAAATTATATAAGCGACTCTCTGCAAAACATAGCCAACTAGCACCTCTGCCTTACACGGAATGAAGCAAAGCACTATGAGTTCTCGACGGAGTCTCTTTTTTCTTCTTGCGGTGATCCTTCTCTTTCTTCTTTTGCCCTTGTCTTCGATTTTTCTGAAAGTGTTGCCGCAAAGCGATATGTGGAGCACACTCCGACAGCCGCTCGTCACGGAAGCGCTGCGACTGAGCACGTTCACGTCTTTGTGTAGTCTCTTCTTGTCAATATTGTTAGGCACACCGATTGCCTACCTGCTTGCGCGGGCCCAGTTTCGCGGAGCCGCAGTCGTAGACACGCTCATTGATGTGCCGATGGTTTTGCCGCCGACGGTTGCCGGGGTTGCCCTGTTGATGGCGTTTGGGCGGCGCGGCGTGCTTGGCGCTTGGCTCGAAGTGGTGGGAATTCAGATTAGTTTCACAACTGTCGCCGTGGTGCTCGCACAAAGTTTTGTGAGTCTTCCTTTCTATGTCCGGGCTGCGCGGGCCGGGTTTCGAAGCGTAGACCAAGAGTTGGAACGGGTCGCTTACACATTGGGCCACTCTCCACTCAGCACGTTTTTGCGAGTCACTGTTCCTCTTGCCTTTCCCGCCTTACTAGGAGGCGCTGTCATGGCGTGGGCGCGGGCGCTTGGAGAATTTGGCGCCACGATTATGTTTGCAGGCAATTTTCGTGGTCGCACTCAGACGATGCCGTTGGCGATTTACACGGCAATGGAATCTGATTTGACCGCAGCGCTTGTGCTGTCCGCCCTTTTAATTGTAGTGTCGTTTAGCGTGCTCTTTGGGGTGCGCCTGGTGCTGCGGCGAAACCCCTTCGGTTATTACGCTTGAGGTCATAGTCCGGAATCAGTTCGCCGTTCCCAGCAAAATCCGCATGATTGAATAAACCCCTTCACGGCTCCCTGCTCTTTTTATTTGCAGAGGGAACAGATTGTTCGGTCTGCTCCCGACGCTCCGTTCGTTGCGCCATGCGGTCTTTAATCTCACGTTCGTAGCCGTGTTCGCTTGGCTGGTAATAACGTCGGCCCCGCAATGCATCGGGGAGGTGATGCTGACTCACGGTCGCGTCTTCATAGTTGTGGGCGTACTGGTACCCTTTGCCGTACCCCAACCCTTTCATCAGTTTGGTGGGCGCGTTACGCAAGTGCAATGGAACCGGCAGTGGTCCATGCTTTTTGACATCGTCTAACGCGGCGAGCAGAGCACGGTACGAAGCATTCGACTTGGGCGCAGTCGCCAAATAGGTTGCGGCTTGCGCCATCGGGATACGCGCCTCGGGCAGGCCCACAAAATGCACCGCTTCTTTGGCGGCCACGGCGAGGGATAACGCCTGCGGATCGGCGTTGCCAATATCTTCGGCAGCAAAAATTACCATGCGACGGACGATAAACAGCGGATCTTCCCCCGCTTCCATCATGCGCATGAGCCAGTATACCGCCGCATCGGGATCACTCCCACGCAGGCTTTTAATAAATGCGGAAATGACGTTGTAGTGCTCCTCACCGCCTTTGTCATAGAGCAAGGCTTTATGCTGCGCGGCTTCTTCCACCAACGTCAGATTGACGTGTCCCATCTCTTTTTCCGTCGCCAGCGTCGCCGCTACTTCCAAGATATTCAAAGCTGCGCGGGCGTCGCCTTGAGCATGCTGCGCGATGAATTGCAGCGCCTCGTCGTCAGCAGTGAGCCGTTGCGATCCCAAGCCACGTTCTTCATCTTGTAAAGCGCGATGAAGCAGAACGAGTAAATCTTCCTGGCTGAGCGCTTCCAGCACGACAACCCGCGCCCGCGACAGCAGCGGAGCAATAATCTCGAATGAAGGATTTTCGGTGGTGGCGCCGAGCAGGATAATCAGCCCTTTTTCCACATGCGGAAGAAACGCATCTTGCTGGGCTTTGTTGAAGCGGTGAATTTCATCGACAAACAGCACGGTCGGTTTACCATGCAGACGACGCTGCTCCTGGGCTTCATCGAGAATCACCCGCAGCTCTTTGACGCCAGAGAGCACGGCGGAAAACGCCGCAAATGGCGCCTGCACTGTTTGCGCAAGCAGGTGGGCCAGGGTCGTTTTGCCGCATCCCGCTGGTCCCCATAGGATCAGCGACGGCAGGACTTTGCGTTCGGTGATCTGTTTGAGCAAACGTCCCGGTCCCAGCAGCCGCTGTTGTCCGACGTATTCCGCGAGGGTGCGTGGGCGCATGCGCTCGGCGAGAGGGGCTTTCTTGGCTGCCGCCTTTGCGGCACTATGGGTAAACAAATCATCAGTGGAAGTTGGCATCGGAACCACATTATACGCGAGGACTACGCAAAAGGGAGGGTGTAGTTCTCAACGGAGCAGGTATGAATACTATCGGACTCGTCATTAAGGTCAACACAGCCGAAGCGCTCAGGCTCGGGCGCGAACTCACGGCGTGGTTGCACGGGCGAGGAAAGACCATCATGGCCGAGGATCGGACGAGCGAGGAGCTGGGTTTCGCTCGTGGATGGCGCAAAGTCGAAATCATGCAGCAGGCGGATTTGGTCGTCGTGCTGGGCGGCGACGGCACCTTGCTTAGCGTGGCCCGTCGCGCCAGTAAACGCGAGGTGCCCATCCTTGGCGTCAATCTTGGCAGCTTAGGGTTCTTGACGGAAACAACCATCGAAGAATTGATCCAGACCATCGAACGGATCTTTGCGGGTGAATACACGATCGAGCAACGCAGTCTGCTCGAAGCGGTGCTGGTTCGCAACGGCGAAGGAGTCGGCGCTTTTCAGGTGCTCAATGACGCGGTGATTAATAAGGGCGCGCTCGCGCGGATCATCGACATGGAAACTTGGGTCAATGATCAATACCTCTGCACGTATAAAGCTGATGGTCTGATCGTCGCCACACCGACCGGCTCGACCGCTTACTCCCTCGCCGCAGGCGGACCGATCATCGACCCGGCAGTGGATGTGGTCGTGCTGGCGCCCATCTGCCCGCACACGCTGAGCAATCGTCCCATCGTGATTCCCGATCATGCGCATATTCAGGTCGTGCTGCGCACTGCTGATGAAGAGGTCATGCTCACCCTCGACGGCCAAGAAGGGCTGCCGATGAAAGGCGGCGACACGGTCAGCATCAGACGATCGGGCATCACGGTTTCTCTGATCAAGTCCCCCCATCGCACGTTCTTTGACGTGCTCCACAGCAAGCTGGGCTGGGGTCAGCGCTAGGCGCGTTTGACAATTGCTCGGGTTTCCTCCCATAATCGAATTCTTCAGTAACGGGGAGGAACAGTATGGATCGGCTGGCGCGCTTCGTCCTGGGGCGACCGTGGGGCATTCTCATCGGAGTTCTCTTGTTGACGGGCGTCTTGGGATTCTATGCGGTGCGCATTCGCATCGACAGCTCAGTCGAGGCCATGCTGCCCAAAGAAGACCCGGAGCGGCAGTATTACCAAGAGGTCCGACGCCTTTTTGGCCGCGATGATGTAGGCGTGGTGGCGATCGTCACGGACTCCATTTACACTCCCGAGACCTTCCAGAAAATTGATCGCCTGACCGCCGCTATCCGGAAAATCCCGGAAGTCAAAACCGCGATGAGTGTGACGAACGCGATCGACCCGATCGCGGCAGTCGCGGGCACAGGGCAAGAGAAACTTGTCCAAACGATGCCCACCACACCCGAAGAGTGGACCGCGCTCAAGCAGAAAATCTCCGAGCGGCCTGTGTATTTGAAGTGGCTGGTGTCGCCGGACGGGCGAGCCGCCGCGATCAACATTTTTTTCCTCGACAGCATTTCTGACGATGAGTTCATTCGACGCGGCGTGGACGATCAGGTGCAAGCGCTGGTCAACAGCGAACAAGGTCCCGAGCGTCTTTACTACAGCGGCTTGCCGCACTTTAAAGCCACCTCCGCCCGGGCCATGCAGCAGGATTTGACCCGGTTGATTCCAGTGGCGTTGGTCCTGCTGATGGGGATTCTTTACTTTTGCTTCCATTCTGTGCGCGGCATTGTACTACCCACCATAACGGTGGTGATCAGTCTCGTATGGATTCTCGGCATCATGGTGCTGTGCGGAAGTCGGCTGAGTCTGGGTACGGTGACGCTGCCCTTGCTCATCCTCGTCGTCGGGACAGCCTATTCGTTGCACGTTGTCGCCGAGTATTACGAACTCGTCCAACCCGGACGTTCGGCGCGCGAGGTTGTTGAGGCGGCCATGCACGGCGTCGGTCGTCCGGCGTTCGTGGCCTCGCTGTGCACCGTGGTGGGCTTTTTTTCGCAAGTGACGAGCCCCATCACAAGCATTCAAGAAATGGGGGTGTACTCCTCGCTCGGCGTCGCGATTACGTTTCTCCTGGCGCTGCTCTTGGTCCCGGCCATGTTAGTGCTGCTGCGTCTGCCACCGGAACGACAGGAGAGTTTCGCGCCGGGGGTGAGCGCGGCGCTGCGACGCTTGGTGATGGCCGATATTCGCCATCGCCGGGGCATTTTGGTTGGGGGCGCGCTGATCGCCATTTTCGCGACTCTTCCCGTGCCTTCGATCGAGGTGGGCTCCAACTTTCTCTCGGTCTTCCGTCCCACGCATCCCACCAGCATCGCCACCGCCGCCATTGGCCAGGCGTTATCAGGCAGCCTCGCGTTCAATGTCGTGTTCGATGGCGCACCGGATTCGATGCGACAATGGGACACGTTACGCCGCATCAAAGATTTGCAGCTGTTTCTCAACGATCTCCCAGGCATAGACAAAACCATTTCTTTTGTTGACTTCTGCGAGATGGTCGAAAAAGGCATCCAAGCAATTCCCCCGGAAGAAGGTGAAGCAGCGCCGACAGAGCAGAAAACGTTTTGGGAAAATCCCGAGCAACTTGAAAATGTTATCCAGTTTATTTTCTTTAAAAGTGAAGTGTTCACTAGCGTGGTCGATGGGAGTTTCTCTCGCTCGAACATGATCGTGCGCACTTCCCTGGCGCGCCCCAGCGAGATTGCCGCGACCGTCGAGCAAATTCGCGCCTTTGCGCAGGAACATTTTCCCCCAGAAATCAAAGTCCACCCGACTGGCAACTTGATTTTGAATACCCGGACGGTGAGCGGGCTCCTGAGCGGCGAGATCCAGAGTCTCGGCCTCACGGTGGCGATTATCTTCGCCATCATGTCGCTGATGTTCCTTTCGATTCGCATGGGCATCGTCGCCATGATCCCGAACGTCTTTCCCATTGTGGTGTTCTTTGGGTTAATGGGCGTGAGCGGGATCGTGCTGAGCATCAGCACCAGCATCATCGCCTCTATCGCATTGGGACTGGCCGTGGACGACACGATCCACATCATGGACCGTTTGAGTCAAGAGAAACGCTCGGCGACCAATCAAGAACATGCTTTGATCGAGACGCTCTCAGCGGTGGGAAAGCCGGCGTTGTATTATTCGTTGCTGCTGTGTCTGAGTTTCCTCTCGTTTTGCCTGTCGATCTTCGTCCCTATTCAAGAGTTCGGCCTCTTGTCTGCGATCACTATTGTCGTCGGGTTAGCAGCGGAGATCATTTTTCTTCCAGCGCTCCTCGCGGTCTCGCCCGTCATCACGTTATGGGATCTGCTCTATCTCAAGCTGGGGCGTGATCCGCATAAAACGATCCCTCTCTTTGCCGGGCTGCGCCCACTCCAGGCCAAGATTGTTACGCTCATGGGGGAACTCAAAACGTTTCCTCAAGGACAACCAGTTATTCAGTATGGAGAATTGGGAAACGAAATGTACGTGGTCATCTCTGGCGCAGTGGATGTGTTTATTCCCTCTTCCACCGGGCGTCACAAAGTAAACACATTGGGACGCGGCCAAGTGTTTGGCGAAATGGGGCTCTTACGTCATCATGAACGAACGGCTGATGTGGTCGCGGCGGAAGAAGTGGAAGTGTTGGCGGTGAACGAGCGCTTCTTAACACGTCTCAGACGTCGCTATCCGCGTATCGCCACCGAGATTTTTTTCAACCTCGCCAAGATTCTCAGCGACCGCTTGGAAGGGGCGCAGCGAGCGAAGTAGTCATATTGATAACTAGATCCTTTCGCTCTGGGTTCACACCCTCGTGGGAATCACCTTCTCACGCGACCAGGGGCTTTGCCCCTGGACCCCAGAATCCAGAAATTCAGAACTCAGAATCCAGCATAGTTTTCTACCAGGCACAACGAAAACCAAGGTCATCGTCGCGGTCACCCGGGTCGTCCCAGCGGCGGCAAGAGACACGGAGGTACCTGGCTCCATTGTCCCACGAACCACCGCGCAGCACCCTGGACTCCCCAGTTTCAGGACCTTGCGGGTCATCAGTCGGGCTCTTGTGATAGTAAGATTCATCGTACCAATCTTGCGCCCACTCCCACACGTTACCGTGCATATCGTACAGGCCCCAAGCGTTGGGCTTGAGCTGCCCCACAGGGTGCGTTGTGCCGCCGGAATTTTCCTTATACCATGCATACTGACTCAATAGGTTAGGGTCATTCCCAAAACAGTACATGCCCGTGGAACCAGCCCGAGCTGCATATTCCCACTCCACCTCCGTTGGTAGTCGATACAGCTTGCCGTCCTGTTTCCCAAGCCGTCGTAGAAATTCCTGCGCATCGGTCCACGAAACAGTTTCTACTGGTCGGTCTAGATCACCTTGGAAACGGCTCGGATTGTTCTCCATTATCGCTTTCCACTGTCCCTGGGTGACTGGACACTTACCCATGTAAAACGATTTTGTGAGCCGTACTTGATGTACAGGCTTCTCAAAATCAAAACCATTCCCTGCTCCCATGAGAAACTCACCAGCCGGAATCAGGACGAACTCCATGCCGATGCTGTTGCACCAGACATTTTGCGATTCATCTTTCTTTTGTGAAGTCGAACCTTGAGCAAGAGAGACAATGATACCGAGACTCTCGGCGCACGCTTGCAACGCACGCAACAACTTTTCATAGCCTCTTTCTTCATAAAGATTGACGGCCTGCCACTTTTCGAGGCGGCTCGGAAGGTTACACGCTTCTAGTTTCACCGGGATGAGAAAGATCGTGCCTTCAGGCTTCTCATCCGCCACATCCAGGGCGACTTTGATTTCCTTCTGTACGTAACCCGCTTTGTTTATGGAGTCATGCGAAAGACACACAAGAATGGCGTCAGCGGCACGTACAGCCTTGGAAATTTCCTGCTCCCACTTTTGTCCTGGCAGCAGGTCTTCCTCATCCAGCCACGGCTCAAAGCCATCGGTGCAGAGCTTTTGGTACAAGTCACGCACAGCGGGCTTATCCCCGGATGAGTGGCACAGAAAGACTTTCAGTTTCCGCGAGGACATGGTGACCCCCTCAGGTCATGGTATACACAATCTTGATTGTGGGAGCAAAGCATCAGGCGATAGTAAAACCCCGATTGACGCATCCACACGGCCAGAGTACCACTGCCCCGAGTATGCCAACAAAAGGAAATTCTCCATGTCCTCTACAACATACATCTTGAAACAACTGCAACTCCTCCAACAGTTGGTCCAACGCGACGAAGAACGCGACGAAGTCGTAGAAGTCACGCTGTCAAAGCTTGTGAGTTATGAACTAGAAAAACTCAAAGAGCGTCGCTCCCGACTTTCTCAAAAATTGACAAATTTTGAGGAACGCTACGGGCTGAAAACCGAAGAGTTCAAGCGAAAATTTCACGAGGGTGCTCTCGACGATGAAATGGACTTTTTTGAGTGGTCAGCGCTCGCCGATATGCATCAAGAAGTGTCACAGCAGCTCACTGAAGCAGAGCTGACAAGTCATGAATCCTCAGATTCGAGCGCGCTTCAATAATCTCAAGACCATGTTCTTCTCCCACTTCGCCGTACGACATGTGCGCGTTCGTGGAGAAGAACTGACCGCTACTCGAGGATACGTAAGGTTGCGGTTGGACCTGCGGTCTCAAGATACGGTGGAAATTTTTGTCTATCTGATCGAACAAAGCGGGAGCGTTTCTCTCAAAGACTACAGCCTCCACTGGCAGCATAAAGACGGAACACTTGTTCAACGCTGGGACACAGCGCCTCACCATCCAGAGCTAGCGGATTTTCCCTACCACACGCACAAAGCAAATGGGGCTGTTGAGCCGACAGAAGCCTACACCTGGGAAAGCTTTCTCACGCTCCTTGAGCAAACCATCACCACCTCGTTGTAATCAGATGTCTCACTACTGGCGTAGAGTTGCCCAATGGCTCATCCCGACATGAGCGGCGCTACACTCTCAACGCCCCCGATTGACGCACTCCAGCGCCCAGCATACCACTGCCCCGAGCAGTTGATCCTTATCTCATCAAGGAGGCTCGCGTGAAACTCGGTCTTAGCATTGGCTATTCTGGAGGGAACGTCTCGATTCCCATTGAGCGTATTCAAGAAGCCGAACAGCTCGGCTACGACTCCGTCTGGACTGCGGGAGCGTATGGCTCCGACGCTGTCACGCCGCTGGCCTATATTGCGGCAAAGACAAGCCGCATCAAACTGGGCACGGGCATTATGCAGGTCGCGGCGCGCACCCCAGCGATGAGCGGCATGACAATGGCCACGCTCGATGCGCTTGCCGGCGGTGGACGCGTGCTGGTGGGGCTTGGCTTGTCTGGACCGCAAGTGATTGAAGGCTGGCATGGCATGCCCTACGACAAGCCGCTCGCTCGTCTCCGCGAGTATGTCGACATCCTTCGACAAATTTGGGCGCGGGAAAAACCCGTAGCTCTCGATGGCAAAGCATACCACTTACCTTATCAAGGCCCCGGGGCTACAGGTTTGGGCAAGCCGCTGAAGTCGATCTTGCATACTAATCGCTTGCCGATTTATTTAGCTACAATGCAGCCCAATAGTGTCCGCCTGACCGCCGAAGTTGCGGATGGCTGGCTGCCGATTTGGTTCTCTCCGCAACGGATGGATATGTTTCGCGCGGATATCGAAGAAGGCTTCAAAAAAGCGGGCAATGGCAAATCGTGGAAAGATTTCGACATCGCGGCAGGCTGCACGGTCATCATGGGTGACGATGTCAAAGCCTGCCTGACGCAGATCAAGCCGACACTGGCGCTCTACGTCGGCGGCATGGGCGCGAAGAACAAGAATTTCCACAACGAAATGGTGTCGAAGTACGGCTACGGCGATGTGGCGGTCAAGATTCAAGAACTCTATCTGGCGGGACGCAAAGCCGAGGCGACCGCGTTAGTGCCGGATGAACTCTGCGACGAGTTGTCGCTCTGTGGTCCGGAAGCGCGCATCCGTCAGCGCTACAAAGCCTGGGCCGAGTGCGGAGCCACGACGATGCTCATTCAGACCGGTCAGCGCGAGGCGATGCAGTTGATGGCCACGCTGGCAAAAGCATAAGACGTGAGAACGGGAGACGTGGGGCGGAAAAGGGAAGAAGTAAAGAAGGTGAACAATGAGCCAAAGCATATCCGCTACTGATCCGTATGCGCGCAAGCGTGTCGCCGTGCTCGACTCCGACATGGCGTATGTCGATACTAGCGCGGGTGACCCCATTGTCTTTCTCCACGGCAACCCCACCTCGTCCTATCTCTGGCGCAACGTGATTCCTCACGTGGAGAATCGAGGACGTTGCCTAGCTCCGGATTTAATTGGCATGGGCGACTCGCGTAAGAACCCCAGCGGCTCATACCGCTTCGTCGATCACTCGCGCTATCTCGACGCTTGGTTTGACGCGTTGGGGCTCAACAAGAATGTGACGCTGGTGGTGCATGACTGGGGCTCGGCGTTGGGCTTCTACTGGGCGCAACGTCATCCGGACCGCATTAAAGCGCTGGTCTATATGGAAGCCCTCGTGCAATCGTTACGCTGGGAGGACTGGCCAGAAACCGCTACGAACATTTTTAAAGTGTTTCGCTCACCAGCGGGAGAAGAGGTGGTGCTGCAAAAAAACGTGTTTGTCGAGCGCGTGTTGCCCGCCAGCGTCATTCGTAAACTGAGCGAAGCAGAAATGGCGGTCTATCGCCGTCCGTTCCTTGAGCCCGGCGAATCCCGCCGCCCCACTTTAACCTGGCCACGGCAAATTCCGCTTGATGGCGAGCCCGCCGACGTTGTTGCTATTGTTGATGACTACGCGAAATGGCTTGTCACGAGCAACATCCCGAAACTTTTCATCAACGCTGACCCAGGTACGATTCTGATCGGCAGGCAACGCGAGTTCTGTCGCACCTGGTCGAACCAACAAGAAGTGACGGTCAAAGGATTGCACTTCATTCAAGAAGACTCGCCAATGGAGATCGGTGAGGTGATTATGAAGTTTTTGGCGAGTTTATAAAAAGGAGATCTTCATGCCCTACTCAACCATTCAATTTGACGTAAAAGATAGCATTGCCCGCATTACCCTCAACCGCCCGGACGCCGCGAACGCACTGAATATCGACATGGGTCTGGATCTCATGCAGGCCGCGATCCACTGTAGTGAGGACCCGTCGATTCGTGCGGTTATCGTCACCGGCAACGGTCGCATGTTCTGCGCCGGCGGCGACCTCAAGAGCTTTGCCGCGCAAGGCGAAAAACTACCGCAGCATTTTAAAGAAGTGACAACCTATCTCCACGCCGCCGTGTCCCGCTTCACTCGGATGGATGCCCCGGTAATCGCTGCGGTCAACGGCGTGGCCGCTGGCGCAGGCATGAGTCTCGCGTGTTCATGCGATTTGGTGCTGGCCGCTGAATCGGCCAAATTCACTATGGCCTACACTCGTGCCGGTCTCACGCCTGACGGTTCTTCGACCTACTTTCTGCCCCGCATCGTCGGCCTCAAGCGTGCGCTGGAGTTGACCATGACGAATCGGCTGCTTTCGGCGCAAGAAGCGGAGCAATGGGGCATTGTCACCAAAGTCGTGCCCGACGCCAATTTGCAAGCCGAAGCCGATGCGCTCGCCGCACAACTTGCCTCGGCGGCTACTGGGGCGTTGGGAGCGACAAAACGACTGTTACACAACGCTTGGAATGACACGTTAGAGACGCAGATGGAGTTGGAATCGCAAGCCATCGCCGCCCGCGCACATACGCATGACGGTCCCGAAGGCATCGCGGCGTTTCTGGAGAAACGCGCGGCGAAGTTTACGGGGCGGTAACCAGACACTGCTCACCGGCACAATCTCCTTAGAGGTTGGAGGAGTCTTATCCCCTCCTTTACGAAAGGAGGGCGAGGGAGGATTTCTTGGACGGAAACCGAAAAATCCCTCCGCGCTCCGCGCTTTCCCCTTTGTCAAAGGTAATAATATACTTGACAGACCAAA
>CAYTVL010000004.1:0-250241 GCA_964441775.1 uncultured Enterobacteriaceae bacterium
TATCCACAAATCACTTGTATGGTAGTCCAGTCAAAAGCATACGCAAGATGTACAGCCTCATGGGTGACTATAGTGAAACAGGGGGTGAGAGGAAGTTGACATAATCTCAAGGTTGATAATCGGTCCGCCGCGCCGTCGCCTCCACAAATTTACTGTAGGAGCCCAACCCGGGAAACTCCACCCGATGGTGCTCGCAGAGATGATAGTACAATTTGGCCTTGTCACTCAGCCCACGCCACGCGCCCCATACCAACATCGTCACCACTTCTGCGGCGCTCAACTGCGGCTGGCCTCCGCGCGGATCGCGCGAGAGAAATTCGGGTCCTAAGCCTCGCTGCCCCTGGTGGAGCAGGTCATCGTGACGTAGAGCTTGAGCAACATGTCGGGACCGTTTACTCTCTCTTGAATGAGCATCGTTGACTCCTAAGCTTTAGTGATATCGCAACTTCCTCATAGCCCCAGGTGGCGGTGCTCTTCAAGAATCTTTGCCGGGAATCGTGTTATTAAGAAAATAGGCACCCACTTCGGTCAGGCATGGGCGGGAGATGATCGTCCGATCGTCCCCCGCGACGGCCAGAACGGTCACGCGGTCGCAGAAGCAAGCGTGCGCGGTACCCGTAAAGTAGGGAGCATATACAAGAGATTTTTTTTTCGGAATTCTTCGTCCTGCCAATCAATACCGGTCACTACTTTCCGACATTGGGGAGCACCGCAAAGGCATGCCATACGAAATTGTGGGTTGGATTCCGCAAGTCCGTAATCATAGGTTAATTCTTCGCCTTTCTTAATATTACGACGCGCCGTGAAATCGCCGTGTTCGTTGAACCCGACACTCTCTTCACATGAATGGTTGAAATACCACTCTATAGAAAGCTTGTTAAAATCCATCTCTTCCGGCGGAATAAATCCTTCCGGGGTGCCAATACAGAATGCCATGATCTTTTCTTGAATTTCTTGACTAAAACTCCTAAATTCATTCCAACTGATCAAGTGCCCGTAATCTTCTTGATAAATGCCGTCTGCAATTTTTTGATCCTTTTCAATATCAGCCACCGCAAACACGCCAACCCCATTTATGTATGAAGGTTTTAATTCAATGAAGAGGGGTGGCACTTTCAGGTGTCCCGTGATTATCCGTGATGGCGTCTTCATATAATGTTTTTTCTGCCTCAATAAATTTCTCGCGCTCCATGCGAAAATGAGTTCGTAATGTTGTTTTCCATTTCCTGCGGCGGAACATCTCTCTCCATAAGAGCTTCCCGTATAATTTTTGTAAATCGCAATAGAGCGTTTTGTCGTTTCCCCATTTTACCCGAATGCGTTCAATATTTCCGTTTGCTGGCTGGTCGGGAAACGATTCATTGCCGCTATTGTGAAAATAATACCGTAGAATATACCAACCAAACGTGTCCCAAATCAGCGACTTCGTTAAGACTCTGTGTCGATAATATGATGCAAGTTTTTCCAAAAATTCTAACACAGCTTCTACTTTTTCAAGATCACCTTCGGAAGACTTTTCATCAATAAAAAAGGAATGGGCTCGCTTTCTTAACATCTGCTTTGAGTTCCACTCCTCATAGAGATTGGCCAGCGTTTGCAATTCAAGCTGTGTTCTCACCAGAGAGCCTTGCCATATAATTGCTATGATTGTCACGGCACCAACAAGGACGAGACAAATAGTCGCGATAGCAGTAGTTTCATTTGGACAATGTTGCGCATAATCCCAAATGGAGGCACCGTACCACCCAATAACTCCTATAAGAAGTAATCCACCAACGAAGAGCCAGAAATACTTTGTCGCCATATCTGCAACAGACATAGCATGCATGTCTTTCTACGTCCCATCCCTATGCGGAATGCACTAGCGACTAAGCTTGTCGCTTCTTACTATTGAGTCTTGAAAAAGGAACTGAACTTCTATCCATATGACCGATCAAATTGACAGGGGAAAAGAACGTGTCTGAATGGGTCTTTTTACGTCCGATAATCATTCTTTTGTTATTTGCTGTTCGCGTGGACACCGAGGCAATTTCCGTTTATGGTCGGCAAGAAATTTGTCGACGTCTTTAGACGTCTCACGCAGGTTAGGGGAAAGGGAACGTCGATATGCAACGCCGGGCCATTGCACTGTTTACGCCAACGATCAGAGACATGATGGATATCGCCAAGCTGGCGGATGACGCCGGGTTTGATTCCGTGTGGAACGGGGAGTTTTTTAATCGCAACGGATTGGTGACCCTGACCGCCGTGGCGCTCAGTACCAAGCGCACGAAAATCGCCACCGGCATCGCTTACGCCTATATGCGCAACCCAGTGCTGAACGCGACCGGGGCTATGGATATTGATGAGATCTCTGATGGGCGACTGATTCTAGGGCTAGGGAGCGGCACCAAGTCTATGAACGAGGGCTGGTATGGGCAGCCGTTCGAGTCGCGTTCGGCCGCTAAGATGAAGGAATGTCTCGCCCTAATCCGCAAAATTTTGGCGTCTCATAAAGGAATGGGCGTGCGTTTCGAGGGAGAATTCTACCGCATCAACATTCCAGCCTTCGTGCGTCCGCGCGCCGTGCGCGAGCGCATTCCCATTTATTTGGCGGCTGTGCAGAAGGGGATGTTACGTACGGTAGGCGAGACGGCGGACGGGCTGGTTGGCCATCCCTTGTACAGTCGGCGCTTTATTAGTGAATTTATTAAACCGAATCTTGAGATTGGCGCCAAACGTACGGGAAGAGCCCTCAAGGACATCGACTTGACAACCTTGTTAATCACTTCTATCAGTCACGATCATCAACGTGCGATTCAAGACGCTAAGAATCAGATTGCCTTCTATGCGTCGGTGAAATCATACGAAGGAATTTTGAACTTGCATGGCTGGGAGCAGCAAAAGCTAGCTATTTGGGAGCATTTTAAAACGTTCAACCTGCCCAAAATGGCTGAAGCCGTGACTGACGATATGGTGGAACAAATCGCTGTTGCCGGTACGCCAGATGAATGTCGCGAGCAACTGAAGAAATGGGACGGGGTGATCGACCTGCCGATTCTCTACACACCGACAGCCGGCGCACCAGCCGCCCGGGTGATGGAGAATCATCGGTTAATTGTCGAGACGTTCGCCCAGTGACGCAGTCCAGGAGGGATGTATGTCATATGCGGACTCCAATGGAGTGAAACTCTACGTCGAGGTGACGGGAACTGGATATCCTGTTGTTTTTGTCCACGAGTTTGCTGCGGATCATCGCGAGTGGGAAACGCAAGTGCGCTATTTTTCTCGCAACTATCGCTGTATCACCTACGCCGCCCGCGGGTATGCGCCTTCGGATGTTCCCGAAGATGATGCAGCGTACCAGTATACGCACTTTGCTGATGACATTGCGGCTGTGCTGCGACATGTGGGCGTTCCCAAAGCGCATGTGGTTGGCCTTAGTCAGGGGGCGTATGCCACGCTAATGTTCGGGCTCAGGCATCCGCAGCTCGCCAGCGCCCTCGTAGCGGCAGGCTGTGGCAGTGGTTCCGAACGAGACCAACGTGAAGAATTTACGAAACTGTGTGAACTCAATGCACAGCGATTTCTCACTGCGGGCTCGCCGGTGTTGGCGCAGGAAATGGGCGTCAGCCATAGCCGAGTGCAACTGTTAAACAAAGACCCCCGTGGTTGGCGGGAATTCGTTGACCATTTGGGTCAACATTCCGCGCAAGGCTCGTCGTTGACCATGAGAAATTATCAAGGGAAACGACCTTCTCTTTATGATTTTGCTCAGCAGTTCGCGGAACTGTTGGTTCCCACGCTCATTATCGTTGGCGATGAAGATGATGCGTGCATTGAACCGAGCGTTTTCTTAAAGCGCACTATTCCGACCGCTGGATTATTCATCCAGCCAAGAACTGGCCACGCCGTTAATCTTGAAGAGCCTACGGTGTTTAATCGTGAGGTCCAAGAGTTTTTCAGCACCGCTGAGCGCGGACGTTGGGGGCAGCGTGACCCACGGGCTGTGGTCAGCGTTCCAACCCGGCGTTGAAGTAAATATCTAAAGAACCAAGTGAGAAATCTGGAGAATTAATAATGTATAAGTATTTCATGAAAAGATGGTCCTATATGTTCTTATTAGTGCTACTTTCGTCCTCTTTATTTGCTTGGGTAAATAACACAGCACAGGCCCAAGTTACTTTTGGCGTGGGGTCTGGAGAGAATCCTTGGTCGGACAACTCCCTGACGCCTTTCGAAGTGCAGATCCTTGGTGTGATCAATGCGTCGAGTACAAAGGAACCCCTTGCTGAAGTGAAGCTCGGTATTGCGCAATTTCATGAAACATATCGATTTGACATCACCAAAATGAAAGCAACAGCCTATCCGCAGGTGAGTGCGACACAAATGCTGCCGCAAAAGGGGAGAAGGCAGTACGATTTTTCGCTCGTCGGACCGAAGGCATTACTTTCAAAAATAGCGCAGTCTCAACCTGGTACGCCATTAAGAATCGTAGGGATGTACATCCGGCGTGATCAACAGCTCCAGCTGCTCAGCGTCGACATGTTAGGCGAGATGCTTGGGAAAGAAGAGCAATAGACCAAGAGCGGATGGTCGCCAAGGTTATTGCCCAAACACTTTTGGAAGGGATCTTCTTTGCGTGAGCAGTTTCTTGACGATGTCTTTCCCTGTTCTCTCGTCCTCTGTTTCCTGCGGAGGACCGCCTAGAGAGTTAATGTAGTAGGCAAGATTCCACAAGTCTTTATCGTCAACAATAAATTGGTAGGAAGGCATCGGTGTTCCATCGATGCCCGTGAGAATGGTACGGGCAATCTCTTGAGCTGTTCCTCCCACTTTGAGCGGGCGGCGAGTCAGATCTGCCGGCTTAATCGTCAAATCTTTGGCTAAGACTCCATTCCCTTTCCCTTCTGGTCCGTGGCACTGGACGCACTGGTTTTTCTGATAAGCAATCTTTCCTTCTTGGAGTCGTTCCGGTGAAAGCGGTGGAGCAGAAGAGAGCGGAATTGGTTTTCCGGGTTTTGCCTGAGCGAAACGTGGAGAAAATGCTTTAATATAAATGACAAGTGAAAGAATTTCTTCATCTGATAATGTAGGCTGTGGCGGCATGGCTGTTCCAGGAAGACCAAATTTAATGCTTGTTATGAGATCTTCGTCGAGGGGGAGGGTTCCAGATGGAGTAGATTTGATTTTGTAGAGTCCTTTGGTGAAGTCGCGTGGCTTGACCTGTAGTAGCGAGGCGGCTTCTCCTTGGCCGTCTCCATGCCTGCCGTGGCAGACGGCGCAATACTCTTCGTAGAGTAAGCGTCCTTGCGTTTGAATGTCTATCGTTTGGGCGGAGCTAACAAAAAGACGAATATGAAAGAAGAAAAGTAGAAGCCCCCCGAAGCATAATGTATACTTTTTGATTCTGGCGAGACCAGTTCGCACGTTGGGGTGATGGATAGGAGACACGAGGCCAGGTGAGTGTGATCCGGAAATAGCGAGTGGGACACATAATTAGGGAAGAACGACCAACTGTCCTTGGACATGAGCCGGGTGCAGTTGGCAGTCGATCGTAAATACCCCTTCTCTGTCTGCGGTAAATTCCACGGTTTCGGATTGACCGCCTTGCACGACTTTTTCTACTTTGAAGTCCGCAATGCGGTAGCCATGCTCTTGCTCAAGTTTATTGATCAACTTGAGCTTTACGGTGTCGCCTTTTTTGACGACTAACGTGGACGGCTCCCAAATTTTGACAGCTTGAGGAGTTTCAATGTTCACCACCGTGAATTCCCTCATACCAGCCTGACTCAACACGGGCCATAGTAGGAGAATAAAGAAAAGGGAGAGAAGGAGCTTCGATACTTTTTTCATTGCGCGCACCTATTGCTACATTTCTTTTATGAAGCGTACAGCGGACCTATCCGAAAGTGACAATATTGTCAAGGTTTTTGGCGCGCCAGTGAAACGGAGCAGCGTGAGTGTCCATCGTGAAAAGTTTCCCGTGAAACAGCGTCAAGTAACAAATGAGATTTATATGAGGCAAAGTAAAAAATCTATTTTGGCGAATAAGTCAACTATAGCAAGGAATTATTTGGGTCAACTGAGAATACGCTTACTCTTTTATGTATACCCAGGTGCCGACAGTGATGAGGTTGTAGAGTTCTTGCACGTCTTTATTGAACAAAGAGATACAGCCCAGGGTCCAATTGATTTTTGCGCGGTTGAAGGCTTCGTTATCCGTTCCGTGAATGCCGATAGCGCCGCCGAGGCCGGGATAACCGGCTGATCGTTTGGGAATTTTCCCTTCGGCCAGATTCTTCCAATACAAGATTTGATCGTGCTCGTTCGGATAGCTCAGATAGAGAAAACGACTCCATCGCGGGTGCTGTCCTTTATCGATGATGGTGTAGAGCCCACTAGGAGTGCGTAAGTCTCCCTCATGAGATTTTTTTCCGGGCTTGCGCCCAAAAACAGCGGGATAGGTTTTGATGAGATGACCGTACTTGTAAAGGTTGACTGTGCCGCAACTCTTATCCACAAGTACAAACGCTTGTTCCGTACTCATCCACGCGAGCACGGCATCCGCATCAGTTCTTTGGGGGAGAGTTCCCTTCGAAGATGACTCGGGAGAGGTGCGGTCCAGTTCTGGAGAAGGAGACTTCACCACACACCCCGCAAGTCCCACCACTACAACACTCAGGCATACGGCACAGGAAAAGAGCCTCACAGCAGGCTATTATTGAGAAAAAAATGAAGCGGCGCAACACCAGGAGATGCGGCCTTGCTCATCGTGAGTGAAGCGGATTACAATTCGGCTCGTGCTAAAAGAAGCGGCTATTGGTATCTTTGATTCCGGCGTGGGGGGGCTCACGGTCCTGCAGCAAGTGGCGCATTTACTCCCGCGGGAGCGCCTGGTTTATCTTGGTGACACGGCCCGTTATCCGTACGGGAGTAAATCTCCGGAAGTGGTGACGCGCTACTCGTGCGAGAATGCAGATTTCCTCATGGAGCGCGGCTTGAAAATGCTCGTGGTGGCGTGTAATACCGCCTCTTCTGTCGCGCTTGAGACCCTGCGTCAGCGCTACGCCGTGCCGGTCGTGGGTGTGATTGAACCTGGCGCCCGCGCGGCTGTGCAACGCAGTAAAAACGGCCGTATCGGTGTCATTGGCACGGGCACGACGATTGCCAGTGGGGCGTATACGCACGCGCTACGCGCGCTTGATGCGTCGGTGGAAATCTACACGCGCGCCTGCCCCTTGTTTGTCCCGTTAGTGGAGGAAGGATGGGTCGACAATGAGGTGACCCGTGCGACCGTGTCGGTGTATTTAAGTAGTCTGAAACACAGCGGCATCGACACGCTCGTGTTAGGGTGCACGCATTACCCGTTGCTCAAAAACGTCATCGCGGCTTTCTTGGGAAATGAGGTGTGTTTGGTCGATTCGGCGGAAGAAACGGCAAAAGTCGTACGAATGACATTACTCAGTGAAGGGGCGGTGCGGCGAAAAGGCGCTGGCGGCGCGAGTTTTTTTGTGACAGATGAACCTGACCGGTTTGTCAAAGTTGGGGCCCGGTTTTTAGGCCACCAAGTGGAGTCCGCCGTGCGGGTGGAAAGCCGTGTGTGGTCAACGGCTGTGACCGCACAGCGGTTCGCGGCGTCGAGTTGATACTAATCGCCCCGAGACGTGCTACAATAATTTTCATAAATTCCAGTGGGGAAAATCCTCTCTTTTTCAAGGACATAGGTGAATTGACGATGTTAACTACCTTGCTCCACAAGGTGTTCGGCAGCAAGAACGACCGAGAATTGAAAAAACTGCGCCCCATTGTGGCGCAAGCGAATAGTCACGAATCGACGCTCTCACAGCTCAGTCTCTCTGAACTGCGAGCGAAGACGGATGAATTCAAGGCCCGTATCGCCGACGCCACCCGCGAACTACGCAGCCGTTTTGAGGAAGCGCGCACGCGAGCCCAGAGCGACGAGCTGCGCGGCGGCGAAGGAAGTGAAGAACGAGAACGGCTGAAAGAAGAGGCCGATGCGCACGAAAAAGAATTGCGTCAGGCTGAAGCTGACGTGCTCGATAAAATCCTCCCTGAAGCCTTCGCTGCCGTGCGGGAGGTGTCCCGGCGGGTGACTGGCATGCGCCATTTTGATAGTCAACTCTTAGGCGGTCTTGTCCTGCATCAGGGAAAGATCGCTGAAATGAAAACTGGCGAGGGCAAAACGCTGGTGGCGACGTTGCCTTTGTACCTCAACGCCCTGCTGGGGCGGGGCGTACATCTGGTGACCGTGAATGATTATCTGGCGCGGCGCGACGTGCAATGGATGGGACCTATCTATCACGCCTTGGGGTTGTCGGTTGCCTCCATTATTCACGATACGAGTTTCCTTTTTGATTCTACCTATCTCGTCAATGATTACCGCTATCTCAACTTGCGTCCGATTCACCGTAAGGAAGCGTATAACGCGGATATCACCTATGGGACCAATAATGAATTTGGGTTTGATTATCTGCGCGACAATATGAAGTTTAGCCTCGAGGACTACGTGCAGCGTGAGGTGCACTTCGCCATTGTTGACGAGGTAGACAATATTCTCATTGACGAAGCGCGGACGCCGCTCATTATCTCCGGACCGGCGGAGGAATCCACTGATAAATATTATGTGATTGACCGGGTGATCCCTCGCTTGCAAAAAGAGACGGATTTTACCATCGATGAGAAGCTCCGCACCGTGACGCTGACTGAGGATGGCGTCGCCAAAGTCGAGCGCATGCTGGGCGTCAAAAACCTGTATGACCCCTCCGAGATCGGCACCTTGCACCATGTGAATCAAGCCTTGAAAGCGCACGCCATTTTTAAGCGGGACGTCGACTATGTGGTGAAAGACGGAGAAGTCTTGATTGTTGACGAGTTTACCGGGCGCTTGATGCCCGGTCGGCGCTGGTCTGATGGACTTCATCAGGCGGTGGAAGCAAAGGAAAAAGTGCGCATCCGCGAAGAGAACCAAACCCTTGCCACCGTGACGATCCAGAATTATTTCCGCATGTACAAAAAACTCAGCGGCATGACCGGCACGGCGGACACGGAGGCGGTGGAGTTCAAGAAGATTTACACGCTTGACGTGGTCGTGATTCCGCCCAACAAACCAATGGCTCGCAAGGACTACGCCGACGTGGTGTATAAAACGGAGCGGGAAAAATTCAACGCGGTCCTTGACGATATCGCTGAATGTAACGAGCGCGGCCAGCCGGTGCTGGTCGGTACCGTGTCCGTGGAAAAGTCCGAACATCTGAGTAAACTTCTCAAGCGTAAAGGGGTGAAACACAGTGTCTTGAACGCGGTGAATCATGAAGCCGAGGCCAACATCATTGCGCAAGCCGGACGGTTTGGCGCGGTGACGATCGCCACCAACATGGCGGGGCGCGGCACCGATATTCTGTTGGGCGGCAACCCTGAATTTCTCGCGCGCGCCGAGATTGAGACACAGTGGCTCCATACTAAGGTGGGCGGGGCGTCTTCTGCTCAAGCCGGTAAAAGTTACGAAGAAAGCCTGGAAGAGCTGCGCGCGGAATACAACGACACGATCAGTCGCGCACGCCAAAAATATGAAAAGGCCTGGACGCCGTTTGAGGAAGCGCGCAACGCCGCCTTGAAACGCATGACGGAAACCTACCGTCCCTTTTTGCACGCTGCCTGGCAAAAAGCGCGGGTGGATTATGAACACGCGGTAGCGCGAGTTGACTTGAGCAATGGGTATCTTAGCGCCGCCGGAGTGGAGGAATACCAAGTCGCGCGCGCCGCCTACGAACACGCGCTCAGTGAATATGACAAGGTGATCGGTCCGGCGTTGTCCGAGGATCAGCAAGCGGAATACGAAACGGCGCAGACGGAGTACGTCGCGCTTTTCTCGGAAGGCGTAGGGAGTGGCGCTCCTGTGGGGAGTCACAACATGGAGCCGATGCGGAACCGTTACGAGCGAGCGCTCAACGAATATGATCGCGCCATCGTGCGTATCACTGACGGTGAGATCCCCGATGAAGCGGACAGTGCCGGCGTCTATCTCGAGGCGCGAACGGCGTATGAGGAAGCCGCGACGGCGTATGAGGAGGCGGAGCGGCAGTATGAAGCGCACTATAGACCCTACGAAGAGGCTGTGGCGGCGGCGGAACGCGCTTATGAAGAGCAGCGGCGCGAACGAGTAAAAGTGGTGGAAGAGGTGCGCGAACAGTTGGAAAAAGCGCCGGATCTCTATAAGCAGCAATTTGATGAGGTGTTGGGCAAGTATCAAGCCATTTGCACGGAGGAACGCGAGAAAGTTGTCGCTGCCGGCGGTCTGCACATCTTGGGCACCGAACGACATGAGGCGCGGCGCATTGATAACCAGTTGCGTGGACGCGCGGGACGTCAAGGCGACCCCGGCACCTCGCGGTTCTATCTCTCGCTGGAGGATGATCTCCTGCGCATTTTTGGCGCCGAACGGGTGCAGAAGATCATGGACCGTTTGGGCATGGAAGAAGGGGAGCCCATTGAGCATGGGCTGGTGACGCGCGCCATCGAAAATGCGCAGAAACGAGTCGAGGCGCATAATTTTGATATTCGCAAGCATCTACTGGAATACGACGATGTGATGAATAAGCAGCGGGAGATTATTTACCGGCAGCGCCGGAGTTTTCTCGGCAGCGACAATCTCAAGAACGAAGTGCTGGAGATGACCGAGGCGCTGGTGGAGGAAACCGTTGCTGGCGCGGTGTCCCCAGACATTGATGTTGAGGAATGGGATTGGCAGGGGCTTGATGATGCGCTGTTTCGTCAGTTTAATCTGCGGCTGGCTGTGAGTGAGGACAAACGCAAGGAGTTTTTGATCGCGGAACTTGAAGATTTCGTGCACCGACACGTGCTGCAGACCTACGAAGCTCGTGAGCAGGCGTTTTCCCCGCCCGTGTTGCGGTATCTCGAAAAGATGATTCTTCTGCAAACGATTGATAGCTTGTGGAAAGATCATCTGCTGTCGATGGATCATCTCAAGGAAGGCATTGGGCTGCGGGGCTACGGTCAGAAAAATCCTTTACAAGAGTACCAAAAAGAAGCGTTCACGATGTTTGAAGGGCTCTTGCAAAGCCTCCAATCCGATGTCGTGGAAAAGCTCTTCACCGTGCAAATTGCGCGGCAAGAAGATGCGCAGCGCATTGAACAACCACGAGCGGTCCCGCAGCGTCAAGTGTTGGTGAGCAATAGCGGCCAGGTGGCCGTGCAAGCGAAACCGCAACAGGCGCGCCGTGAAGCGGCGAAGGTGGGGCGCAATGACTTGTGTCCTTGCGGCAGCGGGAAGAAGTATAAAAAATGCCACGGCTCATAACCAAAGACCGGAGTCGAACTTTGGAATAAGGAAGCGCAAGAGGCGGGAGAGAAGGGGAGGGCATGAAGGTCCGAGTCGAGAAATCACCAATTGTGACGCCAGGATTCCGCTTTGCTGGCGTAGCCTGCGGCATCAAGCCCAGCCGCAAAAAAGATGTGGCGCTGATCGTGTCTGATGCGCCGGGAACGGCTGCGGCGGCGTTCACCACGAATAAGGCCCCAGGCGCGCCGGTGATCCTCGGCAAAGAGCGTCTCAAGGCGGGACGACTACAGGCCATTGTTGTCAACAGCGGCATTGCCAATGTGGCCACCGGGCGGGCGGGGATTCGTTTAGCGCAAGAGACCTGCGCCTTGGTTGGTGAGACGCTGGGGATCGATGAACACTTGGTGTTGCCTTCGTCAACCGGAAAAATCGGCGTACTGCCGCCGTGGGACCGGCTGCGACCTGGGGTGCTCGCGGCGTGCAAAGCGCTTTCTCCGCGCGGCTTTTGGCAAGCCCTGGCGGGCATCATGACTACGGACGCGTTCCCAAAAGCGGCGGTGCGGCAGGTGGAAGTCGGCGGAAAAACAGTCACGGTCGCGGGCATGGCCAAAGGGGCGGGGATGATCAATCCCAATATGGCGACCATGCTGTGCTACGTGCTCACCGATGCGCGGGTGGAGCGCGCCGCGCTGAGCAAAATCCTGGATCAGACGTTGGTTGAATCTTTTAACGCGATTTCCGTGGACGGCGATACCAGCACCAGTGACACGGTGGTGTTGTTAGCCAATGGGGTGGCGGACAATCGGGAAATTCGCGCGGCTGGCCGAGATTTTCAACGCCTCCAGACGGCGGTGGGCGAGGTCTTGCGTGCACTCTCCCGTTTGGTGGTGAAGGACGGGGAGGGGGCGACACGGGTGGTGGATATCTTTGTTCGAGGGGCCAAGGATGCATCGGACGCCAAGAAAGTCGCGCGAGTGGTAGCGTCGTCATCGCTAGTGAAGAGCGCGTTCTATGGTGGGGACCCCAACTGGGGGCGCATTGTATGTGCGGTAGGCTATGCCGGCGCGGCGCTCGATCTGGATAGATTAGATATTTTTATTGGTGAGACGCCGATTGGCCGGCGCGGCGTCAGTACCGGCGCTGAGAGTGAAAAGTTGGCCGCCGCCGTCATGCAAGCGCCGGAATTTTCGCTGACCATTGATTTACATCTGGGGCGTGGCGCGGCTCACATAGTGACGTCGGATTTAACTGTTAACTATGTCCGCTTTAACTCAGCGTATTCCACATGAATGCGCCGCCAGTTAAAATTTATGACAAAACGGCTGATAACCTAAGAGGTAGGAATGGAGAGCAGAGCCGTCTCAAAGACAGAAGGAGATTGTATGGTGGGATTACGAGACCGTATTGAGTCGCATGCGGCGCGAGTGGCGGTGATGGGACAAGGGTATGTGGGATTGCCCCTTGCGATAGAGTTTGCGAAAGCTGGCTTCCGCGTGACTGGCATTGATCTGGATGCTGAGAAGGTGGCGACGTTGAACAGCGGCGAGTCGCATATCCCTGATGTCCCGAGCGAAACCGTGCGTGCACTGGTGGCTGCGGGCCATTATCGGGCGGACACGAATATGGATGTGCTCGGGGAGTGTGACGCGGTGATCATCTGCGTGCCGACTCCTTTACGGAAGGCGAAAGACCCGGATATCTCGTTTGTCCTGTCCGCTGCTACTGAGGTCAAACGACGGCTTCACGCGGGACAATTGATTATTCTCGAAAGTACGACTTATCCAGGCACCACCGAGGAAATGTTGTTGCCCATGTTTAGCGACGATGGTCTCCAAGTTGGTCGTGACTTTTTCCTCTCTTTTTCGCCGGAACGTATTGATCCAGGCAACGAGCATTTCAAGGTCAAAGACATTCCCAAAGTGGTGGGCGGCATCACGCCGGAATGTTCTCACATGGCCGCACTGTTGTACGGGCAAATTGTCACACGGGTGCTTGAGGTCTCCAGCCCTACGGTGGCGGAACTGGCGAAGTTGTACGAAAACACCTTCCGCAGTGTGAACATTGCGCTCGCCAATGAATTCGCTCTCATGTGCCGTTACCTTGGTGTGAGCGTCTGGGAAGTGATTGACGCCGCGGCGACCAAGCCCTTTGGGTTCATGCCGTTTTCACCTGGGCCTGGCATCGGCGGGCATTGCATTCCCATTGACCCCATTTATCTCTCCTGGAAACTGCGCCTCAACGGCTATGAAGCGCGCTTCATTGCCTTAGCGGATGATGTCAACCGCAGCATGCCGCATCAGGTCATCACCTTACTGATTGACGGATTAAACGAGCGGAAAAAGTGCCTCAATGGCGCCAATGTCTTGATCCTCGGTGTCGCATACAAACGGGACGTCGGCGACTTGCGTGAGTCGCCCGCACTGGATGTGATGAAAGAACTGCAACACAAGGGAGCGAATCTTGTGTACGCTGATCCCTTCGTGAGCACCCTCGCTCATGAAGGATTGGATCTCCCGCGGGTGCAGTTGGATGCGGAGACGGTGCGACGTCAGGATGCGGTGATTATCCTCACCGACCATCGCGAGTTTAACTATCGCATGGTGGTGGAGCAGGCGGACTTCGTCGTTGATTCTCGCAACGCCACGCGCACGGTGACGGCGCCTCCGGGGCGCGTCGTCAAATTGTAAACTCACAGTGCTCGATGAAACAGCGGGGCTCGATATGGAAGTCCCGCTCTTCTTCCCTCCCTTCCTTTCTTTCCGACACTGCTAACGCCACTGACAAGACGATAAGGTAACCTTGACCAACCAGAAGGGCAGCGGCGTTGTGGTTTTCTACGATGGCGACTAGATGTTGAAGACCGTCGTGAAAGAGAAGATGAGAGAGGGAAGAGGTGAAGCGAGAAAACACAAGACGGGAAACGGGGAGGCGAGGAGAGAAGGGTGACTTATTTGCTTCCCCGGGAGACAAATTGACACCCTAACCCGATCGCAGCCACGCCGCGTTGTTCGACTCGCGTGACCTCGAGCTCGACTTCTTCTCCCTCAAGAACATCAAGAAAGAGGAGACCGTGTAGCCGCATACCCACATCGACGGCGTGGGCTGTGAGCACCCGGGTCTCCACAAGCACCAACAGGCCCGAGGCGCTGAAATTGAGGAGTAAGGCCGGGAGCCAGGTTTCTGCCGCGGTCGGACGCAGACACATGGGCAGGAACACGGAATGCCGCGGGTGGCGTCGCCGTTGGCGTGGGGCCTCTTGCTGGGCTCCGAGGGCGAACAAGGTGGTAAAATCCAGACTAGAAATGATAGATGGTGTTGCTGTCATGGTAAAGAAGAAATCGGGAAGAGGGTGGGAAACTTTATCCTCCTCCCTTTTCTTTGGTGACAATGCGAATGCATTGCCTGGATCTGCTGCTACCGTCCTTTGGGCATGCCTAAGACGCGCTCCGCAATGATGTTGCGTTGAATTTCTGAGGTGCCGCCCTCGATGGAGTTCGCTCGTGCGCGGAGGAAGCCATATTGCCAGTAGGCGTCGAGGAAGGCGCGGGGGTCTCCTTCGTACAACTGGCCGTACGGGCCTTGCAGATCGACGGCGAGTTCCTGCATACGCTGATTGGTTTCCGCCCATTGGAGTTTCGGCAGCGAACCTTCTGGTCCTGGCGGGTTTCCACGCAATAAGCGCGTGAGCGCACGATAATTGTTCAACTTTAACAACTCGCATTCAATGTATGCCTGCGCCAGCTTTTGGCGGGTTTGAGGGTCCTGCGTCACCGGTTTCCCGTGGCGGGTGGTGCGCTGCGCCGTCGCCGCCAGATCATCGTAATAGCGTTTTTGCGCAAACGTAAAATAAAAGCTCAGACCTTGCCGTTCGAACATGAGCGACGTGACGATCACGCGCCAGCCTTGGTTGAGTGCTCCTAATAAGTTCGCTTTGGGGACACGGACGTTCTCGAAGAAGACCTCGTTAAATTCGCTATCGCCGGTCAGGGTGCGCAGGGGCTTCACCGTAATCCCGGGGCTCTTCATATCGACCAACAAGCACGAAAGCCCTTGATGTTTGGGCGCCTCAGGATCGGTGCGTACGAGCAGCAGGCACCAGTCCGCATACAACGCCAAACTGGTCCACACTTTTTGTCCGGTGACCTGGAAATAATCCCCGTGGTCAATGGCGCGAGTCCGCAAGGAGGCGAGATCGGAGCCCGAGTTCGGTTCCGAATACCCTTGGCTCCAGATTTCGTCACCGCTGAGAATATTAGCGAGATGGGCGTTCTTTTGCGCTTCCGTGCCGTGGACAATGATGGTGGGGCCGACAATTTCCAGTCCCAAAACATTCAAGAGGCCGGGTGCTTTCGCCGCCGCCATTTCCTGGTCAAAGATCATTCGCTCCACCAACGAAGCGCCGCGACCGCCATATTCTTTGGGCCAGGAAATCCCGGTCCAGCCGCCGGTGTGCACCTGCCGTTGCCACGACTTGAGAAAGTTGAGGTCGTCTTCCGAGGCTTGCGGCTGCAAGTGGCGTAGCTCCTGGGCGGACGTGGGGACATTGGCGGCCAGCCACGTGCGGAGGTCGTGGCGAAACGTTTCTTGTTCTGGCGTGAGAGAAAAATCCATATCGTGCTCCTTGCTTTTCTTGGGTCACTGTGGTGGAGCGAGTTTTTGCTTGAGCAACTCATTGAGCAGTTGGGGATTGGCCTTGCCCTGGGTGGCGCGCATGACTTGACCGACAAAAAATTGCAAGAGCTTCTCGCGCCCGGCGCGATAGTCCGCGACCTTGTCCGGATTGGCAGCGATCACCTGATCAATGGCGGCAGCCAAGGCCCCGGTGTCGCTCACTTGAGTTAAGCCTTGCTCGGTGACGATCTCCGCTGGGGCTTTGCCGCTGGCGACCATCTCCTCAAAGACAGTCTTCGCGATCTTGCCGCTAATCTTGCCCTCGTGAATCAACTGCACGAGGGCAGCGAGGTGTTCCGGTGGGCAGGGCCAGACGGGAGTCGAAAACGCGTTCTCGGATTTTTCGTCCTTGGTCGTGCGCAAAATACTGTCCATTACCCAATTACTGATGGCTTTGGGGTCAACGGGAGAGGCGCGGACCGCCGCTTCGTAATAGTCAGCGACTGCTTTGCGCGCCGTCAACAGGTCGGCGTCATAGGCTGGCAGTTCGTACTGGCGCATGAAACGGTCTCGTCGGTCTGCCGGCAACTCAGGTAGCGTGGAGGCGACCGTACTGATCCACCTGGACTCGACGACCAGCGGCAAAAGGTCCGGATCAGGGAAATAGCGATAATCGTGGGCGAATTCTTTACTGCGCATAGAGCGAGTGACTTCCCGGTCGGCGTCCCATAGGCGGGTCTCTTGCCTGATGGGTTCTTGTCTGGCCAGCGCCTCTTGTTGGCGTGTGCTCTCGTAGTGGATGGCTTTTTCCACCGCCCGAAACGAATTGAGATTTTTAATTTCTACTTTGACGCCAAATGTACTGCTGCCTTGTGGGCGAATAGAAACGTTGGCGTCACAGCGGAGGCTGCCTTCCTCCATGTTGCCATCGCACACTTCAAGGTACTGAAGAATGGCGCGCAGGCAGCGCAGATAGGCTCCGGCTTCCTCGGGCGTGCGCAGATCCGGCTCACTGACAATTTCCAAGAGCGGCACGCCGGCGCGGTTCAAATCGACCAGGCTGGCGTCGCTGCGGGCGTCGTGGATGTTTTTGCCTGCGTCTTCTTCCATGTGAATGCGCGTGAGCCGCACGCGTTTTTTGTTGCCCTGCTCGTGAATATCAATATAGCCGTGTTGCGCAATGGGCAGCTCATACATGCTGATCTGATAGCCTTTGGGCAAGTCCGGATAAAAATAATTCTTGCGCGCCCAGCGGCTAATGTGAGCAATCTCACAATGCGTGGCGAGAGCGGTGCGTAGTGCAAACTCGACGACGCGACGGTTGAGGACCGGAAGCACACCGGGCAGGCCCGTGCACACGGGGCAGGTGTTATGATTGGGCGGCATGCCAAACTTGGTGGAGCAGCCACAAAAGATCTTGGAGTCGGTGCGCAGTTGGGCATGCACTTCTAAGCCGATCACCGTTTCATAGGTCATGGTACTGGTTCCTCGTGTGGCGACGACACGATCAGCGCTGGTTTGCGCGTATGCCAGGCCGTGGCCTGTTCATACGCGTACGCAGTTTGCAGGAGCGTCGCTTCACCAAAGGGTTGACCGATTAATTGCAGACCAATCGGCAAGCCTTGGCGATCAAAGCCGCAGGGAAGGGAGAGTCCCGGCAGCCCGCTGAGATTCACAGCGATGGTGAGAATATCAGACAGATACATGGTCAAGGGATCGTCTATTTTTTCCCCCACACGGAAAGCGGTCGTCGGTGCGACCGGGGTGACGATCAGATCACAGTGGGTAAACGCCTTGAGGAAATCTTCACGAATGAGCGTGCGCACTTTTTGCGCCCGGACGTAGTAAGCGTCGTAGTACCCGGCGGACAACACATACGTGCCTAACAAGATGCGTCGTTTCACTTCTTTGCCAAAGCCTTCCGCTCGCGATTTTTGGTAGATGGCGTCGAGTCCGGCGGCGTGAGTCGTGCGATGGCCGTATTTCATGCCATCATAGCGCGCGAGATTAGAGCTGGCTTCGGCGGTGGCGATGAGATAATACGCGGCAGTGGCATATTCCGTGTGCGGTAAGGAAATCGGGACCGGCTGGGCGCCTAACGCGCGGAAATGCTGCAGGGCGTCCTGCACAGCGGATTGGACTTCGGGTTGTAAGCCTTCGCTAAAGTATTCTTTGGGAACTCCGAGACGAAGTCCGTGAACGCCACCTTGCAAATGCGCCTGGTAATCCGGCGTAGGCAGATCGACTGACGTGGAATCGTGGGGGTCGTGGGCCGCTATGGCTTGCAGGACGAGGGCGCAGTCGCGTACATCTTTGGTGAATGTCCCGACTTGGTCGAGCGATGAGGCGTAAGCGATCACGCCGAAACGGCTGACGCGACCGTACGTGGGTTTGAGCCCGACCACGCCACAAAACGAAGCTGGTAAGCGGATGGAGCCGCCGGTGTCGGTTCCTAAAGAAGCCAGGGCTTGGTCTGCGGCGATCGCCGTCGCCGAGCCGCCGGACGAACCACCAGGGACGCGAGTGAGATCCCACGGGTTGCGCGTTGTGGTGAATGCTGAGTTCTCGTTTGACGAGCCCATCGCGAATTCGTCACAATTCACTTTGCCGATGAGGACCGCTCCGGCCTCCCGCAGGTGGCGCACCACGGTCGCGTCGTAGGGGGGCGTGAACTGAGCAAGGATGCGTGAGCCAGCGGTTGTGCGTAGACCTTTCGTCAGGATGACGTCCTTAATGGCAACAGGGACGCCACATAGTGGAGAAGCTGCCGTGTGTGCCGCGAGATGGCGGTCCGCCGCTTGCGCTTGACGCAACGCCTCTTCTGCGTTGACGGTCACATATGAATGAATCTGGGCGTCCGTAGCGTCAATGCGTGCGAGGACCGCACGCGTGAGTTCTTCGGAAGAAAGGTCACGGGCTCGCAGCAACATGGTGGCTTCGTGGATAGTGAGACTAGACGGTGTCATGGAGTAACGGTGGCGAGCGACGCTGAAGAGGCCGGTTATTCGATAATTTTCGGAACTTTGAAAAAGTGGTCTTCCCGTGCGGGAGCGTTCGCCAGGAGTGCGTCGGGGGTCGGTTGATTGGTCACACGATCTTCACGCAAGGGACTCGGTACGGTGACGGCGTGCGCTGTGGGCTCGACCTCACTGGTATCGAGCGTGTTGAGTTTCTCCACATAGGTGAGGATCTTATTGAAATGAGTGACCAGTTCCTGTTCTTCGTGCGCCGTCAGTTCGAGACGCGCTAGCGCAGCGATCCGTCGGATTTCCTCGCACGTAACGCTCACCGGATGACCTGCTCCTTTCCTCCGCTGTAGTGCTCCGCAGTGACTGTCGGTTCTGTGTCGAACGAGGCGTCAGTGTGACATAGAGTCAGGAAAGATGCAACGGAAGCTGGCGGAGACACCGGCGACTCCTACGTGGTCTTGATTGCGACCAAAGCTCTCGGTTAGGCTACTGGCATGCGTACCGGAGTAGACAAGCATGATCTTGGGCGTTTGGGGGAGGACCTTGCGGAGCGGTTCTTGCGCGCGCGGTGCTGCGTGATTGTGGCGCGGAACTATCGGTGTGCGTATGGTGAAATTGATCTGGTAGTGGAAGATCACCACACGCTTGTGTTTGTCGAAGTGCGTTCTCATACGAGTCCACTGTTTGGTGATCCACTTGAATCGGTGACGCTGCGGAAACAGCGGCAAATCGCCAAGGCCGCCTCACATTATGTGTTGCGACACCGAATTGAGAATCGTCCGCTGCGATTCGACGTGATTGGGATTCAGTGGCGGGACGGCGTTCCGCACCTCACGCATATCCCAGGAGCGTTCGAATGGCCTGCCGGGCAGGGAAGAGGGGGGTATGTTAGATATTAAACTGATTCGTGAACAACCTGATTTTGTGAAAGCTGAACTTGAGAAGGTTGGTTTTGCCGGACGCCATATCGATGCTTTGCTTGAATTGGATAGTCGTCGCCGCGCCAAGATCCACGAGACTGAGTCTCTCAAGGCTCAGCGGTCCTCCCGTTCGCAAGACCTCCGAAAAATAGCCGATATGCCGATGCGTGAGGCGGCCGTGGCGGCACTCCGGGAGGTGGGGGTTCGCATCGCCGTGCTTGAGAAAGAAACGCAAACGCTCGAAGAGGAATTTCACCAACGGTTACTAGAAATTCCCAATCTTCCGCATCCTCGCGTGCCGTTGGGGCGAGATGATCAGGAGAACGTGGTGGTGCGCACGGTTGGGGAGCTACCGACCTTTGGATTTTCCCCACGACCGCATTGGGAGCTTGGCGAACGCCTCGGCATTCTCGATTTCGAGCGGGGCGTGAAAATTTCCGGGTCACGGTTCTACGTGCTGAAAGCTGCGGGGGCGCGGTTACAGCGCGCCCTGATTAGTTGGATGTTGGATTTACATGTCCGGCAGCACGGCTATACGGAAGTGTATCCGCCGGCGATGGTGAAGGGCGATTGTCTGGTGGGCACGGGAAATCTTCCGAAATTTGGAGAGAATCTCTACCGAGACCATGAAGAAGATTTTTGGTGGGTGCCGACAGCAGAAGTGCCGGTGACGAATCTCTATCGCGAGGAAATTCTCGACGCAGGGGCGCTACCGATCTATCATGTGGCGTACTCGCCGTGTTTTCGGCGTGAGAAGATGTCGGCGGGGCGAGATGTACGCGGCATAAAGCGTGGTCATCAATTTGATAAAGTTGAAATGGTGAAATTTGTGGAGCCGGCAACCTCGGACGCTGAACTTGACACGTTAGTGGATAATGCCGAGGAGGTCTGTCGCAAGCTGCACATTCCGCATCGAGTGGTGCAGATGTGTACGGGAGATCTCAGTTTTACCGCAGCAATTAAATATGATGTAGAAATGTGGGCTGCAGGGTGTCAAGAGTGGCTGGAAGTGAGTTCGTGCTCGAACTTTCGAGATTTCCAAGCCCGGCGGGCGCGGATTCGGTATCGTGCAACGCCGGGAGCACGACCAGAATTCGTGCATACCTTGAATGGATCAGGATTGGCGCTACCGCGCGTGATGATCGCAGTGCTAGAGAACTATCAGCAAGAAGATGGGAGTGTGGAGATTCCTGCGGTTCTCCGTCCTTACATGGGAGGGGAAGAAAGGATAGCGGCTGTTCAGTGAAGATGAATTGTGTGATTGCGGTTTTGAGGTTCTTCTTTGGGGTAGTGTTGTGGGGAGAAGGCTATGGGAGCGCTTACGAGGTGGTGGCAGTGACCGATGGAGGTACGATTCGTGGCGAAGTGCTCTATGCTGGTCCTCCGGTGGCGATGCGGACGATAGAAATCTCCAAAGATCAAGAAGTGTGCGGAAAGACAGAAAAGGTTGAGGAAGCTGTTGTGGTAGGGAAGGGACGAGGGCTAGAGAATGTGGTGGTATTTATTGCGGATATTCAGAAAGGGAAAGGATTTCTTGAAACCAGTGTAGTGCTTGACCAACGAGAGTGCCGGTATAGTCCTCACATCGTATTAACGCCAATTGGGAGGCCGTTAACGATTTTCAACCATGATGGCATTCTGCATAGTGTCCATACGCATAGTGTCGTTAATCCTGCATTCAATCGTGCTCAGTCCAAATTTAAGACTGAGTTGGTAGAAACTTTTCTTCAGCCTGAAACAATACCGGTAACTTGTGATGTCCATAGTTGGATGAATGGTTGGATAGTGACGCAACCGCATCCATATTTTGCAGTGACCGATGCTGAGGGATCGTTTATATTTACGCAGGTTCCGGCTGGACAATATGTACTGAAGTTTTGGCATGAAGTTTTTGGGGGTTGGGAGGAGAGTGTTGTTGTTGATCGAGGGGGTGAGACGAGGGTTACAAGTCGGCTTGGGCAATGAGAGAATCTAGGGCTCTATATAATCTTTAAATTGACTATAGTCCAAAACTAATTATCCGATCAGCCTACTTTTTTCATTCCGATGTGTCACATAATATCTCACACTAGGAATGAATGCAGGTAGGTTTTGAAAAGTAATTATTGACTATAGTCAATAATTACTTCATGATTCTCTCTTATCCTCAAGAAAGATAACAGCCATACTACTCACTAATTTTGAACCGTTCATCGTTCTGGGTCTCAGCATCTTTTTTGCAAATCTATGCCACAATCGTCTCGCCCCCGACGTTGCCACTGGAGCACACGAAGTAGCCACGCATCCACAGATACTGGCCCCAGAACCCTAGCGCAATTTACAGTGATCACTCGACAGCTCGTGCATCGTTTTCCCTTTGATAGCTTGCATCATCCAGCTCGGAGTCAGATGCATGCTCAGAGCAGCAGGGGCACGTGATCCGGACGAACATGACTCGCCAAAACCTCAATGTCGTTACCCAGACACATTTGCCGGAGCACGTCCCGCTTATCATAGATTTATTTTCATAATAAATATTATCAGACATAAAAATGGAGACTTGATGTTTCTTTCTCTCAATCTACTTTCCGAGTTTCTGTTGCACCACGCTGGCAAACGGAGAATTCGGGAAGTTGGTCACGAATTTATCGCGCGCGCCATTTGCAGCAGCACTATCTCCACTAGCCTCAGCCACACGCGCTAAGGAAAGCAATGCCTCTCCCACAAGAGGTCCGTCTAACGCCACCGCCTCATCATAGGCTCTTCGAGCTGACGGCAAATCGTTTTGTTTTTCCGCATTGCTTCCTGCCATCACTAATAATACCTGAGAGAGGTATGCGGAGTCATCGTTTTGATATCTCTGTATTTCGAGAAGTTTTTTGGCTTCATCTAACTTCCCGCTCTGCCGATAGGCTTCGACTAAGTACCAACACGCTAACTGCCCTCGTGCACTGGCCTCAGAACCGATTTGGGCATTTGCTCTTTCTAAGAGGGGAATGGCCTCTTCTCTTTTTCCGTTTTGCATAGCGGCAATTCCATCATGAAGCGATTTCAGAGCAGCCGTAGTTTGATGCTGACGATAGAGAAGAAAGAAGGAAAGGCAGAGCAGGAATGCGCCTACCCCCCCACTCCACCACCAAAGCTGAGATGGGGTTCCTGACGCTAGAAAGGTCTTTAACTGAGCGTCGAATGATGTGGGAACAGGTTGACGACGAAGAGAAGATGGGGAGCGAGAAATTGAACGAAGTCGCACCATGAGAGGAGTCGCACGAAGGACACGACGGGGTCTCTTTTTATTACATTTTATATTTGAAATCTTCTGGAGACATTTTCTCTAGAATCTCTGACCATTTATCTCGTGACACATTCGATAAGTTTTGCTCTTGGGCTTCCTCACTTTGCTGGAGCACGCTGGAAGTTTCAATTACTTTCTTGGCGACATAAATAGGGCTACGCGTGCGTAACGCTAACGAAATAGCATCGCTTGGTCGCGAATCAATTGTCAACTTTTTCCCACCCGCTTGTAGATAAATCACAGCATAATACGTGTTATCGCGCAAATCGGTGACCTCTATAGATTCGACCTCCCCTCCAAGATCGACAATGATACCGCGTAGGAGATCATGCGTCATAGGTCTAGCCATTTTGATGCCTTCTAATTCAGTCGCCATGGCCGTCGCTTCCATGAGACCCACCCAAATAGGGAGCGTGAGTTTGTTTTCCGCATCTTTCAAAATGACGATCGGAGTCTTCGTCACCGGGTCAAGGGTAAGTCCACCAACCCTCATCTCAATAAAACCCTCTCGGTCCATTATGCCTCCCTGAGTAGAGAAGGGATTGTACCACCCTCAGAGACGGAGTCAATCCAAAAATACACGGCCTCACGCCGTCACGAGTTTATCAATAACGCGGTAGAGCTGATTGAGATTTCGACATTCCTCGACCAAATCACAATAAGGAGAATAGCGATCCATTTCACTATCTCCAAATCCCCACGTTAGCTTACTCTCCGGATTGAGCCAGATGACCTGTTTGGCGCGCTGTTTCACATCCCGCAACACCCATTCATGGGGCAGATTGTAGTTGTTCCGCGCGTCACCAAGAACAATGACCGTCGTCCGTTTATTAATAACAGAGAGATGATCTCGGTGAAACGTGCGAAAAGCACGGCCAAAATCAGAGTGTGCGTAAATGTTAATAATGTTGCCACGTAATGCCAGATCAATCGCCGCTTGAATCTCATTCTCTTCAAAAAGACGGGTGACCTCGCCAAGGTCTGCCACAAAAATAAAACTGCGCACCCGCGAATATAAATCCTGGATGGAGTACACGAACTGCAACATGAACCGCGAGACGTTCCGCACCGAATCGGACACGTCGCACATAATCACAACTTGGGGTTTTTCTTTCTTCTTCTTGTCGACAATGATCCGAAACGGCACGCCCCCGTATTGCAGATTCTTTCTCAAAGTTTGTTGTAAATCGAAGCGCCCGCGCTTTGCTCGTTTTCGGCGGATAGCAATGACGTGCTTCAGCCGTTGAGCTAGCTTCGCGACCGCCTCTTTCATTTTGCGAATTTCATCATCGCTGAGGTAGTAAAAACTCTTGTCCGCTAGGCTCCGCATCTTCTGCTGCTCGCGCACCTGAGGATCACGCTTCTCCAATTCCGCGCGGACAAAGCTTCTGACCATATGCGCAAGGTCATGCAACCGACGGTCGATATAAGCCATGAGCTTTTCCATTTGCTCAGGACTCAGCCCTGCGTGTTGCAGCGCTTCTTTCAGATTAGCGAGTTCTTGGGTCAATTGGCCAAACCCTAACATTTGCGCCAAGGCATTCGCGAATTGCCCTTCTTGAAACGATCGCTGAATGTCTTGCAAATTTGCGCCCTGGGCCGCCTCTCGTAACATACGCTCAAGCTGCCCCGTATTATTGAGGAGCAGAGATTTGGCGAGCTCAGATAACTCGGAGCCCATCTCTTTGAGCGCCTTTTCAAGTTGTTCAAGAAATTGTTGAAATTCCTCCTCGGTCATCTCCATCGCGCCCATGGTCTCTTGCCCAGCCGCTTTAATAATTTCCCCTAAGCCCGTGAAAAAGAGATCAAATAATTCATCAAAGACCGGGATATCAACAACACGCTTCACTAACGTCGCCCGCAATGTATCCTTTAAGGTCAGACGGTCACGGATACCCGTCAACCCAACCGCCGTCAGCGTGTCCATATTTTCCGCCGCAGAAACCTTCAAGCCGTTCTGTCGCAGGAGATGGGTAAATTCAATAAATTTCTCGTCCATATCCTATCCCGTGCTTTCTTCAATGCAGGAGATCCTTATCCTCCGCTCCTTCCGACTTGGTGCGAGTTTTCTTTTTCTGCAAAAAGTCCTTCAATTCGGCCTCGGCCTTTTTCACGTCTCCTTCATACTTGAGAATAGTGTTGAGCGTATCATTCACCACGGCTTCATCGAGTTGGTCGACATTAAGGAGCGTGAGCGCTTTTGCCCAATCAAGCGTTTCACTAATGCTCGGCCCCTTCTTCAGATCGAGCTTGCGGACGCCCTGCACGACCTCCACCACTTCATCAGCCAGCTTTTCAGTAATACCAGGCACTTTCATCCGGACAATATCAAGCTCCTGTTTCTTGGGCGGGAAATCAATATAGAGATGCAGACAACGACGCTTCAGTGCGTCTGAGACTTCTCGGGTATTATTACTCGTCAGCACAACAATCGGCAGATGCGTCGCGTTGATGGTCCCTAATTCGGGGACGCTCACCTGAAAGTCGCTCAACACTTCCAGTAGAAAGGCTTCAAATTCGCTGTCTGATTTGTCAATTTCGTCAATCAGTAACACCAATTGATGATCAGCGGAAATCGCCCGCAATAATGGTCGAGGAAGAATAAATTTGGGGGAGAAAAACACGCTGTCTTGATCCGCAATGCGGTCGACGGCCTCTTTTAAATTTTTGGTCCCCGCTAACACATCACTAATTTTGTCTTTGAGGATCTGGGTGTATAAAAGCTGCTTCGCATATTCCCACTCATAGAGCGCCTTTGCCTCATCGAGCCCCTCATAGCATTGCAACCGCACAAGTTCGCAAGCTAAAGAGCCAGCAATCACTTTCGCTAATTCTGTTTTTCCGACCCCGGCTGGTCCTTCCACAAGAATCGGTTTACGCATGTGGCTTGCTAAGTACACAATAGTGGCAATCCGCCGGTCGCAGATGTATTTCTGCTCGGCAAATTTGGTAATCACATCATCGATCGAGGCAAACATTCTCCCTCCCCGGCGTCAAGTTTGCGCTACCCTAGCACAGGGGGAAAGGAAAGACAACGCAAATGGGTACTGTCCTAATTTGGACCCTCTCGTGATTGTCCCGAAAGAAAATCTGAGTATTTGCAACGGCAAATTAGGACACTTCACTTGAAATTAGAACAGTACTCGCAAACGCCACACTCTTGCCAGCCCCAGGGCTTCTCCTTATACTCTGCTTCCGCCATGTGTACACTTGTCTTGTTTTTTCGTATTTTTCCTGAATACCCCGTGATTATTGCCGCCAACCGAGATGAAGTGCTTTCTCGACCTTCATCTGGCCCGATGCAACTCCGTTCCTCACCTTGGGTCTTCGGTGGTCAGGATCTACTCGCCGGAGGCACCTGGCTTGGCGTGAATGCGCACGGCGTCACCGTCGGCGTCCTGAATCGTCAATCGCTTGCGCCGGCAGACCCGCAAGCCCGCTCGCGTGGCCAGTTGTGTCTAGACGCCCTCAAACATGCTTCCGCTGACGCGTCCGTGTCACCACTCGAGCAAGATCACCGCCAGTACAATCCTTTTAACTTGGTGATCGCCGACGCCGTCTCCGCCTATGTCGTGGACAACCACGGGAATGGGCGAACTGTTCGTCAACTGTCCGCTGGCATCCACATTGTCACTAATCGTGATGCTAACGACCAAGCCTGTTCTCGCATTGCTCGCTTCTCTCCAGTCTTCGCCAACGATATCGCGGCAGCAGCCGAAAAAAGAGGGGGGACGCCTCCCCTGCCCTATCTCTTCTCGCTGCTACACAGACGTATGGCGACCCATGCCCAAGGGAATGAAGAAGCGCGAGATGGTCTCTGCATCCATCTAGACGGCTATGGCACTCGCTCTTCGACGTTGTTGGCGTATGACCAACAGGAGCGCCTGTTTCATTATCATTTTGCTTCCGGTCCTCCTTGTCGTTCCCCCTACAAAGAGATAGCGCTGCCGTTGTCAACTTTCGCTAACCACCCTCCGTCCACGGTATAAATCGCCCCAGTGACAAAGTCAGTCGTCTCGGCTAAGAACCGCACGGCTCGTGCCGCATCGTGCTCTTGTCCAACGCGTCGCAATGGCGTCTGCGCGACAAGCTCCCGTAATCTCGCGTCGCTATAAGACTCGGGCGGCAGTACCGGACCAGGAGCCACGGCATTGACTTGCACCTGCGGAGCCAGGGCTTTGGCCAACGCTTGGGTTAGTGCGAGTACTCCTCCTTTGGATACGCAATAAGGCAGATACGAAGGCACGGGCCTTATCCCTGCCCAATCCCCTAATTGCACGATTTTTCCCCGCCCTCGCGCACGCATGGCGCGACCAACCACGAGCGCAAGAATGAACGGCGCAGTCAAATTTGTCTGCATTGTCTCCCGCCAAGACGTCACCGTAAGAGCAGATAGTGGAGCAGGCATGAAGACTGCGGCGTTGTTCACCAGAACATCGATGTGGCCGGCGACGGACAACGCCGTCTGTCCTAAGTGTAAGGCCCCTGTCGAAGTTGAGAGATCCGCTTTCAATACCACTACACGTCGCCCCAAAGACGCTATGGCCTGTGCAACTTCGTCTCCTCCTGCGGTGTGGACATGCAAGAGGACATTTGCTCCTCCTTCTGCCAAGGTAAGCGCAATTGCCCGCCCCAGACGTCGTCCTCCGCCTGTTACTAACGCCCATTGTTCTTGTAGGCTCATCTTTTATCCGCGCGCTGTTGATACTTTCGGCAACGTAACGACGAAGGTCGCGCCGCCTAACGGATTATTGTTTGCCGTTAATGCGCCACCATGCAGAGACACGATTTTTTGCGCGAACGTCAGCCCCAATCCCGTCCCCTGTGCTTTCGTCGAAAAAAAGGGAACAAAAATTCGCTCGGAATCAGCTGGAGCAATGCCTTTCCCTTGATCGGCAACAGCAATTTGTAGTTCGTCAACATTGTCCCGCAAAACGAGGGACACCCGTGTCTGCGATGGAGCAGCTTCAACTGCATTGGTCAGCAAGTTGAGAAGCGCTTGCTTCATCTTGATGCGATCAATACTGAAGATTCGCATCTCTGTCGTTTCACACTGATACGCCACTTCGATCCCTCGGATGTTTGCCAACGCACGCATCTCGTCAACAATTTCACGGAGAAAAACATCACAATCGCAGGCCTCTCGATGAAGAGCCACATCTTTCGAGAAAATCAGTAGATCGGATAAGGTCGTATTAAGCTCGGCGATAGATTCGTCGAGCTGCTCGGCTCGCTCTCGCCCTTCTCGCAGTTTTTCCTCGGTGAAGAGGGTTTCTTCAAACAAGAGATCCCTCAGCAGAGTACATTGCAGCCCCACCAGCCCCACTTTCTGTAAGAGTTGATGGGAAATAGCAGAAGACATTTCGCCTATGGCTGCAAGTCTGCCGCTACGAGCAAGTTCGACATGCATTTGCTGCAGCCGCGAGTTTTGTTGTTCAATGGCGGAACGACGACTAATCAAGGTGCGCATCAGAATATGGGCGGCGCCAACAGGCAGCAATCCCACATAGAGCCCAGTGATGCCAAAAAGATTGAGCCCCAGCGTCATGATCGCCACATGAGGAGAAACCAAAAACAAACCCGAGGCGAGTAAAGATGGCAGACTGGCGGCAAACTCTCCGTCTGAAGTCGGCGTCGTTCTTTCGTCCACACTCCGCTGCTGTAGACCATACCCCATAGCAAACACGATCCACCCCCCAGTTTCACTGATTAAGAAACGACTGAATGATTCAAACTCCCCAATGTGAAGCGGCACGACGCCTCCACCCGCCCGGTACAGAAAATAACGCGCAAAAAGGGCAATCAAAAGTAGACAACAAAGCTCCAACGTACGCCATCCAAAACGACCATCGCGCAGACTCAAGTCGGACAGGAGGAACACCTTCCAGTGACGCAAAAGAAGAAGAAGGGGAAGGCTCAGAATGAGGCCGCCCGCCACAAGCGGTAAAGCGAATAGACCTACAGCATACAGTAACGTGCTCGAGATGGCTAATAAGAGGAGAGCAAGAAAAAAGTCCGCATGAACTTCGATACTCAGTAAAGTACTAAAGCACAGGAGAGGCAGGGAGGCTGCATAAAGAAAGATGTATCCGAAATTAAAGGCGACGAGTCCAAGAAGAGTGAGAATCACGCCCCCCGCTCGCATCGTAGGATGAATGGCGGCAAGCACACGAGAGTCCACCATAGCGCCTATTCCCGACCAGTCAAAAAGCGATCAAGTTGCGGCATCCGAGGAAAAAGCAAGAAGCCGTATGCGGGGTTGGCTGCATCAAAGTCAGAATCTCGCAAGGAAACATTAAGACGAAGTTGACGAAAGGAGAGACGTTCTAGTGGCTGATTTGCCCAATCGAAGGCTTCATATTGAATAGGAAGGCGCGCGGCAATGTCCCAATACGTCACGATACGAGCCGGGGCGTCCTCGTTTTCGGTATCGCGAATAAAGCTGAATTCAATGGCATAACAAACCGTCCCCGCTTGATCGAGAAGTCCGGGAAAAGCAATGCGTAAGCGACCGCGCAACCATTCACGCAAGAGCTGAGTTTGCAACAGCTCCACCAAACGATTCAGACCAAATTCCGTAAACGCATGTCGATTTCCCCATTGCGCTACGTAGCTGTGTGGGTCGACGTCGCCAATAAGGGGAAGACCACCGAAAGTAGTGCGTACCCGCACGCGTTCATTATTCCACGCTTGGCGAAAAAGTTCTTCACTCTTTTCTCTTTGCCCGTCCGCCGTCCAGGCAAGATATACATCAAATGGTTTCCGAAACTTGAACATGGCGGTGCTTTTTTGCAGGATATTTCCTTGTCGCTCTTCTAAAACCCACTCTCCAGTATAGTCGGTAATTTCAACATAACGACGTTGCCAATTTTGGATAAAATCACGGACGTCGATCTCAGCCTCTTCACGCGGCAAAATCCGGATTCCCTCAGTTTTCTCCTCCCAATCGAAAGACTGCAAAGGTATCCCAATATTCACTTGGAGATCATGGAAGACTAATCGTTGTCGCACCTCCCCTCCAGAGCCGCGCAAAGCAAGCTCGACGGGAACCCCGGTTCCTCGCTCAATAACAAATTCATATGTGGATACTCGATTATCTCGGAATGGCACCAGAAAGGCAGGGACAACAAGTACGACATGATCTGTAGAAATATTGGGATCATTAGTGCGAATCTTGACTTGTCGCAAGCTTCGATCTGCCGCCGTTAAACGTTGGGCGAGCATGGCTAATGCTGTCAGCCATTCGTTCAGATCCCTTAAACTAGGAGTAAAGGGCTCACTCACATCGGTAAGCGGCAAGTTCAAGGTCAGAAAATCGAACCATTCTCCTAAGTGAATCAGCAGATTGCCACGATTCCACGCGGGTCGAGAAAGCAGCGTCGTTCCTTTAAACAATCCCTCTTTCCAATGAAGAGCAAGAAAAGAAGGTTTCCGAAAAGTCACTTCAATCTCATCTTCTCGAATGATATTGCCTCCGTCGACAACTTCATGCCGCACCATGCCTCGATAATCGCCCAACCGATAATGCGCAGATTGACATTGCGTCAGAACCTCTTGGACTTCGGCAAATTGATCGCCGTGCGCTGGCTCAACGGACAAGACTAGAACAACAACTACTAACGACTTGAAAAAATGAACCGAAAAAATCACACCTGCCCCAACCCCGCCTTGATAGCGAGAATCGCCGCTTTGGTTCGATCGTTGACCTGTAATTTACGAAAAATACTCGCAAGATGCATTTTCACCGTGAGTTCACTGATGAAGAGACGCTGACTAATCTCACGATTCGTCGCCCCTGTCGCAACTAATCGTAAGACTTCCTCTTCCCGGGGTGTCAAGGTCTGCACGAGACGGCGCACTTCCTCGAGTTCTTGATCACGTTGAAATTCTCGTAAGAACTTGCTCGCTAATTCCGCATTCAGAAAAATTTCGCCCGCCGCTACTTTACGCAAGGTGTCAAGAATGTCTTTGGGGCGAGAATTTTTGAGCAAATATCCCACTGCTCCGGCTTTCAACGCACGAAAAATGAGATCAGGATTATCATACCCAGTCAGAATAACAACTTTCGTTGTTGGGGATTGTTTCCGGACAAGCGCCGTGGCATTGATGCCGTCTCGCTCCGGCATTTCAATATCCATCAGGACAAGAGCTGGACCGCCCTCATGCAGTAATGTTTCGAGCTGGGTCACACTCTCTACTGCTCCGACAACTTCAAAATCCTGCTGTCTTTTAAAAAGTTGCTGCAGTCCCGCCAAGAACATGGGATGATCGTCGACGATAATGAGGGAAATTTTGCCCATAGCAATCTCGTATCCGTCAAGTAAATAGCGCAGTTCTACAATCTCCATTCTTCTCGTTTCTATTCCCATTTGCACACTTTCGCACCATAGGAATTCCCCAAAAGTGGGTCAAGGAAGCTCATTACAGCCATATTCTCGCCAAACGAAGGAGTGCTCTTCGCGGGCGCGAATAGCGCTAAGCGAAGAGCACTCTTGAGAGAAGACAACATAAGAATAAAAGAGGGAATAAAAAGATAATAGAAATAATAAACAAGATAAATTAGAGAAATAAAATAAATAAGACAAATAAAGTAATAAAATAAGGAATTTTTTTAAAAAAAGGATAAAAAGGAGATTAATTAAGAAATAAGAGCGATTATTTAAGGGGAAAGATTAATTCAACAGCTATTTTTTATCTTTACATAGCTAAAAAAAATGATACATTACTGTTTCCACAACCATTAAGAGATGTGGAAAAGTAAGGGAAAAAATGGAAGTTTTCTCAAATGGGCAAAAAAAAGGGCGGCAGAAAAGCCCGAATGCGCCAGCTTATAGTTTGCAAGAATGCCAGGAAGATGCGCGCAGAATTTTTCGTGTGGAGGGACAAGCTCCTCTCAGCCGCGAATCCATAGCTGAGCATCTCAGTTTGGCGCCGCAGTCAGGTCCGTTCAATAGAAAGCTTAGCAGTTTACGACAATACGGCTTAGTCGATCCTTTGGGAAAGGATTTCCGCATTAGTGAATTATTTCTCCGGATCGATCAAACGGTAGACGAAAACGAGCGCCGTCGGGCTCAAAAGGAAGCACTGAGTCGTCCAACTATATTCCAAAGTCTCTTAATGCATTATGAAAATACAGGACTCCCCTCAGACTTAAATCTGACGAACCAACTACTCCTGAAATATCGTTTCACAAAAAAAAATGCGGAAACGGTAGCTAAAGCATTTTTAGAATCGAGCCGCTTTGCAGGGCTTTTTCAGTTTCGCCCCTCTCCCTTTTCCACTTTTTCCGCTCTCTTACCTCCTCCCACCTCACCTCCCCTCTCTTTTTCTCCTGAACAGCCTCCTTCTTCTCACTTCCCAATTTCCCATCAGCCAACGTCTTCTGTATTACAAGAGAATCGTGCTTTCTTATGTAGACAAGAAATACCCCTAGGATCAAACCGTCGTGCTCTTATGGAACTGCCCGAAGATATCAAAGAAGAAGAAATCGCGAAAATCATTCGTGTCCTCCAAGCCCTTGCTGGATTGCCGTAGTAGAGAGAAATTTTGTCAAATCAACTCGATCGTGCCGAGCTTATTCTTCAACAAAGCAATGATATCTTCTTCGCCAGCGCTCCCTCTTGACGCTTGAGATGGATTTTTGCATTCTGTTCTCAGAAAATATGCATTATCTAACTCGGATAGTCGAATTCGAAGCTTCTCATCGCTACTGGAATCCCATATTCTCAGAGGAGAAAAACCGTCGAACTTTTGGAAAATGTGTAAGCCCCCACGGACATGGGCACAATTATGCACTCAGTGTAACACTTGGCGGCAACATCGACTCTCATACGGGGATGGTCATAAACATCAAAGAGCTCGACCGCATGCTAAAAGAGATTAGCGGTGAATTCGATCATAAGTTCATTAATCTTGATCACCCCGCTTTTCTTGAACAGGTACCAACAACGGAAAATCTAGCCTCGTATATATATGGCAGGATGGAAGAGAAACTGCGGGCAGAGTCTGGCTTATATCGGCTCACTCGAGTCAGATTATACGAAGAACCAACGCTTTGGGCAGAAATTATCTGCGGAGAAGGAAAGCCCATGGTAACCCTGACAAAAACGTTCAGTTTCAGCGCCGCGCACCGTTTACACAGTCTTGGGCTTTCAGACAAAGAAAACCAGGCCGTGTTTGGAAAATGTAACAACAGAAACGGCCACGGTCATAATTATGAGCTGGAAGTAACGGTCAAAGGAACCATCAATCCCCAAACGGGCATGATTATGGACCTGGGAGAACTCATGCAAACGGTTCAAGAGGAAATTCTTGATCGCTTCGATCATAAACATCTCAACGAAGACACCGCAGAATTCAGCACCCTCAATCCTACCGGCGAAAATATCGTGCAGGTCATTTGGACCCTTCTAGAGCCGCAGCTAGCCGGTCAGCTTGTTCGCTTAGGGTTGTGGGAAACTCCCAAAAATTTCTTCGAATATTACGGCGAATAATAATGGCTGACGCACCCCTCCAAGGCCAAGTCGCGCTCATCACTGGTGCAGGCTCAGGTATCGGTCGTGCCACAGCACTGGCCCTAGCTCAATTAGGGGTCCGTATCATACTTGCTGCAAGAACCCAGAAAAGTCTGGACACTGTAAGACAAGACATTACCGCGGCTGGCGGGACTGCGCTGGTGATTCCTACCGATGTTGGCAAGGAAACACAAGTGGAAAATCTTATGTCACAAATATCCAGTCGCTTCGGACGTCTGGACGTTCTTGTGACGAGCGCTGGGGGTGCCACCTTCGGGCCTCTGACAGAGTCCCGGACCGAAGATTGGGACGCTGTGCTCACTGCCAACCTCAAAGGTGTGTACCTGTGCTGTAAACATGCCCTAAAAATCATGCTGCCTCAAAAAAAGGGCCATATTCTGAACGTGTTGTCAATCGCAAGCAACATGATTCTGCCGAATTCCACGGCGTATACCGCCTCGAAGTTCGGGGCGTTAGGATTTACGAAAGTCATGGCGGCAGAAGTCCGTTCGCAAGGAATCAAAGTCACCGCAGTCATTCCTGGAGCGGTCAACACACCCTTGTGGGATAAAAGTGGGGGCGATCTCGACCGTAGCAAGATGCTGGCGCCGGAAGATGTCGCTGACGCCATGTTACACGTTATCGCCCAGCCGCCGACCATCTACACCGATGAAATAGTGTTGATGCCTCCGTTAGGAGTTCTGTGATCAAGACGCTGTGCTTCACGCTGCTAGGATTGCTCGTGCTCCTGAATGTGGCAGGATGTCACACTTCGCCTCCACCACAGTCGGCTTCCTCAGAAAAATTCCGTGTCGCGCTCCTAACTCCAGGCCCAGTCAGCGATGCAGGGTGGAATGCTCTAGCCTACGAAGGGCTGACAAAAATCCGGGATACTCTCCATGCCGAAGTAAGTCAGATCGAAACCAAAACTCCTGCTGAGTTTGAAGAATCTTTTCGGGATTATGCCAGCCGAGGCTTTCAACTCGTCTTTGGGCACGGTTTCGAGTTTCAAGATGCAGCAGCAAAAGTCGGAGCAGATTTCCCGCAGACAGTCTTCATCACTACGTCCGGAAGCACGGTCAGAAAAAATGTGGCCCCGATGCGGTTCATGCTCGAACAAGCCACGTATCTGATGGGCATGATGAGTGCCCAACTGTCGAAAACTGGGAAAATAGGTGCTATTGGTGGAGTAGAAATCCCCCCCTTAAAAAGCACGTTTCTGTCCTTTGAAGCCGGAATCAAAAGTATCAACCCAGAGGCTCACCTTATCGCAACGTACATAGGCAACTGGGAAGATGTGGGCGCAGCCAAACAAGCGGCCTATGCGCTCATAGAGCAAAACTGCGACATCATTTTCCCAAACGCCGACGCCGCGAGCTTAGGAGCTTTTCAAGCAGCTCAGGAAAGGAAAATCCTCGCACTAGGAGCCAACAAGAACCAAAACGACGTCGCGCCAGAGGTCATCCTGGCAAGTGGCGTCATTGATATACCGGCAGCATTTCTCCAAGTCGCCGAAGAAGTGCAGAAAAAAAACTTTCAAGGCCGCCTTATGCGACTAGGGATGAAAGAAGGTGTGATTTCGCTCGTCTACAATGCAGCGCTCCAAGGCCGCCTTTCCCCCGAGGCGCAAGTTCGCCTTACCACTGCTCAACAAAAAATCATCGCTGGCTCTTTGTCGGTGCCCAGCGTCGAATTCACTCCTGTTAATATACCTTGAACAGAAGTCGTTTGCCCTTTCAGCCCTCTTCTCCAAAAGTCTATGCAAGAAGTGTCGTTGCGCGAGCTGACGAAAACCTTTTCAGGCGTTCGTGCAGTCGATCGAGTCTCTATCGATTTCCACGCCGGAGAAATTCATGCGCTGCTAGGAGAAAACGGCGCTGGTAAGTCAACATTGATGAATCTCCTCTGTGGGCTCTATCGTCCAGACTCCGGCGCCATCTACCTGCACAATCATCTCCACACCTTCTCTTCTGCTCGGTCCGCTCTCGCCGCTGGCATCGTGATGGTCCACCAACACTTCATGCTAGTGCCAACCCTCACCGTCGCCGAAAATATCCTCCTTGCCTTACCTGGAAAAGCCTACGCAAAAGTAAAAAGGAAGGACCTGGCCAGACAAGTGTCCAACCTCGCCGCCCGATACGGCATTGCCATTGAGAATCCCAACGCCTTGGTTTCAACTCTTTCCGTAGGCGCCCAGCAACGTGTCGAAATCTTGAAAGCCCTAGCGACAAACGCTCGCGTTGTCATTCTCGATGAGCCAACTGCTGTACTGACTCCGCACGAAGTGACAAACCTCTTCGAAGCTCTCCGTAGGTTAAAAAAAGATGGATACTTGATTCTCCTTATCACCCACAAAATTCCGGAAGTGCTGGCCATCAGCGACCGACTGTCCATTCTACGACGTGGTCGGCTCATCTTGACACGAGAAACACGTTCGTGCTCCGCCGTTGAGCTGGCAAACTTAATGGTCGAAATACCAGAGTCTCAGGGTTCACCTCATCAGACGAAGGACAATCCAAGAATCTCACAGACAGACCCCGTTCTTCCACTCTTCGTCTTCCAGAGTTTTTCTTTGTCAAAAATAAAAAAAGAGGGGGGAAATGCCCCATCCAATACTTCGCTCGTACTCTATGCCGGAGAAATCATTGGAGTTGCGGGCGTTGATGGAAATGGACAAACAGAACTCGCAGAGTCGCTGATGGGCCTGCGCCATGCAGCCGAGGAAACACTCTCTCTCAAAGGCCAACAACTGGAGCATCCCATTCCAGCCGCGCTTCGTACAGCCGGGGTAGCGTGCATTCCTCAAGACCGACGAAAAGAAGGATTAGCCCTCAGCCTCTCAATCGAAGAGAACCTGTTGATAAATCAGGCCCTGCTTTCACATTTGAAGCGCGGATTTTTCTTGCCGCCTTCACACGTACGACGTTTTGCAGAAGAACAAATTGCCCGCTTCTCAATCACCCCCCCTATCCCACAACAACCAGTATCAAGCCTCTCCGGAGGCAATCAACAACGGGTCATTATCGCCAGAGAACTTTCGACAGAGCCCAGCATTGTCATCGCGGTCAACCCTAGTCGCGGGCTTGACATCAGCGCTACCCAATATGTTCACCAGCAACTTCGAGAACTCCAACGGCGAGGAACAGGCGTCATTCTTATTTCAACGGATCTCGATGAGATTCTTTCCTTAAGCAATCTTGTTTACGTACTTTACCAAGGCGCTCTCCGGGGCCCTGTACTACCAACAACAACCCGAGAAGAACTCAGCCAAATGATGAGCGGAGTCTGGGAGGAGTCCTCGTGATACCATTGCTCACGCTCCTACCTTCGCTGCTCGCGCTTTTTTCCGCTTTTCTCGTCGTCACAATTGGCTTATGGTTGAGTGGTTTCAGCGCAAGTGCAGTCTTTCTTGCTCTCCTTAGTGGAGCCGGAGGCGATGCGTATCGACTTTCTGAAACTTGTGTGAAAGCTTGTCCCTTGCTCTACACAGGACTATCGGTCTCACTCGCTCTCCATGCTGGAATGTGGAACATCGGGGCTGAAGGTCAGTTTTTGGTTGGAGCCTTAGCCGCCGCCTGGGTGGGACAATATACTTCGACATTATCCCAATTTGCTGGAGTCCTGTTGGTTTGTTTTGCTGCAATGCTGGGTGGCTGTGCGTGGGCGAGCTGCGCGGCCACCTTGAAGAATAAACGTGGAGTGAATGAAGTAATCAGTACAATCATGCTGAACTTCATTGCCACCGGTTTTGTCAGTTACTGCGTGCATGGTCCTCTCATGGAAAAAGGAGCCCAATATCCACAAACCGATCCTCTCCCACTGGCAGCTCAGCTTCCTCGCCTCTTTCCCCCTACCCGCCTACATCTGGGATTTCTCCTTGCTCTCCTGTGCGCTGTCGCCGTGCAGATTGGTCTTTTTTACACCAAGGCTGGGCTCAAGCTCAGAGCCACGGGAGCAAATGCCGTCGCTGCACGTTTTGCAGGTATTGCAGTAGAGCGACAAATCAATCTTGCCTTCACCATCAGTGGGGCGCTAGCCGGACTTGCAGGAGGTGTTGAAGTGAGCGGAGTCACCCAAAGAGTCTACGAAAAATTCTCTCCAGGATACGGCTATACGGCTGTTGCTGTCGCTTTAATCGCCCAACGCTCACCGGTGGGCATTATCTTCGCCGCGTTTCTTTTCGGTGCGCTTGAGTCAGGCTCCACAAACGTTCAAAGAAGTGTAGGGATTTCTTCAGTGTTAGTCTCAATTATTCAAGCGATTGTTATCCTTCTTCTCGCTGTTTACAGTACGGAGCCCGTCAAAAATTTTCTTAAACAAAAACTTGATATAGCAAAGACACCAATTTAATTTCCTAGTTTCCTCTTTTACTGCTTTGTTTGCATTCGTTCCATGATAATTTTTACTACATTGGCGGCGCTGTTTTCCAATAGTAGTGCATTATTCTTTTCGACTTTGATCGCGACCACCCCACTCCTTTTTGCAGCGTTAGGAGAAACACTGGCGCAACGTGCAGGCGTAATCAATATCGGGCTAGAAGGAATCCTCCTTTGTGGGGCCTTCGCTGGTATGATCGGCAGCTATTTTACTGGGTCGCCTTTCCTTGGGCTCCTCGCAGGCGGAGTTAGCGGTGTCCTTTTGGCAGGGCTTTTTGCTTTTGTCACCGTCGGACTTGCTGCGAACCAAATCGTTGCTGGCATTAGTATCAACCTTTTAGCTGCTGGTTGCACCGGAGTACTCTATCGAGCCATTTTCAGCGTTACTGGACAAGCATTGATTGTGTCAACCTTCCAGCCGTACTCAATTCCATTCCTCAGCACCATCCCATTTTTTGGCCCAATTTTCTTTCGACACACGCTTCTGGTTTATTTCTCTCTCCTTTTAGTGCCTTGCTTCAGCTTTTTTTTGTTCCACACGCGAAAAGGACTACAAATTCAAGCAGTAGGAGAACATCCAAAAGCAGCCGAAACTTTAGGAATTTCTGTTACGCGAATAAGAACATTCACACTTTTACTTGAAGGATTTTTAGGAGGTATAGGAGGAAGCTATTTATCGCTTGCCTACGCAAACACCTTCATTGAGGGGATGTCTGCAGGGCGAGGCTTCCTTGCAATTGCGATCGTCATTTTCGGACGCTGGACACCAGCAGGCGTTCTCGCCGCAGCCCTTTTCTTTGGTGGGGCCACAGCGCTTCAGTTCCATCTTCAAGCATTAGGATCAACCCTCCCTTACCAATTTGTCCTTATGCTTCCATATGTCTTGACCCTCTTAGCGCTCGTGTTTACAGGCTCAAAACTCTCAGCTCCTGCTTCACTAGGAGAACCATACAATCACGAGTAAAAGCTCTATGTGACGTAGAGAAATTTGAGGTCGTCAAGCTGCATGCTCACCTCTTTCCTCATCAATCTCCTTACAACACTGAATATCGTCACAGATGCTCGACGCGACTTTTTTTCCAAGTCAAAGAAGATGGTGGAAGAGAAGGGACAAGAGGTCCAGGAGCAACACGAGAAGAGGTATGGATTTTGGTCACAGCTTCTTTATGAAGTAAAGGAACTGAAGCTATAATATAAAGCAAGATCACATGAAGGAAGACCTGTAAAGGCCAAAAAGCGCGAAGAGCCTTTGTTTCTCGTGTCTGTATTCCATGTCGTAGTAAGCGACTTGTGCGAAGATCAAAAAATAACGTTGTCAAAAGCAAAACTAGGCAAGCACAAAAAGGAGTAAAGAACATACAAATTCCTCCGTGAGAAAATCAACTGCCCCTTCTCATGCGCAAATTTACTGCCAACAAATTCTTTTCCCATCTCGCCAAGCTTATATCAGAGTACTTGAAGTGCAGATTTGAAAAGACTGAGCAATTTTGTTTATCGCGATAAGGTACTCGCAAACGCTTTTATTTGATTCCCTAAGAGAACGAAGAAATTCACGCCCGATCGGGCAGTATAGTCTGAAGAACAGATCCATAAAGAAGAGGAAGGCGGAGGGAGTGGGATTTGAACCCACGAGGGCCGGGTTAGGACCCTGCCGGTTTTCAAGACCGGTGCTTTCAACCGCTCAGCCATCCCTCCATGTAGGGAATTCAAGCACTTAGCACGGTCTTCTTCTTCAGTCCAGTGCTGTGTGACACTGGTGTGACACCAGACGGCTTGTTGTTGCGAGCAAACACCTTGTCCATGGTGTGACCAGTAATCACTTTCACGAAGTCACGATCCCACTCCTCAGTCACTTTTCTCGTAGCAAAGGATCGCCTGAGGTCATGGAAATGAACGTCTTTCAGCTCTGCTCGTTTCACTGCGGTCTCAAAAGCGTCGCGAATCGTTCTCGGCTGTGCAAACGGCTTCCCTCGATTGGACAGAAACACCCGCTGTGCGAGGTCTACACCTTCCCTCTCGACTGCCAGAGTTCAAATAACGTTATCCGTAAACATTGACTCATAGGGATCAGTCGTCTTCTACCGGTCTTGGTATCCTGACTATCGAGCATGATAATGTTTTCCTGGAAGTTTACTTGAGGCCATATCAATGAAACAATTTCTCCCCGTCTCATTCCGGTTTTCCATGCCATAAGTAGAATGGGCTTTAACGTCTGATAAGCCAAATCTAGTAAAATTTCAAATTCTCTTCTGTTAACACCCTATCGTGTTCGTTATCTTCGGGGAACAATTCCACGGCTGGCAGCTTTTCTATAAACGCGATTCCCGGCAAAAACGCTTACGCAATCAAGCGTTTGTAGAGAGAATAGGCAGGCCCATAAGTACGCCGATGTTCACGCCTGAAATACCCAATCCGGAGGCGCGCTAGGGGTCTTAAAGTCGATTTTTCATCCTGGACATTTTTGCGCCAGCTTCTCCGAAAACAGCATTGAAATATAGTCGAGGATGCTAGCTCTGCATTGCTCGATCAAGAAGTAGATATGCATATCCAGGAAACCGGAGCAAGATATTTTCAACCTCGAGAGGCACCCATATGAAAGGCGCTGTTTTTCACGGTCCGCAGCAACCGCTGACGATAGAAGAAGGGACACTCAGGGACAGACTCAGCTCGGGCGATTCGGGATATCTTTTTCGCTCAACTCGATCATCATCCCAAAGGCTTGATTGCTGTCGAGCACCAGCGAGTCGCCATCCTTGGTAAATCGTTGTCCCTTGGAGAGGAGATGCTCTGCCGCACACTTTAAGTCCCGCGTCTTGAACGTGACTGAGTAAATCCCTTCGCCCACCCGCGCCAGGTCAATGCCTTCGGGACTGGTCGGTGCTAACGGCTGTGCGGCTTCGATAAGGGTGTCTTCACCGACTGCGTAGTAGAGGCTTCGCTTCCGCCCGGGCACTTCGGCTTTATGAATCAGCGTGCCGCCCAGCGCATTCTGATAGACTGCGGAGGCTTCGTTAAGGTCGCGGAACAGCATCGTCAAATGCGAAGAGCGCTCGATGCCAAGCGGATGCTGATCGCGAGAGTATTCAATCGACCAGCCCGGCTGCAGGCGCGGATCGATGAAGAATTTGGGCACGGCCGCAAACTCGAACGCGGCGTGGGTGTCCTGCGGATGTGTCCATATGGCGCCATCCCTGCGCGACGGCACAGTCACGGCATTCCCCACCATGTCGAACAATCGGATCTTTCTCTCGGTCAGGCGAGCGCAGGTTTCGGCCAGGTCGTCCACATACCAGGCGATCGAATGTAAGTGCTGCCCATAGCGGGAATAGAATCTGCCCAGAGCTGATTTCTCCCAACCTTGCATGTGGCGCAACGGCTGAGCCGGCTCCATAACAAAGTCGGCTATCAGGACCAGCGACGCCTTGCGCATCGCGGCTTTCATCGAATTCCGGACAAACCTGCGCACGGCAAAGACGTCGTCATACCAGCCGTCGGCCGCATCCAGATCATTTACGACATGTAGCAGATGAAATTCTTTGCCGATTTTGAACATCGGTTTCCTCCCGAGATTCGCACCTGCTGACGTACTTAGCACCTTCTCCATGATTTGCAACTTATGGCGCAGTTACTTTTCGTACCGATGCACTTGTCCGATTTCGAAGGCTCTCAAGACTGCGTACCAAGTCTCGAATCCGAGAACGAAAATACGAGGAAAAGAGAGTCAGGTCTTACGATTCAGCGTTTTCTTCCTCTGCGAATCGATTTACCTTGGCAATGTGTTAATGTAAAGTTGATCTTTATTCTCGTCGTGGCGGCGCGTATATGCCCGATGCGCTTGCCCACGGTCTACCACCATCGCCTTCATGAAACATTGATCACAAACATGCTTTTGCATCTTGAAAGTCCAGACGCACTCTGCCATACAGGAACCATTAGACCGGGACATGAGCTCAGTGCACGGCTCATTATAAGGAGAGGGTCATGGGAACTTAGTGCATAGATCTCAGAAGGCATGACGCGCTTACTCAAAGAGCACTGCGTCTTCTCCCCTCCACTCCTGTCACGAAGGGCGCGTTCCTAACGTCACTCGAGAAGGGGGCAGTGATCATCCCATGGGGTGACCCTGGTTAGAGCTGCGCGCTCGGAAGATTCTCTCGCCCTTCTGGTGAGTGACAGGCACTGAAGGGAGCACGATCTGAAACATTGTATTCTCATCATGTTCTTCAAGGAGGAGACATGTTGACTCTATGTTGTTCGCCGAGCGCGGCATCCCAGTCGAGTAACAGACCCAAGCAGCAACGAAACGGAAAGCCTCCCACCGTGGACATCCACTGTCACATCGCCACGCCTGAGTGTGAGCCCTTGGTCAAAGAGCTCTTCGCTCCGGAGAAAGAGCCTTTCGTGTTTTTTACCAACGCCGAGACGCGAGAGGTCAATCGGCGTCTCTTTGCGACCATGGCCGTGAAAATGGCCTCGCCGAAAGAACGGCTCAAGGACATGGACCGCATGGGCATTGAGATCCAGGCTATTTCTCCTTCGCCAAACCAATACTACTACTGGACGGATGGCGCACTAGGGTTACAGTTGGCGCGTATGCAAAATGAGCGAGTAGCGGAGATCGTGCGCGCCTCACCTACCCGCTTCGTCGGGATGGCCACCTTGCCGCTGCAGGATGTCGAGCGCGCCGTGCTAGAACTGGAGCGGGTCGTCAAAGAGCTGGGTCTGCGAGCTATCGAGCTCTCCACAAACGTCAACGGAGTAGACTTGGATGATCCTCGCTTCGAGCCGGTGTTTGCGAAGGCCGAAGCCCTGGACGTGCTGCTCTTTCTCCATCCCATTGGATGCACTGCTGGAGAGCGCATGCGGGACTACTATCTGATCAATATCGTCGGCCATCCACTCGAATCGACCGTGGCGGTATCTCGTCTTATCTTTGGCGGAGTCTTGGAGCGTCATCCCCGCCTGAAAATATGCGTGGCTCACGGGGGAGGATACCTCCCGTTCTATGCAGGGCGGATGGACCATGCGTATCAGGTGCGTCCGGAATGCCGGCATTTCATTCAGCGACCTCCCAGCACCTATTTGCGCCAACTCTACTTTGACACCGTGCTGTACACCGAAGACAGTCTTGTCTATCTTGTCAAGCAAATGGGAAGCGACCATATCGTGTTGGGTACTGACTATCCGGCTGACATGGGAGAGGCGGACCCGCTGGGCTATATTGGGAAGGTACGAGCGCTCTCACGGGAAGATAAACGCAATATCTGCGGGGGGAATGCCGCCCGGCTGCTACACATTACGCATTGAGGAGAGAACCTATGATTCAAGACATCGTGATTGATTTGGCGCAGATTCCGTGGGAAACCACCCCGGGGAAAAATGGCGTAACATATTTAACGCAATTGGGACTGGACGGCAGCGAAGGGCCGGAGCTCGTGCGCTTGCGGGCGGTCGGACATGATAGCGATCCGCATTATCACACGGGTGCGCAGTTTCAGATCTTCCTTGACGGATATGCGCAGTTTCCCGACTTCCGTTTGGAAGCGGTAGCTGTCCACTATACCGACCACCATGTGCCGTACGGGCCGTTCACGGGTGATCACGATATGCTCGTTGTCCACGTCAAGCCGGCAGGTCGCCGAACAATGAAAGAGGCGCTCAAGAGTGCAATGCTCAGACGGGAGGTTAATCGTACGGGGCGGCAGCTACATGGCTCGGCAAACCTGAGTGAGTGGGAACCGGTACCGAGTCACCAAGGCGCGCGCCGAAAAGTACTCATTCCAGACAGTGCAGGGGTTTCGGCGCAGCTCGTGGCCTGTCCGTCGGGAACAGTGTTGCCTGCAGCTCCCGCGCCATACGGACGCTATGAAGTAGTGATTGGGGGAACAGCCGTCTTGGCCGGAGCCCGGCTGGGGCCTGAATGCGTGCGTTTTGTATGTGGCGCTGAACACCCTGCACCGTTGATGGGAGGACCTGAAGGCGCTACCGTTCTCGTCCTCACCTTCGATGCGGATGCCGCGCTGAGTTACGGCGGCAGCCTCCAAGAGGATCTGACAACCTACTCCCAATCCCACCAGCGATAGACTCAGGGCGACTATCGAGGACGCTCTTTCTCTCTGCTTGAGGAGGTAACCATCATGACTGAGACAATCAAAGTAAAAGTCCAACCGCTCAACTCTGAAGCCTTTCGTCCTTATGGGCAGGTGCTGGAGAGTCGCCACCCTCTCTACCCGGACGTAGAGGGGGGACAATCCTCCATCGTGATGCTCCGTCTGCAACAGCGCTCCAAACGGATCGACATGCTGGCGTTTCATTTTTCGTATAATCAGACCTTTATTCCGGTGCAGGGAGCCATGGTGCTCATTGTGACTCCTCCACCGCGCAACCGGGAAGCCGACCCAGCGGCGTATGAGGTGGACTACGAACACGTCGCCGCCTTTGTGCTGGAGCCGGGACAGGCGGTCCTGATTGATAAAGGGACCGGGCACAACGTGATCTCGCTAGATCCGGACTGTGTGGCCATCAGTGTGACCAAAAATCATGGAGCTGGCATCAACCAACTGCTTGCTGTGGTCGAAGGCCGCGCAGGGCAGCTACAATCGACCGCTGCGGTCGAATATGTCCACTTTGGCAAGCGAGATCAACGCCTTATTGAGCTAGAAGTGTAAGGGAAAGCGACTCGGATGCCGGCGAGCGCCATAGGCGCCCTGCTGGCGCGGAACTAACGGTATCTGGATGTTTTTCCCGCGGAGAAACGCGGAGAAAAGGAGGGACATAATATGGGTCGTACCTATAATGTGATCGATGCCGATGGGCATGTTGTCGAGCCGCCCGACTTTTGGACGACCTATCTGGACCCAGCGTACCGCGCCCGCGCCCCCCAGCTCTTTGTGGATACCGACGGCAAAGAGCGCTTACGCGTGGAAGGCAAAGTGCTCGGTGGCCCCACGGGCCTCGGCGCGGTCGGCGCGATCGGGGCGCGGCAAGGAGCGGCGTCGATCAACATCAACTACAGGGAGGGCAGACGAGGAGGGTTTGATCCCCATGCGCGGATTCCGGACATGGATCTGGATGGCATCGACGCCGTTTTCCTCTATCCTAGTGTCGGTCTCTTCGCCGGAGCGGTCGAGGATCCCCTCCTCGCCGCAGCCATGTGCCGCGCCTACAATCGCTGGTTAGCGGACTATTGCCAGCCCTACCCGGATCGCCTCTTCGGCGTCGCCATGTTGCCGATGCAGTCGGTGGAGCTCGCCATTGAGGAAATGCGGTATGCCCGCAAAGAACTTGGGATGCGCGGCGGCTTTCTGCGCCCCAATCCCTACAAGGGTCGCATGTTGCACCATCCGGACTACGATGCGTTTTGGGCTGAGGTCCAAGCGTTGGACTTTGCCATTGGGCTCCATGAAGGCTCGGGCGGCGGCATGCCGCAAGTGGGGGTAGAGCGGTTTCAGACCCGCTCCGAGCGCCATATCATTTCCCATCCCATGGAGATGATGCTGGCCTGCTTGAGCGTGATCTGGAGTGGGGTCTGCGAGCGGTTCCCACAGGTGCGGATCGGGTTTTTGGAGTCCGGTGGGGGCTGGCTGGCACCGTGGCTCGATCGCATGGACCGCCATTTTGATGACCAAGGACAGTTCAATGATCATCAGCTACGGCTGCGACCCAGTGAGTATTTCCAACGGCAGTGCTGGATTTCCTTTGAACCGGTGGAAACGAGCTTAGCGTATGCGGCCGAGCGGCTCGGTGCGGATAAGATGCTGTGGGCGACGGACTACCCGCATCCGGACGGGTTCTTCCCAGGAGCCCCAGCCTTGATTGCCGAAAAACTTCCGGTGGAGCACCGGCGCCAGGTGTTAGCAGAAGGCGCTATCCAATTCTACAAACTTACCTAAACCGCTCCACAGGAGATTCGTACCCTTCAGAGGAGAGAAGGAAGTATGGCGTACGATATGTTCATCAAGAATGCGTATGGAGAGGTATGCTTTGTACAAGGCGAACACTAAGGAGTGTATCCGGGGCAGGTCATGTGTAGTTTTGCGTCATGACCCAACCCCTGTCGAAGTTGCAACTAAGGAGGGAGTACGTATGGCTGTCTATACACTGGAGCAGGTTGAGATTTTCGGTCGAGGGGTCCTCAAATCTGAAGGCGTTGTCGTTGATAAGGAGGGAAACATCTACGGCGGAGGTCGTAACGGCGTCATTTACAAAGTGACGCCAAATGACACCGTCCATGAACTGATGCATCTACCTACCGGTTCAATGCCCAATGGAATTACGATGGATCGTCAAGGCAATTTTGTCTATTGCGATCTGGGCAAGAAAGCGATGATGCGGGCGACGCCGAGTGGACAAGTGTCCCTGATCGCGGACCGTGTCGGTACGCTCGCGCTCACGTTGCCGAACTTTGCGAGTTATGACGCCGAGGGCAACCTCTACGTCTCCAATTCCAGCACTCGTGACATCAAGTCCGTGCGTGAAGAGTTCTCCAAGCCGGAACCCAACGGAGCGGTGGTTCGTATCCGTCCAGATGGTAAGGGTGATATCGTAGCTACTGGCGTCTATCTGGCGAACGGCACGGCTATCGATCCCAAAGAGGAGGCGGTCTATGTGCTGGAAAGCACGCGCAATGACTGTCTACGCATCGCCATCAAGAAAGACGGCACGTTCGGCAAGCCCGAGATCTATTCTGAGAACTTTCCCGCGTTGCCAGATGGCATGGCCTTTGACGTCGAGGGTAATCTCTATGTCACTTTGCCTGGAGTGGCTAAAGAAGGGAAGCTCGCTTCAGCAAATCAGATCATTAAGGTAGATACGAATGGTAAATGGAGTATCCTGATTGAGGATCCGGCTGGGCAAAAGCTGAATTTCACTACCAATTGTGCATTTGGCGGCCCGGGACTGCAGGATCTCTATATTGCGAACGTGGAGGGCGACCACTTCAGTCGCGTGCAGATAGCTGCGCACGGGCATCCATTGTATCACCAGAGGTGACGTATCGGACGCGCATCAGGCTCGACAGCACTCTGAGGCATAATCACTGGTAGTGCTCTCTACGAAATGCTCTCTCGGCGTCGCAGAAGCTTGCCCGGGGAGTGGTATCACAGTAAGGCTCGCAAGCAAACGGAAATCTCTAATAATTGTGTATCACAAATTGTTCCAGGTGCATTTACACCAAAGCTAGATCAAGTTGCCGTGCCACAAGGGAGTGGAGACAATCATTTTCTTGAGAGGAGGTCGTTCATGACGACACAGACCATGCAGGCTCTCTTTCTCGTTCCCGGTCCTGAGGGTGGCGTATACGAATTTCGCCAGATCCCTATACCAACTCCAGGGCCCGGCGAGGTTCTTGTGGCGGTACGTGCTGCAGGAACGAACCGTGGTGAACTGCTTGCGCGCCCACTGCTCCGTTCAGACAATCCGGCAGCGAAACCGATGCGCACGGGCATCGAATTCGCAGGTGAAATTGTCACGCTTGGTGAAGAAGTCAAGGAGTGGAAACCGGGTGATCACGTCATGGCGCGTGGACCTGGCTATGCCGAATATTCGGTCGTGTCTGCGCGCGCTTTAATGCGGATACCTGATGGCATGTCATGGGCGGAGGCTGCCGCTATTCCTAATGTCTTTGTGACTGCGCATGATGCGATTGCAGGTAATGCTGCGCTCAAGCCGGGTGAGTCTGTGCTGGTCACTGCTGGTTCATCAGGGGTGGGCACAGCGGCGATCCAGATTGCGCGTTATGTCGGAGCACAGCCAGTGATGGCCACGACAAGATCGGCAGCCAAAGGGAACGTCCTACGGATGCTCGGTGCGTCTGAGATTATCGACACCAGCCGCGCAGACTGGGTCAATGCGGTTCTTTCAGCGACACATCAACGTGGTGTTGATGTGATCATTGATCAAGTCGGTGGGCCGATGCTTGCTGATAACATCCGCGTACTGGCGATCAAAGGGCGGTTGGTGAGCGTCGGACGCAACGCTGGTCAGGTTGGCGACTGTAACCTTGACGAAATCGCGCGCAAACGTGCGAGCATCATCGGGGTCACCTTCCGTACCCGCACGGTAGAGGAGGCGCTTGTCTGTAGCGAACGTTGCGCCGCTGATTTGTTGGGTGCTTTTGCCACGGGTGCGCTCAAACCGGTACTCGATCGTACTTTTCCATTTGAGCGGATAGCCGAGGCGCATACCTACATGCTCAGCGATGCCCAAATCGGGAAGATCGTACTCGCTCTCGGAGACCACAACACCCGCTGAAAGTTGGATCTGTCGCAAATTTCACATGTAGGCAAGCGAAATATTCACTTGTTGTTACCTACCCAGCCAACGCAGAGAACTATTCCGCGTGTGACGCCCAAACGCCGCTCCCTAGCCGCTTACGCAACACTGCGACACCGAAGGGCGGAACTACGACGAGATCGAACGGACGACAGTAACGAATGTGTTGTTAGCCTGCGATGAAGCGGCGCTGAAGGCCTAGTTTGAGCGATTGCATGCGCCCGCCCAGTTTCCGGGTGTCGTTGGCACTGGACCTCAGGCTGTAGAGGTCCTGGGTCGCTACCAAGAGAGTGAGATACAGTTCTTCATCGCGAACATCTACAAAAATGACACCGAAACCCAAGAGTGACTCGTGACCGAAGTCATGCCCCATTTCGCCTGAAGAGTGTGGAGTATTGCGCAGAGGTCGAGCCGAGCTTCACGCGAGCGGGGCCCGAGCGCACCAAGCGGTTCGTGAGTATGCAGATGAGTGGTGGTCTCCAGGTAAGGCTGGTGAGTAAACATAACCCTATAATACGCTGAATGAATAGGGAATTCTTGCAGTCTTTTTCCGGTAGAGTATGACCGAGATAGCACTGCCAAGAATCTGCGGACAATCGAGAGTGCGCTAGGTACGCTCAATTTCCTGTACAGTTTCAGTGAGCCAAGCGAGACCGACATCGCACCCTACGCAGAAGATATAACACAATCAGGATATTCAGCGACAACACTGCACTTTTCGTGACCGATGTTTTCTTGATGAGTTCGTAGATCTCTAGGGGAAGCAAACCTGCAGTAGAGAGGATGGTGAGCAATTCAGCCCAGGCCCGGCCAAGCCACAGCCCAATCCCTTCCACAGAGAATAAGAGCGAGTACAGGATCGTCCCAACGCTTAGTAACCAGAGCTTTTTCTCGTCGACATTCAGCAGCCACGTCAAAAATCCATGCAGATAGCGATTCTCTGGATCAACATGAAGAATGTGCGTCAAATGGATAACCGGCTGCATCCTATCGTGATGTAGCAAATGAATTTCCGTTCCTGCGAAAATCAGCAAAAGTGTCGCTTTCAATAGCTTAAATAAAGCAATGCAACGAAGCATGCTGGCTCGTGAAGCAGCCTCTTCCCTATGCTCCATGATTCCCCCCATTCCTCACCCTTTTTCTCACAATGGAAGCGTTTCAGGTCCTCTCCATTCTACCGATGGCTACAGGAAAGAAGGGGAACCAAATGAACACCTATAAAGAAGGGTACCAAGCTGGCTGGACTTCATATCTTTCCGATTACAAGGTGGAGACTAACACGCTTGAACAGTTGCGTAGCAAAGCGCAATATTTGGCCGAAAAAGCTGGACATGCGATTCCTCCTCACCAACAAGGTGACTATTGGTTAGGTTATCATCATGGCCGCACGGCGGCCAAGACATGTTTTGCCAAAGAGATCCAACGGTAGCACCCTCAACAGCATTCTTTCTTCTCTGTATAATACGCTCCCATCAACAGGAAGGGGAACGCGCACATGCAGGAAATTCGTTTTGATAACCGTGTCGTGATTATTACAGGCGCCGGTAATGGCCTGGGCCGCAGCCACGCACTCTTTTTTGCCTCACGCGGCGCCAAAGTCGTCGTTAATGATCTCGGTGGTACGGTTGCAGGGACCGGAGGCTCACATGCCGCTGCTGATACCGTCGTCAGCGAGATCAGAGCTGCTGGTGGACAAGCCGCGGCGAACTACGATTCGGTCGCCACTGAAGAAGGGGGTCGCAATATCGTCAAAACTGCCCTGGATGCCTTCGGAACAATAGATATTCTGATTAACAACGCCGGAAATGTCCGAGACAAAACCTTAGCGAAAATGGATCTCGTCGATTTCCGTGCCTTAGTTGACGTTCACCTCATGGGCGCTGTCTACTGCACCCATGCCGCTTGGCCGATTATGCGCGACAAAAATTTTGGCCGCATCGTCATGACCTCTTCCGCCGCAGGGCTCTACGGGAATCACGGTCATACCAACTACGGAGCCGCAAAAATGGCGGTGATCGGTTTCATGAACGCCTTGAAAGAGGAAGGACGCAAACACAACATTACCGTTCACGCTATCGCTCCGATGGCCCAAACCCGCATGACCGAAGCTGTCACCGCCCCTCAAATTGCGCCTCTTATCAAACCCGAATTCGTGACAACCGCCGTAGCTTGGCTCTGCGCACCGGAAAACGAAACCACCGGGCATATCATCGAAGCTGGCGCTGGTTATTACGCAAAAGTCGAAGTGCACGAAGCCCGGGGCGCGGTCTTCGGAACCGAAACTATTCCCACACCCGAACAAATTCGCGACCGCTACGCAGAGATCTCCGACATGAGCGCTTCGAGCACGTTCACCAACGCTTCAGAAGCGCTTCGTAAAGTCTTCCGCTTGGTGGTCCCGAAGAAGTAAGAGGAGCACTGGAATTCTTTTTGACAAGAACAACCACGACTCGCGCCGTTAGCCGAGACCGTCGCGCGAGTCGACCTCGTTGTCTCGCGTGCTTACTCTCCTCCGATCGCCGCTAAACCCGCCTTCGCGCATTCCACATCTTGATCTTCCGTGCCGCCGCTTGCTCCGACCCCACCGAGCAGCTCGCCGTTCAGGATTAAAGGCAGTCCACCGCCAGCCAATAAGAGAGGACGACCGACCAATTCAGAAATACTGCTAAAAAGTAAAGAACGGCTTTGCGCCAGATCCGCCACATCTTTCGAAGAACGGCCAAACGTCGCCGCCGTTAACGCCTTACTTTGAGCGACGCCGGCGGTCATCCAGCGGGCTTTATCCATCCGGGCTAACGCCACCAGATTTCCAGCAGTATCAACAACAGCAAGACTCATTCCCCAGCTCTCTTGTTGGGCTTTTGCTTTCGCCGCCGCCAAGAAACGCTCCGCGAGTTCCAGTGTAAGCGCCATTTTTCACTCCTCCTTCAGTACTCTCATCATCGTGACACTTGGCCGACGTTACCGCGAAGATAGGCCTGAAGTCAAGGAACAACAAGAAAGACGTGGTGATTTTTTGATCATCCCCCTCCCCTCACACTGACAGTCCTTTCTCGTTTGTCTAAGATAGGAACATCGGAGAAACATCAGTGAGGAGTTCCCATGTCAACACGTACTCCCTCTTCAATGCAAACGTTTCACATAGGCGATATTCGCGTCACCAAAGTGCTCGACACCCTGGAGCCTACAAGTCCACGGGTGCTGTTCGTGGATAAACGGAAGGACGATTTCGATCCACATCTGGACTGGCTGCAACCCCACTTTCTTGATGCGGGAAAAGGGCATTACGGATCCGGCTGTTTCAACAATAAACACAGATGGTGACTGCCGAAGCCCAAACCGAAACCGACGCCCAAGAAAAAACCTGACTACCAGGATGAATAAGCAGAGTCGACAGCGCTGCCTCAGAGGAGCAACATCGCATCCCCGTAGCTGTAAAACCGATACCGTTGCACGACCGCTTCCGCGTAGGCCCTAAGAGTGAGTTCACGCCCGGCAAAAGCGGACACGAGGAGTACAAGAGTAGAGCGCGGGAGGTGAAAGTTCGTGATGAGCCCGTCGATCATTTTGAAATGATAACCAGGATAAATGAAGAGGTTCGTGCGTTGACGACCAGCTTGGACAATGCCTTTTTCGTTCGTCGCCGATTCGAGGGCACGGGTCGTTGTAGTGCCGACTGCGATGATTTTTCCGCCTTCCTGTTTTGTCGCATTGATGCGTTGAGCGACCTGTTCGCTCAGTTCGTATTCTTCTTCCTCCATCCGATGGAGTTCGATCTCTTCGACACGAATAGGCTGGAACGTGCCTGCGCCCACATGGAGCGTGACGAAAAGCGTCTCGACGCCTCGGTCCCGCAACGTCGAGAGCAAGTCTTCTGTAAAATGTAAACCAGCCGTGGGCGCGGCCACCGCGCCCACTCGGCGCGCATAGACCGTTTGGTAGCGCTCACGATCGTCTCTTTGCCCGCTAGCCATCGGCTTGATATATGGCGGAAGTGGAATCTCCCCAATTCCCTCTAACACGGTAGAAAAGTCACCTCGACAAGAAAACTGTAAGACGCCACGCCCTTCGCGCGGCTCCTCTACCCATTCGCCGCGCACTCCAGAGGGAAAATATATGCGCGCACCAGCCCGCATGCCTTGTCCCCCTCGACATAACACTTCCCAGCGCTCGTCTTCGCCACTCAAGCGGCGCAGCAACAATACCTCGATCGCGCCGCCGGTTTCCTTGCGCCCCCGCACCCGAGCTGGAAACACACGCGTGTCATTCAGCACTAAGAGACAGTTCTTGGGAAGAAGACGGGCGATATCCGAGAAACGATGGTGAGAAAGCCTCTCACTGGAGCGGTCAACTACAAGCAAACGAGACTGTGTCCGTTCTGGCATCGGCTCTTGGGCAATCAGTTCGAGGGGAAGATCGTAGTCAAAGTCGGAGAGCCACATAGGAAAAGAACACTTTCATCTGGCCGGCATCGCACAATCAGTTACGTGTTTTTCTTCACCGCGTTGAGAAAGACGGAAAGAATGTCGATCGGTATAGGGAAGAGCGTGGTTGAATTGTTCTCCGCCGCAACTTCAGACAGAGTTTGCAGATAGCGCAACTGCAGGGCCACGGGATGTTCTTCAATGATCTTCGAGGCATCCGCCAGACGTTGCGCCGCTTGAAATTCCCCCTCGGCGTTAATGATCTTGGCGCGACGTTCGCGTTCCGCTTCAGCTTGTTTGGCCAGCGCGCGCTGCATTTCTTGCGGTAGGTCAATGTGCTTGACTTCGACAAGTGACACCTTAATGCCCCACGGTTCAGTCTGGGAGTCAAGAATCTCTTGTAAATGAGAATTAATTTTTTCCCGCTCGGCAAGAAGATCGTCCAGTTCCGCCTGTCCACACACACTGCGCAGCGTGGTTTGCGCTAGTTGCGTGGTGGCAAACAAGTAATTCTCGATTTCCACCGTCGCGCGACTTGGTTCAACAACGCGAAAATACACGACAGCGCTCACTTTTACTGACACGTTATCCCGCGTAATCACGTCTTGCGGCGGAACATCGATGGTCAGGGTGCGGATATCCATACGCACCGCGCGCTCAAGCCAAGGAATCACGTAAATCACACCAGGACCACGATGTTCCTGCAGCCGCCCTAAGCGAAAAATCACGGCTCGTTCATATTCGGACAATACTCTCAACCCGCTAATCAGCAAAGCAAGCCCCAGTACTACCACAACACTGATTGGTCCTAATACCATACCCTGCCTCCTCTCGTTGCCTTTACGGCGTCACCTTGCGTACGCGTAACACGAGGTGATGTATGCCAATGACGCGCACCTTCTGCCCCACATTGATGTCTTCGTCGCTTTCAGCAGTCCAATACTCGCCATGCAACCAGACTTTACCTCGCGGGGCAATGCGTTCCCGCACTTCGCCGATCTCCCCGATCATGCCTTCTTGCCCGGAGGCTGGACGTTGTTTCCACGTCCGCACGGCCAAGGTTCCTACGAACAGCATAAACACGCTCACACACAAAGCTGAAACCACGATGAGGCTACGGTCTATGGCAAGCTCGTCCGCGGGCGCGTCAAAGAGAAAGAGAGACCCAAGGACAAATGAAAAAATTCCTCCAACCCCAAGGATGCCGAAACTCGGCACGAAGAGTTCCGACAGGAGCAGACCAATGCCCAACAGCAGCAGCAACACGCCCGTAGAGTTGATGGGCAATACTTGAAACGCAGTCAAAGCGAGTAAGAGACAAATACCGCCAGCCAGTCCGGGAAAAATGACGCCAGGATGCGAAAACTCCACGTACAGCCCAACCAACCCCGCAAGCATAAGAATATAGGCAATATTAGGGTCCGCGATGAGATTGAGCACACGATGCTTCAAGCGCATCTGTAATACGACGACAGGAACATGCCCGTTGCTGTCGCGCGCGGCCTTAAAACTGAGCGTCACTTTTGTGTTGCCGACATCGACTTTTCGATCCTCGATCTTGCGCAAGAGGTCTTGGATATCCGAGGCGACAACGTCAATCACTTTTTTCTGCAACGCCTCAACTTCAGTAATCGACACACTGTGGCGCACCGCCTTTTCCGCCCATTCCACATTCCGGCCCCGACGTTGGGCGATGGTCTCGCTAAAGGACGCGGTGAAGTTCTCGATCTTCTCCCGCATGTCGCTTTCAATGTTTTGCCCGCCGCCACTGACGGGGTGAGCCGCCCCGATGGTCGTTCCAGGCGCCATGGCGGCAATGTGGCCAGCCATCGTGATAAAAACGCCAGCCGACCCGGCGCCAGCCCCACTCGGAGCTACATACACAATGACCGGCAGTGGGGCGCTCAACAAATCTTTGACAATCGTTTTGGTGGAATTCAACAAACCACCCGGAGTATCGAGCTGAATGATCAACGCCGTCGCCCCATCTTGGCTCGAGGAAACAATACTTTCATGAATGAAATCGGCAACGGCAGGATTAATGGTCGTATCAAGCACGATGTGATTGACGTGGACTGGGGGAGCGCCAGGCGCCGCCGGAGCGCACGCCACGTGCAAGAGAAACGCCACGAGAATTGTCACAACCAGACAGGCTCGCATTAACACGAGATCATAGCCTCCCCATTTCTCGTAGCACGGCTTGAATATCTTGCCACACCAGTTTTTTATCGGCGGGATTGCGTAAGAGATAGGCGGGATGCAACGTCGGCATAAGCTTGATGCCTTGATAGGTATGCCAATTGCCGCGTAACCGTGAGATGGGGGTTTTTGTGCGCAACAAGGTCTGTGCGGCGAAAGTGCCGAGCGCGACAATCAGTCGAGGTTTCACAATTTCAAGTTGTTTGATCAAAAAGGGCTCGCACGCCGCAATTTCGTCAGGCTCAGGATTGCGATTGTCCGGGGGGCGGCATTTGACGACGTTGCAAATGTACACCTCTTCACGGCGTATTTTCATGCCTTTGGTAATGATCTCGGTGAGTAGTTGCCCGGCGCGCCCCACAAAAGGCTCGCCTTTGAGATCTTCGTCTCGCCCCGGCCCTTCTCCCACAAACACCAGCTCGGCGTGTGGGTCGCCCACGCCAAACACAATCTGCGTGCGTCCTTGACAAAGTTTACAACGGCGACAATCGCCAATCGCGGCGCGCAATTCCGGGAGTGTTTGCACGGTTTGCACCTCTGGAGTTAGAAAGAGATCTCCAGCTTGCATGATAGAACTCGGAGACGCAAGCGTTGGCTGTAGCTGGGGCGCGGAAGGACGCCGGGAGCGGGATGGCGTTGCGTCCAACAATTGCGAGACGGGCGCCGCCACATGCGGTTCCATTTTTCCAGCGGTTTCCAGTTTCGCTTGCACTTTTTCTTCCAGGCTGTGGGGCGACGTTTGCGGCAGACCAAGGACGCCGCTCTCTCGCAGCGATTCAGCGTAGTGCTGCATCGACGCGGCAATCTGGAGAAACAGTTCGCGTGAAGAATGAACAGCCATTGTCTGCAACTGGCCCGTTTATGAAAAACCGTGGTTAGGCGGTTCGGTCAATCATTTGGTGAACAAAAAAGGACAGACTCTCGTGATACACCGACGGCGCTAAACGATCTAATCCCGCCAACGCCTGCTTGCCATATGTATGCGCCAGGGTTTGGACTTCACTCAGTACGCCCAAACGGCGCACCCGTTCAAGTGCATCGGCGATTTCTGTGCTGGTCGGACGCTTTTTTTGAAAGACACGTTTGACTTCAGGATCAAGCGCGATTGCCAACACCAGCGGGAGCGAAGGGTTGCCGTCTTTGAGATCCGCCCCGGTTGGTTTGCCGGTTCGTTCTCCATCTCCCTGCACATCGAGCAAATCGTCAATGATTTGAAACGCCATGCCAACACAGAACCCACAGGCAGCCATGCCTTCCACCACGTCAGGAGAGGCGCCCGCCAGGTGGGCGCCAAGACGCGCTCCCAGGGTGAATAATGAGGCCGTCTTCCGCGAGATAATTTCGATATAGTCCTCGCGTGTCACTTTGGGGTTGTGCCGGAAGCGACCCTGCATGACTTCCCCTTCAGTGAGCAAGATGCACGCATCCGAGGCCCAGGTGATGACAGCTTCCTCGAAACGGCCGCACAGTCCAAAGGCCTGGCTGAAAAGAAAATCTCCGGCTACCAAACTATTGGCCAGGCCAAACCGATGAAACGGCGACGCTTTTCCTCGGCGGGTCGTGCCGCCGTCAATAATGTCATCATGCAGGAGCGACGCCGTATGAATCAGTTCGAGGGCGGTGGCAATGTCCACAATGTCTGTCGGGTCCGCGCCGCCACAAGCACGAAACATTAACAGCACGACCGCCGGTCGCACGCGTTTTCCCCCGGCGCCAATCAGATACCGCCCAATTTCATCTAAGAGAGGTTCGCGGGATTGTAGTCTGGCTGCGAGCTGTCGCTCAACCAATACCAACTCCTCACTCACGAGCTGGTGAGGCATAGGAGGAACGGCAGAAGAAAGATTCGCTTTTGAATGCACTAGAGCGCTCAATATAACTGTTTTTTCCTTATCAACCTATACTGGTGCGGGGTCCATAATGCCAAAGGTCAGAAAAAGGTCAAGGCGCTCGCTGCGCAAAAAGCGCACCAAACGTAATTGTTGAAGAGTAAGAAAGCACTGCTCCACTTACCTCCGCTGAAGAATCCAGGTAATAGTGGTGCAAATTTTCCCTTTAGAGGAGCCAGACACCTTAACCTCGCTCAGCGAGAGAACAAGAACTGAACGGCTATGTTAGCAGGAAAGAGCATTGTATTGGGCGTCACGGGCGGCATTGCTGCCTACAAATCCGCCGAAATCGTTCGTCTCCTTGTCAAAGAAGGCGCGCTTGTCCGCGTCATCATGACCAAAAATGCCCAAGAGTTTATTACCCCCTTAACGATGCAGACACTCTCGGGTCATCCGGTTTCGACAGACACTTTTAACCTTACCCAAGAATCTGAGATCGGCCATATTCGTCTCGCCGACACAGCAAACGCTCTCCTCATTGCACCAGCCTCGGCAGATATAATCGCAAAGCTGGCGCATGGGCTCGCGGATGATTTACTCAGCACTGTCCTGCTCGCTACCACCGCCCCGGTGTTGATTGCGCCAGCGATGAACGTCCACATGTACGCGCATCCCCTTGTGCAGGAAAATATGCGTAAACTGGCAAGCCTCGGTTATGGCTTTATTGAACCTGCCGAAGGGTTTCTCGCCTGCGGCTACGAGGGGAAAGGACGACTGGCTGAACCTGTAGATATTGTTGAAGAAGTCAAAGCCACGTTGACGAAGAAAGATCTCCGTGGCGAGCGGATTATTGTCACGGCTGGCCCCAATGCAGAGCCCATTGATCCCGTTCGTTTCATCACCAATCGCTCAACCGGCAAGATGGGGTTCGCCATGGCGCGGGTCGCCTGGCGTAGAGGCGCCGAGGTGACGCTGGTCAGCGGACCCACCGCGCTGGAGCCTCCGCGCGGCGTACGTTTTTGCGCGGCGCGCACTGCACTCGAAATGCAAAAGGCCATACTCGACCACTACCCGACCGCCACGATGCTAGTCTCGGCCGCCGCCATTGCCGACTATCGTCCGGCCCGAGTGGCTCCACAGAAGATTAAAAAAATGGATGGAAATTTTTCCATCGAACTCACCAGAAACCCCGACATTTTGGGGAGCCTTCGTGAGCGGAAAGAGCATCGGCTCCATGTCGGGTTCGCTACGGAGACAGAACACGTACTGGAAAATGCCGCCCGGAAACTGCGTACCAAAAATCTTGACATGATCGTTGCCAATGATGTCACGCAAGAAGGCGCCGGCTTTGCCCATGACACGAATATTGTCACCATTATCGACCGCAGCGAACGCATGGAGACACTGCCGCTCATGAGTAAGGATGAGGTCGCGCACGTGATCTACGATCGTTTACTCGCGCTTAGGGAAAGAAGCGGAGAAGCAGAGAAACGGGGAAACGGAGCCTAGAGCCTCTCTTCTCTGATTCTCCCTATCTCCGGTTCTCTGCTTCTTTGGTGAACATGGGTATCCCTACTCCACCACAACCAGTAAAGTTGCTGATGGCGTTGCTCGCGGCGGGGCCAGAACTGTTCACCTCGACGGCGGATCAACTGCAACATACATATGGCGCGATCGATCTGGTCAGTGAAACTTTTGCGTGGGACACCACAGACTATTATCGAGCGGAGATGGGAGACAACCTGCTTAGACGGTTTCTCACCTTCGAGCCGCTCATCTCTCCAGAAGAACTTGTCCGTATCAAGCTGGAAACCAACGCCCACGAATTGACGCTCTCTTCCGCACCGTCGACCTCGGGGCCGCGCCGCATCAATCTTGACCCCGGCTATATCGACGCCACAAAGCTCGTCCTGGCTTCAACTAAAGGCCAGGCGCATCGTCTCTATCTCTCTCAGGGCATTTACGCTGAAGTGACCTTACTGTATCACCACAAAGCTTTTCATCCTTTTCTCTACACCTACGAAGATTACCGCTGGCCGGAAACCCATGCATTTCTTCAACAGGTACGAAAGCGCTATTTGGAGCAATTGCGAACACAACAGAGCAGCTAAGAACCTGTCGTGGCTTGTCCCGCTGTCCCCAGGAGCTGTCGCACCTCTCGCGGCAGCCTTTTCACTTTTCCACTATCGTCGACACACGCATGCAAGGTGTGCCCCTCAGCAATGAGAGCCTCGTCCGCCTGGCGAGTGATGCGATAACCAAACCGCACGCTGGCTCCGCCGACCTCGATGATCGTTGTTTCTATTGTCAAGAGATCGTCAAACCGGGCCGGAGCCCAATACCGACAACAGACCTCACGCACAGGAAAATGAAAGCTTTCAGCTTCGAACTCGGTATAGGGCTTGCCGAGCTGACGCAACAATTCAACCCGGCCTTCTTCAAACCACGGAAGAAATGAGGAATGGTGCGCCATGCCAGCCTGATCAGTTTCAGCATAGCGCACGCGTACGGAGTGACTGTGGTGGGGAGTCGCAACCATGCGATCGCTAAGAACTCCCCTTATTTGCCCTTCCAGTTCGGTTTGCGCTTTTCCGCGAACGCGAGCGGACCTTCTTTCACATCTTCAGAATGCATCATTTCCGACAGCGCTGAGTAGGAATCAGCAAACGCTTCATCCAAGGTTTTGCCTAGTCCCGTCATGGCCGCTTGCTTCGTCGCTTTAATAGACAACGGTGCGCATTCAAGGATTTCGTTCGTCCACCGTTCTGTGGCCGCCATCAGATCTTTCAAGGGGACGACTTCGTTGACAATGCCCAGGCGAAGCGCTTCTTGAGCGGTCATGTGACGACCGGTGAGCATGTACCCCATTGCGACCTTGAGCGGAATCTGCCGCGGCAAGCGATGGACGCCGCCTGCCATCGCCGCCAATCCCACGCGAGGCTCTGGTAAACCAAATCGCGCATGATCAGCGGCAATGATGATATCGCACGACAGCGCCATTTCAAATCCGCCGCCGAGGGCAAAGCCATTGACTGCTGCGATCATCGGTTTCCAGATATCGGTGCGATCCGTTAACCCGCCAAATCCGCCTTTCGGGCGGGGCCCGGACGGCATCCCTTTGGCCGCCGTATACTTGAGATCGTTCCCGGCGGAAAAGGCACGCTCCCCGGCGCCGGTCAGCACGATGACCCAGACATTATTATCAGCAACGGCATCGTCCCAAATTTGCGAGAGCTCAGCCGTGGCTGGCGGATGCACCGAATTCATCACTTCAGGACGGTTCATGGTGATCTTGGCCATATGATCTTTTTTCTCGTAAATCACGAATTCGTAGGCCATACCTTCCTCCTTCTCTTGTCTTTCTCTTGACCGGGCGAACTGCAATTCCGCGCTTGTTTGAGCGCGGTTGGATAGTACCGTCCCCTCGTGATAAAAGCAACAAAATGGCCGAATATCCCCTTCCTCTGTCTCAATGCGTAGCGCTGATTACCGGCGCCAGTCGAGGTATTGGTCGAGCTATCGCCCTTCGCCTGGCCCAAGCTGGAGCTACGACGGTATTAGCGGCAAGAACCCAGACCGATCTGCTCACTGTCGCGGACACTATTCACGCGCTGGGGAAACCAACACTCGTCGTTCCCACCGATGTCACCAACGATCAGCAGCTCGAAACCCTCGTTGCCGCCGCGCTCGAGCGTTTCGGGCAGATCGATATACTTGTGAATAACGCCGGTGGTGGTCCCCCACGCGCGCCCATCATCAAGGCGCGCGTCTCAGATTGGGACTGGACACTGCGAGTGAACTTGTGGGCTACGATGACACTGACTAAACTTGTGCTACCGTCTATGTTGGCACGGCGGGCGGGCGCTATTGTCAACATTTGCTCTATGGCTGGTCTTGCCGGAAAAGCGGGAGAAGCAGCCTACGCCGCCGCCAAATTCGGGGTGCGCGGGTTCACGCAGGCGTTGTTTGAAGAAGTGCGGGAGTTCGGCATCAAAGTCTCGGCGATCTCTCCAGGATACGTAAACACCGCGATGCTTCCTCCGAACCGCCGTGTGGACCGCAGCAAGCTGATGCAGCCCGAGGATGTAGCAGAAGTTGTTTATGGCGTAGTCACTTCAGCCGCACGCTCTTGCCCCCTTGAGGTGGTCATGCACCCACAACAGGACCCGATGAAGACATGAGACGAGGTATGCTGCATGGACCTGACTGACAAAGTTGCCCTCGTCACCGGTGGCGCGAAGCGCGTTGGGAAAGCCATCGCTTGCGCCCTCGCGGCGTGCGGCTGCAAAATGGTCGTGCATTACCACACCTCTCGCCCTGAGGCAGAAGAGACCGTACAACTGCTCCAAGCTGCCGGCCATGAAGCGATTATGCTCCAAGCAGATATTACGCAGGAGGACGAAGTAGACCACATGGTGACAGCGGCTTTGAACCATTTTGGTCGTATCGACATTCTTGTGAACAATGCCGCAGTGTTTTTCCGCACTCCGATTGATACCCTGACAATCGAGGAGTGGGAGCGGACGCTTGAAGTGAACCTTACCGGCGCGTTTCTGTGCGCACAAAAAATCGGCCTCTTGATGCGCACCCAAGGCTGGGGCCACATCATTAATATCGCCGATGTCGCCGGTCAGCGACCGTGGGTGGACTACATCCCCTACTCCGTTTCCAAAGCCTGCGTGATCACGTTCACGCAAGGACTCGCGATGGAACTAGCCCCGGAAGTCATGGTCAACGCGATTGTTCCAGGTCCGGTGTTGTTTCAAGATGATACTCCCGAAGCTGTGCGACAACGCGAGATCGATAAAACCTTGGCGAAACGCCCAGGTTCTCCGGAGGAGGTTGCGGAAGTTGTTGCTTTTGTCGCCGCCTCCGATTACAGCACCGGATCCCTATTCCACGTTGACGGCGGACGGTCGCTCACGTAACAGGTCAGTTCCTTGTGCGCATCGATCCGACTGATTTTTCCACTCCACCGCCGATCTGGAGGGAGATTTTTGGCAACTCCAATCCCGTTGAGGTCGAGATCGGCTTCGGCAAAGGGGCTTTTCTTCTAGCCCTCGCCCGCAATCACCCGGAACGAAATTTTTTTGCTGTCGAGTTCGCCAAACACTGGGCGTTTCGACTTTCCGCCCTCATTGAGCGTGATGGTCCCTCGAACATTATTGCAGTCCACGCTGATTTTACTTGCCTGGTTGAAACGATGATCTGGCCAGAGTCGGTCTCTGCCTATCACCTCTATTTCCCGGACCCGTGGTGGAAACGCCGGCATCACCGGCGACGACTGTTTCAGATAGGCTTCGTCACGGCGCTCGCTCGCACGCTGACGCTGAGCGGAAAGATTTTTCTGGCCTCGGATGTACCAGACTACTTTGAGCAGATCGTGCAGCAATTTACCGCACTCCCCGAGCTACGACAGTTTCCCTGGCAGCGAGACCAGATCACGAGAAAAGGGAAACTCATCACCACAGATTTCGAGCATAAATATCGGAAGGAAGGAAGAGCGATTTTCTACGCAGGGTTTGAGAAGGGAAGATAGCACTCGGTGTGCAAATGCACCCTACTGGAATCGCGTGTCTCTGTCGCACCTTTCGCGGGCGTTCCGCCTGCGTCCCAGACGCACCCAAATGACAAAATCCTTACTCGACCAAACGTTTTACTTGCTCAACAATACAGCGAGCACTGATGCCATAGGCGTCCAGTAATTCTTCTGGTTTGCCAGAGCGCGGCACGCTAGTCACCGCCATTTTGTGTATTCGCACCCCGCTCGCCGCGACCGCGTTTAAGACCGCATCGCCAAGCCCACCGTCATAGTAGTGATCTTCCACTACCAGAATCTGGTTATTCGTTTGCGCTGCAGCCTGCAGGAGGCCTTGAGTGTCAATCGGCTTGACCGAGTAGAGATCAATCACTCGCACCGCCACGCCAGACGCCTTCAGCGTTTCATACGCTTGCAACGCCTCGTGCACCGTCACTCCCGCCGCCACAATAGTCAGGCGATCTTTCTCACTAGCCCGGAGGGTTTTACTCCCGCCAAGCGAGAATTCTTCACTATTCCCGTACAGCACGGGCATCGCAGGCCGTGAGGTGCGCATGTACGTGGCGCCTTTGAGCGTGGAGGCCAGAGCGGTCAAACGTTCAGCCGCCACGGCATCGCTCGGATACAACACGGTCGAATTCGGAATCGCACGCATCATCGCCAAGTCTTCCAGCCCCATCTGTGAAGGACCATCTTCACCAATCGAGACGCCGCAATGCGATCCCGCGTATTTGATAGACACGCCAGAAATCGCCGCCATGCGAATATGATCAAATGCCCGAGTCAAAAACGCGGCAAAAGTAGATACGAACGGGGTCTTGCCACAGGCGGCTAGACCCACAGCCGCCCCGACCATGTTTTGCTCGGCGATGAAACACTCGAAGTAGCGTTCGCCGTGAGCCTTCATGAATGTTTCGGCGAAGGTCGAATTTTTGGTATCGCCATCGAGGACTACTACGCGAGAATCAATCCCACCAAGTTTTGCCAGCGCCGTCCCATACGCGAAACGAGTGGCGACTTTGTCACCTAGTTGATAGGTCGGCGACGGAAAAGCGCCAGGCGTGGCCCCGGCGGCGGCGACGCTTGCGGAAGGATGAGCGACCGGAAATGGCCCTGCCTTGCCGTTCGACGACACTTCTCGCAAGGCGTTTTCCAACTCGTCACCTTTTTTTAGTGGTTTCCCATGCCAGCCTTCACGATCTTCAAGAAAAGAAACGCCTTTGCCTTTGACCGTACGCGCGACAATCATCGAGGGGTGCTTTTTGGCTTGTCGCGCCGTATCCAAGGCCGAGACAACTTCTCCGAGGTTGTGGCCGTCTACGGTGTAAACATCCCAACCAAAGGCCGCAAACCGCTTGGCGTAGACCTCGACATCATGGTTGTACATCGTGCGTTGGCTCTGCCCTAACCCATTCACATCGACAATGGCGATCAGATTATCCAACTGATAATACGACGCAAACGCGGCGGCTTCCCAGATGCTGCCTTCGGCCATTTCGCCATCGCCTAACAAGACGTAGACACGGTAGTCGGCTTTCTCCAACCGTTTGCCATTGAGCGCCATGCCGACGCCCACAGAAAGCCCTTGCCCGAGCGAACCAGTGGCGGCGCCAACCCACGGAATTCGTGGCGTGGGATGACCTTCCAAATCACTGGACATTTTGCGGAGCGACAGCAACTCATCGACCGGCAACGCCCCAGCCTCGCCAAGCGCCGCGTAGAGCACTGGCGCGGCATGTCCCTTAGATAAGACAAAACGGTCATTATTCGGATGAGCAGGGTTCGCCGGATCAAATCGCATGGCATGAAAAAACACCGCCGACATCAGCTCCGCCGCCGACAGACATGAGGTCGGATGTCCAGAGCCCGCTTCTGCGGTTGAGCGGAGAGAATGCACCCGCAAGCGGTTGGCAATGGTCTGTAACGTAGTAATTTCTTTAGTGCTCATGATTGTTCATCACCTTCCATGGTCACCGGTAAGATCGGAATGAGGGCGTAGCGCGCCTCCAGCCAGAGGCGGAAAAATGCTGAGCTGTACTCCGTCCGTGAGCTGGGTCTCCTTTTCCACGTAGACGTCGCCTATGACTAGCATGCCGGCGTACTCTTTGGGAATGTTCAGCGTGTCGATGACATCCGCAACCGTAGAACCTGTTGGTAAAGTTAATCTCATCTCCCCCTCTTCTCCAAGAGGAAGATATTTTTTGAGGGTCGCAAAAAGCTTCACCGAGACCGTGACGGAAGACGACATGATGAATATCGAGAAGCCTCAGCCAAAACGGCGCCGTTTTGCATGCCGCGCAGTGGAGGCAGACCACGGATCGAGGAAATTGTTCTTCGTAGGAATCAGCGATACGAGTACGTGAAAGTGCAGACCAGAAGGCCCCTCTATACGTCCCCCCTCTGCTCGTACGTGGTGAAGCAAACACCTCCTTACTTCACCACGCTTGGCATAAGCAGACTACGCAGCATGCGCCGCGCGTAATCCGCAGAATTCCTCGTAATCGATCAATTCGGTGATCTTCGGGTGATCGCTGCACACCAAGCAATTAGGATCACGCCGCAGCTTCAATACGCGCACCTCACCGCTCAGCGTTTCAAAATGCATCATCCGGCCAATCAACGGCTTTCCAGCGCCTAAGAGCAGTTTCATTGCTTCCAGCGCCTGCACGCAGCCCACGAGTCCCGGGAGGACGCCTAACACTCCTGCTTCCGCGCAGCTCGGCGCAGCCCCCGGAGGAGGCGGCTCTGGAAAGAGGCAGCGATAGCATGGGCCCCGCCCTGGATAGAAAACGGTGGCTTGTCCCTCGAACTGGAAAATCGAACCATCAACCAGCGGCTTCTTGGCCATCACGCACGCATCGTTGATCAAGTAGCGGGTTGGGAAGTTATCGCAGCCATTCACGATCACATCGAAGTCCTTGATGATGCGCATCACGTTCTCGGACGACAAGCGTTCGTTAAAACCAATCACTTTCACTTCGGGATTTAACGCATTCAGGGTCTTCTGTGCGGACTCGACTTTCGATACGCCAACCCGATCATTGGTGTGGAGAATCTGCCGCTGCAGATTGCTCATGTCGACCGTATCGTGATCAATGATACCAATAGTGCCCACTCCCGCAGCGGCCAAATAGAACGCTACCGGCGAGCCCAGACCACCGGCGCCGATGCACAGCACTTTGCCATCCAGCAGTTTGGCTTGCCCTTGCTCTCCCACCTCCGGCAACGTGAAGTGACGCGCATACCGGGTGATCTGCTCGGGGGTGAATTGGCGATCCGCAACCCACTTGTTGCCGCCATTTTTCCAGGCGGTATAGCCGCCAGACATAGAGACGACATTCTCGTACCCCATCTCTTTCAAGGTACGGGCCGCAATAAGGGAGCGCACGCCACCGGCGCAGTAGGCGATGATGGGAGTGCTCTTGTCCGCCACCGCTTCTTCAATACGAATTTCCAGAAACCCGCGCGGCAACGAGAGTGCGCCGGCAAGATGTCCCTCTCGATATTCTTCGCGCTCACGAACATCAAGCAAGGTCCAGTTTTCGCCACGCTCGATGCGATTCTTTACTTCGTCAACTGTGACCTCGGGAATCGCCTGACGCGCTTCTTCCATCAATTGTTTGTACGTTTTTGCCATAGTCCCTCACCAAAGGATGAAGATTAGACGCCCTTCGATCAAGAACAAGAAGGGGTCATTTTACCTCTTGCTAAAATCAGAGAGTTAATTGTCGCTCAACAGCGCCCGCTTCTCTCCGATTTTGTAACTTTCCAGCATCTGCACCATCAGGGAATCCCGCCCACCTTCGGCCAGAACGCGAGAGCGCTCCATCAGGATATTTTTCGGTTCGATAAAGTCCTCACGCGAAAATCCCCAGATGCGAGGATGCACGTAGGTATCCATCCGAATCGCGTCGCAGGGGCACGCTTCGACGCACATGCCGCAATAAATGCAACGCAGGGTATCGATCTCGTAGCGGGCTGGATATTTTTCCACGTTCGGGTCAGGGTGCTCACCGGCTTCGATGTAAATGCAGTTCGCGGGACAGGCGGTGGCGCACAAGAAACAGGCGGTGCAGCGCACGGAGCCATCCTCTTTCAACGTCAGCCGGTGACTGCCGCGATAGGTATCAGGGTAGCGCTTGCGTTCTTCCGGATACTGCGTCGAGTAGGCAGCTTTGGTGTCTTGCGAGAATCCCAGCGAGTGGAGGATGTGCAGACTCAGATTGCGCCCGAAGTGGTACGTTGTCACCGCGAGGCCGCGCAGGACTTCTGGAACGTACAGCCGCTCCCACCACGTCATTTCTTCTTTACGTTTCATGGTTTCTTCTTTGCGGAGAAGGCAGTGTCAGTGCGCTCCACTATTAGGGAGCGCACGTGCTTTGTCAAGGCAGTTTCATGGGTTAGATGGAGGTTAGTGGAGGCGAGATTTATTGCTCCCGGTCCCCTGCGACCACGGTCCTGCCGTCAGTTTGAAATCCAGCATCTCTCGCAAGAGCGTGGCGCGTTCCGGCAGTGACGTCGCTTCGAGAAGACTTTGCTTTTCAATCGGCAGCAAATCGAGATGAAAGGCAAAGAAGTTCACAAAGAAGGCATCCTCGACCGTCGGATCGGAGAGAAACTTCTGCACGGCCTCATTCTTCTGCAGATACGTCTCAAGCAAGCGGTTGAGATCTTGCCGCATAGAAGACGCCAGCGGTTGTCGATCTAACTCACGCCACTCAATCACGCATTCGCGGTAGAGTTTCCCAGTATCGCGCAATTCTTCCTTGATCTGACACTCCCGCACGCCACGCAACAGGATGTTAAAGCGACCATCGGCCAGCGGAGAAACCCGCGCCATTTCCCCGACGCAACAAATGGGGAAGACATCCGGACGCCCCTCATATTGCTCCTGCCAATTGCCCCGTAACAGGGCCATGCCGATGAGGGATGGGGTTTTTTCGTTCGCATCACGCACCATTTGCCGATAGCGCGGCTCGAAAATATGGAGCGGCAGCATCACCTCGGGAAAGAGCACGACGTTAGGAAGCGGAAAAATAGGGATAATGGTGGTTAATTCAGGGTCCGGCATCGCACCCTCCTTGGACTGCGATCGCAGTGTCAGTACAGAGCGCGTCAGCGCTCTTATCAGTATTTGTCCCGGGGCACGAGAAAAAGCTGCTCACCTTTCTCGTGCGCCGCTTTCCATCATCTGCCTCACCAGGCACTCTATGCCAAGCCTAAGTCCTGTTGCAACTGGCGCACCGAGTGTCGCTGCTTCAGCCGCTCGCTCCAGGAAACGACATTCCTGAGACGAGCAGGAATATCCACACCCAGACCAGGCAGTTGGAGCATGCGCGGAATAAAGGCGAGATCGGCCAAAGAAAAATTGCCCGCTACATATTCCTTGCCCTCCAACTGCCGGTCGAGAAATTCAAGCACGCGCACGAGATCATTACGATATCGCTGGACGCGCTCTTGGTCTACTTGCTCAGCGGGTTTCCTCAATTCCGCGACGAGTAAGCCGCCTTGAGCCGTGAACGAATTGTCGGCAAAATCCTCAAACATGCGAACGCGCGCACGCTCCCCTGATCCTTCCGGCATCAGTGGCGGATGGGGGTATTCGTCGTCAAGATATTCGTTAATCACGGTCGAGTCGTAGATCGTTTCACCATCGTCAATCAGGACCGGGACTTTTCCGTAAGGGTTGAGCCGTAAAAATTCAGGAGACTTTTGTTCATTCTTCGTGAGATCAATAAAGGCTTTCTCGTATGATAAATCTTTTTCCGCTAAAACGAGTCGGACTTTTTGACAATAAGGACTCTGGGGGAAGTCATACAGCGTAATCATGGATATGCTCTCCTCAAATCAGGCACAGGAGCAGTGTAGAAAAAAATGACGAGGCTGGCAAATAAAAATGCGCATTTTTTATCATTTGTTCTTCAGTAGGTGCGGACACTATGAACGATCGTAACATCCCGAGGGCTCCTTCTTCTTCCCTCATGGCTACTCTTGCTGGTCTCAGCATCGGAGATGCGGCTCCGGTGCGAGTCATGGCCGTGCTCAACGTTAGTCCGGAATCTTTCTACCAAGGTTCGGTGCAGACCGACCTACAACAGGTAGCCGAAGCCGCACGAGTCATGGCAAGTGCAGGAGCAGATATCATTGACGTCGGGGCTATGTCCACCGCCCCTTACCTTAAAACGCAAATCTCTGCTATGGAAGAAACTGATCGTCTCGCGCGCGCCATCGAACTCATTGTTGCTCAGGTGACTGTCCCGATTTCCGCCGATACCCAGCGAGCGCAACCTGCGGCGGCAGCGCTCGCGGCAGGGGGGCGCATCATCAACGACGTGAGCGGGCTCAAGCGCGACCCCGATATGGCCAACCTCATCGCGACGTCTGGCGCCGGCGTCATTTTGATGGCGAGCGAAACGGAGCCCATGTCAGGTGAGCCCATGTCGCGCATTCATCACGCCCTCCACGCAAGCATACACCTCGCGGAACGCGCCGGGATCGACCCAAGTCGCATTGTTCTCGATCCTGGTATTGGCTTTTTCCGCCAGCCCGGCGTGCCCTGGTATGAGTGGGACTGTCTCGTGCTCCGCGAACTCGCGAGTTTACGTTCTCTCGGATTTCCGCTTCTGGTCGGCGTCTCTCGCAAATCATTCATTGGTAAAATCCTGAATCAACCAGATGCAGCTGAGCGCCTCAGCGGTTCGCTCGCGTGCGCTGCGATTGCTGTCAACAATGGCGCCCATATTATTCGAGCGCATGACGTGAAGGAAACCGTTGCGGTCGTGCGCATGGCGGAACGGCTGCGTCCAACCCAATTCTTTACCAAGTAAAAATTCAAAATCAGGAGAACAGAACGGCGCCAAGTTCTTGCGGAGTGTGCACCAAAAACTGGGGCGCCAACGCACGCAGTTCCACCGCGCCAAATCCCCACGTCACTCCACACATCGCCACGCCAGCAGCGACGCTCGTGTCATAGTCCACGTGCGAGTCGCCAATGAGCAGGGTTTCGGCAAGCGCCACGCCGGTCTGACGTTGCAGGTAAAACACGCCGAGAGGATCTGGCTTTTTTGTCGGGAGCGTGTCTCCTCCGACGATCTTGGCAAACAATGAAGCGAGCCCCAACCCCTCTACGATAGCGCGACTAAACGCTTCCGGCTTATTCGTTAAAATTGTCAAATACAGACCATGCGCTCGCGCAGTTGATAATAATGCTTCCAACCCAGCGTACAGGTAAGTTTGATCAAGTACATGCGCCGAGTAGTACTGCATGAATAAGGCGAGACCACGTTCCGTCAGATGGTTGTGTTGCAAGCCAAGCGCCTTCTCAACGAGCACGCGCGCGCCATGACCAACGAACTGAGCCACTTGAGCGAGCGAGAGCGACGCGAGCCCCAGCGTCATCAACATATAATTGGTCGCCGCCGCTAGATCCGCTTTAGTGTCAACCAGCGTGCCGTCTAAATCAAAAATGAGATGGGCAAATCGCGCCATACGAAAAAGGGCATGGAGTGTCTCCATGCCCTTCCCTGCCACGTTGATGAAACGAAACCGTTAGGCTGAAAAAGACGACCCACATCCGCAGGTCCGGTTGGCGTTAGGGTTGACAAATTTAAACCCAGCGCCGTGCAGACCACTCACATAGTCAATCACCGTGCCATACACGTACTGTTCGCTGATAGGATCAAGAAAAAGTTTCACCCCGTTCTGCTCGATAACCTTGTCATCGGCGCGCGGGCTGTCATCCAGACTCAGGTTGTACTGGAAGCCGGAGCAGCCGCCACCCACGATCGCCACGCGGAGACCGCCTTCTTTCACGGCTTCACGGGTAATCACTTCTTTCACTTTGGCGACAGCCACATCAGTCAAAAAGAGCGCAACGCCTTCCGGCGCACGCATCGAGTCTTCCTCTTCAAGGTGCATGTCGTGATCCATTCTACCCTCCTGGGGACATCACACGGCGATTATTACAGATTTTATAAGAGATAAGGAGGAACCTCCAGAGAGTCAACCCCTGAATTCTCCTCAATCTGGGCATCGGGCAACAAAGATCAGAGATCCACTTCTGTTTTTCCTGTTCGCCCCTTCCTTTTTGCTTCGGTAATTTTTAATTCTTCATTTTTACTTTTTAATTGTTGAAGCAAGAGTTCGCCTTTGAGCCGACAGAGCTCTGCCTCGTACATTCGTAACCATCCTGGCTGTCCTCGATACTTGTCCCTTAGCCTAGCTGAGCCTATCGTAGAGTGAGAAGCTGACAAAAGGAGGTAGAATTATGCTAACGCAGGATCGTTATCAGACGATTCTTATCGAGAAGCGCGCAGGTGGCGTCGCGATCGCGACCCTCAATCGCCCCGAGAAACTGAACGCTATCAATGCCAGGATGCACACCGAGCTGACCACCCTAACCCTCGACGCCGAGGACGACGCGGACGTGAAGGTGCTGCTTATCACGGGGGCCGGTCGTGCCTTTAGCGCTGGAGGAGACTTTAGCGGGCAGCAGGACTCTCCTGCCACCGGCGGCAGTCACACGATGCGCGAAGCGCGCCAGATCGTCGACAATCTGCTGGATTGCTCGAAGCCCGTGATCAGCGCGGTCAACGGTTATGCCATGGGCCTGGGGGCGAACTTTGCGCTGCTCGCCGATGTGGTCGTGGCGGCCCGGAGTGCAACGTTTGCGGATACCCATGTTCGCATGGGGATCGGGGCCGGGGACGGCGGACAGATAATCTGGCCACTGCTTATGGGGGTGAATCGCGCGAAGTACTTCCTCATGACGGGCGATCGCCTCTCCGCCAACGAGGCGGAACGCTTGGGGCTTGTCAATTTCGTTGTTGAGAACGAGGAACTCATGCCGAAAGCGCTGGCCATTGCGGAGCGTTTGGCCAATGGCCCAGGCCGCGCGATCTCGGCCTCTAAGGTCCCCATCAACAAATATCTCAAGCTGGTCTCGAATCTCGTGCTGCCACTCTCGCTCAGTCTCGAGGGAGCCACTATGTCAACTACCGACGCTCGCGAGGCCGCCCTGGCCTTCAGAGAGAAACGAGAGCCGAAGTTCACAGGCCGGTAGTAAACCTGAAGAACCTCACCGGATCGGAGAGGCGGGAACTATGCGAGAGCAGCGCTCGACAGCTGTCGAGCGCTGCCTGAGGGGAGGAATCCTCCCCCTCTCGTCGTTCTTGGTTCCTTCCTTGAGCCGCTACTTGCCATCAAGTCCGAACACATAAAGTCTGTTGTTGCTGGCGCCGCCAAACAGGCCGAAACCGGAGCCCCAATAGACGCGCCCGTCAGCCACCGCCGGATGAGCGCCGACCGAGCCGCCAGCGGCAAAGCGCCAGAGGATCTCACCCGTGGCCGCATCCAAGGCGTACATCTGGTCGCCTGACGACGCCATGGACCCCACATAGACGACGCCGTTGGCGACCACCGGGGCGGCGTAGGCCGCCGCGTCCTGCGGAGCGCCCACTTGCCACAGCATCTTTCCCGTGACCGGATCGAGTGCGGCCCAAGACCCACCCGTGACAACTGCCCCCGAGAGCAAGCGGTGCGGTACATGCTCAAGATTCGTGAGCGCCAGATAGAGTCGGCGCCCATCGTAGGCCGCTCCCCAGGTCAGCCCCCCCGGTTCCGACCAAGGCCCCACCAGCGTGTGCCACAGGACTTCACCGGTGGCGGCATCGAACGCCCAATACACCCCGCTCTTCTGCGCCATGCCGATGACATCACGTTGAAGGTCGCCGATGGTGGCGCGGTAGGTCTGTGGAGACCCGGCGGCAAACGCCCAGTTCAGAAAATCACTAGGCGGAGGACAGATCCGCACGGCCGAGGCGTGGCCAATGTCGTGCAGGGGGAAGGGATACGTTACACGCGACAGTTCGCCACAGGCCATTTCCCACACGCGCGCGCCCACCCCGAAGAACGTCCAACGCGGCGCGCCTGTCGCCATTTCCACTGCGGTCAGTGAGTTGAAGCGTGCCTCAGCGGGGTAGCAGTCGGGGTTCCAGTCGTCAGCGGCCGCCTGCAGGCAGGCCGTGACGGACTCCGGCTGCGAGTACTGATGGTCAGTGCCAAAGTAGATGAGCCCCTGCTGCGTATTGGCGCCGGGCACACTGATGATCGCACCACCGCTCCAACTATCAAGCCGCCCACCATTGTCCGGCATCGTCCAGGTCCTCCAGAGGATCTGTCCGGACTGAACGTCGAGAGCGACGAGGCTGCCCCGAAAGGTGGAGGTGGCGTGCCGATCCTTGACAAACTTGGATCCTTCGCTCGACGAGACCCCGACGTAGAGCCGATCGTCTACCACGATCGGCGAGCCTGTTACCTGTGCTGCCGGATGCGCATCAAGCTGCGTGCGCCACCGCTGCTCCCCGGTCTTCACATCAATAGCGATCATGTGCGCCCCAGTGCGATCGCCGAAGATGATCAGCCCTTCGGTGACGACGACGCTCGTGCGCACAGCGGAGTGAGCCACTCCGTTGTACTCAGACACAGCATGGGACCAAAGCACCTCGCCGGACGCGCGGTCAAACTTCCACAACATGCCCCCGGCATCCGGTACATAGACTGCCCCGCCGACGACCACCGGCGTGGCCCAGTTGTCGCCATTCGTCGTCACTGTGTAGACAGGGGCGAGCCGGTTGACGTTAGCCGGGCTAATAGTCGTCTCCGCTGGTTGGCTGCGACTGTTGCCGGGATCGTAGTTACTCATGGGCCAATCGGCCGCACCGACGAGATTGATAGCCGCAAGCAGGAACACGATACCCGTCATCATGCCCATCGCGGCAGCATACGTATGCCCCTTGTGGGTGAATTGAGGGACCATGGGCTCATGGTGTTCCTCTTGTTGACATGAGTTGCTCACCCCAGTGCTCTTGCCCGGTCCCTCATCGCGTATTATTGACAATCTGGAAGATGAGAGCTTAGCAGAGGCACGTTGCACCTTGACTATGTCAGGCCTCTCCTTGTCGGCGTCCCCTCCCCTTCGCTCGGCTGGCATAACGTTTCCCCTTTCTGAAGCCCTCGGCTCGGCCTGTGCAGTCTGATCCCATGGGTGCAAGGCGACAATCTGAGGTTGCAAATCCGATAGAAGAGACGGGGCTGGTCCACGGGGTTGTACGCTGTCGCCACAGTGATCGTCAATACGGTGGCTGGTTTGCGGCTTTATTCCAACAAAGGGACGGAAACTCTCATAGCCTTGTGCACTACCTAATTAGCTATTATTCTATCGTACTGATTTTTATGGGTTCAGCGCCGTCATACCAACAAAAGCTGAAATCCAGGAAGATACGGCACTGGCTCTCAGTTCGGGCTTCTGGATTGCGGGGCTCGTTCTGCTCGCCCGGAATGACGTAACCACCGCCTCCCCTTTGTCAGGTAATGCATCGGACTACTACCAGCATGGCGACGTTAGAAGCACAAATCCGTTCCCAAGCCCACACGCTAGGATTCCCATTATGCGGGTTCACGCGTATCCAACCATTGCCGCACGAGCAATTTTTTCTGGAGTGGCTTGCGCAAGGCCATGCGGGCGAGATGCACTATTTGGCCCGTGAGCCTCAGCGACGGCTGAATCCCGCATTGCTATTTCCCCAGGCCAGAAGCATCATCTGTCTCGGTTACTCGTATGCCCCGCCACTCCTGCCGCGCTTCGATTGGCGTCAGGCTCTCCGTGGTCGTATCGCCGCCTATGCCGCTGGCGTCGATTATCACGAGATCATTCAAGCCAAGCTGCAAACCTTCATCCGCTTCTTACACGACCTCTGTCCGGACCTGTGGGCGCGACCATACGTCGATACCGGGCCGTTGCTCGAACGTGAATGGGCGCAGCGCAGCGGCCTGGGCTGGTTTGGCAAGAATACCATGCTGCTGCATAAGCAGGCTGGTTCGTGGTTCTTCTTGGCAGAGATTTTGGTCAGTATGGAGCTTGAAGGCGAAGGCATTCCGCGTGCGCATTGCGGCTCCTGCACGCAATGCTTGACCGATTGCCCCACCGGCGCTCTGGAAGCAGGATATATCCTCAAAGCTCCGCTGTGCATTTCATATCTGACAATCGAGCATCGCGGACCGATTCCCCTGGAGTTGCGTCCCAAACTCGACAACTGGATTTTTGGTTGTGACGTATGTCAAGAAGTTTGTCCGTGGAACAGAAAATTTGGTCGACCGATCGACACGCTCGTCGAAGAATTATGCCCTTCGCTGCCAGACTTATTACAACTCGATGACGCAGGTTTTCGCGCACGGTTTGGTCGCAGCGCGATCCGCCGCACGAAGAGGAAGGGTCTGCTGCGCAACGTGGCAGTCGCGTTGGGCAACAGTCACAATCCTGAAGCCATTGGTCCCTTACGGCTCGCGTTGCAAGACCAAGAACCGTTGGTGCGCGGACATGCCGCTTGGGCGTTGGGACAGTTTGCCGAACCGGCAGCGCGCGAGGCGCTGCACGGCCAGCTCCACCGTGAGACCGAGGCGTGGGTCACAGAGGAAGTGAGCATGGCGTTGGCGCAACACGCATAGCGTTGCATCTCATTCATGCTGATGGGTCCGATTTCGTCATGCCAGCTTTCGCTGGCATCCAGGAAGATTCAGCAGTGGCTTTTGGTTATGGTTCCTGGATTCCGGGTCTCGCGCTGCTCGCCCGGAATGACGCCCCACTCTACCTCTCATATTTAATGCGTCGAACTACTTTTTTTGGAAGACCTACCGCATCCCTGGAGCCGGGCTGGTTGCGAGTTTCCACTCTTTCAATTGTAGGAGAGTATGTCCTCGCGCCCGGGTCTCAAAGTCACCAAACCCGCTGATGACTGGAAACGTTTCGTCTCGCTGGATGAGACCGACCCCTGGCGCATACGTGGACACTTCCGTAACCTTTGTTTCTTTGCGCCAGCGGGTCACTTCCACACAATGGGTGAACGTTCCTGCCGGAACAGTGACGCTGTCACTCATAGCAGTGATGGTGTAGCGTCCGTCATTGCCTTGCCAACTCGCGCCGGCAACAGGCGGCGCTTTGAAAATGAGTTGCAGTTGTGGTTCTGAAGGCGTTGCGTTTGTTAACCGTCGTTGCACCCCTTCAGCCATTACCACGAACTGCTCTTCTAGACCGCCAATTGTTACAAAGGGTTGCTGAATTTGGACCACGAAGGTGTTGCCGTCTTGACGAACCACCTCCCAGGTCTCAAGCGCCGGCTCAGCCTCGGTTCCTTCGCTCGATGCATAGACCCAGCGATTTCCCACAGCCAAGGGGAAATAATTTTCGGATTGTGTTTCTGCAAAGCCATGCGCGGAGCTGAAAAACCACCACCCGCACGACACTAAAGCAAATAAAAAAGCTGATTTCCGCATGCGCTCTCTTTACGAGGATTTGCTTTGCTTGAGAAGGGCATTCGGAGAGAAAAGAAAAGGAAGGCGCGGAGAGATCGAGTTACACGTTCAGCGGCGGCCGTGCTCTCACGAAGGGAGTGGCCTTAGACTTCTCATGTCGCTCGCGTCTCGCTCGTCATGTGAAGAAGCAGAAGAAAGTCGTCGGAGAAGTCGCGCAAGCGCCTCCGGTAATTTGCCTGCAAATTTTTCTTTGTCAACATTTGCATCTTTAGCCATACTGAGCAACTTGTCAACAAAATTCTTCAGACCTCTAGTCGTTTTCGGAGCATCAGACTCTAGAGTAGCAACTTCCCCAGCTTGAGGCGCGGCTGATTCGGCAACGCTCACGTCTTCTTGCTGCGCTTCTTGTGCGACGGTCACCTGCTGAGTCGCGCTCACAGTCGCGTCAAAACTGGCAATGGAGTTAAGATCGTTCCCGAATCCGAGAGTCTCCAGCGCACTATCGTTCAGAGGATGAGTGAAGAGATCAGCGCCAACGTGCTCCAGCTTTTCCACCAGCTTTTTGATATCGTCTAGTTCGTCTTTACTGAGGTTGCCTGCCACGGCGATGGAAAAAGAATCCTCAGCGGTGGCTTGCACCGTATTCTCTTGCAGCGTCCCGACGTTCCCGTTCAGTTGGCCACGGTAGTCATAACTGCCTACACCAATCTGCATGCTGGATGCATCGGAGATCGTTACTTTATCGCCCTCAGCCGTAACCAGGGAGAGATTCAGGTTCTGTTGCGAGCTTGCGCTCAACACCCCTACGTGTGTGATTCCCGCATACTGCGGTTGAGCTGTCGGAGAAGCTGCGTCGAAGAAACGCGGCAAAGAAGAACCGATTGCCTGCATGAAGGCTTCCTCCCCCATTCTCTCTCGGATCATTCTTTTTCATCGGTCAATGACAAGAGAACTTGACCCGAGGAAGAGCCTGAAGCAACGGATTTCATCCCAGAGAGCAAAAGCTGGCAGAAAAATCACAAAATGTCAGAAGTGCTGCGCATTGCACTGTGTCACGGACTTAGCTATATGCGGTATTGGTCTTTTTGAGGGGGGATCATCGCAGCCTCTCACCTGATGTCTTTCCATACTCGTACCAGCGAGTTGCCCATCCTGAGGGAGACCGAACCCCATACCTGGGGTGAAAAAGTAGAGCAAAGATAAAGGCTCCTGCACTCGCGCCCGGCAGACATCCTCCACAAACCCTGAGGAGCCAACGGGAGAGAGCGTGCAGTCATGTCTTTTGAAAGCGACATTTTCATCAGCTACGCCCACGTCGATAATGAATCTCTTGACACGGACCGCGACGGGTGGGTGGCGCATTTTCAGCGCGCGTTAGAGGTGCGAGTCGCGCAATTGCTCGGCAAGCGTCCGAAAATCTGGCGTGATCCGAAACTGCAAGGAAACGACGTGTTCGCCGACACGTTGCTGCAACAATTGCCGAAAACCGCGCTTTTAGTCTCCGTCTTTTCTCCTCGCTACGTGCAATCTGAATGGTGCCTTCGGGAGCTGCAAGAGTTTTGGGCGACTGCGGAACGAGGCAACGGCATCATCATTAAAAACAAGGCGCGCGTGTTCAAAGTGCTCAAGACGCCCGTGCCCTTGGAGAAACACCCCGCTATCGTGCAGCCGCTCTTAGGGTATGATTTCTTCAAAGTTGACCCTGTTTCCGGCCGCGTGCGCGAACTGGACAAAGTGTTCGGCGCCGACGCGGAACAGGCATTTTGGCTGAAGCTCGATGACCTGGCGCAAGACATTTGCGGCCTCTTGGAAACATTAGAGACAGCAGAGCCATCGCCCTCAACAAACAACGACGCCACCCCCTCGGAACAAGTGAGCGTGTATGTGGCGGAAACGTCGCTCGATCTTAAAGAGGAACGCGAAATCATCAAGCGGGACCTCCAACGTCAAGGTTACGCAGTCCTGCCTGACCGCACCCTTCCCCTCTTTAGGGAGGAACTCGAAACGACGATCCGAGAAGCGCTGAATCGTTGTCGGCTTTCCGTACATCTCTTTGGGCGAAATTACGGCATCGTGCCCGAAGGGGCGGAAGAATCGCTCGTCGTACTGCAACATACTCTTGCTGCGGAACGTTGCGCATCCGGCAAGTTTTCTCGTCTCCTATGGATCCCACGGGGGCTGCAGGTTGACGATCATCGACAGCACACATTTCTCGAACGCCTCCGTACGGACCCCAGTCTCGGCCAAGGAATGGATTTGCTGGAAACCTCGATCGAAGATTTAAAAACGAGTATCTATCAACAACTCACGCAGGCCGAAAAGGCGCGACACGGAGCGAAGGAGCACTCCGGCGAGGAGGCAGCACTCACCCGAATCTACCTCATGTGCGATCAAAGAGATCAAGAACAAGTTGTTTCGGTACAGAACTATCTGTTTGATCAGGGCTTTGAAGTCATCCTGCCGGCGTTCGAGGGCGAGGCGCAAGAACTTCGCCAAGATCACGAAGAAAATTTGCGCGTCTGTGACGCCGTGTTGTTGTATTACGGCGCCGCTAACGATCTCTGGTTACGTAAGCAACTGCGAGAAGTGCAGAAGAGCGCCGGGTATGGACGCATCCAGCCTCTTCGCGCCAAGGCTATTTATATCGCCCCACCCACAACACCGCAAAAAGCGCAGTTGCGCACGCGCGAGGCCTTGGTGCTTTCTCAGGGAACCAGCTTTACCCCAGCGTCCTTAGCTCCATTTCTGGCGGAATTGCGAGAAGCCGAAAGAGGTTCCGCATCTCAATGAAAATAGGTCAATATTTTAACCCCTATCCTGGGCTCCGCGCCTTTGAACCTGATGAGGATTACCTCTTCTTTGGCCGTGAGAAGGAAGTCGACGAACTGCTCAAACGTCTGTGCGGCGCCCGATTCCTCTCAGTCATTGGCGGTTCGGGCAGCGGCAAATCCTCGCTCGTGCGTTCCGGATTGATCCCGGCTCTGCACGGCGGCTTTATGGTTCATGCGGGCTCAAGCTGGCGCGTGGCCATTCTTCGCCCGGGAGAAGACCCCGTCGGCCATCTGGCGTCCGCCCTCGACACCCCCGATGTTTTGGGCGCGACCGCTGATCTCGCTGACACAAATCGTACGATGATCGAAGCCACTTTACGCGGCAGCACACTCGGGTTGGTCGATGCCGTACAACGTGCACGCATACCAACGGACGACAATATCCTCGTCGTCGTCGATCAATTTGAGGAATTGTTTAGATTTAAACAAAGTAGAACGATAGGAAACGCCGCGGACGATGCCGTGTCATTTGTCAAGCTGCTGTTGGCGGCGTCACAGCAGAACCAGATTCCGGTTTACACCCTTATTACCATGCGGTCTGATTTTATTGGTGACTGTATGGTCTTCGCCGGGTTACCTGAGGCCATCAGCGCAGGACAGTATCTGATTCCACGCATGACGCGGGACGAGCTGCGCGCCGCAATTACCGGTCCAGCGGCCGTAGGCGGCGCCCAAATCGCCTCACGGTTAGTCGTACAACTCTTGAACGAAGTCGGCGATAACCCCGATCAACTCCCGGTCCTCCAACATGCCCTGATGCGCACCTGGGATTACTGGACGCAACATCGCACCGCCGACGAACCGTTGGACCTGCGCCACTACGAAGCGATCGGCTCGATGCGAGAGGCCCTTTCCCGGCACGCCGAAGAAGCCTTCCAGGAACTTTCCGGTCACGAGCAGAAGATTGCGGAAAAGCTCTTCAAGGCGTTGAGCGATACCACGCAAGATAGTCGTGGGGTACGACGCCCCACCTCAGTCCACAACGTCTGCACCACTTGTGAGGCCAGTGAGGCGGAAGTCGTCGCCGTCGTCGAACGGTTTCGGCAGCCTGGCCGCACGTTTCTCATGCCTCCGGCGTTCGCGCCATTGCCTGCGTCTGATCTTCTTGATCCTACCGTCGGGGACTTTGATCAATACCAAACGGGCAGTTCTCCAGGCAAGCCAATTCCACTGACGGCGGACACCATTCTCGACATCAGCCATGAGAGTTTGCTTCGTCAATGGGAGCGGTTAACACACTGGGAAAAACAAGAGGCGAGATCGGCGGAGTTTTACCGTCGGTTGCATCGAACGGCGCAGTTGTGGAAGCAAGGCGAAGCTGGTTTGTGGGGAACACCTGACCTCGATGTTGCTTTGAACTGGAAGACCCAAGAGCAGCCCACGATGGTCTGGGCTGAGCGCTACGGCGGCGGGTACGCGCTCGCACTAGAATTTATTGAGGCGAGCGAACGCAACCGGCAAGCAAACGAACAAGCAGTGAGACGGCGTCACCAACGCATCAGGTTAGGTCTCACAAGCATCTTCATTGTCGTCCTTGGGTTGATGCTCGTCGCTGTGCGCGGATGGCAACAAGCGGCGCAGGAAAGGCGACTAGCAAATTTCGACGACTTACTCGCGCAAGCCACGGCTGCCGGAGAAAAGTATCCTCAACGCGGCCTTCTCCTTGCAGTTGAAGCTCTCAAACTGATAGAGCACCAGGGTGGGGCAAATCTGGAAAACGCGAAGCAGATCATCCTACAGATCCTCACCAATACCGGCGGCGTGAGCTTACTCGGCCACTCCCAACGCATTAACACGATGGCGCTCAGCCCCGATGGCCGTTGGCTTGTCACCGGCAGTGACGATCACAGCGCCAGATTGTGGGAGATGACGGACGGCATAGACCGAGACGGGGGCTTGCCCAGCATCGAATTGAATGGCCACAAAAGCCCTATTCGTGTCGCGATCTTCACCCACGACAGTCATTGGTTAGCCACGGGCGGAGACGATCGCGTCGTATTTCTTTGGGACCTGACCGCTACAGATCCAACTGCAACCCCGAAGCTGCTGTCAGGACACGACGGCGCCATTACCGCGCTGGCGAGCACCCCGGACGGACGCTGGTTGGTCACTGGGAGTACCGATCATACCCTTCGTTTATGGAACCTGACCTCCGCCAATCCCGCCGCCAACTCGCAACGGCTGTTAGGCCACACCAGCGCGGTCTCCGCACTTTCGGTTTCCCCCGACGGTCATTGGCTTATCACTGGCAGTGAAGACCAAACAGCCTGTCTCTGGGATTTAACAGAGACAGGCACGACATTGCGCTGCATATCTCGCCTCAGCGGACATACCGGACCAATTTCCACGATGACGGTCAGCCCTGATGGCCATTGGTTGGCGACCGGCAGTGATGATCATACTGTGCGGCTGTGGGATTTACGGCTCATTGCTCAAGCGGACCACTCTGCTTACATTTTGCAAGGGCATAATGGACGTATTACTTCGATGGCCATGAGCGCCGACAGTCACTGGCTCGCGACTGGCAGCGAAGACCGCACCGTGCGTCTCTGGAACTTAACCGCCCCGGAATCGGAGGAGAGCCAGGTTGTCTTACGGGACCACAAAGACGCAGTGCTCGCAGTACAAATCTCTCCTGACGGACGCTGGCTGGCCAGCGGCAGTCAAGATAACAGCATCCGCTTGTGGGATTTAACAACGATCCCGCAGCCAGGAGCCATGTCGCTCACCCTGCGTGGACACGATGGACGCATCACCGCTTTAGCGATGAGCGCCGATAGCCACTGGCTCTTCTCTAGCAGCCGAGACGCCATCGTGCGGCTGTGGAACCTACGCGAGCCGTTGGCGCAAGAGATTCCATTGTCCTTGACCGGACATTCCGCTGCGGTGACAACGCTCGGCATCAGCACGGACAATCATTGGCTCGTCACTGGGAGTGAAGATCATACGGTGAGATTGTGGAATTTCACCGATCCGATCGGCATCACCCTTCCTAGCGTAAAAATCTTGGAAGGCCACAAAAGTTCGGTGAGCACGGTCGCATTCAGTCCTAACGGTCGCTGGTTGGCTACCGGCGGCGAAGATAGTGTGGCGCGGTTATGGAATCTCAGCGACCCCAGTGCGGTCATCACGCCCACCGAGTTGTCCGATGACACCGGCCCCATTCGCACGCTCGCCTTCAGTCCGGACAGCTCCAAATTAGTGACGGGCAGCGAGGGCAATGTCGCGAGTTTATGGGATATCGCCGCACCAGACCCGACGCAAAGTCTCTTCATCTTCTCCGGTCATACCGGCCCCGTGCGTACGGTCGCCTTCAGTCCCGACGGTCATTGGTTGATCACTGGCGGTCGAGACCGCGTCGCGCGGCTATGGGATCTCACCTCTTCCGGTTCAGGACCGGGACATTACGAACGCTATCTGTTGCCGGGCCATACGGACACGATCACCGCCGTGGCGTTTAGTCGAGATGGCCACTGGCTCGCCACCTGTAGCGCGGACAACACGGTGCGGCTCTGGGATGTGAGTGCTCACAATCCCACGGCGCGGCCAATCATTCTCTCCGGCCATACGGGTCCCATTCGCGCTATCGCCTTCAGTCCGGACAGCCGCTGGTTGGCCTCCGGCAGTGAAGACACCACTGCCCAACTGTGGGACATGAGCGTTCTCTCATCGCGCGCCCCACAGGCCATTGTCTTTAGAGATCACGAACGGCCTATTCGCGCCCTGGCCTTCAGTCCAGATGGTCTCTGGTTAGCAACTGGCAGTGACGATAGCACCGTCCGTCTCTGGCCGTTGCAGGCCCCAACGTCGAACACCCAACCTCTGGTCCTGGCTGGGCACCTCGACCCAGTCACAACGCTTGCTTTTAGTCCTGATGGTCGCCTCGTTTCAGGCAGTGAAGATCATACTGTGCATGTCTGGCGTTTGTTTTGGACCGCGCCATCAGAAAAAGAAGAAGAACAAAAATTGCTTGCTGTGGCCTGTCGCATCGCGGGCCGCACGCTGAGCGAAGTCGAACGGCTCAGATACGCGCCGAGCATACAACATGTCAATGGCTGTCTCCGGACGCAAACGTCCGAGTAAGAGGCGCGTACGTGAGCCAATTGACTCCTGCGGATGATGGATCATCTCCGGCAATGAATATTCAACAATGGCGAAAATGGACGGTTCCCTTGGTCGTATTCTTGTGTGGCCTCTCTGGAGCGGCGGTCGTGCTCCTCGTCACGCAGCATGTGAATCGACAGCAGCAGGCACTGGCAAAAGCCAAGACCGCTGCTCGGCGCAGCGCTCGCACGCAGGCGGAAGAAATCGGCTGGCGCTTATTGCACGTCCCACCGATCGCTACCGAAATCGCCGAAGCCCTCAGCGCGGGAACACTCAAAGATGCCGACCTCATCCCGCGTTTACAAGCGGCGCTGGACGCAAACCCTGATGTCGCCACCGTGGGGGTCGCCTACGCCCCATTCGCTCACGATCCCCAACACCGGCTCTACGCCCCACAAGCCGTCCGAGTGAACGGGGAGACAAGCACCTTGCAACTTGAAGACTCTCAAGATTACACGGGGAAAACGTGGTACAAAGAGGGCGTCGCCAATGGGCCCCGCTGGGGAGAACCGTACTTCGGCGAAGCCACGCAACGACTCCTTGTGAGTTATACCGTCTCGTTTCACCGCCCAGACAACGCAGCGTCAGCACCCTTGGGGCTCGTGCGCGTCAATCTGTCCATGGAAGACATTCGCAAGATTGTCGCGAGTTTGAGCTTTGGCTCCACTGGGTATGGCTTCTTACTCTCTAGCAAAGGAGTCTATCTTGCCGACCCGGTTGAAGACTATGTGTATCAGCAACGAACCATCTTCGACATTGCTCAAGAACGCCACGATGAAGCCCGGCGACGCCTCGGAGAAAAAGCGCTGGCTGGTCAATCCGCCGAAGAAGAAAGCATTAGCGGAGTCACCGGACAGGGGATATGGATCTTTAGTGAACCTATTCCAGTTGTGGGCTGGTCCCTGGGGGCGGTGTTTCTCAAGGAAGAGGTCACGCTGGAGCCGCGCCAGGTGCGCCAGGGTTTCATCCGTATTGCCTGCGGGGTCATGACCTTTTTCTTCTTTTTCTCCGTGATTGTGTTTCGTGCGGATCACGCGACGCGGCAGAACCTTTGGTTGGTCGCAGGCTCCAGCGCGGTCTTGCTGGTCACGGGCGTGTGCTTCACCTGGTGGCTCACCTTGCACTATCCAGACCGTAATGGCGAAAGCGGCGTCCACATCAGCGATCAGCAGCAGTTGCAACAGTTTCTCGCCCAACACACTCGAACAAACACGGCCGTGGTAGCAGGATCAACCTCAGTGCAAATCCCCACCGGCATCCTCATTCAAACCATGCGGTTCGGCTCCGCCAACGATGTCGCCGTCTCAGGTTATATTTGGCAACATTATAGTAAAGATTCCGTCGAGACTCTCACGCAAGGGTTTCAATTGCCGGATGCAGAAACTGCGGATATTAAAGAAGCCTATCGCCGCACGGAACCTCAAGGTGAAGTGGTCGGTTGGCAATTTCGCGCGACGCTCCGGGAGCGGTTCGAAGAGACCCAGAAGTATCCGTTTGATCGCGCGTTGGTGCGCATACGCTTGCTTCCGAGAGACTTGGACAAAAATGTCAGACTGATTCCGGACCTGTACGCCTACCAATTGCTCGTGGGTTCAACCCTCCCTGGCGTGGCGAAAAATCTCGTGTTGCCGGGCTGGTCTCTGGAACAAAGCTACTTCAGTTATCGCGAGGAGAGTTCCGGCGCGAATTTTGGTCTCCCAGACTCCGTTAGCCGCGAGCATTCCATTGAGTTGGGGTTTACTATCGCGGCGCAGCGGCAATTCCTCGATCCCTTTATTTCTTCCGTTTTGCCGCTCGTTGTGGTGGCCAGCCTGCTGTTCGGACTCTTAGTGGTGATTTCGCAAGATAGCACCAAGGTGACAGCATCCGGGTTCAAGGCGACCGATATTCTGCGCGCCAGCGTCACCCTGCTCTTCCCGGTCCTGGTCTCGCAAGTCAATTTGCGCAGCCGGATCAACGCGAACACCATCATTTACGTAGAGTATTTTTATTTCGTCACCTACCTAGCCATTTTAGGCGTCGCGGCCAACGTCCTGGTTTTTACTTTGACAAGGAATCCTATGGCCAGATTCCAAGATAATCTCATTCCAAAATTACTGTTCTGGCCACTCTTACTCGGCGCCTGGTTCGTGGTGACGTTGGTCTTTCTTTACTGAACTGCAGCGGCACCACAGTATCATTAAACCTGCGGTTGCCTCCTATGCCACTCCGTCGCCTGCTCATACGCATGGCCCGCTTGCAGTAAAAGCCCTTCTTCATCGTGGCGCCCCACCAGTTGTAAGCTGATAGGCAACCCTTCCGTACTGAACCCGCACGGCACGGAAATGGTCGGGCTTCCAGTCAGATCGAACGGCCCCGTGAGCCGCAGCAATCTGGAGGCTCCGTCGCGAGGCAACGGGGCGTCTGGCGGAAAGTCTTTTAACGCCATCGGCAACAACGGCGTCGAAGGACAGAGCAACACATCAACATTCTGGAAGAGATCGTCCAGCTGGCGACGCACGAACTGTCGACGCACGGTGGCGTTCACATAATCAATGCCGCGCACCTTGACGCCTTCTTCCAAAAAGGAACGAAAGGTCGGACCGTAATCCGCCGCCCGCGAGGGAAACCATTTTTCATGCGCCGCTGCGGTTTCCGCCGCACAGATGATGAACCAATCGTCGAGATCCGCATCGGTCACTGAGAACTTCACTTCACGAATCTCCGCCCCCAAATCCTTGAATGTCGCAGTCGTGGCGAGCACCGCTTTGCTCACTTGTGGATCGACGTTCGTAGTGCAGTAGCTTTCGTCAACACCGATGCGCAGCCCGCGTGCGCCGTTGAACGTCAACACATCCGTGTAGTCGCGTACGGTCACACGCCGAGTGGTGGGATCATTAGGATCAAACCCGGCAATCACGCGCAGCATTGCAGCGGCGTCGGCCACACGCCGAGTCATGGGGCCAATGTGGTCAAGCGACTCGCCGAGAGGAAACACACCGTAACGGCTGACCTTGCCGTACGTCGGTTTGACTCCGACGATACTACAGCTTGCCGAGGGAAACCGAATCGAACCGCCGGTGTCGGAGCCCAGCGAGCCAAAACAGAGACACGCCGCCGTGGCGACCCCAGAGCCGCTCGACGAAGCGCCAGGCCAACGATCCGCCGCCCACGGATTCACGGGAGGATGAATCGACGGATGATAACCGGACAAGGCGAACTCGGTCATGCTCAATTTTCCCAGGAGGATAGCTCCCCCGGCATTTAGTCGTTCGACCACCGTGGCATTGTAGTCCGGCTTCCAGTCCGACAGAATCTTCGAAGAGCACGTCGTGCGAATGCCCTTGGTAAAGCATAAATCTTTCACGGCGATCGGCACACCGTGTAATGGCCCGCGAGATTTTCCCTGCACGATCTCCTGTTCAGCGGTGCGCGCCTGCTGCTGCGCCAAGTCAGCCGTGACCGTGAGATAACTGTAAAGTTTTCCATCGAGCGCGGCGATGCGATCCAGCATCGCTCGCGTCAGTTCCACTGGTGAGACTTCTTTTTTCTTGATCAGTATGGACACTTCAGTCAATGATTTGGTGCACAGTTCCCCGACGTTGGCCATAATGTTCGCCTCCTCAAACCTTCCCTTAGCACTTTTTTAGGCGAGCTGTCAGGTCGGAGAGTTAAATGGAGTTCCTTCAAGAAGCTAGCCGAAGACTCTTCTTCAGTCACAGCCAACCGCAAAAATCCCCCCGCCAGCCGCTCCGCGTCTGACGGCCTCCTTTGACAAAGGGGGCGGCGAAGGCCTAGCCGAGCGGGGGATTTGCACACGCTCCTACAATCTCACGATTGCCCCGCGCTCTTCCAACCGCTTCTGCAACGTGCTCACATCAACTTGCTTCAGCCCTACTGAGTCGCGCACCGCCAACGCTGCGGCAGTTCCGGCGGCTTCCCCCGTAGCCATGCATGGAGGAATTTCTTTGGTAGCGTGATGCACGCGATGGTCCACTGAGATACAACGCCCGGCCACTAAGAGGTTAGTAAATTCTTTCGGCAACAGAGAACGGTACGGAATGTAATAGAGCGCTTCGTATTTGGTCCAGTGCCCAGTGATAGTAATCACGTCGTCACATGGCTTGGCGATGTCATCCCGGTCCAACACATACTCCCCCATCAACCGACGACTTTCCGTGATGCCGATTTGGTCGGCAATATGACAGAGATGCGCGTCCTTGAATCCCGGGACTTCGCGTCGTAACCGGTCAACTTCTTCCATCACGCGCTTGCGGCATTCCACCTCTGCATAGGAAAGGTCCTCAGGATTAGTCGCATCGATTTTGCGCGTTACTCGCTCGGTCGCGCCCCACGGCAGTAAGGACTACGGGACAAAACTCCTCCAGTCTGGCAAACCGTCAACGTGTCATTGCGAGGGGAGCGAAGCAATCTTTGCTTTAGGTTTTCGATTCTTGCGAGATTGCTTCGTCGTCTACGACTCCTCGCAATGACAGGCTCCTTGATTTCCGTTCGTGGGTTTTGTCTCAAAGTCCTAAGACTCGTCCTTCGCCTAAAGTGTGAAAGAACCAGCCGCCAGCGTCGATTGCCGCCTCGGGATTTTTCACGCCGCCCATGCAGAACCACAACCAAGGCAACACCTCTTCTTTTTCATACGCGGCGCCGGCAGACGTAAAAATGTCGCCATCGCCTGTGGCGTCAATGACAACTTTCGCAAGAATGGCGAAGCGACCGGACTTTCCCTGAAATGTAACACCCGTAATGCGCTCGTCTTCCACGATCGCATCACAGGCATAAGCATGCATTAGCAAGCGCACTTTGGCCTCTTCGACCATGTTGTTCAAGGCAAACTTGAATTCCTCAGGATCATACGCCACGGAATAGCGCACCCGATGCGGGCCATGTCCCCAGACTAAGCCCCAACTTCGATCGCGCTGCACCAAGGCTTCATCCACACTACCCCACTGCGACTTAGGGGGAGAGTACGCCGCGCCCCGTTGCGTCAGTCGCTCAGTCACTTCTTGGCACAGCCCGCCAATGACTTGCCGGCCACGGCCATCATCGAGTGTCAGCAGCAAAATAATCAAGCCACCGGAAGCGAGCCCGCCGAGATAGCCAAGACGCTCGACGAGCATCACATCCGCCCCATTCCGCGCCGCCGCCACGGCGGCCGACACTCCGGCCGCGCCGCCGCCGATGACCAACACCTCAGTTTCTGCTTTGACCGGCGTGGAGCGAGGTTTTTCTTCAATGAAACGCATCTGATTCATCATTGATTTTTATCGATAAGCGCCGTCATGCCAGCGCAGGCTGGCATCCAGGAAGATTGAGCACTTGCCTCCGGTTATGCCTCCTGGATTCCCGCTTGCGCGGGAATGACGTGGTCACAGTTTATATCCATCATCTTCCACCGTGGTGGTCGGCTACCACATCTGCTTGATCAACCCCAGCAGCGCCTCTTCCGCCCCTTGCTGCCGATGCCACATTGCGCTTTCTTCAATCACCGCACGCACAACCGCCGGCAGCTCTTCTTGCTTCGCTCCCACATCGCGCAACCGTCGTGGCACGCCAAGTGAGTTAATAAACCCATCAACAACATTTGCGGCTTCGGCAGCGACCTCTTCAGGTTTCCGCCCATCAGTCTTCACGCCAAATGCCTGAGCGATCATGACCTGCTGATCCAATGTCTGCGGGGCCAGGAACCGCATGCAATGGGGAATGGTGATACACGAGGTCACACCGTGGGGGACATCCCAGCGCGCCCCGATTTGATGGCCGAAGATATGGCTCAAGCGCACCCCGACGTTGCCGAGTCCAAAGATCGAGAACCATCCGGCGATCTGACATTCGCCGCGTGCTTCAATGTTGTTCGGCTCTTTCATGGTCAACGGCAAATTCTTGTGCAGCTTACGAATGGCCTCCATCGCCAGGGTATCTGTCAGCGGTTGGGGAGTGACTGACCACAAGGCCTCGATGGCATGGTCGAGAGCTTTGACGCCGGTCGAGAGCCACAAGGGCATCGGCGTCGGCAGCGTCACTTCGGGGTCGAGCACGATGATCTTCGGCATGATGCGTTTATCGGAGCGCACGGATTTCACCCGCGTTTGCTCGTTGGTGAAACCGGCAAACGGTGTGAACTCTCCAACGGACAACGTTGTAGAAATCGCAATTTGTGGAACCGCATCCTGCGGTTGGTCGCCCAACAATTCCAGCGCGACAATCTTCGCCGCATCGACGGGGCTCCCACCACCGAAACTAATGATAAGGTCAGCCTGCGCCTCGCGCGCGCGTGAAGCGGCTTCGGTGATGTTACGACTGGGGACATGCTGTTGGCAGCCGCTGTAGGTGCCGACCCATTTATCTTCGAGCAACGTTTCTAGTTTACGGATCAACCCGGTTCTCGTCGCCATCGACTTACCGGTCACGATAAACGCCCGCTCTTTGCCAAGCCGCTCAATCTCTTGCGGCACTTGCGATAATGCACCAGCGCCGAAGATCACTTTTTCCAGCATGGGGAACCGATATTCGCGAATCATATGTCCTCCTTAAAATGAGACCGCAGGAACTTCCAATACACGCTCCGGCGTTTTCTTTCGATCAAAGATATCGTGATACGTCTCGTCCATTTTTTTCAATACCTTTGGAAGAAAGTACTTTTCTCCGCACTGCTGACACACTCCAGCCGGAACATTGCTGATAACCAAGAGCTGTCCCCGACGCCGATGATCGTACTCGATCATCTGTTCATGAACCTCTCCTCCACAAAAGGTGCAGTCGCCAAAAGTTGCCATGCGCGGACTCCTCTGGTCTGTGGATTTACCCATTTAGGCGGCTTGGGAAGATACACCGTAATGATCCTCAGGACTCGTTCGTCCCTATTCTTTCGCGCCCATTCCACTACAACATGAATCGGTTTGTCGCTAGCGTATCCCAAAACCAGGCAGCTTTCGCCTCGTTGATCATCCGGATAATCTTCCAGAATTGTTCCCTGAACGAGAGCTTCTTCGATCTCGATTACATCCAGGTCTTCCTCTAGTCTCTCTTGTTGGGCATGAATGCTAAACTCGTAGTGCCCCTGTCCGACAAGTGATCGAATCTCAACGATATTCATTTCGGTAGCCCATTGAATGCTCTGAGTGAACTTAGCACGTTACCTCATCTTGCACAGCCTGCAGTTCTTCTTCACAGTACAACGCTGGAGGCAAGTTGTATGAAACATCTAGGAGGAACAATCCTCGCGCTTTTCGTTTGGACGACGTTCGCAGGAGCGGCAAGTATTGACGAAAGTAAAGTGCTGGATCTTACTTACTCGTTCGATGAGCACACGATCGTCTGGCCGACTTTCAAGCCGTTCCAGCTTGAAGTCGTGGCGGCTGCGAAACTTGAGGCTGGCGGCTATCGATACTCAGCCAATAACATGTGTTTGGCTGAGCATGGGGGCACCCACATGGATGCGCCGATTCATTTTGCTGAAGGGAAACGTGCGGCGGATGAAGTACCAGTCCAACAACTGATGGGACCGGCGGTGGTTGTCAACGTCGTTGACCAAGCCCAGCAAGACGCAGACTATCGCCTCACTGTAGCGGACCTCCAAGCCTGGGAGAAGAAAAATGGGCGCATCCCCAAAGGCGCTCTTGTGTTAATGTTGAGCGGCTGGGGCTCACGCTGGCCGGATAAGAAGCGCTATTTGGGAACAGATAGACCTGGCGATGTCGACAATCTACACTTTCCCGGTTTTTCGAAAGAAGCGGCGGAATTTCTCGTCTCTCAACGAGAGATCGACGCCATTGGCGTAGACACCCCGAGCATGGATTATGGTCAGTCCAAGGACTTCATTGTCCATCAGATTATCAACGGCGCCAACAAACCGGGCCTGGAAAACATCGCTAACCTGGAGAAAGTCCCGGCAAAAGGCGCCACGATCATCGCGTTGCCAATGAAAATTGCCAAGGGCTCAGGTGGACCGGCGCGCATCATCGCCATCTTGCCCTAAGAGAGTCCTGAGTGCTGAGTAATGAGTCCTGAGTAAAAACGAGAACGTTTTCTGCTCACCCTTCACTCAATCGAGCTTTCAACTCATGTAATCGCTGATGCACGTGGAGGATGCGATTTTCAATTCTGGCATGACGCTCACGCGTGCGGCTGAGGCGGACACGAAACTCGGCGACACGGTCGACTCCGATCTGCTCTTCATGCAGATCGATCTTCTCTTCAAGGTTTTCAATGCCTCGCTCCAAAGCGATCGCTTCAACCGTCCAGAAACGATATTCTTCTTCGAGTTCGTCCAGCAACTGGGCAAGTTCTCTTTTTGATGGCATCGCTGGTGTCCGTCCTTTCCATCTGGAGAACGAGTCTTTTGTTATGACTATAACAAAATTGTCGGGTCGTCAGCTATGCATGGGAGTGGACATTGATCGCGTTCGCAACAACGAAACCCCTCTGCCTCCAACGGCATCTGAGCTAACGTGGCGCAAACACTTTCTTCGCAACACCCGACGCAGGTTGAGGCTATGGAACAAGCAGCTCAGAATGACCATTCCCTTGTGATGGCGGTTCAACATCACTGGCCAGAATATCTCATGGAAGGTGTGGAGCTTGGGCTCTTTATGATTTCTGCCTGCCTCTTCGTCGCCCTTCTCGAATACCCAGCATCGCTCATTCATCAAGCGCTGCCTGATCCAGTTTTGCGCCGCGTGTTGATCGGCGCGGCTATGGGAGCGACCGCCATTGGCATTATTTACTCTCCTATCGGGCAGCGCTCCGGCGCGCATTTCAATCCCGCCGTGACATTGACGTTCTGGAGACTCGGAAAAATTTCGTCTTGGGACGCGATCTTCTATTCCTTCTCACATTTCGTCGGCGGGACCCTCGGGGTCGTGCTTTCCGCGCTCTTGCTCGGCATGGTCATCGTTGATCCAACCGTGAATTATGTCGTCACCACGCCAGGGATGGAAGGTCCTCTCATTGCCTTCATCGCGGAAGTTCTTATTTCATTTATGCAAATGACTCTGGTGCTCTACCTCTCGAACAGTGCGCAGTTGGGACGCTTCACCGGTGTCCTCGCTGGCGTCATGCTTGCAGCCTATATCAGTATTGAAGCCCCCTATTCCGGCATGAGCATGAACCCGGCGCGGACGTTCGCTTCCGCACTCCCGGCGAATCTGTGGACCGCGTGGTGGGTCTATTTCACAGCGCCGCCGCTCGGCATGCTCGTCGCGGCGGAACTTTATCTCCATCGCCAAGGTATTCACAAAGTGTTCTGCGCGAAGTTGCACCACCATAACGATCACCGCTGCATCTTTCAGTGTAAGCACAATGAATTAATAGCTAGTAGCCAGTAGACAGCATGAAGAAAGAAACGGCGAACCGGAGACCGGGCTCTTTCCTTCACCGTTTCCCCGTTTCCCCGATTCCTCTTGAAACTACTGACTACCCTTGAGGAGGACCCCATGTCCAACAGCCATCATTACGACGTTATCATCATCGGCACGGGGGCTGGCGGCGGCACGCTTGCGTACAAGCTCGCTCCCTCCGGCAAGCGTATTCTGCTGCTTGAACGTGGCGACTTTGTCCCACGCGAAAAAGAGAATTGGGACTCGCACGCCGTCGTCACAGAGAACCGCTATCACATCAAAGAGGCTTGGCTGGACAAAGATGGCAACGAGTTTCACGCCGGCGCGCATTATTTCGTGGGCGGTAACACCAAGTTCTACGGCGCTGCGCTGATTCGTCTGCGTAAGCAAGACTTTGGAGAACTTCATCACAAAGGCGGCCTCTCGCCAGCGTGGCCCCTCAGTTATGAAGATCTGGAGCCCTACTACACACAGGCAGAACATCTTTACCATGTCCACGGCCAGCACGGGGCGGACCCAACCGACCCGCCGGTCAGCGCTCCTTACAAATATCCACCGATCAGCCATGAACCACGGATTCAAGCGATCTACGAAGGCTTCCAACGTCAAGGACATCAGCCCTTTCCCATGCCGGTCGGCATTATGCTGAATGAGCAAAATCCGCGACAGAGTCAGTGCATCCGCTGCAACACCTGTGACGGGTTCCCCTGTCTGGTGCAGGCCAAAGCCGACGCTCATGTGGTCTGCGTGGAGCCAGCGTTGGAACATCCAAATGTAGAAATCCTGACGAACGCATACGTGGCGCGTCTCGAAACCGACGTCTCGGGACGCACAGTCTCAAACGTGGTGGTCGAACGCAACGGCGTGCAAGAGTCGTACTCGGCAAATATCGTTGTCAGCTCATGCGGAGCCATTAATTCAGCAGCACTGTTGCTGCGTTCAGCGAACGACAGGCATCCCAAAGGTCTAGCAAATAGTTCCGACCTAGTTGGCCGTAACTACATGAGTCATATCAACACCATGTTCCTCGCGCTTTCCCGACATCGCAACGACACGAAATTTAACAAGACCATCGGTCTCAATGATTTCTACTTTGCTGCCAAGGAGTGGGACTACCCGATGGGACATATCTCGCTCATGGGCAATGCGGACGCCAACATTCTCGCCGCCGGAGCCCCACGGATCGCCCCGGGGTGGACCCTGGAGCTGATGGCCGAGCACGCGGTCCCCTTTTGGGTCACGTCGGAAGATTTGCCGGACCCCAACAATCGCGTGACCGTCACCCGAGATGGCCGTATTATGCTCACGTATACGTCGAACAATGACGAAGCGCACCGGCGGCTGCTCGCACAGCTCAAAGCCCTGCTCAAACACATCGAGTGTGAAGAGCATGTCATCCCGCTGCAAGCCTACATTCCGGGCCGCATCCCGCTGGCGGGCGTCGCGCATCAGAATGGCACGGCGCGCTTCGGTCACGATCCCAACACTTCGGTCCTTGATATCAACTGCAAGGCGCATGACTTGGAGAATCTTTACGTTGTCGACGGTAGTTTTTTTCCTTCATGTGGGGCGGTAAATCCCGCGCTGACGATTATGGCTAATGCCTTACGTGTCGGCGATCATCTCTTAGGACGGATTGGCTAAAGTCAAAAATCAAAAGGCAAAGGGCAAAAGTCAAAAATAAAAACAGGCCGTAGGAAGAAACGAGGAGCCAGGCAATGAGAACTGGAACAGGAAAACAGGGGAACCGGGGACCGGAGAGGAGCCTCAACGCTTTGCCCTTCGTTTTCGTCAAGAGATCTTTTCTCTGTCTCTATCTCTGTCTTTATTTCCTCCCCGGCCCATGGTCAGCAATCGCACGAGCTGAGGAGTCCTCGCTCGTTACTGCTGTTGCCGCCGTCGGCCTGACCGTCTCCGACATGGACCGCTCAGTCGATTTTTACTGCAAGGTCCTTTCTTTCGAGAAAGTTTCAGATGTGGAAGTCTGGGGGACCGAGTATGAACACTTACAAGGCGTTTTCGGCTTGCGCATGCGTGTGGTGCGCATGAAGCTGGGCGGCGAGGAAATTGAGTTAACCGAATACCTGGCGCCGAAAGGGAAGTCCTTTCCAACCGACTCCCGCAGTAACGATCACTGGTTCCAGCATATCGCCATCATCGTCAGTGACATGGACAAGGCGTATGAGTGGCTGCGAAAAAATAAAGTGCAGCACGCGTCAACTGGTCCACAACGTCTCCCAGACTGGAACCCGAACGCCGGCGGCATCAAGGCCTTCTACTTCAGAGATCCTGACGGTCATTTCCTGGAAGCCCTATGGTTTCCTCAGGGAAAAGGCGATCCCAAATGGCATGTCCCAAGTGAGAAACTGTTTCTCGGCATCGACCATACGGCCCTCGTCGTGAGCAATACCGAATCTAGCCTCAAATTTTACCGAGAGGGATTGGGCTTGAGGGTTGCCGGCGAAAGCGAGAACTATGGGACAGAACAGGAACATCTTAACAATGTCTTCGGCGCGCGCTTGCACATCACCAGCCTGCGCGCCGCATCCGGTCCAGGCATTGAGTTTCTTGAATACCTGGCCCCTAGAGATGGCCGCCCGCTGCCGTTGGATGAGAAGGCCAATGATCTTCTACACTGGCAGACCAAGCTCGTGACCGGCAATGCCGAGGGCGCGCTTCAACGCCTGCACAGCAGCACGGCTGCACTTATCTCTTCCGGCGTGGTTACGTTTCCAGATGCCCAGTTGGGTTTTCACAAAGGGCTGCTCGTCCGCGACCCCGATGGGCATGTGATGCAGATTATTGAGCCATTGAGCGATTGAAGCATTGTGTCATTTTTCTTTTTTCAATGGTCCAATGATCCGTTAAATCAATGACTCAATAGAGGAATGTGAAAATGACGCAAGAAGAACTTCGTTTACAGGAATCACGCGAGCGTAAAGTGAACTGGAAACGCTGGGGCCCGTACCTCAGCGAACGCGCTTGGGGCACGGTGCGTGAGGATTACAGTCCGTACGGTTCGGCGTGGGAGTATTTCCCGCACGACCACGCTCGTTCGCGCGCTTACCGCTGGAACGAAGATGGGCTGGGCGGCATTTGCGATCGCCAACAGTTTATTTGCTTCGCTCTTGCTCTCTGGAACGAACGCGACCCCATTCTGAAAGAACGACTCTTCGGGTTGACCGGCAATGAAGGCAATCACGGAGAAGATGTCAAAGAGTATTATTTTTACCTTGACTCCACTCCGACGCATTCGTACATGAAGTTCCTCTATAAATATCCTCAAACGGCATTCCCGTATGCTCAGTTAGTGGAGGAAAATCGGCGTCGCGGTCGCAACGCTCCGGAGTTTGAACTTCTCGATACCGGCGTCTTCGCGGACGATCGCTATTTCGATGTCGTAGTGGAATACGCCAAAGCCACGCATGAAGATATGCTTATCCGCATCCACGTTACGAACCGTGGACCGGAAGCGGCGCCGCTCCATCTGCTTCCCACGCTGTGGTTCCGCAACACCTGGTCGGGCGGCCTTGATGTGCGCCATCCCCGCATGCACGCCGTTGGCGAAACGAGTATTGAAGTCGAACACGAATACTATGGTCAGCGTTGGTTCTACTGTCAAAATCCAACACAACTTCTTTTCACCAATAATGAAACGAATCTACAACGCCTCTACGGTGCTGAAAACGGCGCTCCCTATGTAAAAGACGGCATCAACAACTATATCGTGCAGGGCAGAAAAGACGCCGTGCATCCGCACCAGATCGGGACGAAGGCCGCCGCCCATTATCCCTTGACGATCGGGCCTGGGGAAACCCTGACCGTCCGATTGCGCTTCAGTAATACGCACCAAGACGGTGTTGACCCTTTCGACGCGGAGTTTGAGCAGATTTTTTCCGCCCGCCAGCAAGAAGCCGACGAGTTCTACGCCACCGTCACGCCGGAAGGGCTCTCCCTTGATGCATGCAACGTCCTTCGGCAAGTATTCGCTGGTTTGTTATGGAGTAAACAGTTTTATCATTATGACGTGTCTCGCTGGTTGCGGGGGGATATTGCCGAGCCTAATCCTCCAGAGGAACGCAAGCGCGGACGAAATCATGACTGGAGGCATTTGTATAACGCGGATGTCATCTCCATGCCGGATAAGTGGGAATATCCCTGGTATGCTGCATGGGACCTGGCGTTCCATTGCATTCCTTTGGCGTTGATCGATTCCGATTTTGCTAAAGAACAGTTGATCCTCATGCTGCGCGAGTGGTACATGCACCCGAATGGACAAATTCCCGCCTATGAGTGGGCCTTCGGCGACGTCAATCCACCCGTGCACGCATGGGCGGCGTGGCGGGTCTACAAAATTGAACAAAAACGGCGCGGCGTCGGCGACCGCAAATTTCTGGAGCGCATCTTTCACAAACTGTTGCTTAACTTCACCTGGTGGGTCAATCGTAAGGACGCCGAAGGGCGCAACGTGTTCCAGGGCGGATTTCTCGGGCTGGATAACATCGGCGTGTTCGATCGTAGTGCACCCTTGCCGACCGGCGGCCATTTGGAACAGTCCGACGGCACCAGTTGGATGGGCATGTATTGCTTAAACATGCTCGCGATTGCCTTAGAGCTTGCCAGCGAAGACTCGGCGTATGAAGACGTAGCGAGCAAGTTTTTTGAACATTTCGTCTACATTTGTGAAGCTATTAACGACCTCGGCGGTGAAGGTATTTCCCTCTGGGACGTCGAAGACGGCTTTTATTACGACGTGTTACATCCACAACAGGGCAAGCCGTTTCCCCTCAAAATTCGCTCGATGGTCGGCCTGATCCCGCTCTTCGCGGTAGAAACGTTGGACTCGACCGTCATCGACAAACTGCCCGGCTTCAAACGCCGCGTGCAGTGGTTCATCGAAAACCGCCCGGCATTGAGCGAACACCTCGAAACACAAACGACGGCGGACAGTCGCGTACTGCGGTTTTTATCGCTGGTGAACCGCGAGCGACTGCGACAGGTGCTTCACTACATGTTAGACGAAAAGGAATTTCTCTCTCCGTATGGCATTCGTGCGCTTTCACGCGTACACGAGGCACATCCGTATCACCTCTCCGTCCAAGGCGCTGAGTATCGAGTCACCTACGAGCCAGCGGAATCCAGCACTGGTCTGTTCGGCGGCAATTCCAATTGGCGAGGGCCGATTTGGTTTCCGGTGAATTATTTGCTGATCGAGTCTCTGCAAAAATTCCATTACTATCTGGGGGATACATACAAAGTAGAATTCCCTACTGGGTCAGGCCAGAAGCTCATGCTCTGGGATGTGGCCGCAGAGCTTTCCCGCCGCTTGTCGCGTCTCTTTCTGCAAGGTCCGGACGGACGCCGCCCCGTGTACGGAGGGACCGAAAAATTCCAGACCGATCCTCACTGGAAAGACTTGCTGCTCTTCTACGAATATTTTCACGGTGACAACGGCGCGGGGATCGGCGCTAGCCATCAGACCGGCTGGACAGGGTTAGCGGTGAAACTCCTACAGCAGAGCGGCGAGTAGCTTTGCGTACCCGGTGGAAAAGGAGCGCCTCGCAAAGAAAACCCCGCCGGGGTGGAGAGACCAGGGCCAATGTGGTATCCATCATCGCCATGACCACGTCACAGAACCCACCAGCAGGGACCGTTCCGGATGACCCACAGGAACTCGCCCTGCTGGCTGGATTACGAGCGGGGCGCCCCCAAGCGTATGAGCAACTCGTCCGTATGTACAGCGGACGCTTACTCGCGGTCGCGCGACGATTTTTTTCAAGCGAAGAGGATGCGCGCGACGCGCTGCAAGATACGTTTCTTTCAGCCTTCCGCGCCATCGGCAGTTTTCAAGAGGGCGCACGTGTTTCGACATGGTTGCATCGCATCGTCGTCAACGCCGCGCTTATGAAATTGCGCACGCGGCGCCGCAAACCCGAAGAGTCGATTGAAGACCTCCTTCCTACTTTTCTGGAAGATGGCCATCGAGAAAATCCAGGGCCTGCCTGGAAGGAAACGTCGGAATCGACTTTACAACGCCAAGAGACCCGTACACTCGTTCGCGCGTGCATCGATCGCCTGCCGGAAAGTTATCGAATGGTATTGTTGCTCAGAGATATCGAAGAATTTGACACTGAAGAAACAGCCCAGCTCCTTGCTCTTACTCCCAATGCGGTCAAAATCCGCCTTCATCGGGCGCGGCAAGCGCTCCGCACCTTACTCGACCCTCATTTCCGGGAGGAGATGGCATGACTTGTCGCGAGTTTATTGAATTTCTGTGGAAATATGAGTCGGACGAACTCTCTGTGGAGGAGCGGGAGCGGTTCGATTACCATCTCACACGTTGTCCTCCCTGCGTGCGCTATTTACAGAGTTATCGAGAGACAATCAAAGTAGGGAAGGTCGCGCTGGCGCCGTCGGAGGAGCCTGTCCCGGCGGACGTGCCGGAAGACTTAATCCAAGCGATTCTTTCGTCTCGGGCCCAGCCGGCGTAACCGTGACCGTTTGGGTTATTCGCCGGTCGCCTCACGTACGGCCGCTCGCGCCAAGCGGGTGACGAAGGCTGTGACTATAATGGTGGCGAGGAGTCCAACCGCAAGGACAAGATAGTATTCGGTTCCTTTCTCGGCAGCGGCGCCGCCGGCAAGCGCCGCCAGATCCCCAATGAGCTTGCCATAGTAGACATACAGAAACGTGCCTGGCAGCATACCCACGGACGCTACGACGTAATCGATAAACCGGACGCTGGTCAGACCCAAGGCGTAGTTGAGAATGTTGAAAGGAAAGACCGGGGAGAGCCGTAAAAGAAAAACCAGTTTGCGCCCTTGCGCGCCAACGGATCGGTCAAGCGCTGCAAACCGGGGATTGCTGGCCACGCGCCGTTCAATCGCTGCGCGCGCAAGATAGCGCGCCACCAGGAAAGCGCTCGTCGAGCCTAATACAGCGGCGACAAACGCATACGGCGCGCCCGGAAAAATGCCCCAAATTGCGCCCGCGGCTAACGTTAATACCAGCCCGGGCACAAACGCCACCGCCGCAACGGTGTAACCTAGGATGTAGACCAACGGCCCTAAAGGGCCAAGGCTATTAACCCACTGGGCAAACTGCGGCACATAAGCGCCGATCTTTCGTCCGGCAAAAACCAAGGCGCCCAACAGCACGACACCAAGGAACAGTTTTCCGAATGAACGGTAAGATTGCTGGGGATTGTCTTCGCTCGTTGCCATCTACCGACGCCACAGCAAAAAGACCGGCACGCCCGTCAGGACAATCAGCAAGCCAGGCCAGGTATACGCGGGTTTGACAAACAATAAATCGAGCATGATCAGAGAAGCAGAAAACACATAGAGCCCTGGCAGCCAAGGATACCCAATGGCTCGATAAGGACGGTCGGCATCCGGGAGCGCACGCCGCAACCGGAAGAGCCCGATCACCGTGAGCACGTAAAACAACAGCGCTGCAAAGACAACATAATCAAGCAGATTGCCGTACGTGCCAGACAGCGTCAACAACGAGGCCCACACCATTTGGAACCACAGTCCTCCCGCTGGTACGCCGGCAGCGTTCAGTCGGGCGGTCCTCGCAAAAAACAAACGATCTTGCGCCATCGCATAGTACAAACGGGGTCCGGCCAAAATGAGACCGTTCAAACAACCGAAGGTGCTTACCATAATCGCCGCCGCCATAATCACCGCCGCGTTGGTCCCGAAGATCATCGTCGCCGCAGCAGTCGCCACACGATCTTCCGCCGCATACTGCATCCCACGTTCTATCACCGTCGCGCCAGTAGCCGACCCACTGAGCGGCAACAGGCTCAGATACGCCAGGTTGGTCAAGCAATAGAGGCCCATGACCACGACCGTGCCGCCGATCAAACTCAGGGGCAGCGTCCGGCGTGGATTCTTCACCTCACCAGCGGCAAAGGTCACGTTGTTCCAGGCGTCGGAAGAGAATAGAGGGCCGACCATCGCACCGCCAAACACCATCAGAAATCCGAGCGAGAAAGACTGCTCGCCCCAGAAGTGCGCCGTATTTGCGGCGACAGCCTTCGCGTTGCGGGACACGAACAATCCAAGCACGATGAGGGCCGCCAACGCCGCCACCTTTGCTGAAGTAAAAACGTTCTGTACTCGTTTCCCTTCTCGCACACCGAGACTGTTTGACCATGTTAACAGAGCAATTACAGTAATAGCGACCAACCGTTGCGTGGAAAACGACATCGAGCCGACGCGAAACAATAGACGTTCCGCTGAGACCCAGGGAACAAGGACACCCAAATACTTCGCGAACCCCACCGCCACCGCCGCAATTGTGCCAGTCTGAATCACGAGAAACAGTGTCCAGCCATACAGAAAGCCTAACAGAGGGGAGTAGGCTTCTCGCAGATAGACGTATTGCCCGCCGGCGCGCGGCATCATCGCCGCGAGTTCGCCGTACGACAGCGCGCCCAAGATTGTGAGCACCGCGTTCACCACCCACGCAAGCAGGAGCCACCCCGGAGAACCCACCGTACGCGCCACGTCCGCCGAAACGATAAAGATGCCTGAGCCAATCATGGAGCCCGCGACAATCGCACTAGCGTCCAGCACACCGAGTTCACGCCGGAATTCCCCTTCCCGGGCGGCGGAGGTAGGTGGAACGGTTGCTTCAGCTTCAACAGCGACTGGAGAAGAAAGATGAGGATCACTCACAGTAGGTTCGCTCCATTACTGCGAGGAAACAGCGTCTCGCTCCATGTGCGCGCGGGCGGAAGAAAATGATGAAACGCTATAGGGAACCATAAATGTCAACAAAATTTTCAAAAATAAGCGCAAGGAAAATTCGCCGCGTAACAAGAGGTCGTATTGGTTAATCATCGTTAAAGTCGGACCCACCACACATGCCACTTTGACCGCGCGCAGCACGGTCTCCCGCAGAAACCAATAGTGAAGGAACCGACGCAAGGGAGAAGAAACTGTTGTCTTCATTGCTTACAATGCTCCACCCAACCTCACATCTCGTTTCCTCTCTCGGGCTTCATAAGCGCACACCATGTACTCGGCCCGCGCAGGCTGTATTGTGTCAGAAATCAGAAACCGGAGCAACCAGAAGCTGGCTGAGCGCGCGTCCCTGCCCTTTCCGCCTCTGGTTCACTTGTGCACGGCTTTGGCGAATGCGGCAACCCCTTCTTCCCAGGGCGGCAGCACCAGACGCGGGTCTTGCAACGTAGTTAACACTGAATAGCGTGGCCGTGGCGCCGGACGAGGAAACTCATTCGTAGCGACGGGCACGACAGAAATGGAAATGCGAAACGCGCGATACAAGGCCCGCGTCAGTTCGTACCAGCTTGTTCCGCCGCGCCCCGCGAGATGATAGGTTCCATACGCTTCCGACTCACACAGCGTCATCAACATTTGCGCAAGATGGGGAGCGAAGGTCGGTGAACCGAATTGATCGCTGACCACGCGGACCTCTGGACGCTCTCGGGCTAGAGCGAGCATGGTGTTGGGAAAATTGTGCCCCTCCGCAGCGTACAGCCACGCCGTGCGCACGAGGTAATGATGGGGATTGTACGAGCGCACCGCCTCTTCGCCAGCAAGTTTGCTCGCCCCGTACACCGAGAGCGGATTAGGGCGGTCATACTCATGGTACGGGCGTTTATGGTCGCCGGCAAACACGTAATCCGTGGAGAAGTGAAGGAGAGGAATCTTCCTTTCCGCTGTCGCCACGGCGAGGTTCCGCGGCCCCACGGCGTTCTTTTGATACGCCGGCGTCGGGTCGCTCTCCGCCGCATCCACATTGTTATAGGCCCCAGCGTTGATCACAAGAGCTGGGCGATACGAGGCCAGCGCGTCCTGCACGGCTTGTAAGTGGACAATGTCAAGCCGCCGGCGGGAAAGGGCGACCAAATCGTGTCGCGAAAATGTGGCTTGCAGGACCTTCCCAAGCTGACCATTTGCTCCGGTGAGGAGAATTTTCATGGCGTTCTTTCCTTGGCGATCGGCGGCGTCTGCTGACAAACATGGAGCGCGTGCTAGTGCTAGCCCACATCGCTTTGCCGAGGCTCCACGTCCGCAGCCGGCGACGGCGTCTCCTCAAGCGGTTGCCCCAGCCATCGTTCAAGAGCGGCTTGCAAGAGCTGAGGCTTAATCGGCTTGCCAATGTAGTCGTCCATGCCCACCTCTAAGCAACGTTCACGATCTCCCTTCATCACATTCGCGGTCATGGCAATAATCGGCAGGCGCCACAAGTCTCGGTTTTTTCCGTTTGACAAAAAAGACACGCGCATCTCAGCCGCCTGTTCAGCGAGCACCTCTCCTTGAGTGAGTTGCCATTGTTGCTCACGGGCGCGGATCGCTTTCGTCGCCTCGAAGCCATCGAGCTCGGGCATTTGACAGTCCATGAGGACGGCGTCAAACGGCCCGTCTTGCTCCAAAGCGACTAACGCCTCTCTCCCGTTATTGGCGACCACAATCTGACAGCCCATTTTTTGTAACAAGCGCACGGCCAGCTTCTGGTTGACCACATTGTCTTCCGCCAAGAGCACGCGTTTCCCTTGCAACGTCGAATTTGCGGCTGAAGGCGTCGTAGGGTCCGAGACAGAGGAACTTGGCGTCGCCTCGCTCTGCTCCGCTTCGCGTACGAGCCGCACTGTGAAGTGAAAGGTGCTGCCCTTCCCCACCTCGCTTTCCACCCAAATGGTCCCCCCCATTAACTCCGTCAATTTACGAGAGATGGAGAGCCCAAGCCCCGTGCCGCCATACTTGCGCGTGGTTGAGCCATCAGCCTGAGCAAAGGCGTCAAAAATCGATTTCTGTTTCGCCACGGGAATGCCAATACCAGAGTCGCGCACGGAAAAATGTAAGAGGCAGGTCGGCTGCGCTGTGGGGTCTACGTCTACCGTGGCGACAGGCTCCCCATGTTGCCCAGCTTCGAGCGCTGGGCCCTCAACGACTACAGTCACTTCCCCAGCGGCAGTGAACTTGATTGCATTCCCTACCAGATTGATCAAAATCTGACAAATACGTCCAGCGTCGCCAATCAAGGAGTCCGGCGTTTCAGTATTGATAGTGGAACGGAGACTGACCTTTTTTTCTCGCGCACGGAAAGCGAAGGTTTTCAACACCCGGGCCACGACCTCGCGCAAGGAGAAGGGAAACGGGTCCAACTCCAGTTTCCCTGCCTCGATTTTCGAAAAATCAAGAATATCGTTCAAAATAGTCAGCAAAGATTCTGCTGAGGTCTTGACGGTTTCTGCTAAATCCTTCTGGTCAGGCGACAACTGCGTCTCTAACAGCAACCCGGTCAGCCCCAGCACCCCATTCATGGGGGTGCGGAGTTCATGACTCATATTCGCCAAAAATTCGGATTTTGCCCGACTGCCAGCCTCGGCGGCCTCTTTTGCTTCGTGCAACGTTTTTTCTGCTCGCCGACGGACGATGCCCTGCGCCATCAAATTCGCAATTTCCGGGAACTCCGCCAGCACGGTGCTGGCGAATGGCTGACGCGAAAACGTCGCCATCACACCGACAACACGTTCCTCACAGATCAGTGGATAACCGATGAACGAGACGATGTCCGCCATGTCGGGGAGGCGCGCCCACTCGGTTTCAGCGAACAGCGGATCCCACTGAATTTCATTGGTCACATGGGGCTGGCCTTGCTGGGCGATGCGGCCAATTTCTCCGTACCCGATAGGAATCTGCGCGGCCATCCCTTCGATGTCGGCTGCTATTCCCGCAGTTCCCTGCACTTCGAGCTGACAGTCTGTTTCATCCAGCGTCCAGATGCGCAGAAAAGCCAGCTCCAATGAACTCACCAAGGTCAGGGCGCATTCTTGTAACATAACCGGCAGCTCCGCTGTCCGCGCCATCGTCGTGCCGATTTCTGCACGGAGAATAGAGAGCCGCACGCGCATGTCGAGCTCAGCCTCGATTTGTTTGCGCTCGGTAATATCTTCAATCATCCCGACATAACCAGCGATGGTAGGAATACTATCCGTCCCTTGTGTCGTATGCACCGCGGTGGCGCGCGACAACACCCAGCGTACTTGTCCAGTGCGATGGAGAAAACGAAATTCACCCTTATATTCACGACCTTGCATGAGGCAGTCTTCCCAAGTCGCAAACACCGCGTCACGATCTTCCGGATGAATCATCTGCATCCAGCCATGCCCTAGGGCCTCGTCAAACGATAAGCCCGCCATTTCTTGCCAGCGCGAGTTCGTGTACACGCATGTCCCGTCGAGCGCCATCTGAAAAATACCTACGGGAGAAGCCGCCGCCAAGGAGCGGAATCGTTCTTCATTATCCCGTAAAGCAGATTCGATATGCTTGCGTTCGGTAATATCTCGCAACGACCCAGCCATGCGAGTCGCGGCACCTGAGTCATCCCACAATGCTTGCCCGCGCAATTGCGCCCAGAGATACGCGCCAGACTTGGTCAACACGCGACATTCCACATCAAACTCGACACGATCCTTCAAGTGACGCTTAATGGTTTCTAACACAACCGGCGCGTCTTCCGGATGGATCCGCTCCAAAAAAGCGGCGGAAGAAGGCGCAAATTCACCCTCCGCAAACCCAAAGAGTTCTTCAAAGCGAGGAGAACAGTACACTTCATCCGAGGTGATATCCCAATCCCACAGTCCGTCGTTAGCGCCGCGCATGGCTAAAGCGAGCCGCTCTTGGGTTTCTCGTAACTCTGCCCCGGCGCGTTTATACTTCGTCACATCTTGAGCGCTTCCCCAGATCCGCACCACGCGACCGGCCTGGTCAAGAACGGGTTGGGTGAACGACCGCACCCACAGGATTTCTCCATCTTTTCTGAGGATGCGGAATTCACGCTGAGTGGAAGCGCCGTGGCGCCATTCCGCGATTCGACTCTGGAGCACGGGAAGATCGGCAGGATGGGCATAAAGGGTCCAAGGATTCGGCTTTCCCAGCACCTCATTGACGGCATAACCTGTCATCTTCGTAAAAGAATCCGTAAGCCATTCAAACTCGAAGGTTCCATCTTCTGTACTGCGAAAAGAAAAGGCGTAGTCCGCAGACCCTTCACAGACGGACCGATACCGCTCCTCACTCGTGCGTAGTGCGGCCCCCTCCGCCTCATGCGCGGCGACGGCCGCATGGAGTTGCTCAACCTGCTCGGCTTGCGACTCTTCTCGTTTGCGCATCTGGCGCACGAGCGGCCAAAAGACAAAGATTCCACTGTAGCCGAGAACCGAGAGCGTCAGAAAAGACCAAAACACTTCCCACCGCTGCATGAGTCGCCAATGCGTTTCCGCTTCGGTGGTGTAGAGCGACGTCAGCTCTTCCATGCCCGCCAGAAAGGGCGGCTCTGCCGCCATGACCGTGTCGACAAACTGGGCTCGACGCGCTGACGCTCCGTCAGTTTTCTCCATCAGCAAGGTTTTGGCCGCCGTCCGGAGTGCGTGAAAATACGGGTCAAGCCAACGCCATTGTCTTGTGACCTCAGGATTGTCACTGACAAAAAGGTCCAGCAACGGATCGCCGTGTTGGAGTCCCATGTAGCCCCGCTCCCATTCCGTCAAAGCAAGCGCCAGTTCCCCAGTCGCCTGCTCTTGCATCGCCGGTTGACTCGCGGTCTGTACTATCACAGCGTCTTTAGTGATTTGCTCAACGAGCATCCGTTGTCGTCCAATGGCGCTCACAATCCACGCGTCATTGCGCCATTGGGCGCTCTCCCACCGGCAAATACCGCCAAGCAGCACAACGAGGGCAAGTACCCCACACCATATCACCCCTTGTCTCGTCAAGGCATTGGTCGGCGGCGACACCGGCGAATTGACATTGGATTGACGAAACAGAGAGAGAAAATTCTTTATGAACACGATTCCAGCACTTCCCACTCTTACCGTATCGGCTCTCTGAGCGGAGAGTTAACTGAAGGCAAAACAATTCTTTGCCCAAAACACAACGGGCGCGTCATGACGACACGCCCGTTGCTGTAACCGAAGGGAAAAGAAGGAACTGCGCTTTCGCGTTACTGGTTAGTCTTTGAATTCCGGCATGACCTTAGTCGCGAACAATTCAAGCTGCCGCCGTGCTTCATCCCATGAGATGAGCCCTTGGTCGAAGTACCAGCCAAACCACTCGATATTGCCGTTTTTGCGCAAAGCGTCGAGCTCACGTTTAATATCGTCCGTTGTCCCAACGAGCGAGTATTTCGCTTCGACCATGCGCTCAAAGGTATTAGGTACAGGTCCCGTTTCTCCCGGATACCGATACGCTTCAAAAAAGCCAAAGCCGGAGAAATACTCGATGAATCCCGTCCCTTGAGAGTGCGCGCCGAGCGAATAGGCTTCGGTGTAGTTGTTGCCGATATGTACGGAGCGGAAGGCGCCGACACTCTCACCGAGCTGCAAATGACGCCCGGCCTTCGCCGCCTCCTCGCGGTAGGCTTCGCAAAGCTGGCGGAACGAGGGGGGATGCGACACTAAAATCCAGGGCACAATGCTTTCGGTCGCGCACCAGCGGATGGTTTTCTCACTCACGGAAAACGGCTGCCAAATCGGCGGATGAGGATAGGTGTAGGGTTTAGGAATGACACAGATACGCTGCACGGCGCCGTCGTCGTCAACCTCGCCAGGAGCGCCATACTTGGATGTCCAATTTTTCGCTACCGGCCAGCGGCGAATCCCCTCCTCATACGGCGTCGGCACCTCGTAATACTTGCTCTGGAAACGGATGGACTCCTGTGTCCACGCCATCTTCACAATCTTGAAGACCTCCTCGAACACCGCGCGGTTATGCGCATCGACCTCGGACCCATCCATCGGCGCGCCGGTCACGTGATAGTGTTGACCGAGGATGTTCGTCCAGCGGTCTTGATAGCCGCGTGCAAATCCGGCAATGAACCGACCTTTGGTCAAATGATCGAGCACGGCGATTTCCTCGGCCACGCGGATCGGGTCCCACGTCGGCAGCACCAAGCCAAGCGACGCAAACTTGATGCGCTTCGTGCGCGCCGCCAGATCGGTGTAGAGCATCAACGGGGCCACGGACGCTTCGAAGCCCTCGGAGTGGAAATGATGTTCGGTGGTGGACAGGGCGTCAAAGCCCATATCATCGGCCATCTGCGCCATCTCCCGGACTTCCTGGAGCATTTGTTGATACTTGTCGTTATTCCGACCGATGGGGCGCAACCGTTCGCGCTCCTCAAAGGTCGCCGGAATGGTTGGCAGGATAAACACGTTAAATTTCATGACAGCTCCTCCTCACAGGGGTAATCCGCTCAGCGTCGTCCCCACCTGGGAGCGCGACCGTCTCGGTCGCCCTTCGTCTGAGCTCAAGACAGGCTCTTTTCGCAGGCAGGACGCCCGCGCCCCTGTTGTAGCGGTTCCGCGCCAGCTTGACCAGTAGGAGTTCTCGTTTCCCCAAGCAGGCGCCGCTAGAACCGCTCCATCACCAGCGGCAACTGTTTGAAGCCAAACACGACCGGAGTTTCCGTTTGTCGCATGGCTGGTTCTTGTCCCTGTCGAATGGCAGCAAAGCGATCCAGAAACGCATTCAAGGTAATCTTCGCCTCAGCTCTCGCCAATGGCGCACCCAAGCAGTAGTGAAGGCCGGCGCCGAACGCCACATGGTTGCGCAACTCACGATCAAGCCGCAAGTCATCGGGCTGCGGAAACGCGTCCGGGTCCCGGTTCGCGGCCCCATAAAAGATGGTGATGCGGTCTCCTTTTGCAATTTTGACATGAGAGACTTCGAGATCACGCGTGGCCCAGCGAAAGAGTCTGTGCACAGGACTTTCGTAGCGGAGAGTTTCCTCGATCACTGTCTCCACCAGGCTACGATCATCACGCAAGTGTCGCCACAATTCCGGTCGCTCCGCCAGTGCGTTGAATAAGTTACCAAGTAAATTGGTCGTCGTCTCATTACCAGCGATCAGCAACAAGATACAGAATCCGAGAATCTCCCAATCCTGCAACGCTTCCCCTTCAACGTCAGCCTCGACCAGGGCGGTGATGAGATCCTCCGCCCCATACGCGCGCCGAGCCGCAGCCATCTTGCCAAAGTAGGCGACCATATCTTGGAGATTTTGCAGACGCTCACTGGCCTGCACAGCAAGCGTGGAAAGAAATGCATCAGACCAGCGCTTGAAGGTGAGGTAGTCCTCTCCGGGAATGCCAAGCAGACGGGCAATCACTTTCACGGGCAAAGGTATGGAGTAAGAGGCGACGAAGTCAGTCTCTTCTGGGCTCATATCATCGAGCAACGCATTGGCGACCTCGGCAATCCATGGTTCCAACGCCTCAATGCGTCTGAGTGTAAACGCTTTGTTCACCAAGCGACGAAAGCGCGTATGTCGCGGTGGGTCGTCCTGAATCAACACAAGCTTCGGTCCAAATTGCCCAGCTTGGGGATTGTCCGACGAAAACGTTTCGTGATCACGTAACGCAGCGTAGACATCTTCATACTTCAACAATCCCCACGACCAAATGGGCTCCTTGAGGCCGGACGATTCACTAGCAGGGACGCCGATATAGCGCACGGGCGACTGCGCGCGCAGCGCTTGGTACAGTGGATACGGATCGGCGAACAACTCACGTTTTGTGAGATCCGCTGGGGTGAAGGATGAAAGGGACATAGGTGCTCCTGGTGTTCTGGATCGCTCACTATGATCGCTTTATAGCTCGTTCGCTGCTCTCACTCTATAACTCGTTCCTTCCTCAGCTCTACTGTCGCCGCTTCATCGACTGTCATCGTTTCGGCGTTAACCACAACGCCGTAGTCACGGCGGGCGCCGTCGAGAGAGACATAGCCATTGCGCACATCATCCATCACTTTTTGCGGATCTCGTTTCAGCGGATCGCCCCAACCACCGCCGCCGCCCGAGCCGTTGGTCAGCCTCTCTCCTGGCCCCATCGCCTCGTAGACCATGCCCGTCACGCGTTCCTGCTCCGTTCCGGGGCGCAGAATGACATGACAATTTTCTCCATCCCGGCCTCCGACCATGCCCCAGGGATGGGTTTTGGTTTTCTTCACCAAGGTGACAGCAGACGCTCGAGCCAGGAAGCGATACACTCGATCAATGCCCAGTCCGCCCCGGTGCTCGCCTGGCCCTCCAGAATCTTGACGAAGCCCATAATGCTCGATGAAGAGCGGCGCTTTCGTTTCAAGCACCTCGACCGGATTGTTATGACACCCCGGCTCGGTGAGATGCATAATGCCATTCTCCCCGTCACCGCCTGCATGTCCGCCAAACCCCACGCCTTCATTGGTCGCTTCAATCCACATCTTCCCAGTGCGCGGATTCACGCCTACGCCCATCATCGAACACACATCGCCACCTGAACACGCCGGGACGATATCCGGCAGCCCTTGTGCGAGCGCTTTCGTCACCACTTCGGTTGCGAGCAGGGCAGGCCACAAGGTAAAGGTCGCGGCAGGAGGCGTGGCGTGCATTAACGTGCCTGGAGGAGCTTCGACTCGAAGGGGCCTGAAGTTGCCCTCATTGGCCGGAGAATCTGGGGTGGTAATCGCCTTGAATATCAACCCGGCGACGCCCAACGTACAACCGAAGGGAATGTTGATCGGCCCGCGTGTCGCCGGGGACGAGCCGCTGAAATCGACCACCATCTCAGCCTCAGTGATCGTCACGGTGGCTTTAATTTTGACTAACGTGTCTTTATCGATCCCGTCATCATCGACCCAATCTTCGGCAGACCACGTCCCTTTCGGTAAAGCAGCCAAGCGCGCGCGAGCTAGCCGCTCGCCGTGGTCCAGAATCTCGGCTGTGGCCTGCTCGTATGTCTCCAACCCAAACTTGTCAACAAGTTCAATAACACGACGCTCGCCAGCGCGGCACGAAGAGATTTGCGCGTTCATATCGCCAAGCACGCGGTCTGGCATACGACAGTTAAAGCGAATGATGTCCTCAATCTCTTTGTTCAACACGCCGCGTTTGTAAATTTTTGAGCAAGGAAAGAACAAGCCCTCTTGATGCATATCGACCGAGTCGAGGCAGTAGCCTGCGTCTTTTTGCTTGAGGTCCAACCAGTGCTGTTTGACGGCGGTAAAGCCGACAAGCTGCTCACCGTGAAAAATCGGTGAAGCAGCCGTCACATCCAGTGTATGCGTCGAACTCCAGTAGGGATAATTCAGTAGGATGACGTCGCCGGGATGAATATTCGCCAGGCCATGAAATTCAACAATCTTGCGTAAAGCGTAATCATTGGCCCGCGTGAAGATCGCCAGCCCCGGAGCCTCGGCAAGCAGCCGACACTGCGTATCATAGATGCCTAAACCAAAGTCGCGGATCTCGTAGACAATCGTGCTGTATGACGTACGCATCAGATTCCGCGCCATCTCCCGTGCGGCGGAAAGCAAATAGTGACGAATCACTTCGACGGTGATGGAATCAGTCGCGCTCATAGATCGTCTCCAATATGCAGTCAGCTATTTACTTATGTCAAATAGAAACGGAGACTGGGAGAATCGGAGAAGAAAAAGTTCTTCTTTCCCCGGTTCCCCGATTCTCCGATTCCTGGCTCGCTTCTCTACACCTGTTAGTTCACGGCTCACATTCTGACTACTCACTTCCCTACCGTAATATTCAGCTCCCCATACTTTCCGACTGTCACTACATCTTCTCCAGGCACGACCGTGGTCGAACTCGGATCTTCGATAATTGCAGGCCCTTCTACTCGATCCCCACACAGGAGCCGACGGCGATCGTACACCGTGTACTCTTCGTACGCTCTGCGCTCTGAGTGGTACACTGGGCGAGCGCCTTTGCGCGCCTGCCGACTATTCCCGGTTCCAACCGTGAGCAAAGGCAGAACTGGTCGCGGCAAGAGGCCGACAGCGCTCACCCGCACTGTGACGATCTCAACGGGATCATCCATGCGATGACCATACTGCACCAGGTGGGCGGCGTGAAAATCTTCAGCAAGACGCGCAACATCACGCGGAGTGAAATCGCTTCCCTCCAATGTGACATTCACTGTATGTTCTTGCCCTTGGTAGCGAAGCTCTGCAGAACAGACGAAGGCCCGAGCTTTCGGCTCGAACCCATCGCGCTCCAGCGCGGCGCTCCCACGCTGGAGCAAGCTCGCGTACATGGAGTTCAGGGCAGCCGCGTCTACAGTCTGCAACTCTGCCACAGAGGTCTGAGCAAAGTCGTGGACAACGTCAACCATTAACATACCCAGCGCCGAAAAATTCGCTGGACCAGGCGGAATGATGACTGTGGGGACGCCGAGTTCTCGCGCCACGCCCGTCGCCACAAAACCACCGCCGCCACCGAAAGCCAAAAGCGCAAAATCTTTGGGGTGAAATCCCCGTTCAATAGAGATCTCTCGAATAGCGCCAGTGATTTTCGCTTCACTAATGCGCATCATGCCAGCAGCCGTCTGTTCGAGAGAGAATTGCAGTCGCTCCGCCAGTTGTTGAACAGCGCGGCGCGCTAAGGCCGTATCAAGCTGAATCTCTCCCCCCAAGAAATTGTGCGCGTCGAGATAGCCTGTGATTAGAGCGGCATCCGTGAATGTGGCGAGCTGCCCGCCTTTACGGTAACAGGCAGGGCCTGGCACAGCGCCCGCACTCTGCGGCCCCATTTGCAGATGACCGCCCTCGTCGATCCATCCAATGCTGCCTCCGCCCGCGCCGATGGTGTTGATGTCAATAGTCGGAAGAGACAGCGGCAAGCCTTCAAACGCCGCCTCGTGTTCAATGGTGATGCGGCCATCAACCACCAGGGCGGCGTCAAGACTCGTGCCCCCCATATCGAGCGTAATCAGATTCGGCTGTCCGAGGAGCTGACTCAACGCCTGGGCGCCAATAACACCACCGGCTGGGCCTGACAACACCGTATGGACAGGTTGCTCCGCCGCAGACGTCGCCGTCATGGCGCCGCCGCCAGAACGTGTTAACAGAAAGTGACCAGTGAATCCTTCGACGCGCAAAGCGTTGTCGAGTTTGGCGAGATAGCCCCGAATCACAGGTTTAATATACGCGTCGACCACCACTGTACTGGTGCGTTCGTACTCACGATACTCGCGGCTGAGCTGGTGCGAGAGCGAGACGAGAAGAGTCGGACATTCTTGGCGCAGCACCTCCGCCATGAGTAGCTCATGGTTCGGATTAGCGTAGCTATGGAGAAAACATACTGCGACAGCTTCGACTCCCAAATCACGTAATTGTCGCGCTAAGGTGATCGCTTCCGCACGGTCGAGCGGAGTCAAGACATTCCCCTGAAAATCGCAACGCTCTGTTACTTCAAAGGCGAGCGAACGCGGCGCGAGCGGCTTCGGTTTCTGGTACTTCAGATCATACATGGGCTCGCGCGCCGTGCGCCCCAGTTCATAGACATCACGAAAACCTTTCGTCGTCACGATGGCCACGCGTGCGCCAGTGCGCGTGAGCAGGGCGTTGAGCCCCAGCGTCGTCCCATGCACGAAATAGTCGAGGTCGCTCAATTGCGCCTCCGCCTTACGAAATCCCTGTAACACACCGCGAGCCGGGTCTTGCGGAGTAGTCTCCACCTTCTCCAGCCTGAAGGTGTTTGTCACTTCGTCCAAGACGATGACATCGGTAAACGTTCCACCTACATCAACAGCGATACGCATAACACATCCGTCTAGAGTCCAGCGTCTAGGGTCTAGGAGATCTTGTCAAATGATGTGTAAAAGGAGTCTCGCAGTGCTTTCCCCTGGAATGACGAGTGGCTCTTCAGGTTAACTCCTCCAACAACGCTTTTGCCTCCTGCAAGTCTTTGGTGTCAAACCCTTCGGTGAACCAGTTGTAGATCTCGGATAATAATTGGTGAGCTTCGATTCGTTTCCCTTGCCGTTGCCACAAGCGGGCCAGACTTGTTGCCGCACGGAGTTCTAACGATTTGGCTTGTTGCTTTTGGGCAATGTCGATGGCCTTGAGAAAGCAGGCTTCGGCGTCCGCCTCCGCTTGGGTGCTAGAGAGAGGTTCGACGTGAGAGATTTTTGCCTTTCGACTTTTGCCCTTTGCCTTTTGATTTGCCCGCTGAAGCGTTAGCTCGCCGCGTAGCCGATACAGCTCGGCCTCGTAGAAGCGCTCCCCAGTGCTGTCCACTACAGCCAGTGCCTCAGCGAGCACGTGTAGCCCTTCTTCTACTCGCCCCACTTTGCCATATGCCTCAACCAGCAGGGTAAGCCAACACGACCGTGCGACCTTCGTTCCCATAGTCTGGTGGGCAGCCAGCCCCTGGCGTATCTGTGCAATCCCTTCTTCTTCCTGGCCCTGCTCTGCTAGCGCCCAGCCCTGTATCATCATCCCACCCGGCAACCAGAACGGAAACCCTTGCTCGGTTGACAGTGTCATCACCGCCTCTGCCCGCTCTCGGACGAGCTGCTCCTCCCGGCGGAAAACATGGAACCAGGCAGCAGTCCCCAAGGCATAGGCCAGACTAAAGGGGTGAGCCAGCTCTGCGGCCAAGGCCACTGCCTCCTGACTTCTCTTCAGGGCTTGGTCTGGATAGCCAAGAGTCCACAGGGTCCAGGAGGCATAGGAGAGGCAATTCACCCTTGGGTCAGCCGTACCGATGGTGAAGTGAGGGTGCTGCTGCGGGTCATACAGCGCAATTGCCTGCTCCAAGTGGGGCCGCGCAGAGGTCAACTCTCCAAGCCAGAACGATGTGGTCGCTAGTTCCCAGTGAGCCAATGAGAGGAGATACTGGTCTTGAACACTCTGGGCCAGTCGCATCAGCTGCTCCGCTAGCTCCCGTGCTGTCTGGTACTCCGCTTGGATAAGATAAAATCCCCTCAGCCTCATCAGTACGGGGAAGAGCTGGGGCGTCTCCCCCAGCTGCTGGCATAGTTCCCGGGTCCGGCTCACCGCTGTCCCTACCTCCGGAGTTGCATAACCTTTGACTACAACCAGGGCGTCATGCAGGGCGAGCTGTAAAGTAAGTTCTTGCTGTACGCGCTCGGGAGCATCTGGCAGAGCCTTCAGTCCTGCCAGCCCCTTGGTGAGGTGAGCAACCGCTTCCACATAAGCCGAGCGCTGGGTGGCGCGCTCTCCTGCCTGCTGCCAATACGGAAGGGCGTGCTCTAGCAGGCCAGCTTCGGTGTAGTGCTGCGCCAGCAGTTCGGGTTGCATGTTCTTGATTTCGGGGAAGCGGTCTCCCAACGTTTGAGCAATCTGACTGTGATACTGCTGCCGGGTGCTCTTGAGCAGCGCTTGGTAAGCGGCGTCTTGAATCAGGGCATGTTTGAAGAAATAACGGGCCTGGGGCGGCATCCCCCGCTGATAAAGCAGCTCAGCCTCCACCAGCTTCGCCAGTGCGTGTTGTAGGTTCACTTCGTCAAGCGGTGAGACGGCGTGGAGGAGTTCATAACTAAACTCCCGCCCGATAGTCGCGCCCAGTTGCGCCACTTCCTTGGCCGTGCTCATCCGATCCAGCCGAGCCATGAGGGAATCCTGGAGGGTCGCGGGGATTACCAGTTGGCGGGGCGCGTGATGAGGCGCCCCAACAGTCTCAAGGACATTCTTCGTCAACTCCTCGACGAACAACGGCACCCCATCGGTTCTGGTGATAAGTTGCTGAACGATCTCCTCCGAGAGAGGTTTGCCGCTGGCAAGGCGCTCCACCATCGCCTCGACCTGCTTGCGTCCTAAGCGCCGCAGACTGAGCTGTGTCACATGTGCCGCCAACGCCCACGGCGGGATAAAGTCTGGGCGAAAGGTGAACAGGACTAAGAGACGAGCAGTGGTGGTACACTCAAGCAACAGGCTGAGAAATTCCAGCGTCGAAGGGTCAGCCCAGTGTACGTCTTCGACATCGAAGCGCACCGGTTGCCGCTCGGCTTCTTGCAACAGGAGAGTCAATAAGGCTTGCTGCGTCTTCTCCTTTTGCTTCTGCGGCGTGAGGGTGAGACGAGGAGAATGGGCAGGCAGAGGAAGCGAAAGAAGCGAGGCAAACAGGGACACGGTTTCGGGCGCGGGCGCGCGGCTATGCTCCCCGACAAGAGTCGTCTCTAATTTAGCTAGTTTTTCTTCGGCTGTATCTTCCCGCCGGAACTGTAACACCCGCTGCAACAGATCGATCACCGGGTAAAAGGCGCTGTGCTGATGAAACGGTGAGCAGCGACACTCTAACCGCGTGTGTGTATCGGAGGACAGTTGCTCACGCAGGGCTTGCAGCAGCCGGGACTTCCCGATGCCTGCCTCGCCGCTGAGCAGCACCACTTGCCCTTCGCCCGCCTTCGTCTGCTCCCACCGTCGCCGCAGCAACTCGACTTCTTCGTCTCGGCCCACCAGTGGTGTCAAGCCGCGCGTCATCGCCACATCAAGTCGTGAGCGTAGGCCACTCTCACCGACGACTTCATAGACCTGAACCGGAGTAGAAATACCTTTCAAAGACTGCGCTCCAAGGTCGCGACAGTCGAGCAAGCCTTCGATAAGACGATAGGTAGTGGCGCTGATGACTACGGTGTCCGGCTTCCCCAAACTTTGCAACCGGGCAGCGAGGTTTGGCGTCTCGCCCAGCGCCAGCATTTCCCGCTTCTCGCTGCCGCCGATTTCCCCAATGACAACAAGACCAGTGTGGATGCCGATGCGGACCTGCACGGAGTGCGGCAATCGGATGGTTGGAAACGACAACTGCTGAATCGCCTTGATAATGTCCAGGGCCGTGCGCACCGCCCGTTGAGCATCATCTTCGTGAGCGATTGGATAGCCAAAGTAGACCAGCAGCCCATCCCCGAGATGTTGGGGCACGAAGCCGCCATAGCGCTGAATCACTGTCTCACAGGTCTGGTGATACCGTTGCACGACCGTATGATAATCCTCAGGATCGAGGTGGGTGGACAGGGTTGTGGAGCCTACCAAGTCCACGAACATCACCGTGAGCTGGCGTCGTTCCCCTGCCGTTCCGTGAGGCACAGTCACTGCCGACGACTCCGTTCGGCTGCGATCAGCAAGCGGTGGAGGTATGTCGGTTCTAGGAGACTGAGAGGTCGGAGTAGCAGGCTGGAGAACTCTCGGCGCTGGACTGCCTTCTCCCACCCACACCAATACCTTGCCCCCTTCATCGACCGCTACCCGTTGCCCATAGATCAGTTCTTCTTTCAGGACATCGAGTTGCTCATCGTCGAGGCCGAATTCAAGCTTCAGTGACCGATAGGTCAAGCGTCCCTTCCCTTGCAGGAGGGTGCAGGCTTGGTCGATGATGTCGGAAAACTTCATTGCCGATTCCTTGCTGCCTCAATCTTAGAGTTTCAGTGCGCCCGCCGCCTTGGCCTTAATCCGCACCGCGTTTCCAGGCAAATAGGCGAGAGGGATTTCTTCTACTTCGAGCAGTTCGACGCCGGTCGGATCGGCTCCGGCGGCGCAAGCGCGCTCACGGGCCAAGCGCATGGCCTCATCCAAAGCTTTTTCACGGGTCATCGTCTCTAACGCAAACACACGGTCAATGGCGCCACTCACCTGCGCAATGGCGACGCCAATCGCATTCGCCACTTCGCAATGCGGCGGACGCAAAATCTTGGATACCCCGTCAAGCCGATCCGGGAATAAGATGCCGCCTCCACCGACCGCCACGACCGGCGTCGGGTCAGCCGAAAGCTTGACTCGATCAATACTGTCTTCGAGGCGACGCTGAATATACGCCAATCCTTCTTCAACCAGACGAGCTGGTAGGGACCGCACTCGACTAGGGTCGCCGATTTGCGCGCGGCCCGCCGCCACCGCCAGATCAGTCGCCGTTAGTTGTGGACCGCCAAAGACCTGCGCCTCTTCGGTCAACTTATATCCCACACTCTCTGGTCCTACGCGCACTTCTCCATCTTGAGACACATGACTGCCGCCGCCCAAGCCGATGGATATTAAATCCGGCATGCGGAAATTGGTCCGCACCCCGCCAATCTCCACAGCCAGGGCCGATTCGCGCGGAAAGCCTTTATGGAGAACGCCGATGTCAGTCGTGGTGCCGCCGATGTCGATCACAATGGCGTCGTCGCGCTTGCTCAAATACGCGGCGCCGCGAATACTGTTTGCCGGGCCTGAAGCAATAGTGAAGATAGGGTAACGCAGCGCATAGTCTACCGACATCAAACTTCCATCGTTCTGGCCAAGGAACAACGTAGCGGGAATCTGCAACTGACGAATCGCCTGCGTGAACCCTTCAATTGCGGTCTGGGCGACAGCGATAAGCGCGGCGTTCAGGACGGTCGCGTTCTCCCGCTCCAACAAGCTTATGCTGCCGATCTCGTTCGAAAGACACACGGGGACAGCTTCGCCCAACTCTTCCTGCACGACCTCGCGCGCGCGTAGCTCATGCTCGGCATTGACTGGAGAAAAGACGCCGGTAATGGCGACGGCTTGCATGTGGCCTTTTAGTTGTCGCGCCGCGGCGCGGACCTCCTGCAAATCGAGGGCGGCGATGGGCTCACCGTTGTATTCATGCCCGCCATGCAGGATGAACGACTGCACACACACAGTCTGTCGCAAATCCGCGGGCCAGGTCAGCAAAGGCGCCACGGCCCGCGTAGCTGGAGCGCCGAGACGCATCACGCCCACCTGACTGAGTCCTTGCCTGGTCACGATCGCGTTCGTGCAGTGGGTCGTGCCAAGCATGGCATGGCGAATAGCAGTAGGAGGAAGTCCCGACGCCGCCAGTACGGTTCGCAGGGCGTTGACGATGCCGCCCATGACATCTGGCGTAGTAGGTGACTTGGTCTTGGCAATAATTTGATCAGACGCATCAAGAATGACGGCGTCAGTGTTAGTGCCGCCGACGTCAATGCCGAGGCGGAAGGCATTTTGTGTTGTGTCAGGAGGTAGAGATTTTGTCATCGGAGTTTCGTCTCAGAACAGAGTGGTCAGTAGAGGAAAAGGAGAAGGTCGAAGGCCATACATATTTGTTTTCATGCTGGCTACTGGCTACTTTAGCGGGGCATAGTCAATCTCGTATCCAAAATACTTTGGTCCAACCAAAGCCACCCCTTCGGGCGTGCGCCACTGCGGATGGCAAGGAATTCCTAACACTACAATGCGGAGGCCATATTTAAGAGCCTCGGTCGTGATAGGGAGTCCGGTCTGTTCGTCCACGATCGTAATGAGGTCCGGCGTGGTCACCTCTGGGCGGCCAGCGCGCCAGAAGATCAGGTTTTCATTTTGAAAAGAAATTTTGCAGTGGACTCCGACATCACGTCCCGCGCCGGTGATGTCCACTTCACCTCGCGCAAATCCGCGCTCAGTGCGTCGTCGCACGTCGGTGATTTTTCCTTCACACAATCGACGCCCCCGTAAGAGTGTTGTGAGCGCTTCGATGGGATCTCGCTTCTGTTCCCGGCATGTTTTTAGGGTATGACCGATCTCACGCGCCAAGGAGATCGTACCGGGAATCATGGCCTTCTTGGCGAGCGCGCCCTGCATGGCATAGAGGGCAATACAGGCCGAGCAGCCCATCTGAATGGTGACGGTTCGGGCAAGGCGCTCCGTCCAAAAGTTATTCGGCGTTTCCAGCAGCACCTGGTTGCCTTTTTCATCAGCAACCACCATGGGAGTCGCGGCGACACCGTGCAGGGTGGGCGTGACCATTTGCAGTTCTGGAAACGCACGACCCATGCCGTCCGCGTCGACGAGCGGAATTCCCAGGCTAGCGGCGACCACGATGGGAATCATCGAATTAACGCCGCCCGCCTCGGCGGACACGGTAGCCACGGCGCGACATTGGAGGCGGCGTTCGAGCATGCGAAAGGCGTCGAGCACTTCTGAGCCGCTGGGGATTTTTTCCACCAGCACAGTTGGCGCGCCCATCATGGCAGTGGGAATGATCCAACCGTCATCCGGTATTTCGTCCAGCGCGAGGAGTTGCACGGGGCCATATTGGGCCACGGCTTGCTGCGCCATCAGTTTCCCAAGAGTGGGATCGCCACCGCCGCCTGTACCTAGCACTGTGGCGCCGAGGGCGATTTCGTCGAGCGCATCGTGGTCAAGGAGGGTTTTCATCTTTATTGACTATTTTTTCAAAGTCTTTCTAGCGAATTCCATATCGCCCTGGTGACAGAACGCCATTGGGATCAAGTGCATGTTTGATGTCTGTACACACGTCGGGGAACGTTTCGAGCCGCTGCATCGCCTCCTCCTGAAAATCGAGCGGGGCGCGGGAGATTGGATAGCCCGCGTCGGCGTAGGTCTTCATCAGCGTCCGATAACAGTCGATCACGCGTTGACATTCTTCTGGATCTTGGCGGTTGAAGACGATGACGTGTAACGCCCGCGCCATACGCGGCCCACAAACATATTCGGCGATGAACTCCAGCCGATGTTCACGCAGGATGCGGCGCGAAAGCGCTTGCTGTTGGTTGGCGATTGACCCGATCATCGGCATGGCGGGCAAGAACCAGCAGTTGCCCCCGCCAGGTCGCCAGTTGAGCAAACTCAACTCACTCGTTGTGGGCCGGCCGCTGAAAGTGTCGATATGGATTGTGAAAATTGGACTTCCCAGCGCCTCCTCCTGAGAGACATAACGCGCCTTCCCTAAGCGACCAAAATGCGCTTGCATTCGCTCCACCAGCGGCAGCAAAGCCTCATCTGACGCGCCATAAAAGGCGCCGGATACCATCCAGGACCCCACGCCGTACTCATGTTGCAATTCCCGCCGCACCTCGTCAGGCAACGGCGTCTGCCCGTTCGTCCGCTCGAACGGATAGGTCGCTTCCGTACCCAAGGCGTACAGATCGTTTGTCACCTTAAGCAACGAAGGGACGACATTATTCAGCTTGAGGGGGCGGACAAGCTCAATAATGTCGCCAAAATCTTCATCGTCAGGAAACAAGAAGAAAAACGTGCGAATCACTGGCGGGCGCGGCATCAGCCATACCCCCATGCGCGTCACGACGCCGAAATTCGATTGTAAAAATAAACCGTCGAGGAAGGGACCGTAGCCGTACTTCGCAATATGCCAGGTGCGCGATCCCGGCAACGCGCCCTCGGCTGTACGCAGCATGCGCCCGTCGCCTAACACCACTTCAAGACCGCAGCTCATACCGAAGTGATCGAAGTAGGGCGTGTAACCAGCTCCTTTGTCTAAAGTGTTGCCAACGATGCCTCCCAGGGGAGGGCCTGAGGTCGTGTCCATCATCAGCTTGTGCCCGCGGCGACTTAGTTCCTCGTACATTTGTTGATAGGTGACGCCGGGTTCGATTTCGGCAAAGCATAGGGTTTCATCAATTTCAAGAATCCGATTCATGCGCGCGCCGACATCAACGATGAAACTGCCGGGTTGCATTGGACTTTTCAACCCGAGCCCGCGGTTCTCGCCAGTGCTGATGCTATACAATGGAAACCGGTGCTGATTCGCAAGACGGACAATGGTTTGCACGTCCGCAGTCGACGCTGGATATGCCACTCCAGCCGGTCGCCGGTCGCCTCCGGGCAGGAGATTGCGGCTGTAGTGTGTAACGACGTCTTCAGTTGTGTTGACAGCATCGGGTCCCAGTGCAAGACGGAGTGCGTCGACGAAAGTTAAGGATGCAGCAGTCATAGGGCAGTTTTCCTTGAAACGAGCGGCGGCGTCAAGAACTTGCAAGAGCACCACCATTCACGTAGATCAGTGAATATGCGGTTGAGTAAAGAAAAGCGGAAATTCATTGCCGAGACCGCCGCCGAAATAGCAAAGTATATTTTGTCGATTGTAGTCTTGGGGCAGATTATTTCAGCATCCATAAACTGGGAATTGGTCATAGGAAGCACGGTAGTGTTCGTCGCCTTGCTAATCTTTGCTACCTTGATCTATCCTAACGATTGAGGCACAAGTGCGGTATGCAAGCTTTACTCATTCCAATGATAGCTGCGGTAATTTTCTTCGGCGTTATGGCTTACTTTGCCTGGCGGCAGGATCACCCCCGCCGCTGAAACGACACCCTTCCCCCCTACGAGTTTACAACTTCCCAATCTGCCGCAGCACGGCGGCCTGGTCCCAATAAATGCGCTCCGCCGCCATTTTGCCGTCGCGGAATTCGATGACAATGACAAGCTCCATTTCAATAGGCTTGTGGGTCGGTGGAATGCCGGGCAGGAACCAGTCCATTTGCTTTGAGTGCACGATACGGACTTTCGCCTCTTCGACGATCGTGTTGTCAGTCATGATGCGATTCGTCACCGTATGCTCCCATTGCTCTGGAATTGACGGAATAAACATGTCTCGATAGTACGGCCGGAGTTCCGCTTTTCCTTTGCCACCGGACCGGGTCGGCATGTGCAGGACCGAAGCGTCTTCGACCATTGTTGACAACGCGAGCTCGACATCTTTCACGCCAAACTCGCCAGCAAGATGATCTTGCCAAAGTTGTAAATTTGTCTGTGTAGACATCAGGATTCTCCTCGAGTAAACAACGTCGTCAGGTTCACCCGCCTCACACAAAAATGTCGAGCGGCAAGAATGCCGACACGACGAAGTTCGGCACATCCACCAGTTCACTAATTTTGAGATCCACCGCAACACTACAAATGGCGTACGCTTGCTGACGAGTGAAGCCCCGTTCGTGCACGAGATGATCGATCATATTGAGCAACGCATTGCGCGCCGCTAGCGTGGCGTCTTCCGAATGATTGACACCCTCACGCGTATAGGACTGCCCCGTCGTCGCGAAGAAACGGCGCGGAACCGCCATCTCCGGCGTCGTGAAATACTCGTCACGATAAAATTGCACGTCGCGCACGCCTAGTTTCGCGGCGGCGTCTTTGAGAAGATTGAACGAGCAGTAGCACGTGGCGCTCATCTCCACAGCCGTGCCGCAGCTTTCGCCGTCGCCTTGTGCAAAATGGGCGTCGCCCACGGAGAAGAGCGCGCCTGGGACGTACACAGGCACGCGCAACGTTGTCCCTTTGGTCAACTGTTTGATATCGAGATTGCCGCCGGTTTCGTGGGGCGCGATCGTGCGCATCGCCGCCCGTGCAATAGCTGGCGTGGAGGGCACGGCGCCAGTGGCGTCGGGTAATAATACAACTCCGCCACGGCCAGCCAAATCGGTTTCTCGTCGCGTGATCTGGGCAAGCAGTTCATGTGAAGGGGCCAGCCCCATGACGCCCATGAACGGTGCGCTGGGAATGCGCACCCCGGGCAGTTCAGGAGCGGTCGCAAACCCGTTCGCAATCGTCCACCGGACCAGGTAGGGTTCAGTATACAAATCACGGAGGAAACCAAAGCCGGGCATCTGCGCGGTAAAGCCGAAGGGTTCGGGTGTAATTTCAATAATCGAAACTTCGAGCAAATCTCCGGGCTCAGCGCCATTGATATACACTGGACCAGTCAAAGGATGGACGATGCCTAAACTACTTTGTAAAAGATCGGCGACCGTCGATGTAGCTCTGACTTGGCCATCCAGCGCATCGCGCGTTTCGAGGCCGATCACTTGTCCCGGATCAACCTTGACGATCGGCGGAATATCCGGATGCCAGCGATTATGCCCGGCGGAAGGCTCTTCGCTCAGCGTTTTGCTGCGGTCGATGGCGATATAGACGTCGGATTTGATACTCATAGGCGGTCTTCCTCATCCCTATCAAAAAAAATCGCGGCCGTGTTTGTACTTTTGTCCCTTTTGCTGCATGTTGTAAAGTCTCTCGGGTTTTCAATCGCGCCCACTCGCTCAGCACCACAATCGCCGATTCATAAATTCATGTTCATGGGTTGAGTTTTTTCTTTGAGACGCATAGTGTCCTCTCATACTTTGTGAGACTATCTTCTTGCAGCGAATTCTTGAGAACCTCGTAGGAGAACAGCATGGCGAGTGCGTTTGACGGCATACGAATCGTGGAATTGGCTCAAGGCGTCGCCGGACCATACACCGGCATGTTGCTCGCGGAGCAAGGCGCGGACGTAATCAAAATCGAACCTCCGCAGGGCGATAGCGCAAGGGGAACGCCGGGCTTTCACATCTGGAATCGCAGCAAACGCAGCGTTATCGCCGATCCCGCGACGCCAGGAGGAAAAGATTTAATCCAGCAGCTCATCGCCACAGCCGACGTTCTCCTGTTTGATGCTGTACCTGGCCACGAAGCAGCGCTTGGTCTCTCACCAGATCTCATACAGAACCATCCGCGCCTCATTGCTTGTCATCTGCCTGCGTTTGGCGGCAAAGGTCCGCATGCGCAGCGCTATCCAGACGATGCGCTTGTGGCAGCCGTAGGCGGGCTACTCGGGAGCCAGTGGTCGCATCGTGACGGCGGCATCCATTTGGTGATTCCGATCGCCAGCTATGGCGCGGCGTTTGTCGCGAGTGGGTCCATTGCCGCAGCGCTCTATGAACGAGAGCACAGTGGGCAAGGTCAGCGCCTCGAGGTTTCGTGGCTGGCTGGCGCGTTCGCCATGCAGACTGGCTCGGTAATGTATCATCCCGACATGTTCCGCTTGTTTAGTGGACGCATGAATCCGCTGGGTCCGATCCCAGTGTATCGACTGTATCAAGCCCAAGACGATTGGTTATTCGTTGCCTGCGGCAACCCTACATTCTGGAGTAAACTTTGCCTTGCACTGGAACAGCCGGAATGGCTCTCCGATGAACGCTACGAACGGGCCCCGTGGGGCATTGCCCCGGAACACCGCGACGCCCTAGCGGAAAAGATCGCTGCTATTATCGCCACGAAATCACGAGAAGAGTGGCTCCGCATTCTTCGCGAAAATGACGTGCCGTGCGCCCCTGTGGCCAGTCGCCAGGAATTCATCGAGCACCGACAGACTATCCACAACGGCATGCGCGTCGAACTCGATGACCCGGTCCTCGGCAAAACCGTGCAGATGGGCGTTCCCATCCGCCTGTATCAAACTCCTGGCGTCATCAAGGGGCCAGCCCCGCTGTTGGGACAACACACCGAAGAAGTAAAAAGTGGTCTCGGACAAGTTTCAGCAAGTTCCAGGCAAGTGTCGGCAAGTTCTTCGGGACAAAAGAGGACTACTTCGTCGCCTCCGCTAGAGGGCGTACTCGTTCTCGATTTCGCCAGCTACATCGCCGGCACGTTCGGCCCCATGATGCTGGCGCAACTTGGCGCCAATGTCATCAAAGTAGAAACTCCGCAAGGCGATGCGTTTCGCTCGTTTGGCTTTGGCTTTCTGGGGTGGAACCAAGGGAAACGCGGCCTCTCCGTTAATCTCAACAGCGAGGAAGGCCGGGAAGTGGTCTACGATCTCGTGCGCAAAGCAGATGCAGTGGTGGAAAATCTGCGCCCCGGCGCCACCAAGCGCTATGGGATTGACTATGACACGTTGGCGCAGATTAACCCTCAGCTGATTTACGCCACTGTCACCGCCTTTGGCTCCAGCGGACCAGACCACGATCAGCCGGGGTTTGATCCGTTGTTGCAATCACGCTCCGGCCTGATGCGTGCGCAAGGCGGACATGGGCATCCGCCGTTTTATCTCACTTGTGGCGTCTGTGATTACGCGGCGGCCTTGCTCACCGCGTATGGCGTCTCCGCCGCGCTCTACGCCCGCGAGCGTACGGGCAAAGGCCAGCGCGTGGAAACTGCATTGCTCAATGCCTCGATGGCGGTCCAGTCCGGCAACTTCATCTTTTACGATGGACGGCCAGACATGGAAAACGGCGCCCCGGATTTATGGGGAACCAGCGCGGTCTATCGCATTTATCCAACAGCCGACTTATCGATCTTCTTGGCTGTGGTAGAGCCGCACCATTGGTCTTGCCTCGCCGAAGTGTTGAATAACAACGACCTCACTCGCCGTTACAATTTCATCCAAGCGCAGCACGAACCGGTCGAAGGACCCCTCAGTCAAATCTTGGCAACAATGTTTAGCGCCAAAGCCACCACTGAATGGCTGGCGCAGCTCGACGCCGCTGGAGTCCCGTGCGCCCCGGTGCTCGCTCTCCCGCCCTTGTTCAGCGATGAGCATGTTGCAGCGAATGACTTGCTCGCAACGCACACGCATCCGCAATGGGGCGAGGTGCGGCAAACGGGAATTCTGACAAAATTCTCGCGCACCCCGGCGGTGCTCCCGTATGTTGCGCCGCTGCTAGGGCAACACACGACGGAAGTGTTGCGGGAAGTAGCAGGATACGACCAGGAACACATGGCGCGGTTGCTGTCCGCTGGCGCCGTCAAGCAGGCATAGCCGTCTGCTCCTCCTTCCTAGAGGATTCGGCATGAGACTTTGGCAATTACGACGTGACTGCCTCTTATTTTCTCAGCTCTTGAGACTCGTAGTTGTCGCTTGTCTTCTGATCGGGGCCTGTACGTCCACGACGAGGGCGGAAGGAACAGGAGCAGTGGCGGATTGGTCATATTACGGTGGAGACGCCGGCGGGGCGCGTTATTCCGTGTTGACTCAGATCAATACGCACAATGTCGCCCAGTTGCAAGTCGCGTGGGTGTACCATACCGGGGATGTCGCGGACGGGACACGCACCAAACGCAAGAGCGCCTTCGAGACCACACCCATCATGGTTGATGGCGTCCTATACCTCTCAACCCCTTTCTCTCGGGTGGTTGCACTCGATCCGGAAACTGGCGCAGAGAAGTGGCGTTACGATCCGCAGATTGACCTGCAAGCGCCCTACTCTGAAGGACTCATGAACCGTGGGGTGTCAACCTGGCTCGATGCAGCCCGCTCAGCGGAGCAGCCCTGTCACCGCCGCATCTTCATCGCCACGATCGACGCGCGCCTGATCGCCCTCGACGCCGCCTCCGGTCATCCGTGCCCCGATTTTGGACGGAGCGGGCAAGTCGATCTCAAAAGCGCGGGGGTAAATGTCAAAACTGTTTACAATGGTGAGTATGAAGAAACGTCGCCGCCGGCGATTATCGACGACCTCGTCATCGTAGGGTCGGCTATTGGCGACAATTCACGGAGCGATGCGCCTCCAGGCGTAGTGCGCGCCTTCGACGCCCGCAGCGGCGAGTTGCGCTGGTCGTGGTTTCCCATCCCCCACAGCTCCGAGGACCCGGCTTCGAAAACATGGGCGGAGAGCAGCGCCCTCAAAACCGGCGCCGCCAATGTCTGGTCCATCATCTCGGTCGATATCCAGAACGATCTCGTGTTTCTGCCTGTGTCGAGCGCCAGCCCCGACTACTACGGCGGCATGCGCGTGGGCGACAATGTTTACTCAGACTCGCTGGTGGCGCTGCACGCCAAAACCGGGGTGCTGGCGTGGTACTTTCAAACCACGCATCATGACTTGTGGGACTACGACAATCCCGCCATGCCGCTCCTCTGCACGCTACGCACAGACGGCGCTGAGATTCCCGCAGTCGTGCAAGGGACAAAACGCGGCAGTCTCTTCGTCTTCAATCGTTTGACCGGAGAGCCGATCTTCCCGATAGTCGAGCGGCCCGTGCCACAATCCGACGTCCCCGGCGAGCACACCGCGGCGACCCAACCGTTTCCGCTTCTTCCCCCTCCCCTCGTTCCACAAATGGTGAACGCGGACAACGCCTGGGGAATTGTCTATTTTGACCGCCGTCAATGCAGTCAGCACATGGCCGCGTTGCGCGCTGAAGGCATTTATACCCCGCCTTCATTAAACGGCTCGCTACAAATCCCCGGCAACGTCGGCGGGATGAATTGGAGCGGGGCCGCGTTCGATCCTCAACGTCAGGTGCTCGTCACTAATATCAACAATCTCATCTCCGAAGTCCACCTGATCCCCCGCAATGACTTCAACCAACGCGCCAATGCGTCACGCGGCTTTGACATCGAATTCGCGCCGCAAGAGGGCGTTCCTTATGGCATGAGTCGAGTCTTTATGCGCTCCTCTTTTCCCGGGCTCCCATGCAATCCGCCGCCGTGGGGCTCGTTGAGCGCCGTGGACCTCTCAACCGGTCAGCTCAAATGGTCGGTCCCCTTGGGCAACCTGCTCCGCTTTATCCACGTTCCGCTGCTCGATCCCCACTGGGGCTCGCCCAACCTGGGCGGCGCCATCGTGACTGCCGGCGGACTCGTCTTCATCGCCGCCACGCTTGAGCCGTACATCCGGGCCTTTGACATTAATACCGGGGCGCAACTTTGGGAGGCGCAACTGCCCGCCGGTGGACAGGCGACGCCGATGACGTACCGTCTGCACGGCGACGGCAAACAATATCTGGTGATTGCGGCCGGCGGACACGGTAGATTTGGCTCAAAACTCGGCGATGCCCTAGTGGCGTTCGCCTTGCCTTAACGGACCCTCAAAACAGAACAGTAGAAATTTCCGTTTCCACGGACTGCTCCCCCCCTGACGTGCGGCAGAAAAACCGCTATCAAGAGCAACTGTAAAAAAACTTTATGGAGGTCTCATCGTGGACAAGAAGGTTACTGCAATACTGACAGCTTTAGAAGCGCACATCCAAGCCCGTCATCTCTTGAAGCATCCGTTCTATCAAGCGTGGAGCGGGGGTGCGCTGTCGCTGTCCGCCTTGCAAGAATACAGCAAGCAGTACTACCGCCAAGTAGAAGCGTTCCCCACCTATGTCAGCGCCGTGCACGCCAACTGCCCGCATCTGTCCGTGCGCCAACAGTTGCTGGAAAATCTTATGGAAGAAGAACGGGGAGCGGACAATCATCCCGAGCTATGGCTCCGCTTTGCTGAATCGCTCGGAGTGGACAGACTGGAAGTGATGGCGGCGACCCCATTGCCGGAGACATCGTCTTTAGTCCACACCTTTCGTACTCTTACCCGAGAGCACTCGTATCTCGCCGGAGTCGCAACACTGTTCGCCTACGAGGCGCAGATTCCCGAAGTCGCCGAAACCAAAATTGCAGGACTGAAGCAATTTCACGGCGTAGACAACGCGCGAGGTTTGGCGTTCTTTCGTGTGCATCTCCAAGCGGATCGCTTTCACGCGGAAACCGCGCGGCAAATTTTGCGGGAACACGTCTCAGGCGAGAACGCGGACGAAGTAGTAGCGAGCTGTAAACAGGCGCTCGATGCTCTCTGGGGCATGCTGGATGGGGTGTACGCTCGATACTGCTAGCCGACAAGAGCGAATGCTGAACGACGTACTCACAAAAAGATTGGACGAGGTGGCGCAGCGCGGACTTTACCGTCGGCTGCGTCTCGTTTCCGGCGCGCAAGACAGTGCGGTCACACTGAATGGACGAGAGGTCATCCTGCTCTCGTCCAATAATTACCTCGGCCTCGCTAACCATCCAGCGCTGAAACATGCGGCCCGAGAGGCGATAGCCCACTTTGGTTGTAGCTCAGGCGCGTCGCGCCTCATCTCCGGCCACATGGAGATTCATCGTGTGCTCGAAGAAAAGCTCGCCCACTTTAAGCACGCGGAAGCAGCGTTGGTGTTTCCTTCCGGGTATCACGCGAACATCGGCGTCATTTCCGCACTCCTGGGTCCAGGGGACACCATCTTCAGCGACGAACTAAATCATGCCAGTATCATCGATGGCTGTCGGTTGTCCCGAGCAGCCGTGAAGATTTTTCGTCATACCGATGTCCAACATCTGGAACAACTCCTCGCGTCCGCCCCGCAAGAAGGGAATCGCCTCATCGTCACCGACTCGGTCTTTAGCATGGATGGTGATGTCGCTCCGCTCAAGCATATCGTCGCCCTCGCCCACCGCTATCAGGCATGGACGATGGTGGATGAAGCGCACGCCACTGGCGTGTTCGGTCAACACGGTGCTGGCGTCGTGGAAGAGCAAGGTCTCGAAAAGGACATCGATGTTCACATGGGGACGCTCGGCAAAGCCTTGGGCGGCTTCGGGGCGTATGTCGCGGGCAGTGGCGTCTTGATCGAGTGGCTTATCAACCGCGCGCGGAGCTTTATCTACACGACCGGGGTTCCTCCAGCGGTCGCGGCAACGGCGATGGCGGCTCTCGATATCGTGGCCCAGGAACCGGAACGCCGACAGCGCTTATGGGACAATGCAACATTCCTGCAACAGGGACTGACAGAGCTGGGCTATACGGTGGGGCCCACCCGGTCGCCGATTCTTCCCGTCATGATTGGCAGCGCCGAGAAGACCATGTCGCTGGCAGAAGCCCTGTTACGGCGAGGCGTCTTTGCCCAAGGCATTCGTCCCCCCACGGTCCCGGAAGGCTCTTCACGTTTGCGCGTCACGCCGATGGCGACCCATTCTCGCGAGCAACTCCTCCAAGCCCTGGCGGCTTTTGCTGCAGCAAGAAAGGAACTCGGCGTTTTTCCATGACCCCTTCGTATTCAGATTTAAAGGCCTGGGATCACACCTACCTCTGGCATCCCTTCACGCAGATGCAAGAATGGCTGGCGGAAGATCCCATCATTATCACACGCGGTGAAGGCAATTACCTCATCGACTATGCCGGTAAAAAATATCTGGACGGCGTCTCTTCCTTATGGTGCAACGTGCACGGACATACTCATCCTGCGATCAATGCCGCGATCAGCGAGCAACTCGCACAGATTGCGCATTCCACGATGTTAGGGCTCGCCAATGTCCCATCCATTCAGCTCGCCAAACAATTGGTCAACCTCGCGCCGGCGGGGCTCACTCGCGTCTTTTACTCCGATGCCGGCGCCACTGCCGTCGAGGTCGCGCTGAAAATTGCCTTTCAATATTGGCAACTCAAGGGAGTGACGAGCAAAGTCAAGTTCGCCTCGCTCGTCGAGGCCTATCATGGCGATACCCTTGGCACTGTGCATGTCGGCTACTCCGAACTCTTTCACCATTTTTTCCGACCTATCTTGCCCGAAGCCTTTCGCTTAACGCCGCCGCACTGTTTTCGCTTTTATCAAGGAATGACGGCGGACGAGGCGCTCATAGCGGCAATCGCAGAAGCACGCAAAGTCTTATCCCAGCACCACGGTGAGATCGCAGCGTTGATTGTCGAACCGCTCATGCAAGGCGCCGCCGGCATGTGGTCCCACCCGGTAGCCTATATACAGGCGTTGCGTGAAATCACCACGCAGCACGATATCCTGCTGATTTGCGACGAAGTCGCCACCGGGTTCGGTCGCACTGGTCGTATGTTTGCCTGCGAACACGCCTCGGTCGGCCCAGATATCCTTTGCGTCGCTAAGGGAATCACTGGCGGTTATTTACCGCTGGCGGCGACCCTCACCACCGAAGAAATTTTTTCCGCGTTTCTCGCTCCCTATGAAGAATTCAAAACCTTCTTCCATGGTCACACATACACTGGCAACCCGCTCGCATGTGCGGCGGCGCTGGCAAGCTTGGCCTTATTCGAGCAAAACCAAGTCCTGGCTCAACTCCCGGCAAAAATTGCCCTGCTGACGCAACGTCTCCAAACCAACTTTGCCTCACTGGAACACGTCGCGGACATTCGTCAGTGGGGATTTATGATCGGTGTCGAATTGATGCGTGATCGCAAACGCAAGCAGTTGTACCCAACAACCGAGCGCATTGGCTTGCGGGTCATTAAGGAAGCGAGGAAACATGGAGTGATGATTCGCCCTCTCGGCGACATCATTGTCCTCATGCCGCCCCTGAGCATTTCCCCAGAAGAACTCTCTTTTCTTCTCGACGTCGTGTACGACGCCATTCGCACCATCACGGAAAAACCATGAAAGGCGTCCTCATTACTGGCGCCGATACCGGGGTAGGCAAAACCCTCGTCGGGTGCGGCTTAGCCGCCGTGTTGAGCGCGCAAGGAAAAACGGTGGGCGTTATGAAACCCTGCGAAACCGGCTGTGCAAGCCGCGAGGGGAATTTATACCCAGATGATGCAGCACGACTTGCCGCATTCGCCCGCACGACGCTCGCTCTCGACCGCATCTGTCCGTATCGGTTCGCTCCTCCGGTCGCCCCGAGCGTAGCCGCAGCCATGAGCGGAACCGCCATCGAGCCAGAACGCCTTGTCACTGTCTATCATGCAGTTGCCGCGCAGTCAGACTTCGTCATTGTCGAAGGCGCAGGCGGACTACTCGTGCCGCTCGCAGGACGCTACACGTTTGCGGATCTTGCTCAGGACCTGGGGCTTCCGCTTTTAGTGGTGGTGGGATCGAAATTAGGAGCGCTAAATCACACCATGCTGACCCTGCGTTACGCACAGATGCAGGCAATCCCTCTGGTTGGTTATATTGTGAATCATCCTGCAAGAGGAATCGACGACGCCACCCAAACAAATGTGCAGACGCTTGCGCAACTGACGGATATTCCGTGTCTCGGCGTTCTGCCATTCACTCCGCTGAGTGGCCATATTGAACAAGACCGGAGAACCCTACAAGACCTTTTTGTCAGAACAGTTGATTTCGCAACACTGCTAAGCTAGTCAGCCAGACTTTTCATCCTTGAAGATGTTGAGGAGATTATCGATGAATCCATTTGCCCATCTCGCCGCCAAGTCCCTTTCCGGAGAGGCTCTGTCCCGCGACGAAGCCTTTTCAGTCCTGCAAAGTTCCGACGAACAACTTCGTGAGTTGCTGCAGGCCGCCTTCACCGTCCGTGAACGCTATCATGGCCGCAAAGTCAAAATCTGTCTGTTGCAAAATGCCCGCAGCGGGCTGTGCCCCGAAGATTGTCACTATTGTTCACAATCAGCGATCTCCAAGGCCCCGATCAACAAGTACCGGCTCCTCTCGCGAGAACAACTGTTGGAAGGAGCGCGAAAAGCCGTGGCGGCAGGCGCGCGCCGTTATTGCATGGTCACGAGCGGGCGTGGTCCAAACGAAAGAGACGTGACCCATCTGAGCGAGGCTGTCCGCATAATTAAAACGGAATTCCCTCACCTCGAAATTTGTCTTTCCCTCGGTATCATGAGCGAGGAGCAAGCTCTTGCGCTTAAAGCAGCCGGTGTGGGGTGGATTAACCACAATCTCAACACCAGCCGTCGTTTTCATCCCGAGATTTGCACCACGCACACGTATGAAGATCGAGTGAACACGGTACAAAACGTTAAGCGCGCGGGGCTTTCGACTTGCTCCGGTGGGATCATCGGTATGGGCGAGACGGACGAAGATATTGTCGAACTGGCTTATGCCGTGCGAGCGCTCGAAATCGATTCGATACCGGTAAACTTCCTGCATCCAATCGACGGCACCCCGCTGGGAAAGCGGCGCGACTTTTCTCCGACCCGAGGACTCAAAACTCTGTGCCTGATGCGATTTCTCAATCCGCGCAGCGAGGTGCGTATGGCGGCGGGCCGGGAACTCTATCTGAGCAGGTGGAGCGGTCTTGTCTTCTACCCAGGTAACTCGATTTTTGTCGAAGGTTATCTTACGACTCCAGGTCAGCAAGCCCAAGACGCCCATCGACTTGTGGAAGAAGCTGGATTTGAAGTCGAACAAGTCGAAACGCAAACCACTGCACTCTAGGAGACCAGAGGCTTTCCCCCACTCGCACAATTCAGTTGACAGGATGAGTTTGACAATGGTAGAGCACACTCATCCTGGACCAGAACGCAACAAGGAGAGCAACATGGCGGAACAATGGAACATCTCCGGAGAGTATTTTGAATCGTGCAACTGCGACCTGATCTGCGCCTGTCTCGTGCAAGCGCCAACGCCGCGTGATCGCTGCGACGCCGCGCTTGCGTTCCACATCACGCAAGGCGTCTATGGCCAAACAGCTCTGAACGACCTTAATGCCGTGCTCGTAGTCTCGTTCCCCGGCCCAGGCAAAATGCGCAATGGCAACTGGACTGCCGCCGTCTACATTGACGAAAAAGGCTCAGCCGTACAGCGTGACGCGCTGGGCAACATTTTCTCCGGCAAGGCTGGAGGAACGCCAGGAGCGATCTTCGCCGGTCTTGTCTCCAAATTTCTGGGCGTGAAAGCCACACCGATCACCTTTACGATCAACGGCAACGAGCGCAAGCTCAGCATTCCGAACATTCTAGAAATTGACATTGCCGCCGTTACTGGACGTGACGGCGTTGAGCCCTTGTGGGCGACCAACGCAGCGCATCCGGTTTCGACAAAGCTCGCACTGGCTGCGTCCAAAACTTATCGCTACAGCGATCACAATCTCGGCTGGGACACCAGCGGCACCAACGGCCATTTCGCGCCGTTTACCTGGGCGGCGTAGCGACAGAAGAGTAGCGCCAGATTTACAATGACAAGGGGCAGAGCGCCGTCGCCCTTCGACTCTGCTAGCGCTATGCTCAGGGTGAGCGGACCAAAATGCGCAACGTAAAACACCGCTCGTCCTGAGCGTCGTCGCGCAGCGGCGAAGTCGAAGGACCAGACCAGGGCGCACCGTTTCTCCCGTTCCTTTCTCGCCGTTCCCCTTTCCCCCGCCAATGGACTGTGGTACGCCTGCGTGAACAAAGGAGGGGTGGTATGAATCGTTACGCGTCATTAAGAGTTACGTCTTTTCTCTGTCTCAGTCTCTGTCTCATCCTCTGTCCTGCTTATGCAGAAGACAAGAAGCCAACCATTCGCTTTGGTTTACAAGTCGCCCAGCAACAGACAACCGTTGAAGAACTCAAAGAAGTCTGGAAAGAAGCCGAAGCCTTGGGGTTTGATACATTGTGGACCAACGATCATTTGCTCGCCAGCGTCGGTCCACCTGAAGCCCCGGAACTTGAAGCTTGGACGCTGTTAGCGGCAATGGCTACAACCACGTCCAAAATACAAATTGGCTCGATGGTCACCAACAATGTCTTTCGCTACCCCGCCGTGCTGGCCAAGATGGCGACTACGGTCGATCATCTCAGCAACGGACGATTAATTTTGGGAATCGGTTCAGGCTGGTTCGAAAGGGAACATCAAGCGTATGGTATCCCCTTCCCTTCTGTTAAAGATCGCACCGATGCCCTGGCTGAATCCTTGGAAGTCATCACAAAATTGTGGGCCGCGGACCCAACGGTGTCTTTTAAAGGGAAGTTCTACACGTTGACCGACGCCCCGTTTATGCCGAAGCCGATCCAGAAGCCTCACCCACCCATCATGATTGGCGGGGTGGGCGAAAAGAAAGTGTTGCCCCTGGTCGCCAAGTACGCCCAGATGTGGAATATCCCAAGTTTACCTGCGGACCAGATCGCCGAGAAAAATAAAGTGCTGGAGAAAATTTGTAAAAAAGTGGGGCGCAATTGCGCGGAGATCGAACGTTCCTATCTCACCCCACTTTACATCAAAGGTGATATGAGTGAAGTGAAAACGCTGCTCGAACGTGTGGCCGATCTCCGCAAAGTCAGCGTCGATGAAGTCCTGCGCAGTGTCCTCGCCGGCGACCCGGAGACTGTCAAAAAGCAGATGCAAGCTTACATCGACGCCGGGGTGACGCATTTCATCATCAATCTGCGTCGTCCCGGACTGTACGATCTTGAGGGGGTGCGCTTGTTTGCGAAAGAGGTGATGCCGGCGTTTCGCAATAAATGAAAGAAGAAGAAGGTGACTATAGGTTTAACATTTCTCGAAATCGAAATTGGCAATCCCGCCAATCCGACGAAGACAGAACGACTAGAGTTTCTCATCGACTCTGGAGCCATTTATTCCGTCGTTCCCGAGAGAGTGCTGAAAAAGCTGGGAATCAAACCTGTCGCCAAAGAAGAGTTTTTTCTTGCCAATGGGGAAAAGATCTCGCGTAAGAAAGGCATCGCCCTGTTCAAATACGGCGACAAAATTGGCGGGGCAGACGTCATCTTCGGCGAACCAGAAGACAGTACTCTTCTTGGCGCCTTCACTTTAGAAGCTTTGGGCCTCATGCTTGATCCATTGAGACGAGAGCTCAAACCGCTGCCGATGATGCTGGCGAGAATTTCCCAAAGATAAGGTCTCACCAACACGTCCCTTCTTAGCGGACTAGAGTAAATTTCTGTTGCCTGCATGGCGGGACGAGACGTCCGAGCTGTGACCGTGAGGGAGCGGTGCTCCAGCCGCTTGCTCACGGTCACAGCTCGATTCCCAACGAGAATCAAATAAGAAAGGTTAAGTTGTCAATATACTCGTTATTGTTCACCAAAAGCACTTTCTTACTCACCAGCTTGAAACTGTCAGCATACGGGCGCAGCCGATGCAGCGTGCGCCCGGCGAAAATATCCTGTTTACCACGTCGCAATTCAGCCAGCATGAAGTTGGAGTGGGCAACAAGCTCGCCGTTGTCCGTTTCTTCAATAACGATATTCGACACGAGGCGCCGCATGCGGGACTTCGGTTCTTGCGCGAGAGCAAAGCCACTCTTCAACCTGGCAATACGCAATTGTAATCTCACTCGGTCATCGTAGATCAACGAAATCTCCCGCTTGGGATCGATATCGTCGCGCCCAGCCGGCACCCAGTACAAGGCGTCTTCGGTCCACAGCGCCAGCCATTCGTCGTAGCGATGCTCATCCATGAGCTGGGCTTCAAGATACAGAAACTCTTCAACTTGTTGACGATCGAACGACATGGCGGCGCTACCTCCGCTTGCCCGCTCGGGCGTTCCCGACGCGTTTGCTTGCAGCCCGCGCTGCACCTTGCCTTTGCATCATGACTTTTTTCCACTGCCGCCAGATGCCGCGCTGAGTCACCTCATCGGTGAGGTCGCCAATAATCACACCGTCTTCTTCACGCTCACGGTGGAGCCCGCGCGCCAGCAGTTGCCATGGCTCCAGCGCAACAGCGCAGCCATCCTGCACTCGTTCAAAAATTTCCGAGTCATCAGGCCCCCCGAAGCTGGCTGAGCCAAAAAACGCCTCGTGAGAACGAAGCCGGATAGTATTCACTTCCGGAGCCAACCACTTGAGCAGGGTGGGATAGAGGCACACTTCCGTGCGGTCCACACCGAGCGGCTGCAGCACGCGCATTTGGACGCCAATGAGGATCAGGTTAGGAAAGATGAACGTATGAGTGCCGCCCTCGCGCAGCATGTTCGCAGCGCGATCCTCCCCAAAACGACGCGTGAGTTCCGCCAAATGAGTCTCGCCTTCCGGCGTGATGGCGCGTACTGCCGGCAAAGGATCATTGTTGAGCGAGTCATAGATGCGGAACTTGTAGTCGAGCATCACGTGCCCATTGCCCAAGTCCTTCGTCGCTCCCCCCATAGCAGCAAGATCACGTCCCGAGCGCTGCTGTCCCATGCTCGGGTTATTTTTGATTTTGTCCATCAATGCTTGACCGAAGGACGCATGGACAATCGGCGCATGGTAGCCATCCATAGAGTTTTCCGCCGCCATCTTCCAATTGCCCTGGTAACTATACTTGTGAATACCGGAGACGACCTCGACATCGTCCGCGCGGGACAGCCCGACAAAGAAATCAAGCTCGGCGGCGGCTCGGCCCAGATGTTCCTCCAGCGTCATTCCGGCGGGGCTCAGGCTGCCAAAGATGAAGCCCCGGTACGCAGCCACACGCGGCACTTTCACTAAGCCGAAATCTTCACGTTTGAAATTGTCACCGTATGCATCCTCGCCAGGCACGCCGCTCAAATTGCCATTCAACTGATATGTCCAGCCGTGGTACATACAGCGAAACGAGCGCGTGTTGCCCTGCCCTTCCTGACATACGGTCGCGCCGCGATGACGACAGCGATTGAGCAACAACTGGACCTGACCGTGTTGGTCCCGCACCATAATCACCGGTTGGAGCCCAATGCGTTTGAGTCGAAAATCGCCTACGTCAGGCACCTCGCCTTGATGACCAACATAGACCCAGCCACGATGAAAAATCTTGTCCATTTCGTCAGTAAAGACCGCAGGGCTGGTGTACACACTGAGATGCACACGGTCTTCTTTGACTAAGGCGTCGTAGTCGATCTCTTGTTGTGACAACATGCGCGTATCCCCTCCTTATTGAGCGTGTGGTTCACAATGAACTTGCTTATGTTATCAAACCCGTGCAGAATCCCTCGCCAGGCTCTTCACGGCGCCTTCAACAACCGTGCCCTGGAAAAAGTTGGGATTGGTCGAGGTCCAGAACTTGACGGCGTTGCTAAACACCATCTCACGAAAGTCCGCTTCGCTCATCAGCCCATCTTCAACCAGCTCATACGCTTCGTGCGCCGCATCCGTCATATCAGGCACGTCCCAATGGCCCAAGTCAGAGCCATACAACGCATAGAGCTTCGCGTTGTATGGCGACCCTTTGGCGTCAAAAGCCAGCATGTTGAGGGGATCATCGCCTTCACAGCCAAAATAGAATTGCTGGGTGAAGATCTGGCAAATCTCTTCCGGACCCTTGATGCCGCTCGGAGCCCATTCGTCGAGGAGCATTTGGTCCTCTCCCCGCGACATAAAAATTTGATAACTTCGTAAAATCTCCTCGGCTCGCCCCTCAAGAAGTTTGCCGCCGTAGCGCTGCGAGAGCTCGATAAAAGACTCGCGATCAATCGACGCAGGGTTGTATTTTTGCACCGCGTCCCAACTGCGCTTATCCCAGTGCGAGAGCAGATCGCAATAGAGATTGCGCGCCCAGGCGACGCCGCCTTCCATAAAGGCAAACGTCAACGCGGGAAAACGCTTGGGCACCCCGCCCAGGAACAGCCCACGACAAACCGCGTCGGCGCTGGAGGCAAAGTTGCCGAGATGGTTATGGACATAGTTCGTCGTCGTGGCCCGGCTTCCCCAACCGTAGCCCACCGAATGAAACGTCGGCGACACGCCCAGTTCGACACACTTCGCCCAGACAGGATCATAATCGTGCTCACTATCGAGACCATAGGTATCCAGCCAGTAGGTGTAGCGGGCGGCCTCGGGTGAAATCTTCGCGGCGGCTTTAATTTGTCGACGCACGTAGCTAGCCATCATGATCGCCCGTAGTCCCAAATGACCTACGGCGTACTCCAGCTCTTCGATCGCTTCTTGGGGCGTGTGCATGGGAATCGTCGCCACCGGCAACAAACGATCGGTATACCCTGCAAACATCTCCGCCTTCATTTTGTTGAGGGCGCGCGCCGCCGCTCGCCGGACTTCTTCATCCGCGATCTGCACCGCCACCAGACCAATAGTCGGGTACACCACCGAAAGATCGATGCCCAGCTCATCTAGTCGCTCGTGAAACAGCTTGGGATAGAAAGCAGTGGCGAGGTCCTTCGTGTTGCGCGCAGGCGAGGCCCACCAGGTGGGCCGCATGCTGCGGCGCTCGTGACGCTCTTGCGGCGAAAGGGTGGCCCAGCCCACGTCCGGATACCCATCGAACGAGATAATAGGGAGACGTTCGGCGACCGAACGCCCGGCTTCAGCCACAAGATAATCAAAAAAGATCGGCCCCATTTCGACTTGGTGGCCGTCGGAATCGATGATTGGATGATTTAAGCGGGCGCGAATCGCGGCGGACTTGGATGCTTGAGGCGACGCCATGACAGACCCTCCTCTTCGGGTGCGACTAAACGTGATTTCTCTTTCTGCATACTGTGCATGAGGCCACACGGTCTGGCAACACAGGTGACCAGGACAAAGGCACAGGACTGTAGCAAACCTTAGGCGGCGGCTACCGAAAACACGAAGGCAATGGTATAGCTAGTGTCTAAGCCAAGCGGCCCGAGAGCGGTACACCAGGCTTGTCACCCTGAATGAAGTGAAGGGTCTCGGTGAGATTCTGCACTGCGCTCAGAATGACAGGCCTGAAGATCTTGTTGTCAAGTGTACATAATGTCGTGCATTCTGGTTTAGAAAGGGAACCTTCGCTATGAAAATCGTCGACGGCGACAGCCACTTTATTGAACCCTTGGATTTGTTCACCCGCTACATCGACCCAGCCTACCGGGAACGCGCTATGCACGCGGAGAAAGACACGGACGGCAAGCAGCAACTAGTCGTCGATGGCCGGCTCATGCACTTGGGCAGCGACACCGAGGAGATGCTGAGTATCATCGTTGGATACGGACAAAAAGAAGACGGGCACGCGCTCAACGATTTTGATCGCTCACTGATTGCCGGTGGAGATTGGCAGGACATGGGCAAACGCGTGCAGTTCATAGACTCGCAAGGCATCGATGCACAAGTGTTGTTTCCCACGCTCGGCCTGTTGTGGGAAGGCGACGTGCGCGACCCCCAGCTCGCGGCGGCGCTGTGTCGCGCCTACAACACCTGGGCGTTTGAGATCTGTGCTGGACGTCTCGATCGCCTGTTTCCTGCGGCGCATATTTCGTTACGCGATCCTGCCCTCGCTGTCCAAGAAATGCAGCGTGTGGCCAAGCTCGGTGCCCACTCAGTCATGATCGGCTCGGCTCCGGTGCACGGCAAAAGTTTCGGCCACCAAGACTACGATGGCATCTGGGCTGCCGCGCAGGACCTCAACCTGGCCGTCGGCATTCATCCGGCTGGCAATAAAGACTATCTTGGCAGCGCTTGGTTCAGAGACCGCAACCCGGGGTTCATGTTCATTTCGATGAATGTCATCCAAGACCCGCGCATGTCGCTCAGCACGATGGTGTACGATGGCGTGTTTGAACGCTTCCCAAAGTTACGCGTAGCCACAGTAGAATCAATGGGTAGTTGGGTAGGAGAATGGATCGAGCGCTTTGAGTATCGCTATCAGTACATGCGCCACACCTCGCAGATGAAGCGCCCGATTCGCGAATACTTTGCCAACAACATTTGGGTGAACGCCGATCCCAGCGAGAAGTTGTTCCCGCTCATCGTGCAATTCGTGGGCGATGAGAAATTTTTTGTCGGGTCGGATTATCCGCACGCTGAAGGATTCACGAATCCGGTACAAGCGATGCGTACGCTGATTTCTTCTCTACCGGCGTCTTCTCAAGAAAAGATTCTCGGAACCAACGCCTGCGCGTTCTACGGCATTTAAAGTTCGCATGGGTACAAGCCCATGCTACCCACTCGACTAACAGATCATCACAAAAGGAGGGACCATCATGGATATGAACGAATTGGAACGACGCCTCACCCGCATCGAGGACATTGAAAGTATCAAGCAGTTGAAAGCACGCTACTGCGATATATGTGACGACGACCACAACCCGGACCGAATCACCACGATCTTTGTGGAAGACGGAATATGGGAAGGCGGCGGCTTCGGCAAAGCCCAAGGGCACGAGGCCATTCGTCAGTTGTTTCAGACCTTTCAAAAGTTGATCAGTTTCTCGCAGCACATGGTCATGAATCCTATCATCGAGATCGACGGCAACCGCGCCAAGGGCACGTGGTACTTTCTCGGCCCCTTCATCTTTCGCAAAGACCAAGGCCAAGAGGCAAGATGGATCGCCGTGAAATATGTCGATGACTACGTCAAAGTGAATGGCGAGTGGAAGTATCAGCACCTGCGCGCCGATATCCGCGTGAATGCCCCTTACGATAAGGGTTGGGCGAAGTAGAGGCGCGAGACTTGATGAGTAGGCTCAGGTCATGACCTTTGACGAGATACTTGCTCAGATTCAAGACTTACTGCAGCGCGAGCAGCGGATTTCTTACCGAGGCTTGAAGCGGCGGTTTGACTTGGATGACGAGTATCTCGAAGACCTGAAAGAAGAACTCATCGGCGCCAAACGGCTGGCCGTCGATGAAGACGGACGCTTTCTGGTGTGGACCGGCGACAGCAGGTCTAGGGTCCAGCGTCTAGAGTTGGCAACAAAAGAGCCAGCATTGAGCCCTCAGACTCTAGACCCTAGACCTGCCGCCGCCGAGCGGCGTCAACTCACTGTGATGTTCGTTGACCTGGTAGGCTCCACGGCGTTGTCTGCCCAACTCGATCCCGAGGACTACCATGCCGTCGTGCAGCAGTATCACCAGACCTGTGATGCCGTCATTCAACGCTACGGCGGTTTCGTGCCCCAACATCTCGGCGATGGCGTGCTGGCCTACTTCGGCTATCCCACGGCCCATGAAGACGATGCGCAGCAGGCGGTGCGAGCGGGGATGGAGATTATTCAGGCCTTGCAGAGCCGCGCGCGTCAGCAAGCGGCCCGTGCACCGCTCCCGCATGGTCGCGGCTCGGAGGCACTTCCAGTCCGCATCGGCATCCACACCGGGCTAGTGGTAGTAGGCGACATCGGCGCGCCGGGGCGCGTGGAGCAATTAGCCTTGGGCGAAACTCCGAATGTGGCGGCGCGTATTCAGGGTCTCACTGAACCCAACACGGTGATGGTCAGCGCCGTGACCCACCAGCTAGTAAAGGACACGTTTGAGTGCCAACCGTTCGGCTCCCATCTGGTCAAAGGGCTCGACACCCCCATTGCGGTCTATCACGTGCAAAGCGAGCGACACCAAGTCTCGCCGCTGGCGGGGCGCGGGACACTCACGCCGCTAATCGGGCGTGACCAAGAAGTGGGCTTACTGATTGACCGCTGGGAGCAAACCAAAGAAGGGCGCGGTCAAGTGGTGTTGCTCAGTGGCGAGCCGGGGATTGGCAAGTCCCGCCTCGCATATCGGCTGCGCGAGCAGGTGACGAGTGAAGGTTCGCTCCTGTTCGAAGCCCGTTGTTCACCGTACTATCAGCAGAGCGCGTTGTATCCGCTCATTGACGTGTGGCAGCGCACGCTGTTGTTCACCCGGCAGGACACGGACGCGGAGAAGATCGCCAAACTCGAACAAGCCTTGGTCCTGTACGAGATGCCGGAGACGCTGCCGTTCTTCACGGCGCTGCTCTCGTTGCCAACTCTCACAACTTCTTCACCGCTCACTCTCACTCCACAAAAGCAGAAGGAGCGTACGTTACAAGCGCTGCTTCAGTCACTCCTGGCGCAGGCGGAGCGGCAAGCGACGGCGGTGGTATGGGAGGATGTGCACTGGGCGGACCCGTCATCGTTGGAGTTCCTCTCGTTGCTGATCGAACAAATCCCCACGACTAAACTGTTGCTCGTCCTGACGTTTCGTCCGGAGTTCACGCCACCGTGGCCGCCACGGTCACATCTCTCTCACTTGATGCTCAATCGGTTGGGGCAGAAACAGGTGGAGGCGATGATCGCAGAGGTAGCGGCAGGCACGCCGTTGCCTGCCGAGATGTTTGAGCGGATTCGCGTGAAGACTGATGGCGTGCCCCTATTCGTAGAAGAGCTGACTAAGAGTGTCATCGAAGCTGGGGACCAAGAGACAGGGAATGGGGAACAGAGAGAAAGGACAGTGAGAACGTTGGCTATTCCCGCCACTCTCCAGGACACGCTCATGGCCCGGCTGGATCGCTTGTCCGACGCACGACCAGTGGCGCAACTCGGAGCTACCTTGGGGCGCGAGTTTTCGTACGAGCTCTTGCATGCCGTCTCTCCACTCAACGCAGCAGAGTTGCAGACTGCTCTAAGCAAACTGGTAGAAGCAGAGATTCTCTACCAACGAGGCACAGGCGACCACGCGCGCTACTTCTTCAAACACGCCCTCATTCAAGACACGGCCTACCAATCCTTACTCAAAAGCATCCGGCAGCGGTATCACACCCAGATAGCTCAAGCGCTGGAAGAACGTTTTGCAGATACCAAAGAGACACAACCCGAACTCCTGGCTCATCATTACACTGAGGCGGGACTGATCGAACAAGCGATTCCGTATTGGCAATGGGCAGGGCAAAAAGCCGCCGAACGGTTAGCTAATCAAGAAGCAATTCGCCATCTCACTAAAGGACTGGAACTGCTCAAGACACTGCCAAACACGCTTGAGCATCTTCAACAAGAATTAACTTTGCGAATGACTACCGGCGCCCCACTGATCGCCACCAAAGGCTATACAGCGGAAGAAGTGCGTCAAGTCTATGACCGGGTAAGAGAATTGTGCAAGCACCTCGGTAATACCCCCCAACTATTTCCGTCATTGTGGGGGCTTGCCCTATATTACACCAACACTGGAGATAACTGCACCAGCTATGAGTTAGCTCAAGAATGTCTCCAAATTGCACAGCGCGAACAAGATTCAACCTTACTCCTGCTAGCTCACTCGTTGTTAGGAGGAGTTAGCCATTGGTTTGGTCAATTCGTAGAGTCTCAGTTCCATCTCAAACGCGCAATAGAAGTGTACGACTTATCGCAGCATCGTTCGTTAGCGATGCGCTATGGAATAGATCCCAATGTGGTAAGCCTGGGGTATGCAAGCCTCAACTCATGGTTGCTTGGGTATCCAGAGCAATCCCGCACCAAGGCTTATGAAACACTTGCAGCGGCTCAAAAATTAGAGCATCCATTTTGTCATGCGTTTGCGCTTTCCTATGTTTCACTCATCCATTTGTTACGCCGTGAAGATGCTTTTGCGTATCAAGCCGCGACAAGATTGTTGACGCTCGCGCGTGAGCAAGCGTTCCAACACTATATTGGTTTTGGGACGCTTTTCCAGGGTTTTGCGATCGTGAAGAGTGAACGGAGGGAAGAAGGATTGCACTCTATTTTAGAGGGGAGACAAATTCATAAGACTCTGGGAACGGCTGGAGGTCGGTCAGTCGGACTCGCGTTTCTCTTGGAGGCGTACGTAGAACTGGGCCACATTGAGGAAGGATTGAACCTTGTAGAAAACTGGATCGTTACTGCTGAGGCTAACGACGACCACCAATCTGAAGCCGAACTGTATCGTCTCAAAGGCGAGCTGACGCTGCAAAAAGAGTTCGACGTTCAAGGTTCCACGTTCAAAGTCGAAAATCCGCAATCCGCGTTCCACAATCAGCAATTGGAGACGGAGGCTGAGGCGTGTTTTCTGAAAGCAATTGAGATCGCTCAGAAGCAGCAGGCCAAATCCTGGGAACTGCGGGCGTCAACCAGCCTCGCGCGACTGTGGCGGCGGCAAGGCAAGCAAGCCGAAGCGCATAATCTGTTAGCGAATGTCTACAACTGGTTTACCGAAGGGTTTGATACAAAGGACTTGCAGGAAGCGAAGGCGTTGTTGGAAGAATTGTCCACAACGTGAAAGCTATGGGCTGGCGCGCGTACCTGGCAAAGGCCAGGAAGAATTTACAGACTGCTCGAAGCGCCTATGAGCAAGGAGATTTTGACTTCTGTGCGAGTCGCGCCTATTTTGCTGTCTTTCAGGTCGAGATTGCTGCCCTTATTCAATTGACGGAATTTCGCCAAGACCGCTGGGGCCATGATCGCGTACAAGAGGAGTTTAATCGCCGACTGATTCGCGCTCGCAAGTTGTTTCCAGCTTCTTTTCGTTTCATTCACAACGACCTCATTGGAAGAAGACATATTGCAGACTATAAAGATCAACATATCAGCAAGCGGACGGCGGAACGTTGTCTACAGCACGCAACGGAGATGGTAACAATCATTGCAGGAGTCTTGGAAAAGCCATGAGAACACATGTCACTCTAGCAGCGGATGCAAAGACCCTCGACGCCTTAGCTAGGTTCTTAGGTGAACTCGAAAAGCTCAGTCCCGAACCTTTTGTTCCTCCCAAAGCTGTCCAAGGCGAAGATAATGTCGTCTACGTAGAGGCAGGGTATAAAACCGAAGAGGACACGTTCGTAGTTGGGGACCAAATGGCTAAGGTTGGCGCTGATATCGTGGAGGAAACAGGCGTGTTAGTGGCCCTGGCGCCGTTCGTAGCTGACGACGCGGAACAGTCTTAACAGCTTCAAAAGAAGGAGGAGACTATGAAACTTGTGACATTCACGCAGGGCGGTTCGACGCGCATCGGCGTTTTGGTTGGGGATGCGATTGTTGACTTGGCTGCAGCCGTGCCTGATCTTCCCCGCGAAATGTGCGCGTTTTTGGCGGCTGGCGCTCCCGCCTTGGAGGCGGCCAAGCGAGCAACCAGCAATGCTTTTGCACGGGTGGCGCTGAAAGACGTGCGATTGGAAGCGCCAATTCTGCGCCCGCCGAAAATCCTGGCCGTGGGCCTTAACTACAAGGATCACATCGCGGAGACGGGCAGTAAAACCCCCGAGGTGCCCATGATCTTCAACAAACAGTCCACCGCCGTCAACAGACCGAATGGAGACATCCATCTCCCACGCGCCTCCGAACAACTCGATTATGAAGGCGAGTTCGCCGTGGTGATTGGACGCTATTGCCGCCACGTGCCCAAGAATCGCGCACGTGAGGTTATCGCCGGCTATACGATCGCCAATGACGTGAGTGTGCGAGATTGGCAGCGGCGCGTGCCAACCTTCACGATGGGTAAGTCATGGGACACGCACTGTCCGTTAGGTCCGTGCATCACCACGGCGGATGAAGTTGGCGACCCCCACACACTCGACCTGAAAACGTGGGTCAATGGCGAGCTACGGCAAAGCTCTAACACAGGCCAATTGCTCTTCAATTGTTTCGACTTAGTCGAGCATCTCTCCACGGCCTTCACATTGGAGCCGGGCGATGTCATTTCCACCGGCACTCCCGGCGGCGTGGCGGCGGCGATGAAGCCGCCCAAGTGGTTGAAACCTGGCGACGTGGTGAAGATCGCCATCGACAAGCTCGGCGAGATTGAGAATCGCGTTATTGCCGAGCCGGAAAATACGCCGCGTATCTAGAACACGCTACGACGGACTCAAGGCGCCGCCGTTGTTCTGAATGGTGAATCCGCCATCCACAACCAACGTGGCGCCGTTAATGTACGACGCGGCGGGCAGCACCAGACTGAGCGTCGCGTGCGCCACTTCTTCAGGGTCGCCGTAGCGTTTGAGCGGCACCCGACGGCGCGCAAAGGTTTCCTTGGCTTTATCGGGGATCGGGGCGGTCAAGGCGGTATGGATCGCGCCCGGACAGATGCAGTTCACCGTTACGCCTTGATTTCCCAACTCGACGGCGAGGGAGCGGGTCAGCCCGACCACGCCGTGTTTCGCCGCAGTGTAAGGACTGCTGTACGCGCTGCCGCCCACGCCTTCGGTTGAAGCGATGTTAACGATGCGCCCGGCGCTGTTCTTCGACAGATAGGGCAAAGCGGCGCGAATGAGCCGGTGATGGGCCGCCAAATTAATCGTAAAGCAGCGTTCCCATACCTCTTCATAACGACTGCTTTGAATGCGGCTTGACGCATCAATACCGGCATTATTGATAAGAATGTCGAGCCCGCCAAAATGCTCAGCGATGTCGATGACGGTCGGCGCGATCTTCTCACTCTGCATGAGATCCAGCACCCACCCTTTGGCCGTTCCTCCAGCTTCAGCGATCTCTCGTACGACCGCATCCACTCCCTCGCCGTTGCGATCCAACACAGCAACCTTGGCGCCTTCATCAGCAAAGAGATACGCCGTAGCGCGGCCCATGCCGCTCGCGGCCCCAGTGACTAAGGCAACCTTGCCAGCAATAGAGCGGTTTAATTTTGTTAAGCGTGTCATAGAGTCATACCCCCTCTTCACTCAGCGCAGATTTTTCTCTTACTCTCATAGATTGCTCAGCCCTCAACTGAAACCGCCCCCCAGAGCAGGAAGTGACAAGCAAAGCCTCCGTGTGTACACTATGTCGCCCACACGAAAAGGGGGAAATCATGCGCGCCCTTCTCTTCCTCGTCATCCTCTTCCTCGACTGGTCGCATAGCTCAGCAGTTGCACGGGGCGATGTTTTCGAAGCTGCCTATGCTCGTGCAAAGACAGGGGACGCTGAAGCGCAGTTTACCCTCGGCGCTCTGTACTTTCTTGGCAAGGACGCGCCACGTAATGACGCCGAAGCGGCGGCCTGGTTTCGCAAGGCCGCCGATCAAGGCTACGCACCAGCCCAGCACAATCTCGCCGTGCTGTATAATCTAGGAAGGGGCGTGCCGCAGAATTACACGATGGCCGCGACTTGGTTTCGCAAGGCCGCCAGTCAAGGCGACTCTTCAGCTCAAGGCAATCTTGGCGTCATGTATTACTATGGTAAAGGCGTTTTACAAGATTACGCCGCCGCCGCTTTTTGGTTTCGCAAAGCCGTCGTCCAAGGCGACACCTCAGTCCCCAATGAATTTTTCCCCGTGCCTGTCTCCTCAGCGAAATATCATCTTGGCGAAATGTACTATTACGGCCACGGCGCGCCGCGCGATTATCTTGCCGCCTATATGTGGTTTGCCCTCGCCGCCGCGCACGACGAATCTGTCAACCTTATCCCTTCCGGTCTTTCTCCAGAAATACGCCGCGAACTTGAACGCAACTTGACCTCTGAGCAGATCACGAAAGCGCAACGTTTAGCGCGTCATTGGTTGAAGGCGCACGCGAAGTAGTCTGCCCGGGAAGGTTCACGACGTCCCTTCCTCGACAAGGAAGGACACTTCTTCGCTCAGGTCGAGACTGCGCTCAGGATCAATGCCGAGCCACAGAAAGGCGCCCGCGAACGCCAGGATTGCATCCGCGTAGAACGCGCTCTCCCAACCGAAACGGTGAGCCAGGATCGGCGTGAGCGTGGGAGCAATGGCGCCGCCCAAATGAATGCCCATGTTCACAAAGCCAGTCACAGTGCCCGCATACACGGCGGCGAGGTCAATGACGGTCGCAAAGATTACGCTAGAGGAGAAAAACAAAGAACCGCCCCCGATGGAAAGAAGCAACACCGCGAGATACGGATTCGACGCCCCCGCACCAATGCAAATGGCGCTCCCACTGAGAAGCAGACCACAGCCGCCAACGCCACAGCGTCCCACTCTTTTCCCGAACCGCTGACACAGGCGATCAGACAGCCAGCCTCCAATCGGAGCCGCCGCCGCGCCAATCGCAAAGGGTCCGGACGCATACACGCCGCCGCTCAACGCCGAGAATCCACGCACGTTGACCAAGTACAAATAGAACCAGGACACGAAAGTGTAGAGAATATACCCGCCGATAAAAGTGGCGACGGTCAGCAGCCACAAGTCAATTCTTCGGCCTAAAATCGCCCGCCACGGGACCGGTCCAAGCACTGAGCCCTGGGGAGAGGAAGACGCCTCCGCCCGCGTAATGTATTGCAGTTCGGCAGCATTGACCCAAGAATGTTCTTCGGGCCGGTCGGTCACAAACCAGTACCACAGCAACGCGGCGAAAATTCCCACCACGCCCGCTAGGTAAAAGGTCATGCGCCAGCCGAACGTCACCATGATCCACGCCACCAATGGCGGAGTGACAGCCGCTCCAAATGAATTACCACTCAAGACGAAACCGAGCGCCAGCCCGCGCTCTTGCGGCGCTACCCAGTTGGTCACAACGCGGTTGTAGTTGGGCACCCCCGCCCCTTCTCCCAAACTGAACAATACGCGCACCACCACAAAGGAGCCCACCACGCCGATCAATGATGCGAGCAGCCAATCGCCGGCAAAAGCAGTCAACACCGTAAAAAGAGACCACCAGAACACGGCGCAGGCAAGCACGCGCTTGGGGCCGAAACGGTCGCCTAACCAGCCCCCAGGAATCTGAAAGAGCGCATAGCCTACTAGAAATGCGCTGAAAATCCACCCGATTTGCACCTCGTTGAGGTGGTACTCGGGCATGATGTATTTCGCCGCGATCGAGATGCTAACCCGGTCAATGACCATGAGCATGTAGACGCAAAATACCAAAGCCACGATCAGCCAACGGGTGCGGCTGGGAGTATCAATCATCGTGAGGAAGTTCCTAGATAGTCAGGTCACCTCATAAGCCGAAGCGTCTCTGCTGTCAAGAAAAATACCGTAATTCATCAGGCGCCCAACAGGAATTTGACAGGCGGCGGTCCCTCGGCGTAAGGAGAAGAAGTGGAAAAGAGCAACCCGATAAATCAAGGCGAGCAGCGTCGCCTTGCCGCTATCATGTTCACCGACATCGTGGGCTTCAGCCGCCAGATGGGCGTGGATGAAAGCCGCACGTTGCGATTGTTAGCCCTCCATAACCAAATCATTCAGCACGCGGCCACTGCGCATCACGGCGCGGTGATTAAGACCATCGGCGATGCGTTCCTCGTTGATTTTCCGTCTGTGGTCCACGCTGTCCAATGCGCGCAACAGATCCACGCTCAGTTCAAGGCGCACAACACGGACAAGGAGAGCACCGAGCAGATTCACGTCCGCATAGGGATTCATCTCGGCGACATCGTGCAACAGAATGGCGACGTCTTTGGCGACGGTGTCAACGTGGCTTCACGACTGCAAGGGCTGGCCGAGCCGGACACCATTTGCATCTCACAGAAAGTCTACGAAGAGGTTGCATCCAAACTGACTCTCAGCGCGGTCGTTCCCTTGGGAAGACCCAAACTCAAAAATATTGCCCAGCGTCAGAACGTCTACCTGCTCTTGTCCGAAGCCCCCGCCGGGCTCCGTCAACGTTTACAAGTGCAACGTCTCAAGCTCTCCCGACAAATTGGCTTTGTGCCCCGCATGACGATGGTGGTGCTGACGCTGCTTGTGGCAGGACTTATGACCGACAGGTATCTCCTTCGTCCTCCACTTAGCACTCAGGACTCAGCACTCAGGACTCAGGAGGCGAAGCCGCCGTTGCCTTTGCCAGACAAACCCTCCATTACTATCATGCCCTTTGTTAACATGAGCAACGACCCCGAGCAAGAGTATTTTAGTGACGGCATCACCGAGGACATCACGTCGAGTCTCTCCAAAATATCGAGCCTGTTCGTCCTCGCGCGCAACTCGGCGTTTTCTTACAAAGGCAAGTCGCCCAAAGTGCAGGACGTCAGCCGTGAGATGGGGGTACGATATGTCCTGGAGGGAAGCGTGCGCAAAGCCAGAGAGCAGGTGCGAATCACCGCCCAATTGATCGACGCTACCACCGGAGAGCACCTGTGGTCAGAACGCTTCGATCGCCCGCTCAAAGACGTCTTTGCCTTGCAAGACGAGATCGTGCAGAAGATTGTGACGACGCTCAAGCTCCAGCTTACCTTGCAGGAGCGAGGGGTCATCGTGCGCAAGACTACAGATAACCTGGAAGCCTACGACCACCTCTTGCGTGGGGTGGAGGATTTTTTCCGCCGCACACAGGAGGCTAATCTCCAGGCGCGGCAGATGTTTGAGAAAGCCCTTGCCTTGGATCCACAGTATGCGGAAGTGTACGCGTGGCTGGGTGCGACCTACGACCTTGAGTGAGCCGTGCGCTGGAGTACGGACCCCCAGACCCTAGAGCGCGCGTTGATGCTGGCGCAACAGTCCATCGCCCTGGACGACTCTTTACCTCTAGCCCATTCGCTCTTGGGTCAGGTCTCTGCGAAGAAGCGGCAGTATGACCAAGCCATTGTCGAGGGTGAGCGGGCCATTGCCCTCAATCCCAACAATGCTGACAGCTATCAATTTCAGGCAGAGGTGCTGAACCAGGCGGGCAGGCCAGAGGAAGCCCTGCGGATGATTGAGCAGGCGATGCGGCTCAACCCTCGCTATCCGCCCGGGTACTCATTCCGACTGGGCTGGACCTATCAGTTGACCGGGCGCTATACCGAGTCGATCGCTCCGTTTAAGGAATCCATGAGCCGAAACCCCAGTCATGCACCTGTCCCCATCCTCCTCGCTTTTAGCTACGTACAGCAGTGGGCCGCTCAACAGAGCGCCGATGCCCAGACGTTGGCGCGGGCGTTGGCGGCGGCGCAACGGGGTCTCTCCCTCAATGACACCTTGCCTGGGGGCCATGTGACCTTGGGGTATATTTATCTGTATCAAAAGCAGTACGAGCCGGCCATAACCGAGATGGAACGGGGGATCGTCTTCGCTCCCAACGATGCTGGTGGGTATGCGGTTCTGGCTGAGACATTGAGCCGGGTGAACAGGGCGGAGGATGCCTTACGTGCAGTAGAAAAAGCTCTGCATCTTCAGTCTTCCCTTGCGTTGGATCAACACTTAAACTTCATAGGCTCTGCCTACTACTTGACCGGACAGCCCGAGGAAGCAATCGTTCCTCTGAAGCAATATCTTACTCACTATCCTAATGTTCTGGACGCTCATCTAACCCTGGCAGCAGTCTACAGCGAGTTAGGCAAAGAAGCCGAAGCCCGTGCTGAGGCATCGGAAGTGTTGCGCATCAATCCCAAGTTCTCGCTGGAAGTTCACAGAGAGCGAGTACCGATCAAAGACCCGGAGATGCTGGAGCGGCATATCGCGGCGTTGCGCAAGGCCGGGTTGAAATAAATTAAGACCGATCCACAAGCAACTCAGTCAACCCAACACCTAGGGCTTGGCTGAGAGCCTGCAACGTCTCGTGGCGAGGAGACATTTCTCCTTTCTCCAGTCGGGCTAACATCATTCGATTGACCCCTGCTCGACGCGCCAACCCTTCTTGAGAAAGTTTGAGAGCTGAACGCAACTGCTGAATGCGGCGGCCCAAGAGCGCTTGGCCACTCTCTCGCTGTTGCTCAACTCGTACGGCATACGCAGGATCACAGTAATGCCGGGCAAAGTCCCAGGGAATTTCTATTGTCTCCTTGTTAGACAGAGTAATCTGCACCACAAAAGGATTTGGAATCTTGAGATCGTCAACGGCAGGAACCTGCTCCCCACCAAAGACCACCTCATTGGGAATCCTCCCGTGTCGACCATCGGCAAATGTGACCTCCAACCCAGCCTGAGTCAACGTTGCAGAGGTGACCATCCTCTCGCCATTTTCTACATATGCAGACGCGAACGCTCTCACAACTTACCTCTTTCTTTCATGGAGCTGGGCCCAAACCAAACGAATCTTCTCGGCGTGCCGGGCGTGAGCTTGTACTATCGTCCGACGCCTCCCTGGTGGAGGCTCCTCCATAAAGGTCCCCCCGTTCAGTTCAATCCGTACCTCATCCTCCCCGAATCGTACATGGACATGCGGCGGTTCAAAAGGCAGCTCTCGACTGTGCACGATAAATTCTAAACCTTTCTCCCTAACGACCGTCGGCATCCTCGCCTCCGCTTTCTCGTGTATCGTATAGAAACTTCTTGTCTCTGGCCAATGGCTTTACCGTTTAAGATGCCCGCAAGGGAACTGTTCCACTTAACCTGCGATAGTGCTACAAAGGACGCGGGGAAATAAGAAGCGGACGTGAGGCATGAGTCCGTTCTCCAGCTAGCGACCTGCGGTTTACTTCGTTAAGCACGCCTGCGGACTCATCCTTGGAACTCATTGTTCAGTACACCGTACTGACTTTACCGGCTCGATTGAGCCAACAAGGAGGGTTCTCATGGCGGATTACGATCTGTTGATCAGAAACGGCACGATTGTCGACGGTTTGCGCATGCCTGCCTTCAAGGGAGACATTGCCGTGCGGAATGGGAAAATCGTCGCTATCGGCAATGTGCAGGGGAGCGCGGAGCGTGTGATTGACGCCACCGGCTCAATCGTGGCTCCCGGCTTCATGGATATCCACACGCATTATGATGCCGCACTCAGCGGCTGGGACCCCTATGCCACGCTGTCCGGTTGGCATGGCGTAACGACTGTGGCCATCGGCAATTGTGGTTTCGGGTTTGCTCCCGTGCGTCCGGAAGATCGAGACCGGGCCATGCGGCGCATGGAACGGACTGAGACGATCCCGCTCACCTGCATGCAGGCAGGGATGCGCTGGGATTGGATCACCTTCCCAGAGTTTCTGAATAGTCTGGACCGTGGCGGATTAGGAGTAAACGCTGCTTCGCTCGTGCCCTACTCCCCTCTGCGCGCCTGGGTGTTAGGCAATGAGGCGGCGCGAGACCCAAACTACAAAACCAAACCGGAACAGGTTGAGGAAATCAAACACATCTTGCGAGAAGGGCTACAAGCCGGTGGGTTTGGCTTCTCTGCCAGTTTCAGCATGGCCAATCGCGACTATGACGGCGGCTATCTACCCACGCAGGTGGCGCCGCGCGAAGAGTTCCTCGAAATGGCCAAGGTGATGCGGGAGTTTAACCGGGGCTCCATTGAGTGGACCATGGGCAATGCCCTACAGGGGCTAGGGCTCGATTTCCTGGTGGAGCTAGCCAAGACCAGCGGGCGGCCAGTGAACTGGAATGCGATCGTCTACGATGCCAACAACCCCAACGGCTGGCGTCGGCAGCTGGAGTGGACTGAGAAGGCTTTTCGCGAAGCGGTGGTGCTGCCAGTAGATATCTGCCTACCGATTGAGCGGGAGTTCACCCTAGAAACCATGGGGCTGTTTGATCAGTTGCCAGCCTGGAATGAAGCCACAGTAGGCACGCTGGAAGAACGCAAGGCGAAGCTGGCCGACCCAGCTCGACGCGCAGCCCTGCGACGAGACATGGACCAGGGACGTAGACTCATGCTCGGGCAAACTGCTGATGGCGAGCAAGGTCAGGTTGGCATGTTCAAATGGGATGCGACGGTCGTTGATGATGTAGAATTAGCAAAGAACGAGCACCTGAAAGGTCGCACCATCGCGGAGATCGCCAAGGAACAAGGCAAACATCCGGTCGACGTCTTGCTCGATTTAGCAGTGGAAGAGGACCTGAAAACCGAGTTCGCCATGCAGGACTCGATTAACGCCGATGAAAAAGCCGTGGGCGAGATCCTCAAACATCCGCTCACATTGATCGGCGCTTCCGATGGTGGGGCGCACACCAAATTCTTGACCCTGGGCAAGTATCCCACGCACTTTCTCGCCCACTGGGTGCGCGACAAACAGATCATGACCATCGAAGAGGCTCACTGGCGGCTCTCCACCATGCTGGGCTGGGCGATCGGCATTCGTGACCGTGGCTGGCTCCGTGAAGGCATGCCGGCGGACATTGTAGTCTACGACATGGAGAAGCTGGGGGTACGACCATTGGAAACCATCCGCGATCTCCCGGATGGAGACTGGCGGCGAGTGCAGAAGGCGGACGGTTACCGCTACACGATCGTGAACGGACGCATCACTTTTGAGGACGGGACGTGCACCGGGGCATTGCCCGGTAAGATGCTGCGTAGTTACGACGTGGCTGGGTGAGCTAGACTGCTTAAGCAAAAGAAGAGCGTGCTTCGATGGGCTCAGCACGAACGGAAAATTTTCTATGATCTCAGGACTAAACCCGTTCGCTCTGAGCTTGTCGAAGGGTGAACGTCAAGCGACTAACCGCTTGCTGAATAAGAGGGGAAAAGAAGCTCTCTGTCTCTCCTCTCTGTCTCTTAGACCAAAGGAGGGCACGATGACATCGTATCGCATTATCTCAGCGGACTCTCACTTCGTTGAGCCGCCGACTATGTGGGCCGAACGCATGGATCAGAAATTCCGCGATCGGGCTCCACATACGGTCCGCGGCCACAACGGGCAAGAAGGCGAGTTCTTTCTCTGTGAAAACATTACGCCGGTGCCGGTCGCCGGGTTCTTCGGTTCAGGCAAGACGGCCGAAGAACTTCCTCAACATCGTAAAAAAGGTTTTGAAGTCGCGCCAAAGAGCGTGTGGGACCCAGCGGAACGGCTGAAGGAGCAGGATGCCGACGGGGTTAGCGCCGAGGCCCTGTATACTTCGATGGGCATGCTGCTGTTCGGTCTCGATGACGCCGAACTCAGGGGCGCCTGTTTTCGCGCCTTCAACGATTGGGCGGCTGAGTATTGCACTTACAATCCCAAGCGGCTCATCGGCCTCGGGGTAATTTCCTTAGAGGACATTCCGGCAGCCGTAGCGGAACTGGAACGAATCGCTAAGAAAGGTATACGCGGGGCCTTGATCTGGGGCTCGCCTCCCGAGGACCGCCCTTACAGTTTGCGGGAGTACGACCCATTCTGGGCTGCGGCTCAGGATCTACAGATGCCCTTGAGCCTCCACATTCTGACTGGTCGTGGCGGGGTGCAATTCGATCCGCGCCGAGTGTTGCAACGCTACATGGGCTTGCCGCAAGAAATCCAACTCACCTTTGCCGACCTCATCGTCGGCGGCGTGCCCGAGCGTTTCCCGCGTCTGAAGCTCGTCTCGGCGGAGAACGACATTTCTTGGCTACCGCATTTCATGTACCGGTTGGACCACGCTTATGATCGTCTGCGGCACTTCGAGGGCCTGACGTTGCCGATGCTGCCCAGCGAATACATGAAGCGCAACGTAGTGGCGACATTTCAATTTGAAACTACCAACGTACCTTTCACCCGTGAAATCTTTGGCGCAGAGAACATGTTGTGGTCGTCAGATTATCCACATACCGACTCGCCCTGGCCCCGGTCCCGCGATGTGATTGCTCAGGCGTTCAAGGACATCCCTGAGCAAGACGTGCAGAAAATTGTGGGCGGCAACGCCGTGCGCTTGTACGGTCTTAACTAAAGTCAAGATGTTTATGCAGCAATTCTGTCATTTGGATTAACCCATCAACGCTTAAGGAGGGTCAGTTATGGCAGCAACGCGTATCATTTCAGCAGATTCTCATTTTGTGGAGCCGCCTAGCATGTGGGCGGAGCGGGTCGATAAAAAGTTTCGCGACCGGGCTCCGCATACCGTGCGGGGGCTGAACGGCAGGGACGGAGAATTCTTCGTCTGTGAGAACATCAGTCCAGTCCCCGTTGCGGGATTTTTCGGCGCAGGGGTGCCGTCCGAGGCATTGGGCGAGCATATCAAGAAGGGGATGGACGCCGCGCCCGCCAGTGTCTGGGACCCGGCGGCGCGCATCAAGGATCAGGATCGCGATGGCGTGCTAGCCGAGGTGATTTATACTTCGATGGGCATGCCGTTGTATGGACTGGACGATGTCGCGCTGCGCGTCGCTTGCTTCCGCGCCTATAACGACTGGGCGGTGGAGTATTGCAGCCATGATCCCAAACGGCTACTCCCGCTGGGCTTGATTACCTTGGAGGATATCGGCGCCGGGGTGCAAGAGCTACAGCGTATTGCTAAGAAGGGGATGCGGGGAGCAATGATCTGGGCCTCACCTCCTGAGGATCTCCCCTACAATCACACGGATTACGATCCGTTTTGGACGGCGGCGCAGGATCTCAACATGCCGTTGTCCCTTCACATCCTGACCGGTCGCAAAGGGACAGGCGTGGACTTCTTGAAGGGAAATCTCGCGCTTCAGGTCTCCACGCTGCACCATGAAGTCGAGCGCTCGATCGCGGTCTTTGTGCTCGGCGGCGTGTTGGAGCGCTTCCCGAAGCTGACGATTGTCTCCGCCGAGAACGACGTGGCCTGGATGCCGTATTTCATGTGGCGCATGGATTTTGCCCAGGAGCGGGTCGGCTCGATGAGTTCCAAAAAGTTGAGCCTCAGGCCGAGTGAGTATGTCAAGCGGCAGATCTACGCCAGTTTCATCAACGAGCCGATTTTCCTCGACGGCCTGCACCGCTATGCGGCGGATAACGCCATGTGGTCCTCGGACTATCCTCATACCGCCGCCATCTGGCCCAAATCGCAAGAGTTCATTAAGGAGACGTTTAGCGGGCTTGCCGAAGCGGATCGTCGCAAGATTGTTCACGACACCGCCGCGCGGGTGTACAGGATCACGGATTGAGAGTTCTCCATGCGTTGTTCGCAGGGGCGCGCAAGCGCACCCTTCTCATTGGGGGCGCGCCCATCCTGACACCGCTGGCGAAATGGCGTCACTACCTTCCCGCGACGATAAATCGTCGCGCTGAAGCTACAAAGCCCGGTAAACCAGGCTCCGAGGCGGCTTCAGCCACCTTCGTTTGCTGAGCCCGGAGCTTGAGCTCCGGGTGAGAAGCCCGAGTTTGACACACAACAGAGCCTCCGCATAAAGAAAGGGGAAGAAGGATTACCATCATAATGAAGCAAACAAGATTAAGCCAACGTCTCCGGGTCGAACTCTTGAGACTCTCCGTCGCGTTGACGTCCGTTCTTCTTATAGTGATAGGAGCACCAGTGCTTCTTGATGGTGGAACCCGCCTTGGCCAACATTTTTTCTTTCCACTCCCAAGAGGAGAATCTTTATGTAGCCAAGAACCAGAGAAACCCTCCATCGCCGTTGTCCCATTCGTCAACATCAGCAACAATCCTGAGCAAGAGTATTTCAGTGATGATGTCACCAAGGACATCACTTTGAGCCTCGCCAAAAATCCCAACCTGTTTGTCATCTCTCACCACTCGGCGTTTACGTACAAAGGCAAAGCGGTGAAAGTGCAAGACGTCAACCGAGAGATGGGCGTACGCTATGTGCTGGAAGGCGGCGTACATAAAGCTGACAATCAGATCCTCATCACCACACAGTTGTTCGACGCCGCTACAGGAGAGCACCTGGGGGCCGAACGCTACGACCTTCCGATCAAGGATATCTTCACGCTGCAGAATGAGATCGAGCAGAAGATCATACAGAAGACCGAAACGATGTTGTTGTCACTCCCACCCCGCATGGTGACCGCGTGCCGGCAGTACCGCCGTCTTTGGGTTCAGCAACAAATTTTTGACCCTCCCCACTCCATATGGGAACGAAGTGTCAGGGTCAACGCACTAAAAGTACGGATGTAGTTAATATATGATGGATTAGTCCCATCAAAGGTCCAGCGCTGTTGGAGCGGCATATCGAGGCGCTGAGGAAGGCGGGGTTGAAGTGAAGAGGGAATTCTCGCAGAAGAAAAGAGAGAAAACGCTATGGCAACCTTGACCCTGGTATCCCCACGTAATCATCCCTTGCAGCCGCTAGTGGAATCCGCCTTGGCCAAGGAGCTTAACTCTCTAGAGGCCGCCATCCAACGAACGGAACAACATCTTCATGACTTCGAGCAAAAATACCACATGAACACTGGAGAGTTTCTCGCACGTTACGAGAACGACGAGTTGGCGGAAACTTTAGAGTTTGACGAATGGATTGGAGAGCACCGCCTCCTTGTTCGCCTGCGCGAGAAAGCGGAAACCGTGCGAGAGATCCATTTTGCTGATTGAAACCTACTTCCAACAGCTCCGAGACGCCATCGCAATTTGCCGCGGACTGCAAGCCTCAAATATCACGTATGACAAACGCGGGACGCATGAAGGTTTGCTCCGTGGCGAATTGTATTTTATTGATGGGTCGGTCCTGCACTTTCGTGAGGTCATAGACGCAGAATTGACCATCGACCGTTTGATGTACGTGTACCAGTACATGACGGCAAGAAAGACGCTGATTTTCCGTTACGATAATACGGGCCACCACAAGCGACTGAATCTTCCGAGCTATCCACATCACAAACACGAGGGCAGTGAGAACAACGTTATTGCCTCCCAGGCTCCTGACTTGATTGCTGTTCTTCGAGAAGTCGAGAGCCTGGTGCAGCTCTCGTTATAACCTCGCGTTCCCAGACAGAGCCTGGGAACGCTAATGTTTTTCAACAATGTCTTTTAACGCCAGCTCTTCTGCAACGCGGCAATGCGTTCCATTAATGGCGGAGCAAGCGGACCGGCTTCCTCCGCCGCCACGGCTTCGGCAAGCTCAGTGCGGTTCTTAGCCCCACTCACTATCGTGCTCCCCCCAGGCAAACTCAAGGCGTAACGCATCGCCGCCGCCGCGAGAGACCCACCGGTTTCAACAGTCAGAAATCCCAGCTGTTGCTGCGCCAGATGGAAATCTCTGATCACCGGATGATCCGCAGGCAGCGTGCGGTCAACTGCCGCTGTCAGCGACCCCGCCGCAAACGGTCGAATACCAAAGACTCCGAATCCCGCAGCTTGCGCCAGCCGCACCATCTCTAGATGATCCCGGTACGGCGCATCACCAGGGGCGCCCATTTCGCCTTCTGAGCATAAGATGTTGGTGACAAGTTGTACGGTTTCCAAACGTCCATCGGCAAACAGTTCGCGCACCACATCGTGCCGAGCGATGCCGGTGAACCCCAGCGCTTTCACCAGCCCCTCATCTTTCAGCTTTTGCATCGCTTCGAGCACTCCGCCAGGACCAACAACCTCTCGCAGTGTTAGTCTTCGCGCCGCCGTCGGTTCTTGCGGCTCGATTTGGTTGTGCAACTGAAAGATGTCAACTCGGTCAAATCCAAGGCGTCGCAGGCTCCCTTCCAGCGATCGCCGAATCGCGCCCGCCAGGTCTTTGCGCTCGTCCGGCATGACAAAAACCTTGGTGGCGACGAAGGGCTTCGGTGAGAGGTCGCGCCAGGCCTGGCCCACCACTTCCTCTGATTTCCCTTTTCCATACACAGGCGCCAAATCGAGCAGGTTTATGCCGCACGCTACAGCCTGCTTGACAGTCGCAACACATTCTTCTTCCGTGGTTGGACCCCACACCATGCCAATCCCACCACCACCGAGGGTAACAGCTGAGACCTGAAGTTTCGTCTTTCCGAGTAGACGTTGTTGCATAGCTCTCTCTCCTCTTTTCTTATCAGGGGCGAGCGCCGCCTAAAAAGTTGTCATTGCGAGGAGCCGTAGGCGACGAAGCAATCTCGCAGAGGTCGAAATATCGGGCAAAGATTGCTTCGCTCCGCTCGCAATGACCGCTGGTTTGACTTCTCAGGCAGCCTCTAACGATGCTGCCGTAACTGCGTCGTTTGCGCCCAGTCAATGCTGAGACTCTGCGGATCGATCACCACGCCGTACTGGTCGCGCGCGCCAGTAATGGTCACCTTCTCTCCTTTGACGTCCTCCAACACCATTTCAGGTTCACGCACCCAGGGGTCGCCGTGCCCACCCGAACCGCTGATGACATGGTAAATCGTATCCCCTGGCTGCACGTCGAGGTGCATGTGCGTTTGCCGGGGCAGGGTTTTGTTCTCCTGTCCTGGATTCAAGATATTCTCTGACAGCCCGCCCGGTTGCCCGCCGGCGAGTCCTTCCGAGTAGTTCAAGCGACAAGTGCGCACCATCGCGTGCCCCGGTTGCAAGAAACGCCACTGCCGCACCACGGACAGTGAGCCCCGACGACGCCCTGGTCCACCGCTATCCGGCAGATAACCGAAACGATCAACTACCAGCGGATATTCGCGCTCCAACACTTCAGCCGGCACCGCGCCGTATGAGCCAAATCCCATCGGGGCCACGCCGTCGATGCCGTCTTTGCGGGGGCGTCCGCCCCAGCCACCGAAGACGAGGTCCATGACTGCAAAGTGTCGCCCTTCCTCCGTTTGCCCGGTGAAGTGTAGGACATCCCCAGCCTCACCAGCGATCGGAACGCGGTCTGGTAACGCCTTAGCCAGCGTGCGAAACACTATGTCGAACAGGCGGATCACCACCGGTCCACGCCCGCCAACCGCGGCGGGAAACTTCGGGTTCAGCAGACACCCATGCGGCGCAATCACCTCAATGGGCCGCACGAAACCATTGTTCACCGGCACGTCCGGACTGGTAATCACCTTTAGCGCGCCGTACACCATCGCTTTAGTGAGGCTGATGGGATTGTTCAGCGCGCTCTTCTGCTGCGGGGCTGTGCCGGTAAAATCTGCGACCAAGGAATCTCCCTTCACTCGAATCGCCAACCGCAGTGGCAGCGCCACCTCGTTGCCGAAGCCGTCATCTTCGAAGACGTCTTCATGAACATATTCCCCATCCGGGATGGCGCTGATCGCTGTCCGCACCTCGCGTTCCGCGAAGTCAATCATGTAGTCGCAACATGCAGCAAAGGTCTCCACCCCGTATTTGTCGAGCAACGCGCCCAATTCCTGTCCGCCACGCCAACACCCCGCGACTTTGGCTTCGAGATCACCGATCCACTCGTCCGGGGCGCGCACGTTGGCAAGCACGGTCTCCAGCAAGTCCTCATTGCGCTTCCCTTCATGGTAAATTTTGACAATCGGCAGTCGCAGCCCCTCTTCAAAACTTTCACTACATTGACTGCTGAAACCGCCAGGGAAGCGACCACCCACGTCGGTATGATGCGAATAAGAAAGATTGAACGCCACCAGCTTCTCTTTCCAGAACACCGGGACCACCACCGCAGTATCAGGCATGTGGCCCATACCGGCGTAAGGATCATTCACAACGACCACGTCGCCAGGTTTGAAGGTGCCGCCCCACTTTTTCAGCACGTAGGGCATGAGCTCGATAAAGTTGCCGATCTGAAAGGGCGCGGCGTAGCCAGGCCCCAGCAAGCGCCCCTGACCGTCGCTAATGGCCGCCGCAAAATCGCCGATCCGCACCATTGCGGAACGACCAGTCTTGCAGACAGCGATTGCCATTTCTTCGGCAATCGCCGCTAGTTCGTTCTTCATGACTTCGACAAGAATGGGATCGAATGCGCGTTCCATACCTTCTCCTTTTTTCTACAGCGCGGTCAGTCTCAAATTTCCCAGTTCATCGCGTTGAATTTGCCATCCCGGCGGGACCACAACCGTGGTGTCAGGCTCTTCCACAATCAGCGGCCCGCTCATCGGCTTGTCAATGTCTCCTCGTTTATGAATGGGCGTGGTCAACGATCCATGTCGCGGTCCAAAATACGCCTGCCGAGTCGGCGCCGAAGAGCCGCCGTGGCCATTTTGCCCCTGCGCGTGCATCAAGTCGGCAAAGCGCAGACGCGTGGCCGTGGCCGTTGCGCGTATACGGAGGCTCACCAATTCAATCGGGTCCTCTCGACTATAACCAAACTCGCGGTGATGCGCCTCGGTGAACAAGCGAGCGAGAGCCGAGCGCAGCTCAGTCACAGAAGTATCTGCTGGGAAAGGCAAGGTCAGTTCAGAAATCTGATAACCATACTTGAGGTCCACCCACCGCTCAAACTGCACGGCGGCCTCGGGTACACCTTCGCGCCGCAGTTCCGCTCGCGCCCCCTCTTCCATCTCGCGATAGAGCTGAAGGATGACGGCAGGATCGACCTTGGGCAAAGGCAGCACCACGCTGCGGAGATAATCATGGCGAAAGTCGGCTAACAGCAAACCCAATGCACTGAACAAGCCGGGATAGAGCGGCACGTAGACCTGTTTCATGCCAAGACTTCCCGCTAATTCAGCGGCATGGATTGGTCCGGCTCCACCAAAAGCAATGAGCGCAAATTCGCGCGGATCGCGCCCGCGCTCGGTCGACACGGCGCGCAGAGCCCGCATCATCGTGGCGTTGGCGACTTGCGTGATGCCGTAGGCGGCTTGGAGCGGATCGAGCCGCAACGGCGAGGCGAGCTTTTCAGTAATGGCGTTCCAGGCTGCGTCACGGTTGATGCGCAGCGTCGAGTCGGCGATGCTGTCCGGGTTCATGTAGCCGAGCACCACATTGGCGTCAGTTACCGTCGGCTCCTGCCCACCGCGACCATAACACACTGGTCCAGGTTCGGCGCCCGCGCTATGCGGACCGACTCGCAACGCCCCGCCGCTGTCAATCCAAGCAATGCTGCCGCCGCCAGCGCCCACTTCAACAATGTCAAGCGAAGGCGCGCGTAGCGCATGACCGCCGCCGCCAAAGAGCCGCGTCGCGACGGTGGCGCCGCCACCGATTTCACCTCCTGGTTTTTCCAACGGCATCCCGTTTTCAATGAGACACGCTTTCGCGGTTGTCCCGCCCATATCGAAGGACAGTGCCTGCGTCACCCCAGCTTCCACAGCGAGACGGGCGGCGGCTAAGACGCCAGCCGCAGGCCCGGACTCGATTGTATAGATAGGACGACGACGCGCACTCTGCGCCGTCATGATGCCGCCGTTCGATTGCATGATGAGCAAGCGGTCGCTGTAGGCGGAGAGATGACGCTCCAACCGATCCATATAATTGTTCACGACCGGAATCAGCGCGGCGTTGATCGCCGTCGTGCTCATGCGTTCGTACTCACGAATTTCTGGATGAATGTCGGAAGAAAGACACACCACAGCCTGCGGAGCAATCTCGGCGATCAGCTTGCCGACCTGTTGTTCATGGATTGGATTCAAGTACGAGTTGATAAAGCAGACCGCGATCGCCTCCACGCCTTGGGCGAGCAGTTTCTTGATGGTCGCTCGCACTTCTTCAGGATTGAGAGCCTGTTCCACAGCGCCGTTCCCCAAGATGCGCTCAGTCACTTCCAAACGCAATTCACGAGGAATCAACGGCGGCAGGCGGTCCCACTCTGCATCGTAGATATTGGGCCGGCGCTGACCGCGCATCTCAAGCTCATCGCGAAATCCTTGAGTCGTCAGCAGGCCAGTTGTCGCGACGGTATTCTCGATCACTGCGTTCGCGGCGATCGTGGTGCCGTGAACGAAATTTTCCACCCGAGGCGCGGTCGAAGCTTGTCGGACACACACGACTATGTCCTCTCCCACGTGATCGAGGAGTGAAAGCACTTTGGCGGTCGTGAGCCCTCCTTCATCTCCAAGGACGATCACATCAGTAAAAGTACCGCCGATATCAAACGCAACCCGCATACAGGCCCCCTTTTGTCCCCGGTATGCCCACTGCCGTTCCGGCGCGTTCACGTTCCCCAGGGTGATAAATCCCCCCTTCTCCCCTTTATCAAAGGGGGGGACAGAAAACGCCCCCTTTCACAAAGGGGGCCGCGCGGAGCGCGGGGGGATTTCGATTGAGCACTCAATCTCATGCGGTTCGATTTAGCGCCATGCCGCAGTGTCTTCCTCGGCGGTATAGCACAGTAGCGACAGGAGAGGGAAGAGAACGCGCTATGCGGGCGCCTAATAAACCCCTGGATTCCGGGTCGCGGCCTACGGCCTTGCCCAGAATGACGAACGAGACAAGGCCGACATTCCGGCCTTTCGGCTTCGCTCAGGATAAACTCCAGCCGGGATCCAGGGATAGCTGGGAGTACTCAGGAGTTTGACACGCAATGGCGCCTCAGCGTAAGGGAAAGGAGTGGAAAAGAGCGACCCAATAAATCAAGGCGAGACTCGTCGCCTCGCCGCCATCATGTTCACCGACATCGCCGGTTTCAGCCGCCAGATGGGCGTGGATGAAAGCCGCACGCTGCGACTGCTGGCGCTGCATAATCAGATTATTCAGCAGGTGGCGACCGCCCACCACGGTACGATAATTAAGACTATTGGCGACGCCTTCTTAGTAGACTTCCCTTCCGTGGTCCATGCCGTCCAGTGCGCCCAGCAGATTCAGGCCCAGTTCAAAGTACACAACGCGGAGAAGGAGCCACCCGAGCAGATTCATGTCCGCATCGGCATCCACTCGGGCGACATTGTTCAGCAAGATGGCGATGTGTTTGGCGACGGGGTCAACGTAGCTTCGCGGCTGCAAGGGCTGGCCGAGTCCGACACTATCTGCATCTCGCAGGTCGTTTACAACGAGGTCGAGAAGAAACTTTCTTTGGGCGCGGTCGTGCCCTTGGGACGGCCACAGCTCAAGAACATCGCCCAGCGCCAGCGCGTCTACCTGCTCTTGTCCGAACCGCCCAAAGGACTGCGCCAACGTTTGCAAGTGCAACGCCTCAAGCTCTCTCGGCGCGTACGTCCCGCGTATCGAGCAATGGCAGTGGTGCTGCTGCTCATTGCCGCCTCCATCCTCACTACACGCTCTTTCCTCGCGCCACCTCCGCCCACGCAAGACGCACCACGTAACACGCCAGAGTTCCCACCCTTGCCGGACAAACCTTCCATCGCCATCATGCCCTTTGTCAACATGAGCAACGATCCGGAGCAAGAGTATTTCAGCGACGGCATCACCGAGGTGCTGACTAGCGATCTCTCGCGCATCTCCAGCCTGTTTGTCATTGCCCGCAACACGGCCTTCACGTACAAGGGCAAAGCCATCAATGTCAGAGAAGTGGGGAAAGAACTGGGCGTACGCTACGTACTGGAAGGCAGCATCCAGCGAGCAGGCGAGCAAGTGCGTATCGTTGTGCAGTTAGTGGACACTACAACAGACGCTCACCTCTGGTCTGAACGCTTCGACCGCCCTTTCAAAGATATCTTTGCCCTACAAGATGAGATCGTACAGAAGATCGTGACGACGTTGAAACTGCAGCTCACACTGCGGGAGCAAGGGTATATCGTACGCAAACACACGGACAACCTGGAGGCGTATGACTATCACTTGCGCGGGACGGAGTATATTTGGAGCGCTACTAAAGAGTCCAATGCCCAAGCGCGCCCACTGTTCGAGAAAGCCCTAGCCCTGGACCCGCAGTATGCCGACGCGTGTGCCGGGCTAGGTGCAACCTACTGGATGGAATGGGCATGGGGCTGGAACCGAGACCCGCAGAATCTGGAGCGTGCGCTCACGTTAGTACAAAAGGCCCTGACCTTCGACGACTCCTTGCCTTTCCCCCATACGATGTTGGGCATGATTTATCTGGTGCAACAGCGGTATGATCCAGCCATTGCCGAAGGCGAACGGGCCATCGCCCTCGACCCTAACAATGCGGACAGCTATTTTTTCCTAGGGGAGATGCTGAATGCAGCGGGTAGACCGGCAGAAGCTCTGCGAATGGTGAAGCAGGCCATGTTGCTCAACCCTCACTATCCGCCCTTCTACGCCTGGAGCTTAGGTTGGGCCTGCTTCTTGACCGGACAGTATACCGAAGCAATCCCCATGCTGAAGGATGCTATCAACCGTTTGCCCACTCACCTGTTTGCCCACCGCGTCCTGGCGACCAGTTACGTCCAGCAGTGGGCCTCGCAACAGAGCATGGATGTCCAAACGTTGGCGCAGGCGTTGGCAGCGGCGCAACGGAGCATTGCTCTCAATGACTCCGCCGCCCTGAGTCACGTGGCCTTGGGCACTGTGTATCTGTGGCAAAAGCAATATGAGCAGGCGATCACCGAGATGGAGCGGGCCATCGTCCTCAATTCCAACAATGCGGACGGTTATGCGGGGTCGGCTGAGGCACTGAGCCGAGGGGGCAGGGCGAAAGACGCCCTGGAGGCTGCTGCCCAGGCGCTGCGTTTGAAACCCGTTGATCTGGACCGACACTTAGACAGCGTAGGGGCTGCCTATGACCTGGCCGGGAAGCCGGAGGAGGCAATTGCACCTCTGAAGCAATTTCTCACCCGCTACCCCAATATTCTCGGAGCCCATCTCACCCTGGCCGCAGTCTACAGTGAGCTAGGCAAAGAAACCGAGGCTCGGGCCGAGGCAGCGGAAGTGTTGCGGATCAATCCAAAGTTCTCGCTGGAGATTCACAAAGAGCGAACCCCGATCAAAGACCCAGCGCTATTGGAGCGGCATATTGCGGCGCTCAAGAGGGCGGGGCTCAAATGAGGGCTGAGTGCTGAAGAAAAACGATAAAGGTCTCTTGCCCCCTTGGAACCACACTCCGTAGGTGAGAGATGCCACAAACGCACGGCATGCCCAGGCAGAGCCTGGGCATGAGAAAAAATGAGGAAGAGGAATGCTCCTCGGTCCCAGGCTCTGCCTGGGATCGTACTACTGAGGGTCCCTCCACGCCACACGTCTCACTGCCAGTCTGTCACCACCTCGATCGGCCCTCCCATCCCCGCATATGCCCGTGCGCTAGAGTAACGCCAATGCACTGGGTCATCGACATAACCCCGTCGTACTGGGTTTGCGTGCATATACTCCAGCTTCTGCCTCAGCATCGCCTCGTTCTGGATCTGCTGGGGATGACTTCCTTCTTGCCATAGTTGATGGTCTTGGTTGGTCTTGTGGCGTAGTTTGCAAAGCCGTAGATTTTCCAGCAAGCTAGAGTGGCCCTCTTGTGCGAGTCTATCAATAATCCGCCGCGCGGTGTAGGACTTGAACCGGCCCACATGCCGGGACAGCCCCTCCGCTGCGGCAATCCAATGCAAATGGTTTTCGAGGATTACGTAGCCGAAGATGCGAACTCTTCGTTCCCACTGCAGGAACCGCCACGACTCCAAGACGAGCTCGACACAGCGCGGATAAGCAAAGACTGGGAGCCACGAGACCACGGTGCAAGTGAGAAAATATGGGGATTCCTCTGAGAAAATTCGGTAGCGAGTACGTGACATCGGAGGTATCTCCTGGTGAGGTCTTACGATCCCAGGCAGAGCCTGGGCGCGAGGACAGCGCCCCCTATTCCGTCGCTTCACGCAGCGAGACGACCGCAGGCGCGCCGTTGATCACCGCCGGTTTCGCTGACACAAGCAGAACGAGGATCAAACCACAACACACTCCTAACGCGGTCACCAGGTAAAACGGCAGCGTCCAGCTTCCTGTTCGGGTGACGATGATCCCCGCCGTCAGTGGCCCGAAGACGCCGGCGCAGTTGCCGGCCATGTTCATCACGCCGGAAATGGTCCCCACCAGTTGCGGATGGAGCTCTAGCGGCAATGACCAAAAGCCCGCGACCGAGAGCGACAACGTAAAGTAAAAAAAGACAAACAGCACAATCGCAACAGTCACGGACGGGGTGGTGACGGCGGCTAACAAAAAAGGCAGCGAGAGTCCAATGCAAAGACCTGGCACTCGCGCTCGCGCGTTCCGGACGCTCCAACCATTTTTCAGGAGGTAATCGGAAAGAACCCCGCCGGCGATGATGCCCAGAAAGCTCGCTCCCGTCGGCAGCATGCCCACGAGCCCCATGTGCATGCGCGACAATCCTCGAGCTTCCACCAGATACGTCGGGAACCACAAGATAAACACCCACGCGATGAAACCGAATAACATATAACTGAGACAGAGAAACAGCACTGATGGTGACTTCACAATCGAGAGGAATGAGACCGAAATGTGGGCCACCGTCTGCGCACGACCTTGCTCGATCTCTTGCGCTTCCGCTGCACTCACCGCTGCGTGCTCTTGTGGGCTATCGGCAGCGTACCAGAGCCAGAGCAGCACCCACAGTACGCCAATAATCGCATTGACTAGAAACACCATCTCCCAAGAAAAATGTTCGATGATCCACGCCGTCGATGGGTAGGCGATCATTTGTCCCAACGAAGCGCCGGAGATCCCCAGCGTTTGCGCGCGACTGAATTCGTGGCGCGGAACCCAGCGGGCGTTGAGGGTCGTGAGCGACGGCAAAGCGGAGGCCTCACAGGCGCCCACAAGAAAGCGCAAGGCGAGCAAGAGTAAGAAGCCTTGCTGGCCCAAAGGCGTCAACGCGGTAAACAGCGAAAAGCCGAGGCAAGAGAACGCCAACACTTTGCGTGGGCTCCAGCGGTCCGCGAGTGCGCCGCCGGGGAATTGCAAAAGCGCGTACCCGACCAAAAAAGCGGAGAAGACCGCCCCGAACTGGGCCTTATCCCAGCCAGTCATTCGCATGATGTCCGGCGCCGCCACGGAAATGTTTACACGGTCAATATAGTTGATCATGGTGCCCAGAGTGAGCAAGCCGACGATATTGTAGCGTACTGGCCACGGCATGGTTGATCCCCCTTCGAGAATTCCCCTCATTCAGCTCTCTCCCACATCTGGAGGTGCACAGTCAAGAGAAGAGACGGCGAGCTCTACTGACCGGCGACGCTCTTGGCCACGGCGACTTGAGGTGGTATGCGAGAGAAAAACAAGGAGGATTTATGAAACTTGGCATCGAGATGTTCGCTACCGAGTACGCCATTCGTCCAGATGATCTCGCGCGGGCTTGTGAAGAACGCGGCTTTGAATCGGTCTGGTTTCCTGAACACACCCATATTCCGGCCAGTCGCCGCACGCCTTTTCCAGGCGGTGGGGACCTACCCAAAGAATACTGGAATACGCATGATCTCTTCGTGGCGATGATGGCCGCAGCGGCAGTGACGAAGACTATCAAGATCGGCAGCGGCATCTGTCTGGCGATGGAGCGCGACCCCATCACGATGGCGAAGGAAGTGGCGTCGGTCGATCAACTCTCGAACGGGCGTCTCCTCTTCGGTATTGGCGGCGGCTGGAATCAGGAAGAGATGGAGAACCACGGCACCCCGTTTAAGAAACGCTGGAAAGTGCTCCGCGAGAATGTGGAAGCGATGAGAGCAATCTGGGCGCAAGAGGCCGCCGAGTATCATGGGGAATTTGTCAACTTTGACCCGATCTGGAGTTACCCTAAGCCCCTTCAAAAACCACATCCCCCTGTTTTGTTGGGCTCCAATACCCCCCAGGGCTTGGCGCGAGTAGTGAATTACTGCGATGGCTGGATTCCTAATGCTCGAGCCTTCCAGAAGCTCCCTGAAATGTTAGACAACCTCTGGAACAAGGCTGCACAGGCTGGTCGGCCTAAAAACACGATCTCTATCTCCGTACTCGGTGCGCAGGGAGATGAGGCGATGTTGGCCCGCTGCAAAGAGCTAGGAGCCGAACGGGCGATTTTCTTCGTGCCATCGGCGGGGAAAGACACGGTGCTGCCATTACTGGATAAATATGCCGCTTTCATTTCGAAGGTCGCATAGCAGAAAAAAGGAACTTACAGAGAGAAACGTCATTCCTGCGAAAGCGGGAATCCAGAATGACAGAGCAAGAGATGGGAGACAGCGATAGAGAGGGGCAGAGCGGTCTCTGTTTCTTCTCTCTGTCTTCGTTGACCTGGATGCCCGCCTGCGCGGGCATGACGGATAAAAGAAAGAGCGCCCTTTTTACGAAGCCAACTACATCATCATCCCACTAGGGAGCCCAACCAGGGCGCGACCATAGCCTTCCATGGCAAACTCGAAGTGGAGGGCCAGGTGTTGTCCAGTTGCGTGAATGTCTCGCCAAATCCGCTGGAGCGGGTGCTGAAGATATAGGGCATGACCGCCGCTCAAATCAAACAAGCGGTCCACAACGCGAATCGACTGACGCACCATGTAACTGCGCCATGCGTAGTATTGCATCCGCTCTAGCTCGGTCGGAATCAATTGCTCGCCGGTCAGCGACATAATCTTGTCGGCGCACTGCATCATCAGCGCCTCCACCGCATCGAGCGTGGTCGAAGTTTCGGCCAATGCCATCTGCGCGCTAGCCATGCCCTGCTGCGAGGTCCCAGTCGCCGAGTAGATCGGCACGCGCTTCTCAATCCATTGCTGAAAATGGGTAAGCGCCGCCCGTGCTGATCCTACCGCCGCCGGCACGAGCGCCAGACCCAAGGTCGCAATAAATGGCAACCGATACAAGGGATTGGTATTCAGCTTGTGCCCCGGAGACACGCCGGTTCGTTGTGAGCGCTCTAACCAAAAGACTCGATGGTGGGGCACGAACGCATCTTCGACAACGATAGTGTTGCTATCGGTGCCCTGCATGCCGACGACCCGCCATTGATCATCGAGCTGATAGTCTGCTTTTGGCAGAAAGCACATGGCCCACTCGGGTTTGGCGTTAGGCTGAGGAGCAATCAACGCGCCCACCGCCACCCAATCGCTGCACCAGAGCCCACTCAAGAAACTCCAGCGGCCACTGAGTCGGTAGCCTCCAGAGACGTGTTGGACTTTTCCCACGGGCGCAAACGAATCGGCCATCAACACGTTGGAATCCTTACCCCAGATTTCCTGTTGCAGCTCTGGTTCTACGTAACCGATCCAGAAGTGATGAATCCCGAGAATGCAATACACCCACCCGGTAGAGGTGTCACCTTTCGCAATCTCTGTCGCCACACGAACGAAAGTTCCGAGGTCCATTTCATAACCACCCCAGTGGGCCGGTTGCAGGATACGGAACAAGCCTGACTCTTTGAGCGCCCCGATCAAATCGTCGGGCAGTCGGCGTTGCTGATCGATAGCCTGCGTGCGTTCAGCCGCCAGGCGCGCAATTCCCCGGGCTTTCTCAAGCAAGGATTCGCTGGTCCGTTCGGTCTGTTGAACAGTACTCGCCATGTTCGCGTCCTCCTCTAGAAATTGCCCCTACACTTTTTCGTAAAACTGCACTACTGCCTCACTAATCCCGCTCTCTCTGAGTTTGTCGAAAAGTGAACGACAGCTTTACTGTGACCTCTCAACTAAAGCGCCAGCAAATGCTATACACCCAATTGGTCCTACTCATCCGTATCGTGAGGTGCACTATGCTGCAGTGGATGTTCTCCCGTCGCCAATTCGGTCGTCTTGTAGGCGCTGGTGTAGGGGCGGCGATACTCGCGCCCAAGCTTACACGCTCTGTCGCCGAGGCGAGATTGCCGCCTGGAGTTCCCGAGGATGTGCTGCAACTCAACTCCAACGAGAATCCTTATGGCCCATCCGCGAAAGCCTTAGAGGCGATGACAAAGTCGCAACGCTGGGCTTCTCGTTACTCAGGACATTTAGAACAGCAAGTGATCGATATGATCGCACGGTATCACGGCGTCGACCCAGCTTGCGTGCTGCTGGGCTGCGGCTCAGGAGAAATCTTACGCATAGCGGACATGGCGTTTCTAGCGCCGGGAAAGAACCTCGTCGTTGCTGAACCCACCTTCGAAGCAGTCCTTACATACGCGGGAGTGACCCATGCGGACTCTGTAAAGGCGCCACAAACAGCAGATTTTCGCCATGATTTGCCACGCATGGCCGCCGCTTGCAACGCTCAAACAGGCTTGGTCTACATCTGCAATCCGAACAATCCCACAGGTACGATTGTGACGCGCGAAGAGTTAGCCGCCTTCTTCGCCCAAGCGCCGACATCCGCCGCCATTCTCGTTGATGAGGCGTACTATCATTTTGTCGAAGACCCACGTTGCGCCAGCGCCTTTGAATGGGTGAATAAGCAACCGAACGTCATTGTCGTGCGCACGTTCTCAAAGGTGTACGGCATGGCCGGAATGCGCTTGGGGTATGCAGTGGGATCGAAAGAACTGATCGCGAAAATGCGCGAACACGTGTTGAGCAACAACAGCAACGCCGCCGTGCTGGAAGCTGCACTTGCCTGCTTCACCGACGAAGAGCTGATCGCGCGCCAACGTACACTGAACAACGACACCCGCCGCTGGCTGTACAATGAACTGGAAAAAGACGGGCGCCGCTATATTCCTTCGCAGGGAAACTTTGTCATGATCGAACTCGACGGCGAGGTGCAACCGGTGATCGACGCCTTTCGCCAGCGCAAGATTTTAGTGGGCCGCCAGTTTCCTTCGATGAAAAACTGGTTGCGTGTGTCAATTGGAAAGCCGGAAGAGATGGAGGCGTTTCTGGTTGGCCTGCGCGCCATCGCTCCGGTGATGGCAAGGAAAGCTGCGTAGCGGATTGAGACGCTGAGAGACCCGCATCACCATCTGTGCAGGATGGGATAGAGCCAGAAAGAGGGGACGTGACGCTCTGGCTGACGTAGTATCCGAAGAGGAAAGGGTCGGAGAGCTTCATCCGGTGGGCGGGGGGCGAGAGAGGCTACCGTGCTGTCACTGTGGCGGTTTGTGTCAGTTTCTATGTCACCAATATAGCCGCGATCTGCAAAGAAAGTAAAACAAGTGAAGCAAGGCTTGACACTATCCTCAAGTAGCCTAACACACCGCTTTTCAGTATAGTAACGGTCACGATAGCGTAAGGATGAAAGGTCATGACAAAACGTCTCAACGCGATCTATGAAAATGGCGTGTTCCGGCCCCTCGAACCTGTCAATCTACCGGAGCATCAACGGGTGATAGTGACACTCAGCGAGCCAGAAGAAGATTGGCTCGATACCGAGTTTATGGATAGCTGCGCAACAGAAGTGCGGGAGCATGTGAGTCTGGAGACCGTCCACCAAATCCTTTCTAAAATTTCGGATTCCCTCTCCGATATCATCGTTGCGGAACGCGACGGTCGCTAAATGGTCGCTTACTTTTTTGATTCCAGCGCCCTGGTCAAACGTTATCATCCTGAAGTCGGCACCGAAGATGTGAATCGACTGTTCGACGAGACACACTCTCGTCACTTCATTGCGCGGCTCGCCGTCGTGGAAGTACAATCGGCCCTAGTACGGAAAGTGCGAGAAGGTCTTATTTTGCTGACCGACCTCGACGTCGTACGTCAACGTTTGCTGGATGAGATTGCCCAGAGGCTCCTGCAAGTAGTACGGATGACCGATCTTCACTACCGCACAGCAGAACGTCTCATTCGTCAATATGGACCACAACCAGGACAACCACGTCTTCGCACGTTGGATGCTCTGCAACTTGCGGTTGCCTTAGAGGTACATCAGCAGACGCAATTAAGTTTCTTTGTCAGTGCTGATGAGAACCAGTGCAGCGCCGCGAAAGCGGAACAGTTAGTTATATTGAATCCCATTCAGCCATGACAGAAAGCGAAAGTTGCTGAAAGAGAAATGGTAAAGTAAGTGAGGCAAGGCTAGCATCTTACCAGCTGACTCTCTTCAATTCACTAACTGGACGACAAGGTGCAGCCGGTGATCGACGCCTTTCTTCAGCGCGAGATTTTAGTGGGTCGCCAGTTTCCCTCGATGAAAAACTGGTTGCGCGTGTCGATAGGAAAGCCGGAGGAAATGGATGGGTTTCTCGTCGGCCTGCGTGCGATCGCGCCGATTATGGCGAGGAAAGCTGCGTAGCGGATTGGGACGCTGAGAAACTCACATCACTATCTGTGCAGGATACGACAGTCCAGAACGAGGAGACGTTACGCTCTGGCTGACGTAGGGTTCGGAGGGAAAAAAGGTGGGCAATTACCCCCCAATCTTTGTTCATCTACTTGCGCCTTCGGTCCCAAAAACTGTTGCCAACGGTGCCGCACCTCCTTATCGAACGGCTCGTGCACGGACACTTGGATCTTTCCTCTCTCAAGTCGAAAGCGAAGGGGATTAAGAAGCGTCCTCACCGCAGAATCGCTTTCTGGAAGGCTGTAGCCCCAGATCTCGACCTCGTGTGCGCGACGAAGCGCATCATCAGCCCGCCCCCAGATTATAGGCATAGGAGGAGTGCTGAGTTTCTTGAGGAAAGAAGGATAAGCAATAACAGGCGAGTGATTATTGGGGGGCAAGCCGGGTCGAAGCGCTTTCCTCTCTACTGGATCGTAGACTAATAGTTCCTCGTCTGGCAGAAAAAAATTTAGGAAATCGTTTCCATAATATAGCTCGGTGTCGGCAAGATACCATCCCACAGAACCATGGAGTTTGAGGACAATGATCTCTGAGGGACGTGACAATTTCTCTGGGAGAGGGTCAGGGGTCGAAGTCACCGCAGCGTAGCTCCTTTAGGAACCCGTATCCATCATGAGGACTCCAGCGGTCAATCTCAACAAGAGTTCTTTCGGCAGTTGTATCCCAGTTCAGCGTTATGACGACGTCACCAGCATGCAGTTTTTCTAATTCCGCTCGCAAATGTGCGCGTGGTGCTGAGGAGTCAGCGTCGCAGTAGTGTTTCCACTTAAAATACTCGACTAAACACTCGATCAGCCGAGACTTTGCACCGCTGGCTTCAGAAAGCCATTTGTGGTTCGAAGAAAAGTGCGAGATCTGACAAAGGTCCAGAACCGAAAGCGTAACCTCCGGATTCGGGTCTTCCAGAAGCAACTGCAGAGGTTCAGGAGCTTTCTCTCTTACGTCCTCCCACCGATTCCATGCATTTCTCAACGAGAGATTCCCACTTTCGCGGACATCTTGCTCTATGGTCGTCATTAGTTCTCGGGCTAGTGGATAACCCGCTGGCCTTGAAGCTCCTGCACCAAAAAGGAGAACTTTCATATAACCTCCACGTGGATTCGTCGGGCGCAAGCTCACTACTGTGACGGCACTTCGGATTAACTTAGGAAACTGGTTTTCGAACAGCTTGTACTTCTTCTAAAAGTTGCTCAATGTTGCCGCCCGCAAGCTACGTAACCAAGCAAAGCGCTTCGACATGTATCTTAGGTTGCCTTCAGGTTTCTACTCGCCATGAGAGGCCCAGCTCAGCCAACAAGCGACGAATGCTAATAAGGTTGGAATGATTCATGGAGAGCCGAGACACCGTTGCACGCCCGCAACCCGAGAGCCCTATAATCGTGAACGAATGCTGCTCAGACCATTGAAAGTGTTCACTCCATACCTGAGTCCGGGGATTAAATAACGCTATTCGTTGCCCCGACTCCGGATCTTCTCCATCGAGGTGCGCCCACTTGCGTGCATTGCAGTGAGGACACGCTAAGGCCACGTTGGACAAATCAGTCGGCCCGCCACGCGACCGTGGGAGAATATGGTCGATTTCAAAGCCGCCGATCTGGAATTGTGCAGGCAGTTGACAATATTCACAACGACCACCAGCACGTCTGATCACCGCCTCCCGAAATTGTTCAGATTCAGCGCTCATAGGTCAGGCAATACGCCTGGAATTGCGGTGCGCAGCCGAGTCAAAGCCGTTTGGGCTTCTAGCTTCTCAATCGTGCGTTTATGCACGAAATCGACAAGGGCAAGGAGTTCCTCTTGCTCCGTCGCAGTGAGAAACTCTTTTCGTTCACCTAATTCGTGTAGCCGCCGTTGTAGGGAAGGATCGAGTTCATAGTCTGCCAGCTTGTGTAGCGCCGCCACACACGCCTGAATAGCCGACTGGAATTGAGGGTCTGCTGTCGATACTGCCGCCATCGTTATTGAACCTCTTTTGCGGATGTTCTGGCCCCGTTTCAAGGTCACAAATTGCGACCTTGAAGCTAGCCATCTTAGGAAACCGGTTCTCGAACAGTTTGTACTTCTTCTAACAGCCGCTCAATGTCACCGCCAGAGCTGTTGCGTGGCCAGGCGCGCTCCTTCCGCCATCGCTTGGAATTTGGCCCATACCACGGTGGGATGGACCTCTGGACGATAGGTCGCTTGAGACGAAAAGCCGCAGTCGGCTCCGGCAATCACATTCTCTCGCCCCACGAGCTTGGCGTAGCGGACGATGCGTTCGGCGATAAGTTCAGGATGCTCAACAATGTTGCTCGCATGAGTGATCACTCCAGGGATAAGCACTTTACCCTCGGGCAGCTTCACGGTCTCCCAGATGTGGTACTCATGCTCGTGCCGCGCATTGGCGGCTTCGAAGGAGTAAGCGCCAGCGTTCACTTTTAACATAGCCTCCAAGACGTCTTGCAATTGTGCATCGTAGACACGTGGGCCTTCATTGATCCCGTAGCAGGTGTGGAAGCGCACCTTCTCCGCTGGGATCCCCCGCAAGCCGTGGTTGAGCGCCTCTACGTACATCTCAGCTCTCTTGCGTTTCTCTGCACTATCCAAAGACGAATCGCTGTAGACATCTGTCAGAAACGGATCGTCAATCTGTACAAGAAAGCCAGCGTCAACAATGGCTTGATACTCCGTGCGCATGGCTTCTGCGACAGCGTGCAAGTATTCCTCCTCCGTGCGGTAGTATTCGTTCATGCCCACGCCGCTTGGGGCCACGGCGGGCATGAAAACGGCTTCAGGACTCACCTCTGTCAACGCAGCTTTGAGGTTATCGATATCATGGCGCACCGCCTCGTGTCCCCAATAGCTGACAGGTCCGGTGCACGCCACTGGGACCATAGGAGCGACCGCCCCACCAAGCATAGCTTGGCTGAAATACTGCTCGTAGTACTCGGGAAAAGACGCAACTTCGTCAGCAAACATGGTAAAGCGAGCGCCGAGCTTGGGCGCAAAACCGGCCAGTCGTTCATTCACATAGGTAAAGAACCCCAGCTTGCCCTGCTCTCCGTCCGTCACAATATCGACGCCGGTTTCAACCTGTTTACGGACGATCTCAGCAACAGCGCTCCGCACTCGTCTCGCATAGGCATCGTGGTCATACGGCTCGCCGTGGACTTTCGCCTTCATTAAATCAAGCAGATCGGAGGGACGCGCCAAGCTGCCGCAGTGGGTAGTGAGAATGCGATTCGTACTTCGCTGCATGGTCATGCGACTCTCCTTTTTTTACGGATTTACTATTTCAATCTTTTGGGCCCCAGGAACTAAAGACTTCGGATTCATCTTGACTCGTTTTGACTTTCCTCGTCCTTAGCCGCCAGACTCTTTTCGCTTTTGTCCCGCTTGTTCACGCGGTCGCCCGAACGAAGCCATCAAACCAACACCAGGCAAGTTCCAAGGATTGCCTGACTGATTCGATCACCTGTTGCTGCTCTGCCTCTGTCCGCGCCCAATGCGACACGATGTCAAAAGCTGCGCCTCCATGCTCCTTATCCGCTTTGGCGTGCACCCACCAAAAGGCCGTCGCTTCCGGGTTTAAGCCGTAGCGCGCTTCTCCGGTCTGGGCGTACGTTTCAGCCATATCGCCAAACTGTGCTTCCCCAGCCACACTAATCACGGCCACCGCTTCATAGAAGGGACGCGTGCGCGCCATCAGTCGCAGGAAACTCCGCCGCGCCACTGTTTCGGGCAGGGGTTTGCACTGGGCAACCTCTGCGCGCGAGCCGCCCAGCGCCTCGATCAACCGACACATCAATTCGCGGTGCGGAGCTGATCCGGTGACTTTCCCCGTCTCTTCCTCCCACAGGTTCTCCAGCATGCGGACCCGCACCTCAGGATCCGGGCAGCCGGCGTAAATTGGTCCAAAGATGTCGTGCACGTCTCCTACCGTGCAGTAATGCTGCTCGATCCAGGTACGAATCTGGGCGCGAGAGAGTTCGCCCTTGAGGTAACGTTGAACCCAGGGATGGTCACGATACGACTTCCGCTGCTCAAGCATTCCTCTCAATGTGTGTGTCAGCTCAGCAGGTGTGAGAGCCATAGAGTTTACCTCCTTACCTCATTATGCTCCTTGGTCCTTTGACTTTCCGCACTGCCTCAATTCTTTGGGGCTCGGGGCTTGTTTCCATTTTTTGCTTTTCGATTTTTGCCTTTACCCGAAAAAGAATCAAGTCGCTCTCCCCACTCTTCCCTCCCCTCGCCGTTCTGCTACAGTGCCTCTCTTCATGCACATGACACGGGAGACCAGAGCTTTTCTTCTCTTGACATTGGTGACAATGGTGTGGGCGGGGCTGATGCCGACGGGCAAGATTGCACTGCGCGGCGTGCCGCCCATGACGATTGCGGCGATCCGCATGGTGATCGGTTCATCGTTGCTGTCGTTTTACCTGCGGCGGGAATCGCGCCCCGTTCCCTGGAGCCCGAAACTGCTGGGAGGCATCCTCGCGTTGGGCTTTTGTGGGTACATGATGAGCACGGGCGGCAGTTATTACGGCTTGCGGCTGACGACCGTCACGAATGCCGCCTTGCTCAATGCCTCATCTCCGGTTTCACTCGCGCTCCTTTCCGTTGTCATTCTCAAAGAGCACCTCTCAAGCCGCTCGGTCCTCGGCATTCTGCTTTCCGTTCTTGGAGTTGGGGTGATTATCACTCGCGGTTCATGGGAAGTGATTGCGCAGAGTCAGTATAATTCCGGTGATCTCATTCTCCTCAGCACACAACTGAGCTGGAGCCTCTACTCCATTTATGGACGAAGACTGATGGAATACGTTTCACCGCTGGCGGCAACCACATACACTTACATGGCGGGCGGATTCTGGTTGATTTTAGGCAGTTGTTTCTTTGAGCGCACGCAATGGCATTTCGCGGATGTGTCATGGGCATCCTGGGCGGCGATTGCGTATCAGAGCACGCTTGGATCGTTTGCTCACTTTTGGTTCTATGACGCCATCGCCGTGGTTGGGCCAAGCCGTGCAGGCATCTTTCTTAACCTTGTTCCGGTCATGGCGATCGGCATCGCCTATTTTCTTTTGCATGAGCCGCTGACCCTGCCGCATCTCATTGGCGGCGCGATCGTCATCAGCGGCATTCTCGTCGCCACACGGAGATGAGTCCGTTCTTATCATCTAGTGAATCGCCGCAGCCGGACGGGCCGCGTCGACGTGCTCGGCCTCCTCAGCAAACAATGGCTGAGCGGACACGCCAAACCCCATGATGAGCGCAGCAACGCCAATACAGCCGGCGGCGGTGTAAAACGGCAGCGCCCAATTGCCAGTCGCCGAGACCTGATAGCCGGAAAGCATCGCGGCCATCAGGCCCGCCAAGCTGCCAAACGTGCTCATACAGCCCCAAATAGCGCCGAGATGCTTAGGGCTCATTTCTGTGGGCAGGCTCACAAACCCACTTATAGCAGTATCGTTGAAGAGCCGCGCGCACATAAGCAAGGCCACGCAGAGTCCGCCCGATTCGACGCTGACCCCGAGCACCATAAACGGCGCCCCAATCAGCATACAGATCATCGGGAAAATTTTGCGCGCCCGGTCAGCGCTGTGGCCGTGCTGCAAGAGCCAATCCGAAATCCACCCGCCAACGATCGTCCCGACCAGAGCCGCACCAGTGATCGCTCCACCCCAAATGCCCATCTCACCCACCGAGAACCCTCGTCCACGCACCAGATAGGATGGCAGCCAGGACGCCATCAGCCACATGTTGTACACCCAGAGGGTGTAGGAAGAGGCTAGAGCCCACACCCGAGGAGAACGCAGCACCTCACTCCAGCCGTCATGTTCTTTTGCAGGTTGCACCCGCTCGGCTTGGATATACGCCAGTTCTTCAGAGGTCACGGCTGGATGTTCTTCCGGTCGGCTCCGCGCCAGCAGCAACCACGCAAACGCCCAAGCAATCCCAATACCGCCACAGAAATAAAAAACCCAAGCCCAGCCCAATCGCAGTGTGATCGTTGTCACTAATGGATAGCCGATCATGATGCCGCCATTGAGTGCGGCGGGAATCACTGTCTGTGCCCGCGCCAACTCGTGACGGGGCACCCAAGCCGCATTGGCGGCGCTCATGGCGGGTACGATGGGGGCTTCAAAGCCTCCGACCAGATAACGTAACACCAACATTAACGAGAACCCAACAGCGCCGAATGGCGTGAGGAAAGTAGCAATCGACCAGCCCAGACAGAGCCAAGGAATCAGCCGCCCGCCAAAACGGTCAGTCAAATAGCCACCCGGGAGTTGGATGGTCATGTACCCCCAGAGAAACGCGGAAAAGATCACGCCAAACTGCGCTTCGTTCCAGCCGAGTTCACGAATCATGACCGGTGCGGCAATCGAAATATTGGCTCGGTCAATGTGGTTGATCAGCGCCAGCAGAAAAATGAGCCCAACAATGCGGTAGCGAACTGGCCCAGACATCATCCCTCCCTTTTGGCGACTGGGGCGCGTACTAGTGAATGTTCTCGCGTCTACCACGGATCACGGCAGCAGACAACCTGGCGACAGCAGGCTCTCTTCTCCCGGGCGGACCTCTTATGCTATGAGAGGAAGCAGAAACTTATCACTGCATCAGTAAGGAGGGCGTATTATGCCAATTAAAGTTGTTGAATTACATCATCACGGTATCCGCATCGGCACAAGCCCAGAGGATGTTGAGAAAGCTCGTGACTTCTACACCGACGTCCTGGGGCTCCACACCGACTCCCACCGCCCCAATATCCCCACTATTCCCGGCTTCTGGATGTATATCGGACAAGGCGAGCGGACCACACAAATCCACTTGATGGGCGTCAACGGCAACGGCAAGTCCCCGATGGCGCGCAGCGAAAAGGAAGACCCGACCCTACCTCACGTCGCCCTCGCGGTCGAAAACATCGTGGAGGCCAAGGAAGAACTGGAAAAGCGCGGTATTTGGCACTGGCAGATCAAAGGGCTCGTCGGCCCCAATTCCGACCAGGTGTTCGTGCAGGATCCGTTCGGCAATGTCGTTGAACTCCACCAAATCGGCTCGTGCACGTGTAACAAGATCGCGCTCGGCGAGGGCGGCATGAACGGATAAGTTCGAATTCGTCAGACGGGAAACGGTAGAGAAGTCCGTCCAGGTGCTGCTAAAGGCTGTCATTCTGAGGAGTAAAGCGACGAAGAATCTCAATCTAGCAGGAATGACACGAGATTCTTCGCCTGCCCTGCGTTCCGGCTCAGAATGACGTTCTGTAGCATCTCAACTTTGTTGCACGTTTGATTTTCCACTTGTCTTTCTCAAGGAGTTTTCATGGCAGGAGAATACACTGGTCGTTTGCTTTCCTCAGATTCTCACATTGTAGAGCCAGCCGATTTGTGGTTGACCAGAATGGACAAAAAGTGGCGCGACAAAGCGCCGCGCATTGAGGCGCTCGATGAGCCCAGCGATTACATCGTCATCGCTGGGCTGCGTCCGCGCCCGCTCGCGTTTGAAGGCCCGATGCAGGATCTGAAAGCGCAAGGCATGGATATCCCCTCGCCCAAAGGCTACCGCTACTCCGATAATCGCCCAGGCACATGGGACCCGCATGAGCGGTTGAAAGATCAGGAGATCGATGGCGTGTCGGGAGAAGTGATGTATCCCGGCGTGGGGCTCACCTTGGTGCGCGCCCCAGACCCCGAGTATCTGTATGCGTGCTGTCGCGCCTACAACGATTGGCTCGCTGAATATTGTCAGCCGTATCCAGATCGGATCAAAGGCGTGGGCATGATTCCCTGCCGAGGCCCGATCGAATGGGCCGTGGCGGAGACCGAGCGCTGCGCCAAGCTGGGGCTCGTCAGCGTCATGTTGCCGGCGTGGGTCGATGACCGCCCGTACAACTTGCCGGATTGGGACCCGCTGTGGGCGGCGATGCAAGACATGGGTGTAGTCGCCAGTATGCACATCGGCGGGCGTGATCCGTTTGGTCGCGCCCACGGTCCAGGCGCTGGCGGCATTATCATTGGTGTTGTCAAATTTGAAATGAATGACACCCTGCAACGCCTCATCTGGGGCGGAGCTCCAGTGCGCTTCCCCAAACTCAAATGGGCGTTGGTCGAAAGCGGCATTGGCTGGATTGGCTCCGTGCTGGAGTTCATGGATCACTGGTGGCAGGACCACAAAGGCTGGATGGAGCCCAAGCTCCCGGAGACCCCGAGCACCTATTTCCGCCGGCAGTTCTACGCCACGTTTGAGGATGACCGTGCAGGCGTGCTCACGCGCGAGATCATGGGCACGGACAATCTCATGTGGGGCTCAGACTATCCACACACCGAAGGCGTATGGCCCTTCTCGCGCAAGAAAGTCGCGAGCAACTTCGCCTCGATTCCCGAGAGCGACACCCGCAAAATTGTCCATGACAACTGTGCGCGATTGTATGGGTTTCCGACAGCGTGACGATGAAGGGGGGCGCGAGAGCGCCCCTCACGTCCGTCGCTGCTTGGCCTGTTGATACAGCTCGGCTCGTCCTTGCAGCAAATCTCCCCAACTGAGATCGTCCTCAGCCGGGCCTTGCCCAGCGATAAAGCGGTAACTTGTTTGTACATGGGCGTCGAGTCGGTCTTCGTCCGTAAGCGCCTCTGGGCTGAGGTCGATATATTCACGCATAACGAAGTCGCCACCGCCCGGATGAAAGACTTCCCCTTCCCCTTGAGCGCAGGCCCGTCGGAGCTGCAAGGCAGGCAGTTTGAGCGCGAGCGAAGCGCCGAGCAGAATTGCAAAAGGTTTCCCCACCACATAATAACAGAGGCCGCCAAACATCCGTTTCACAGTGACATCGCGAAGATTCAGTCGCGCAATGGCTTCATCTAACACGCCTTGATGCAATGGCGGAGGCCGCCGTAAATGAGTAGATTTCTTGACCGCCGACTCGCTCCTACGATTGGCCATAGCCCTTTTCTAGCATAGGATAGCTTTCTCTTGCATCTACTCCTCTGTGTATGCCACTATGAGCGAAGATTTTTCTTGCATGGAGTCACATTGTGAAACGTAGCTCTTTAGCAATTATTTCCTCATTGTCATTGCTCTGTTCTTCCGCCCCGGTTGCCGGGCAGAGCATTTATCGTTGGACGGACCGGCAAGGTCACATCCATTTTTCAAACGCCCCTGTCAATGTCGCGAAATCTATCGATGACGAATTACCTCCCGCCACCAGCTTCGGCGGAGCACCCGGGGCTACTCCGGCGCGGACCAGCGATCCGCGCCCTGACCCGCGTCAATCGGATCTCCTACCGCAAACGGACACGACCCCGCCCGCTGAAACCGCCGAAGAAGAAAGCCCAGCAGCGGAGGACAATCAGGACACCGCCGCCACCGAAGATAATCCCTCCACCTCACCAGAGGCAAACACGACGACCCCACTCTTGCAAACCGCCGCTGATTCCGATGAGGATGGCGACACGGACGAAAAGCCAAAGACAACTCTCCAAAAAGAGGAAAAGAAATCGGCCCCGGCGGATGGCGATGCTGATGATGACGACACCGACTCTGGCGCTTCGAGTGGAGATGACGATTCCAACGACTCGGATGACAATGACTCCGACGAAACAGAAACATGATTGCGCTCGTCAGAGACGCGGCGCCCTCTTCGTTTCGTGGTAAGATTTCCATTTCCCTGCAAAGGCGCTACACTGCGAACACATCGTACTTAGGAGGGGACCTATGAAAGCATTGGATCATGTGAAGATTCTCGATCTCACGCAATTTGAAGCCGGACCGTCCTGTACCGAAATTCTTGCCTTTCTCGGCGCCGACGTCGTCAAAGTCGAACCGCCCAAAAATGGGGATCAAGGCCGTTATCTCGTGAGCGAGAAGCCGGGGCTCGATTCTCCCTACTTCTTACTGTTGAACGCTAACAAGAAGAGCATCTCCATCAACCTCAAAAGTGAGAAAGGTCTTTCCTTATTCAAGCAACTTGTGCCTCACTTCGATGTGCTGGTGGAAAACTACGGCCCCGGCGCCGTGCAAGAACTCGGACTTGGTTACGATGTAGTCAGCAAAATCAATCCACGGATTGTCTACGCACAAGTGAAAGGGTTCGGCACCTACGGTCCGTACTCCGGCTACAAGAGTTTTGACATGATCGCGCAGGCCACGGGCGGCGCCATGAGCGTCACCGGGACGCAAGACACGGAGCCCCTGCGTCCCGGGCCGACGATCGGCGACACCGGCACGGGCATCCACTGCGCGGTTGGCATCCTCGCCGCGCTGGTGCAACGAGAGAAGACGGGGCGCGGCCAACGACTGGAAGTGGCGATGCAAGACGCGGTCGTCAACCTCACCCGTATCGGCATGATGGGGCATTACATGGGCGATGTGCCCGCGCAACGTCGCGGCAATCGCGTCGCGGGCCTCGCGCCAACGGACCTCTATCCCTGCTCGCCCGGCGGCACAAACGATTACGCCTATATCATCGCCACAACAAAAGAGATGTGGGAGAATCTTATCTCCGCCATTGGCCGGCCGGACGTGCTCGCCGACCCACGTTTCAGTGATGTACGCTCGCGCTCCCATCACTTCGATGAACTATTTGACATTATCGCCTCGTGGACGCGGCAGCGCGATAAATTTGAGGTCATGCGCACGCTGGGCGAAGTAGGCGTCCCATGCGGCGCCGTGCTCGACAGCGGCGATGTGCTCAGCAACGAACACCTCAAGGCACGGGGCATGATTCGCACCATTGAACATCCCACGCGCGGTACGTTCACCATGCCGGGCTGCGCCGTGCAACTGTCAGACTCGCCGGTGGATGTGCTCCCTGCCCCACTCCTAGGCCAGCACAACAGCGACATTCTTGGCGGCCTGCTGGGTCTCTCTCAAGTTGACCTCGCGAATTTGAAGGAGAATGGGATTATTTGAGCCCCGCTTCTCTGGCGTCGTCCTCATGCGTATCGTCCTCTTGGGGCCTCCGCCCCGAGGACGACGCAGTTCTCGCCCGGGGCAGAAGTTAGCTTTTCTTGCCCGCAAAAAGCAGAAGCGCGCTGCCAACCACTATTGCCCCTACTCCAGCCCAGACTGGAATATTGACTGTTTGCTTCTCCTTCACCGCCAACTCGAACGAACCCACTTTGACCTCTTGGGTCTCCTTGGTGTAGCTGAAACTGCCATACACCAGCCCAAGGACGCCAACCGCGATCAGTACGATTGCCGCTATCTTGACTGCGCTCATCTCGTCACCTCCTGCAAAAAGCCTGGCTTCATGCCGTAGACGATACGCCAAGAAAAAACTACTACAATCGGGACCGCGAGCGCCTGGGCCACTTTCTGTCCAAGGTCTCGCTGCTTGACCGCAGGCAGAAGTTGCTACTGACGACTGCGACTTTGCATAATATGAAGCAGTATCATCATAATTGCGATCAGCAAGAGAACGCGAACAAGCCTATTCAAGGAAGGCTAAATTTTATAATGTAGATATCATTCCTAAGACGCATTGCAACTTCCTCGGATCATCTATTGCCTCTCTTTTGGGGACAAGATAAGGATAGCCAACAAAAGGATAGCCAACAAGAGGAGCCTTTCGGCTTTACTCAGGAGAAATTCTGTGATGAAGAATTTCGCTCTGGTAGAAGTAAATTGAAGAGCAACAGAAAGGCGCGCGTGCAGGCGCCGCCAGGACATCACCAACAGCAACAAGTCACACAAAGACGTGCACTTCGCCGCCAGCGTCATGGCCTCTTTTTCTTCGCGTTGAGTTTGGTAGTGTTGATCGTCGCCTGCTCTTCTTCATCTTCTCTACCGCAAGTCATCCTGTTTCCCCAAACTGGCGAACCTGTCCGCGTTGCCGTGGAAATCGCCGACACGCCCACAAAACGCAACTTCGGGCTCATGTACCGTCGGGACCTGCCGCAGTCACACGGCATGCTTTTCCTTTTTCCACATGAAGAGCCCCTCTCTTTTTGGATGAAGAATACGCCGCTGCCGCTCGACATCATTTTTATTAACGCGGCGCGGACGATCGTCGGCATCGCCGCCAACACTACGCCGTTTTCAGAAATTCCCCTGCCGTCACAAGGTCCGGCGCAGTTCGTCCTTGAAGTCAACGCTGGTTTTTGTCAGCGTAACGGCATTGCCGCTGGTGCTCAGGTGACACTCCCGGGCTTGCAGCCTCCTCCCACCTAATGCTAACAACGTCATCCAGATTGAGGAGCGCGGGGATCTCCTCCCGCCATTTTCGACGCACAGGACACCATACATGGGTTTACAGGAAAATTTGGCAGAGTTGAAAAGTCGTAATGCCGAAGCCCTCCAAGGAGGGGGACCGGAACGCATCAAGCGTCACCATGAAGCGGGCAAGCTTACCGCCCGCGAACGGATCGATCTCTTGCTCGATCCCGGCAGCTTCGTGGAACTCGACCGCTTAAAGACGCACCGGTGCACGGACTTCGAGATGGATAAGAGGAAGACGCCGGGCGATGGCGTCGTTACCGGCTACGGCGCGGTCGACGGTCGTCAAGTGTTTGTCTTCTCGCAAGATTTTACCGTCTTCGGCGGCAGCCTGTCCGGCGCCTTTTCAGAAAAAGTCTGTAAGATCATGGACCTCGCCATGAAAACGGGCTGTCCAGTGGTCGGCATTAACGATTCCGGCGGCGCGCGCATTCAAGAAGGCGTCGTGAGCTTGGCTGGCTATGCCGATATTTTCTTGCGCAATGTCCTTGCCTCTGGCGTGGTGCCGCAAATTTCCGCGATTATGGGCCCGTGCGCGGGCGGCGCCGTGTACTCCCCGGCCATGACCGACTTCATCTTCATGGTCGAAAGCAGTAGCTACATGTTCATCACCGGCCCTGAGGTCATTCGCACCGTAACCCATGAAGAAGTAACGATGGAGGAGCTGGGCGGCGCAGGCGCGCATAACACCAGAAGCGGTGTCGCCCACTTTTCTGCACCTAACGAACGCGAAAGCATTCACGCCATTCGGGAACTGCTCAGTTTCCTTCCGAGCAATAACACGGAGGACCCGCCGCTCCGCCCGAACGGGGATGATCCAAACCGTCGCGATGAGAAGCTCAATTCTCTAGTGCCGGATAATTCCAACAGGCCGTACGATATCAAAGACCTTATCAAGGTCATTGTCGACGAAAATTATTTTTTTGAAGTGCAAACCGACTTTGCCCGCAACATTGTTGTCGGATTCGCCCGACTCGGCGGACGCTCGGTCGGTATTGTCGCCAATCAACCAGCCTACCTCGCCGGTGTGCTTGACATTGACGCCTCGACCAAAGGCGGACGGTTCGTGCGCTTCTGTGATTGTTTCAATATTCCGATTGTCACCTTCGTCGACGTGCCGGGTTTCCTCCCTGGCACCTCGCAGGAATATGGCGGCATCATTCGTCATGGCGCCAAACTGCTCTACGCTTACTGTGAAGCCACGGTGCCCAAACTTTCCGTCATCACCCGCAAGGCCTATGGCGGTGCGTATGTCGTGATGTCGAGCAAAAACGTGCGCGGTGACGTCAACTTTGCCTACCCCACCTCGGAGATCGCCGTGATGGGGCCGGACGGAGCTGTCAACATTATCTTCCGGGAAGCCATTCAAAAAGCCAAAGATCCGCAGAGCGAACGCGAGCGTTTGGTGAGCGACTATCGGCAGAAGTTCGCCAACCCGTTCAAAGCGGCTGAACTTGGTTACATTGACGAAGTCATCATGCCGGCGGACACCAGAGCACGGCTCATCCGTTCTCTGGACATGTTGCAAAACAAGCGGGAGAAAAACCCGCCGAAAAAACACGGCAACATTCCGCTGTAATTTGCAGAGCGAAGGCCCGCTTATGTTCAAACGCATTCTGATCGCGAACCGAGGAGAGATCGCCGTCCGTGTGATTCGGGCGTGCCGCGAACTTGGCGTCGAAACCGTCGCCGTGTACTCCGACGCCGATCGCACGGCTCTGCACGTGCAATACGCGGATCATGCCGTCCACATTGGACCATCCCCATCCGCCGAGAGTTATTTAGTCATTCCCAAGATCATCGACGCCGCCAAGAAGACCGGCGCGGAAGCGATTCACCCGGGCTACGGTTTTCTCTCGGAACGCGCCCCGTTCGCCCGGGCGTGCAAGGAAGCGGGCCTCGTGTTCATTGGTCCCACGCCGGACGCCATTGAAAGGATGGGCGACAAAGTCACCGCCCGACAGATCATGCAACAAGCCGGAGTGCCGGTCGTGCCTGGCACAGACGTGTTGGGCAGTGAGGACGAAGTGATTGCGGCGGCTGAACGGATTGGCTTCCCGGTGATGTTCAAAGCCTCGGCTGGCGGCGGTGGTAAAGGTATGCGTCTGGTGCGGGGCACAGAGGAAGTGATCTCGGCGCTGCGCGGTGTGCGTTCGGAAGCCAAATCTTCTTTTGGCGATGATCGCATGTACATGGAGAAATTCGTCGAGAAACCTCGCCACGTTGAAGTGCAAGTGCTGGCCGACAGCTACGGGCATACGATACACCTCTATGAACGTGAATGTTCCCTGCAACGTCGTCATCAAAAAGTCATCGAAGAATCTCCCTCGATGGCGATCAATGAGGCTGTCCGCGAGCAAATGGGCCAAGTCGCCGTCGCGGCGGCCAAGGCGGTCAATTACGTTGGCGCGGGGACCGTCGAGTTTCTGGTCGACGCGCATCAGAATTTTTACTTTTTGGAAATGAACACCCGCATCCAGGTCGAACATCCGGTGACGGAACTGGTGACTGGCGTTGATTTGGTCAAGCTGCAAATTGAGATCGCGGCAGGCGATCATCTCACGCTCCAACAAAAAGATATTCAGCAGCGAGGCTGGGCGGTAGAATGTCGGATCTATGCGGAAGATCCCGAGCGCGACTTCTTCCCCTCTCCCGGCAAGATTGAGATTTTGCGCACTCCTGGCGGGAACGGCATCCGTGATGATGGCGGCGTGTATGAAGGATGGGAAGTGCCAATCTACTACGACCCGATGATCTCCAAGCTGTGCGCCTATGGTCGCACGCGCGACGAAGCCATCCAGCGCATGTTGCGGGCGCTGCAAGAGTACACGATTGAAGGGATTGTCACGAACATTCCATTTCATCGCTGGGCGCTCACGCATCCACGGTTCCTGGCCGGCGATTTGGACACTGGGTTTATTCCGCAAGAATTCCACGGCCTCCCGAGTGAAGAAGACGAGTTGCACCAAGACGTGCTCTTAGCGGCGGCGGCCCTGGCCGCGTATCACAGGGATCAGGCTATTGCCCGCGCCCTCCCACAAGCCGGGAGCAAGGCTGGCATGTCGGCGTGGCGGTCGAGCGGGTGGCGGTAGTAGAGCGATCAGTTGTGAACCCGGATGCTTTGAACCTTGAACGTTGAACTTGGAACTTAAACGTATGGCCTATATCGCAACACTCGGCGAGCAAACCCACAGAATTGAAGTCCAGGAACTGGAAGAGGATCACCTCTACCGGATCACCATCGACGGGAAGGCTCTGACGGTTGACGGTCGTAAACTGACCGCACACATGTATTCCCTCCTAGTTGAGAACCAGTCGTTCACGGTCGATGTCACCACGAAGGACGACAACTATACGGTCGCCAGTGCGGGAAAAAGTTTCCAGCTTCGCGTGTTGGACGAGCGCCGCGCCGCGCGCCCCGGCGAAGGCAGCGGCGCGGGCCGTGCGGGCGGTAAAGAGATTCGCTCCTTCATGCCCGGCAAAGTCGTGGAGGTGCTGGTGGCTGTCGGGGATGAGGTCAGCAAAGATCAAGGCGTACTGATTGTAGAAGCCATGAAGATGGAAAACGAAGTTCGCGCCGCCGCCGATGGCAAGGTCAAAGAAATCCGTGTGTCTCCAGGACAAGCCGTGGAATCCGGCGAACTGCTGGTGTTGTTGGAGTAGCGCTCGACGCGCAGGCCATGGAAGACTTCTCTCCCGCCGTACAACAACGCCTTGCTCCTTTCTTTACCAATTTGACAGAGCCGATTTTTGGGCTCAAGTTGCCGCAAGAAGTGGCCGGAGCCCTCTTCTCGCGCTACAGCCGTTCCAGCAAAAGCCTGCGGCAAATTTTCCTGGATGAATTTCTTGACAATGCTGACTTGTTGATTCAGCACTTGCCGGGAAGTCAGACTGCCGCCGACGCCTCCAGCGAAGCACTCCGTAAAGCCCGCGAATTTTATGACCGCGTGTTGATCGGCTACGGAGATGATTCCGTCGCCCAACTCGGCGGGGCGCACATCGCTTGCGAACAGGTCTCGAACGTGGCGGCGAAACTCTTGGAAGATGCGCGCATCGGCATCGCGCCGCTGGAAAAATCGACGCGTTACGTGCGTTTCGATCAAAAAGGGCAAGACGGAGATTTTCTCTTTTACAAAGAACCGAAGATCATGGCGTCAGTGCATCGCGACGAATATCTCTCGGTGATGCGCTTGTTGTTCTCCACCTACGCCGCGCAGATGGAGCCGATGATCGCCTTTGTCCGCAATAGCCTCCCGATCGACGCCGTCGAGTGGAAGCATCCGCAAACCGGCGAGCCGCTGATCTACAAAGAAGCGTCCAAAGATGAACAATTGCGGCGCTGGGCGGATACTGCCTATCGCTCCACCGTACGCGCGCAGGCGTGTGACATTCTCCGCTCCTATTTACCGGCAGCCACTTTGACCAATGTCGGCCTCTTCGGCGTCGGCCAGGCGTTCGAGCATCTTCTTAACAAATTATACTCACACCTTTTGACTGAAGCCCAAGACATTGCCTCTGGCATACACACATCGCTCAATCAGCTCATTCCCTCTTTCGTCAAACGCGCCCGCCGGAGCGATTACCTGGCGGATACCTGGGCAGCGACGCGGGCGCTCGCCAAGCAGTTGGTAGAGCAAACGCCCCGGGCTCCGAGTCAAGCCGTGACGCTTGTTGACTACGATGCTGACGCGGAAGAAAAAATCCTGGCTGCAATTCTGTACCCACACCTGCACCACCCCTTGCCACAGTTGCGAAGCGCGATTGCTGCGATGCCAGCGGAACAACGTCAACAAATTTTCCACGAGTATATACAACGGAGACGCCATCGGCGCGACAAGCTGGGGCGCGCACTGGAGAACAGTTATTACACGTTTGACCTGGTGGGAAACCTGGGACTGTATCGTGATCTGCACCGTCACCGGCTTCTAACGCAAGAGCGACAGGATTTTACGACCGTCCACGGCTACGACACGCCTGAAGAACTAGAGGCAGCAGGCTTCAAGAGCGACTTCACTCGCTGCATGGAAGCGGCGGATCAACTGTATCGCTGTCTTGTTCAGGACCTGCCGCACGAAGCGCAGTATGTCGTGCCTTTCGCTTATCGCATTCGCTGGTACATGAAGATGAATTTGCGCGAAGCCGTGCATATCGGCGAGCTGCGCACCATGCCCCAAGGGCATCCGGATTATCGTCTGCTCGTGCAAGAGATGTGGCGGCAGCTCGCCGCCGTGCATCCGATGTTGGCGGGCTGCGCCCAGTTCATCGATTGGCAGACATATCGCTTAGGTCGGCTTCAATCGGAAATGCGTAGCGAGTATAAACGGGACACACGCGGCTGAAGCTCACCATTTCATTTCAGAGGAATCGCCGGCAAGCGTTTGAGCGTGCGATTCGCTGGGTCGACCAGGATACCGACCGACTCCAGCGCAGTCACCCCGAGGAGTGGCTCCGCGTCATCAGGTCCAAAGATCACTCGACCAGCGGTCACTTCACCCATAAACTCAATTTGAACTAACCCAAACTCATACTCATGTAGGCCGCCATCCGCTAACTCGTACACGGTCTTGCCCGCCGGTTGAACACCGATTTTCTTCAGCTCGCTTGCGGGGGCCAGAGAATCCGTCGCTCCGGTATCAACGAGAAAGTCAGCCTCGTATGCTCCGCCGGTCGGTCCTAAATTCTTGAGAGCAACGGTCACATGCGTCAAGTCCATAGCGACGGTCCTTCCTCTTTACTCTCACATGATGTGATGTGTTTGCGGAACGAAATCATGAGCATCCCCTTATGATAGCTCGTCTAACAACATTTTCGCCTCTTGCAAATCTTTCGTATCAAAGCCCTCTGTAAACCAGTTGTACACATTCGACAGCAAGTCGTGAGCTTCGGCTTTCTTGCCTTGCTGTTGCCATAGACGCGCCAGGCTCATTGCCGCTCGCAGCTCCAGCGATTTAGCCTGTTGCTTTTGTGCAATCTCAATGGCCTTGAGGAAACAGGCCTCCGCTTCGCCTTGGGCATCGGTTTCTATTTTTGATTTTTGACCTTTGCCATTTGCCTTTTGACTTTTCTGCTGAAGCGTCAGCTCGCCTTTGAGTCGATACAGCTCGGCTTCGTAGAAATACCCGCCAGTTTTCTCTACCGCAACCAGCGCCTCTGCTAGGGTGCTCAGCCCATCGTGCGTATGACCTACTCTGCCATACGCTTCGGCCAACAGAGCAAGAAAGTACGACCGGGCGTATTCTGCCCCTGTGGCTTGCCAATCGGCTAAACCTTGGTGAACTTGCTTAATTCCTTCTTCTATCTGTCCTTGCTGGATCAAGGCCACCCCCCGATGCGCAATGCCCAACGCCAAAAGGTGAGTAAACCCGTGTTCAGTGGAAAGCTCCATCATTGTTTCTGCCCGCTCTTGGGCTGTTTGCCCCTCTCTGCGGAACTCATGAAACGGGGCAGCAGCGCTAAGGACGAAAACGAGACTATAGGGATGGGAGAGTTTATGGGCCAAGGTAAACGCTTCGTTCATTCTCCTAAGGGCTTGGTCAGGATAGCCAAGATACCATAGGACCCAAGCTATCTGAGAGTGGAAAGTTACCTCAGGGTGTACGGAAGGGAGAGCTTGGGAAGAGTGGTACTGAGAATGATAGGCAGCAAGTCCTTGCTCGAAATGTGCTCGCGCGAGGTTAAATTCTCCCAACCAGAACAAAGGCACTCCTAATGAATAGTGAGCAGGTAAGAAGAAGGCTGGGTCTTGTACGCTTTGAGCCAGTCGGAGCATTTGTTCTCCCAGTTTACGGGCCGTCTGTAATTCTCCTCGCACGGTATAAAATACTCGTAAACCTAACATCACAGGGAAAATCTGCGGGGTTTCTCCCACTTGTTGACACAGCTCGCGTGCCCGGGCATAGGCATTTCCCGTTTCTAGAGATCCCCAGCCTTTGATAATCATGAGTGCATTGCCGAGGGTGAGCTGTAGGGCAATTTCTTGCTGCGCATGCTTAGGGGTATCCGGAAGTGTCTTTAGCAGCCCCAACCCTGTCGTGAAGTATCTGATTGCCTCCACATTGGCTGAGCGCTGGGTGGCTCGCTCCCCGGCTTTTTGCCAATAGGGAATAGCCTGCTCGGCGAGCCCCGCTTCGGTGTAATGATGGGCCAGCAGTTCTGGTTGCGCCTCTTTGGTGTCTGAAAACTGTGCTTCTAACACTTGGGCAATTTGCTGATGCAGTTGCTGCCTTCTGCTCTTCAATAACGATTGGTAGGCCGTGTCCTGAATCAGCGCGTGCTTGAAGAGATAGGTTGCTTGCGGAAGCAGTCCACGTTGATACACCAGCTCTGCTGCAACTAACTGCTTGAGCCCTTGCTGCAAGCTGCTCTCATCTTGGTTGGCGACGACGTGAAGGAGTTCGTAGCTGAACTCTCGCCCCAGGGTTGCGCCTAATTGGGCAATCTCTTTAGCAGGACCCAATCTATCGAGCCGGGCCATCAAGGCGTCTTGTAGAGTAGAAGGAACGCCCAATTGAACCGAAGACAAATTCGACCGTTCCCCGATCCCCGTTGCCCGTTCCCCAACGGTCTCCACCACAGTCTTGGTCAACTCTTCCACAAACAACGGCACGCCGTCGGTCTTGGCTACCACGGCCTCAATAAGGACATCGGAGAGTGCAGCTTGTGCTTCGACAGGCTCAGCACGAACGGGTAAATTCTCTAGGTCTGATTCCAATTCCGTTCGCCCTGAGCTTGTCGAAGGGCGTAGCATTTGTCCGCTAACGCACCTCACCATTTCCCACGCCTGCGACCGTCCCAAACGATTCAGCATGAGCTGCGTAAAGTACGAACGCGAGCCCCAGGGCGAGGTGAATTCGGGGCGGCTGGTCAATATCGTCAACAGTCGCGCCGTAGGTGCTTGATCCAGAAAAAGTGTGAGCACCTCCAGCGTCGAGGGATCGGCCCAGTGCAGGTCTTCCCAAACCGTGTAGACAGGTCGCTGTTCTGCCTCTTCGATTAGCCATGCTACTAAAGCGGCCTGCGTTTTCTCTTTCTGCTTCTGCGGGCTCAGCGTAATTGGCGAGCAGCCTTCGGGATACGGCAGTGATAACAGAACCGCCAACAAGGGGAATGTATCCGCCTGAGGAAAGTGATAACGGCTCAGCGTGAGCTGGAGTTTCTCCAACTTCGTTGTCGGCGTATCTTCGCGGGCAAACTGGAGCAAGCGTTGCAAATGGTCGATGATCGGATACAAGGCGCCGTTCTGGTGATAGGGTGAACAGTGAAACTCAATGCGGGTGGCACCTTCGGCGTTGACGCGCTCTTTTAGCTCCTGCACTAGCCGAGACTTGCCAATGCCTGACTCACCATTCAAGAGCACCACTTGGCCGGAGCCCGCTTTGGCCTGCGCCCACCGTTGGTGCAAAACACTGAGTTCTTCTCCGCGCCCGACCAATGGGGTCAACCCTGCGTTGACTATCGCTTCAAAACGGCTCTGGGCTGCGCCCTCCCCCACGACCCGATATACCGACACGGGAGTGGAAAGACCTTTCAGTTCCTGCGGTCCCAAGTCCTGGCACTCAAACAAGCCCGGCACGAGATGCTGCGTGGCGGCGCTGATCACCACCGTATCGGGCCCCGCCAACCCTTGCAGCCGCGCTGCGAGATTCGGCGTTTCGCCCAATGCCAGCAGCTCCCGCTTCTCGCCGCTGCCGATTTCACCGATGACCACGAGCCCGGTGTGGATGCCGATGCGCACTGGAAGTGCATCCGAGCCGCGACCATGCGGGAGCGGTGCACGGGCCGCTTGCTGACGCGCGCGGCTCTGCAAGGCCTGAATAATCTCCAGCGCCGCGCGCACCGCCCGCTGTGCATCGTCTTCATGGGCGATGGGATAGCCGAAGTAGACCAGCAACCCATCGCCGAGATGTTGGGGCACGAAGCCGTCATAGCGTTGAATCACCGCATCGCAGGTCTGGTGATATGCTTGCACGACCGCGTGATAGTCTTCAGGATCGAGTTGTTCCGACAACGCCGTGGAGCCCACCAGGTCACAGAACAGCACCGTTAACTGACGACGCTCCGCAGACGGGTGTTGGGTGCTGGGTGTTAGGCGTTGGGGAGGAGCAACTTTTGCTTTTTGATTTTTCTGAAATTCAGACTCTAGACTCTGGACACTAGACGCTAAACTGCCTTTCCAGATCAACACCTTCTCGTCTTCATCTATGGCAAGGCGTTTGGCGTCAATGATTTCTGCCGTAAGGTCCGCAAGATAATCGTCGTCAAGGGCAAACCGACGCTTGAGCGCGCGATACGTTACCCGTCCTTCGCGCTGTAGCAACTCTATCATCTGCGCAAGCACTTCATCGAAGGTCACGTCAGTCTCCCCTTATGACCCTAGTAGTTCATCGAATGAAGTTTGATAGACCTGTCATTCTGAGGCCGCAGACCGAAGAATCTCCTGAGAGGTCCCTCCCCTGCGAGATTCTTCGCCTCCACTCCGCTTCGGCTCAGAATGACACCCCTCATTAATCCTGCAGCGAGCGGGCTCTCCGCTCTACGCTCAGAACCAACACTTACTCATCCTGCGTCACGCGTAGCACTTCGGCGACCGAGGTCGAGCCTTCGCGTACTTTGCGCCAGCCATCTTCTCGCAGCGTGCGCATGTCTTGCTCGGAGACCGCGTAGGTCTTAATCGCGTCCGCTGAAGAGCGCTTGAGAATGAGTTGCCGGAGGCCTTCATTCACCATGAGCAACTCAAAAATGCCATTGCGTCCCCGATATCCAGTTGACGCACACTCCTCGCACCCTCCCGCCTCGTAGACCGCAGCGGGAATCTCTCGAGTCTTCTGCGTGCGCGTCCCGTTGCTCGCCAGTATGGCCGCTTCCACTGGACGACGGCAATGGAGGCATAAATTGCGCACCAAGCGCTGCCCCATGACACCAAGTAAGGATGAGGCCAGCAGATAATCTTCCACTCCCATTTCCAGGAGTCGAGAGATAGCGCCGGCGGCGTCGTTGGTATGTAGAGTGGAAAACACTAAGTGGCCGGTCAACGCCGCCTGTACGGCGATTTCCGCAGTCTCATAATCACGTATTTCTCCCACCATGATGACGTCGGGATCTTGTCGCACGATAGAGCGCAGGCCGCTGGCGAAGGTCAAGCCGATTTGTGGCTTCACGTGAATCTGATTGACGCCGCGCAACTGGTATTCGACCGGATCTTCGATGGTGATGATCTTCTTGTCGGGTGAGTTAATTTTGTCAAGCGCACCATATAAAGTCGTCGTCTTGCCGCTGCCGGTCGGTCCGGTCACCAGAATCATGCCATAGGGGCGGTTAATCAACTTATCGAATGCGCCCAGCGTATCACCAGGAAATCCGAGCGAATCCAGCGTCACCGAGATGCTCGAGCGGTCGAGAATACGCAGCACCACACTTTCCCCATACAACGTGGGCAGTGACGACACGCGTAAGTCGATCTCGCGCCCCAGCATGCGCAGCTTAATACGTCCATCCTGCGGCAAGCGCCGTTCGGCGATGTTTAATTTCGCCATGAGTTTTACGCGCGAAATGAGCGCGGCTTGCAGCTTGCGCGGCGGCGCCTCGATGTCGTGCAAAATGCCGTCAATCCGGTAGCGCACGCGCAACTCTTTCTCAAAAGGTTCGATATGAATGTCTGAGGCGCGTTGTTCGAGCGCCCGAGCAATCAAACTGTTGACGAGCCGGATGACCGGGGCTTCACTCGCCAGATCGCGCAAATGTTCGACGTCTTCTTGATCGTCTTCAAAATACTCAACTTCCGCCGTCTCTCCACCATTGGTGCGGCCTTCGGCGGCGCCGTCACCATAATAGGCGTTGAGCGCTTCCAGCACCTCCCGCTCGCGGGCGAGACGAAGCGAGAGCCGCAGCCCGGTCGCCTTTTCGATAGCCTCAATAGCGTACAGGTCGCCGGGATCAGCGAGCGCAGCCACCAGTTGTCCGTCGTGGACCGCTAAGGGGCACAGGCGGGCTTGGCGAAAAAATCCTGGGTTTACATTCGCAAGCGCCGGTGGTTCCTGCGGAAATTCCCGAGCCCCGACGATCGGGGCGCCGTAATAGTGAGACAAGAGTGTCAGTAGATCGTCTTCGGACAAGAACCCAAGTTCCACCAGCAGCCGCTCGAGCGGCTCGCTGCGTTCGTGTTGCACGTGTTGGACGCGGCGCAGATCGTCGGCTGAGACCTTCCCGCTGTCCATGAGTAATTGCTCAAATCGCGTCATCATACGCGCCTCGACCCAGGCGTTACGGAATCAAGGAGCCCAAGCGCTCCCAGCGCACCCAGCGATCTTGGCCATCCCACGACCAGTAAATCAAAAACGCTTTTCCTTTGACATCATCAAGATCGACAAAGCCCCAGAACCGACCATCATGACTGCGGTCACGGTTGTCACCCATGACAAAGAGATGATGCTGCGGCACCACGACCGGACCAAAATTGTCACGCGGTCCCGGCATTTCTCGATCCTCGTCGGCAAAATTCGCGTGGGGGTCCGCCATCTTCTGGTCGTTAATAAACACCTGCTTGTGCTTAATCTCGACCGTGTCTCCCGGCAAGCCGATCACACGTTTGATAAAGTCCTTGGTGCGATCCTTCGGATAGATAAAGACGACGACATCGCCACGATCCGGTTGTTTCCATTCGATCAACATCTTCTCGAACGGATACGGCAGCCGCAAGCCGTAGAGAAACTTGTTCACCAAAATGTGATCGCCGATCTGAAGGGTTGGCAGCATCGAGCCCGAGGGAATCTTGAAGGCCTGGACGACGAAGCTGCGAATGAAGAACGCCAGCAGCAAAGCAACCAGAATCGCTTCCGTATATTCACGCGCAACGGACTTGGGGCTCTCATTCGTCCGCGTGGTCGAGCGATTTCTGAGCGGCAGACGTGGGTCCGCTACAGTCTCGACATTTTCCCCATTACCTTTTGGCCTTACCATAGCGTTCTCCACCAATTCTCATAGCGGTTAGACATCCCGCACCCGTAGCAGCGCCAAAAATGCTTCCTGTGGAATTTCCACTCGTCCTACCTGCTTCATGCGGCGCTTTCCTTCTTTTTGTTTCTCTAGCAGCTTTCGCTTGCGGGTTATATCCCCACCATAGCACTTGGAGGTGACGTTTTTCCGCAAGGGTTTCACGGTCTCACGCGCGACAATGCGGCTGCCAATGGCGGCTTGGACAGCCACTTCAAACATCTGACGCGGAATCAATTCTTTCATCTTCTGCGCGAGTTCACGCCCGCGCGTGTACGCCTGATCTTCATGCACGATGAGGGACAACGCGTCCACCAAATCGCCATTAATGCGGATATCCAGTTTCACCAACGCTCCAGGCCGCATATCGAGTATTTCGTAATCGAAGGACGCGTACCCGCGCGTCACCGATTTGAGGCGATCATGAAAATCGATCACGATCTCGTTGAGCGGCAACTCATACAGCAGCAGAGCCCGATTCTGCCCGAGGTATTTTAGTTCACGCTGCACCCCGCGCCGCTCCTGACATAATTGCAGCACGTTGCCGAGAAATTCGCTCGGCACGTGGATCGTCGCAAGAATATAGGGCTCTTCTATATGGTCGATCTCTTGCGGCGGTGGGAGGAGAGCAGGATTATCGACGAGCAAAGATTCTCCCGACAGTTTCACCACCTGATACTCAACCGTCGGCGTCGTGGTAATCAGATCGAGACCAAACTCGCGTTCCAAACGCTCCTGCACAATCTCCATGTGTAGCAGGCCCAGGAAGCCACAACGGAAACCAAAGCCGAGCGCCAACGAACTTTCTTTCTCGTAGGTAAAAGATGCATCGTTGAGGCGTAGTTTTTCCACGGCGTCACGCAGCGCATCGTAATCGTTCGAATCCACCGGATACAAACCGCTGAACACCATCGGCTTCACGGCTTTATAGCCGGGCAATGCCGTAGCAGTGGGCCGCTCGGGACTCGTAACGGTGTCACCAATGCGGGCTTCTGTGACCTCTTTAATGCCAGCCATGACAAAGCCGACTTCTCCCGGCCCAAGCGCTTCCACCATGGCGGGGCGCGGGGCAAAGACGCCGACTTTATCTACTTCGTAGACCTTGCCGCTGGACATCAGTTGGATCTTCATGCCTTGGCGCAAGACGCCATCAAAGACGCGCACCTGAATCACCGCGCCTTGGTAGGGATCAAACCAACTGTCAAACAATAAGGCTTTGAGCGGAGCCTGCTCGTCGCCAGTTGGCGGAGGCACCACGCGAATGATGCCTTCCAGCACCTCATCGATACCCTTCCCTTCTTTGGCGCTGGCGAGCACGGCTTCGCCGCCGTCTAGCCCGATAATCTCTTCGATCTCTTTGCGCACGCGTTCCGGCTCGGCGCTAGGAAGATCAATCTTATTAATCACCGGCAGGAGTTCGAGCCCCTGATCGAGGGCCAAGTAGGTATTAGCCAAGGTTTGCGCTTCTACGCCTTGGGTTGCGTCGACTACGAGAATAGCGCCTTCACAGGCAGTGAGGCTCCGCGACACTTCATACGAGAAATCCACGTGCCCGGGCGTATCAATCAAGTTGAGGCAATAGTCCTGACCATCACGAGCGTGATAGCGCAAGCGCACTGTGCGCGCTTTAATCGTGATGCCGCGCTCTTGTTCCAGGTCCATCGTATCAAGAAACTGCGCCCCGGTTTCCCGCGCGCTGATGGACCCCGAATGAGAAAGGAGCCGATCGGCTAAGGTAGATTTGCCGTGGTCAATGTGAGCGACAATACTGAAGTTGCGGATGAGGCGAATGTCCATTTAGTGCTGTTGTCGAGAGCGGAAGAAGTCCACCGTCTGACGCAACCCTTCCTTGAGGTCGACCTCCGGCCGCCAGCCCAGCACTTCATGCGCACGGTTCCAGACGAGCACGCTGCGGCGCTGTTCCCCAGGTTTCGTTGGCCCGTGCATTTCAGGGAGCGACGAGTGAGTGAGAGTGCGGAGGTGTTGAAATAATTGATTCACGTCGGTTTCGATACTCGTGCCGATGTTGATCGGACCACAATACTCGGTCTGCAAAGCCGCCACGTTCGCGCGCGCCACGTCTTTCACAAAAACATAATCACGCGTCTGTTTCCCATCGCCATTGATAATCGGCTGGTTCCCGGCCAAAAGCCGTAACGTAAAAATCGCCACTACTCCAGCTTCGCCGTGGGGATCCTGACGTGGACCATAGATATTCGCGTAGCGCAACGCCACGTAAGGAATACCATACTCTACGCTATAGAAGTAGAGGTAGTGCTCACCCGCCCGTTTACTGACACCGTAGGGAGAAATCGGCTTCGTAACATGACTTTCATCCGCAGGGTACGTTTCCTGCTCGCCGTAGACCGTGCCCCCGGAAGAGGAAAAAATAATCTTCTTGACCTCTGCTTCCCGCGCGCCTTCGAGGACGTTCAACATGCCCAACAAGTTCACGCGCGCGTCAAAGAGCGGATCGGCCACCGAGCGGCGTACGTCCATTTGCGCCGCGTGATGATTCACCACCTCAATTCTCTCGGCGGCAATCAACTTGCGGACAGATAAATCGAGCAGATCGGCCTGGAGGAAATGCGCACGCGGAGGCAGGTTCTCGCGCTTTCCGGTCGAAAGATCGTCCACGATGAACACTTCATGACCAGCCTCAAGGTAGGCATCAGCCACGTGCGATCCGATGAACCCCGCTCCGCCAGTAATGAGAATACGCATAGAGATTTCTCTTTCGGTAGTCAGGCAGTAGTCAGGCAGAGACTATCACCTATATGCAGAACACACCAAGATTTGGATTGTGGTTCGCCACGGTTAGCTTGCTAACCGTGTGGTCCACTTGCACTGTCGGACAAGCCGACAGTAGCGCACAAAAAAGAAGCGTCGCTTACGCCTGCGCTAACTTTTCCTTGAAATAGGCGACGGTCTTCATGAGGCCGTCGTTGAGCGACACTTTAGGCTCCCAGCCTAATAATTGTCGCGCCAGGGTAATGTCAGGTTGACGGACCTTCGGATCGTCCACCGGCAACGGCATATATGACACTTTGCTGCGGCTCCCGGTTAATGCGATAATGCGGCGCGCGAATTCCAACACCGTCAATTCGGTGGGATTCCCGATATTCACCGGCTCGCTCCGCTCCGAGTGCAGGAGCCTGACGATGCCGTCAACCAAGTCAGAGACAAAACAGAAGCTCCGCGTTTGACTGCCGTCGCCATACACGGTGAGGTCTTCATTTTTCAACGCCTGGGACATGAAATTGGGCACTACACGCCCGTCGCGCAGCCGCATCCGTGGCCCATAGGTGTTAAAAATACGAACGATGCGCGTCGCCACGCCATGCACGCGATGATAGGCCATCGTCATGGCTTCGGCAAACCGCTTGGCTTCGTCATACACGCCTCGAGGCCCAATCGGGTTCACATTGCCCCAATAGTCTTCTTTTTGCGGGTGTACGAGCGGATCGCCGTAAACCTCGGACGTTGACGCTAGCAGAAACCGCGCGTTCTTCTCTTTAGCCAAGCCTAACGCTTTATGCGTTCCCAACGAACCCACTTTTAACGTCTGGATCGGCAACTCTAAATAATCGATCGGACTCGCCGGCGAGGCGAAATGCAAGATCGCATCCACCGCGCCTTTGACGTAAATATAATTGGTCACATCTTGGGGGACGAAGGAAAATCGCGAATTAGGAAACAAATGCGCGATATTGTCCGCGCTGCCGGTAATCAGGTTATCCACACAGATGACTTCGTGACCATCATCGAGAAAGCGCTCACACAGATGTGAACCAATAAACCCGGCTCCGCCGGTAATTAAGACTCGAACCATAGCTGCGTACCTGCCTTTTCTGTGGTGCGTCCGCCACGCTATGCCGCACGCCCGCTGGACGGTTGCACCACCGCCGGGCGGCCAATCGGATAATAGGTGAACCCTTCATGCTGCATCCCCGCCGGTTCGTACAGATTGCGTCCATCAAAGATGATCGGCGACTTCATGAGTTCGCGCATCCGCTTAAAATCCGGGCGCCGGAATTCATTCCACTCGGTCACGATTAAGAGCGCATCCGCATCTTGAAGGGTATCATAGTTCATGCGGTGATACGAAATGCGGTCCCCAAAGATTTTTTGCGCTTGGAGTAACGCCTCAGGATCATGCGCGGCAATGGTAGCGCCCGCAGCCAGCAGTTCCTCGATAATAACCACCGCAGGCGCTTCGCGCATGTCGTCCGTGCGCGGCTTGAAGGCAAGCCCCCACACGGCAAATTTCTTCCCATGCAAATCGGCGCCAAAATGGCGGCGCACCTTTGCCGCGAGCAGGCGCTTCTGCCGCTCGTTCACGGCCTCGACGGATTTTAACAACGAAAACTCAGCCCCATGCTCCTCCGCCGTACGGATAATCGCCCGCACGTCCTTAGGAAAGCACGAGCCGCCATAGCCGACGCCGGGGAATAAAAAGTAGTGGCCAATACGGCGGTCAAAACCGATGCCTCTCCGGACATCCGCGACATCCGCATTCACTTGTTCACACAAATTGGCAATCTGGTTGATAAAAGAAAGACGGGTCGCCAAGAACGCATTGGCCGCATATTTCGTCATCTCGGCGCTGCGATTGTCCATGACCAGAATCGGGTTTTCCGTGCGCACGAACGGTGCGTACAATTCCTTGATAAGCGAAAGCGCGCGTTCGCTATTGCCGCCGATCACCACCCGATCCGGCTTCATAAAATCCTCAACCGCCGCTCCTTCCTTGAGGAACTCCGGATTGGAGACAACGTCAAACGGATGTGAAGTATGCGCGTTCATCCGCTCTCGCACCCGGTCCGCAGTGCCCACTGGGACCGTGCTCTTCAGCACGACCACCCGATAGCCGGGCATGGCGTGCGCCACATCCTCCGTGGCTTGCAGCACCATCCGTACATCTGCTGAGCCGTCGATATCTGAAGGCGTCCCCACGGCGATGAAACAAACCAGCCCTTCTTTCACCGCAGCTTCGAGGTCAGAGGTAAAACGCAGACGACCATTGGCGGTATTGCGCCGAATGAGTTCCTCGAGACCAGGCTCATAGATGGGAATTTTGCCGTTCTGCAAATCAACGACCTTCTTCTGATCGATATCCACGCACATCACATCGTTGCCGCTTTCGGCAAAACAAGTGCCGGCCACCAAGCCAACGTACCCAGTTCCTACAACACACAGCTTCATGTATTCTCCTTAAAAAAATAGACGACCTTTTCGTCGTCTACTCTGGGAATAAACACGTGAGTCTCAAAAAGGTTGCTTCCGCCGCCTTCGTCATTCTTCATCGTCCATCTCATGCTCCTCTGAGGAAATTACTATTCGAGCACGTCTTTCACCACGTAGATCGGCTTCTCCTGGCTTTCGTGATAGGTGCGCGCGAGCATCTCGCCGATGAGCCCCATAGAAATAAATTGCACGCCCAGCACGATCAGCAAAATTCCCAACAACAGCAGAGGGCGGTTTGCGAGTTGCGCTTCAAACAATAACTTTTCTAATCCTAGCAGGAGGGTAATCGCTCCGCCAAGCAAAGTGGCGATTATGCCCAACAAGCCGAACACGTGACTGGGTCGGGTCGCATACTGGGACAGGAATTTGACCGTGAGCAGATCAATCAGCACCCAGAGCGTGCGAGCGAGCCCATACTTCGAGCTGCCGCGTCGCCGTGGCTGATGCGACACTGGCATTTCTGTCACTCTGCCGCCCAAATCGCTCACGAGCGCCGGGATAAAGCGATGCATCTCGCCGTAGAGTTTGAGATTCTTCGCCACCTCACGCCGAAATGCTTTCAGCGTACATCCGTAGTCATGCAGATGCACTCCAGTCGTCATGGAGATAATGGAGTTGGCCACATGCGAGGGCAAGCGCCGATGCAAAAACGGATCTTGCCGATTCACGCGCCAGCCATTCACTAAGTCGTACCCTTCGTTCAATTTCGCCACGAGCGCGGGAATGTCCATCGGATCGTTTTGTAAATCGCCGTCCAGCGAAATAATAATCTCTCCGTGTGCGTAAGCAAAACCGGCGGCCAAAGCGGCGGTCTGGCCAAAATTGCGCCGGAAGCGCACAGCTTTGACGCGTGGGTCCTCGCCATGCAGTTCGGTGAGCAACTGGCCGCTGCCGTCCGAACTGCCGTCATCAATCAAGAAGACTTCATACTCCCACCCGGTTGGCGCTAAAGCGTCACGAACGCGCTCGCAAAGGGGGCGCAGGTTCTCGATTTCATTGTAAATAGGGATAATCAGGGAAAGATACATCGCAATCAGTCGTCAGGAGTCAGTGCTCGAGCCCCGCCGTGAGGAAAGAATTCAGAGAGGCCAAGAAGGTCTTTCGTGACAAAATAGACAATCAGTGAGAACGTCAGAATTCCGTCAGGCTCACAAACTGGCGATAGCGCCGCTCAATGTCCTCACGCGTGAGGGAACGAAGGCGGCGCAGGCTAAAATCTTCCACGACAAACGAGGCCACCACGCTTCCATAAACAATGGCTTTGCGAATGCTGGCCTCAGATAAATCGTTGACCTGCGCCAAGTAGCCTAAAAATCCACCAGCGAACGAATCGCCGGCGCCTGTGGGATCGAACACTTCTTCAAGCGGATAAGCGGGCACGGCAAAGATCGAGTTCGGCGAAAAAGACAGCACGCCATATTCGCCGCGTTTGATCAACAATGAACGCGGCCCCATATCTAAAATGCTCCTGGCGGCGCGCACCACATTACGCTCACCGCTTAACAAGCGCGCTTCCTCGTCGTTGATGACAAATAAGTCCACTCGTTTCAGCAGCGACACTAATTCGGCGCGCGCGCCCTCAATCCAATGACTAATCGTGTCACACGCCACCATGCGGGGCGGACGCGTCAATTGATCAAGCACCCCGCCTTGTAGACCTGGATTGATATTCGCCAAAAAGACAAACGGCGCGTCTCGATAGCTGTCCGGCAACACCGGCGAGAAATCAGAGAAGACGTTGAGCTGCAAATCAAGCGTGTCCCGGATGTTCATGTCCTCATGGTAGCGTCCGGTCCAACGAAAGGTCTTCCCTTTTGCTACAGTCAGTCCAGTCAAGTCGATGTTGCGCGACGCCAGAAAATCACGTTCGTGCTTGGGAAAATCTTCCCCAATGACGGCGACGAGCTTCACAGGAGCAAAATAACTAGCGGCCACTGCGAAGTAGGCGGCGGAACCGCCGAGGACCTCTGGGGCGGACCCGTGCGGTGTTTCTATCGTGTCAAATGCGACCGAACCAACGACCAGGATGCTCATCCTCTCTCCTCACTCCTTAAGATATTTGCCTGCGATGATCCAGAGCTCTTGCTTCACCGAGGCCGGAATCAACGAACGGTCCGTGATAATGGCGTGCTTGAGCGCTTCCGCGCAGGAGCATTGTCGCGCCTGCGGCAACCGCGGAATCGCCTGGCGAATCATAGTTTGCGCTGTCGCCACGTTTTTATTGAGAATCGCCAGGATGTCTTCAATGACCACATCGCCATGCTCGGTATTCCAGCAATCGTAATCCGTCGCCAGCGCCAACGTGGCGAAGCACATTTCCGCTTCGCGGGCGAGCTTGGCTTCTTGGAGATTGGTCATGCCGATAATGTCCGCGCCCCAACTGCGATACAAATGCGACTCAGCACGCGTGGAGAATTGCGGGCCTTCCATGCAAACATAGGTTCCGCCTAGGTGCACGGTGGCCGCCACTTCTCGCCCCACCTCAGCTAAGAGCTGCGTCAACACCTGACACACGGGATCAGCAAACGCGACATGGGCCACGACGCCGCGACCGAAAAACGTACTGATGCGTCCACGCGTGCGGTCGATAAACTGATCGGGAATGACGATGTCTCCGGGCGCAATTTCTTGTTTCAGGCTGCCCACTGCGCTCACAGCGATGAGGTGCTCGACCCCGAGCTTTTTCATGCCGTAGATATTCGCTCGGAAGTTCAACTCTGAAGGTAGCAGACGATGACCGCGCCCATGACGCGGCAAAAAGACCACGCGCACCCCGTCCAGCTCCCCCACAAAGTATTCATCTGACGGCGAGCCGAACGGCGTCTCTACGGCGGTCCAGGCGCCATTTTGCAGACCGGTCATTTGGTACAGCCCGCTGCCGCCGATTACACCGAGTGTCGTCACTTACGCGCTCTCCACACGTTCAGTTAAATATTGGTCAACTTCAGCAAATCTGGCGACCAATTGGCCGCAGGCGCCTTGGACATCCTGACCGCGACTCTCGCGAATCGTGGCATGAACGCCTTTATCTAAGAGCAACTGCCGGAAGCGTTCGATCCGTGGCCGTGGACTCGGCAGAAACTGCGCCCCGGGAAACACATTGAACGGAATCAAATTCACTTTGGCGCGGATGCCGTGCAACAATTTCACCAACCGCCTCGCGTCCTCCTCACTGTCATTCACTCCGTCCAACATCGTGTAGGCAAAAGTGAGCCGTTTCCGCGGAGCGATCGGTAGGGTGCGACACGTTTCGAGGAGCTGCTCCAGAGGATAGCGACGATTGACCGGCATGATCTCATCGCGCACGCGATTCGTCGTCGCGGTCAACGACACTGTGAGATTAACCGGCGTTTCCTCGGCGAGCTGCCGTAGTTGCGGTACGAGCCCCACTGTCGAGACCGTGACCCGGCGCGGAGAGATATTAAAGCCCCATTCCGACGTAATGATCGAGAGCGCTTTCACCAATTGCTCATAGTTCGCCAGCGCTTCGCCCATCCCCATAAACACAATGTTCGTCAATTGTTCATCAGGCTGTAGACTCTGTCGCACTTCCCAAATCTGACTCACGATCTCACTCGCAGTTAAATCCCGTAACGGTCGCACTTGCGCGGTCGCACAGAAACGACACCCCATCGCACAGCCCACTTGAGAGGAGATACACAACGTCAAGCGATCATCGGCTGGAATCAACACGCTTTCAATATGGCGGTGATCCGCTAGCGAAAAGAGATACTTCCGCGTCCCATCGCTAGCCGGCGTTACCTGCACGCAGGACAAGCGCATAATCGAGAACTCCTGGCTGAGCAGCTCGCGCAACGCCGTGGAAAGATCGGTCATCTCCGCAAACGTCGCGGCGCCTTTTTGATAGACCCATTTCAGAATTTGCCGCGCGCGAAACGACTTCTCTCCATGTTTGAGGAGCCAGGTTTCCAACTCGGCTTTGGTGAAAGCTTTAATGTCCATAGGACGTGCGCTTAGAGCGTCATTCGTGGCATATAGTTTGGGCGCTGCATGGCCAAGAGGCGTGCAGCATGAAACAGGCTGTATACCTTAACGAGATTGAATCTCCATCTCGCCAAAAAAGTAGGCGATTTCCCACTTCGCGGTGTCTGGCCCATCGGACCCGTGCGCGGCGTTCTTCTCTACATCCGTCGCCCAATCCTTGCGGATGGTGCCGGCGTCGGCTTTGGCGGGATCAGTGGCGCCCATGAGACGACGATTGGTCTGGATGGCGTCTTCACCTTCGAGGACAGAAACAAGAATCGGACCGGAGGACATAAACGTGGTGAGGCTGTCAAAAAACGGACGTTCTTTATGGACAGCGTAGAACCCTTGGGCTTCCACTTTACTCAAAGAAATCATTTTCACTGCAACAATTTTGAGTCCCGCATTTTCAAAGCGACGCAGGATATCGCCGATAGCGTTCTTCTGCACAGCATCGGGCTTCACGATCGATAGGGTACGCTCTTTCATTGAACCCCTTTCTTATAGCCGGGGTAGTGTATCGGCGAGCGTCAAGGGGGTCAACGAGGGAAGCAATCTTATCCATATCTCTCTTCGAACAGAAGCAAAACGAGCCAGAGGGTTGCAATTGCCAGCAGACCTCCATAAGGAAAAAGAAACGTTTGATAAGGAGCATCAATGAGCACGGACCACAAATGGCCGATTGAACACCCTGACTGGATTCAACTCTATTCGCTGGCGACGCCGAACGGACAGAAAGTGGGTATCGCCTTGGAAGAACTCGGGCTTCCATACGAAGCCCACACAGTTCACATCCTCCAAGGCGAACAATTCCTTGACGAATTCAAGGCGATCAATCCGAACTCGAAGATTCCAGCCATTGTCGACCCCAATGGACCGGGCGGACGACCGTTGGCCATCTTTGAATCCGGCGCGATTCTCCTGCACTTAGCAGAAAAAATCGGCAAGCTGCTGCCCGCCGATCCACGTAAGCGCAGTGAGTGCATCCAGTGGTTGTTCTTTCAAATGGCGAATGTTGGCCCCATGTTCGGACAATTTGGCCACTTCTATCGGTTCGCCAAAGAGAAACTTCCTTACGCAATCGAGCGTTATACGAACGAAGTGCGTCGTTTGTTAGGGGTGTTGGAAACGCAGCTCGCGGACCACGATTATCTTATTGACAATGAATATACAATCGCGGACATCGCCACCTTTCCGTGGGTCGGGTGTTTGGATTGGGGCTATCAGGCAACCGACGACCTCAAGCTCAAGACAGATTTCCCCCGCGTCATGGCCTGGTATACGCGCTGTACAGAACGTCCAGCCTCGATGCGCGGCGCTGCGGTGTGTCCGTTCTGAGCAAGGACCGCATCTCTCTCAGGAGAAGAGGAAACCCGCATGAGATTTTCGCAAGTGGTGGAGCAAGCAGTCGCCTGGCTGCAACGCGAGGGGCGAGTCTCGTATCGAGCGCTCAAGTTGGAGTTTGAGTTGAATGACGATGTGCTCGATGCGCTCAAAGAAGAACTTGTCGAAGTCAAAGAGCTGGCTGGGGATAAAGATGGGAAGATGCTCGTCTGGGTCGGCGCTGCCCAAGTCCTGAGTCCTGAGTCCCGAGTCCTGAGCGATCCCCAACCTTCAGCCCCTCCGACCAAGCCACCAATTTCTTACACACCCGTCCATCTTGCTGAACGCATCCGCGCGGAGCAAGCTGCGCTGGAGGCCCGGGGCGTGACAGGTGGTGAACGCAAGACGATTACGGCGCTGTTTGCCGATCTCAAAGGGTCAACGGCTCTGATCGAAGACTTGGACCCGGAAGAAGCTCAGACAATTATTGACCCAGCATTGCAACTCATGATGGATGCCGTGCATGGCTATGAGGGCTACGTAGCCAAAACCCTAGGCGATGGCATCTTAGCCTTGTTCGGTGCGCCCATTGCTCATGAAGACCACCCCCAGCGGGCGTTATATGCAGCGCTCCGCATGCAGGAAGAAATGCACCGCTACAGTGATGCGCTACGGGTGAAAGGGTATCCGCCGCTGCTCATGCGCGTGGGGCTCAATACGGGAGAAGTGGTGGTTCGCTCGATTCGCAAAGACGACTTGCAAACAGACTACGATCCGATCGGCCATTCGACACACGTCGCGTCTCGCATGGAACAGTTGGCTAGTCCCGGCGCGATCGTGCTGTCGGCGCACACGCAGAAGCTGACGGATGGGTACTTCGCGTTCAAGGACTTAGGACCCACCCAAATCAAGGGTATCGAAGAGCCGCTCAACATCTACGAACTGCAAGGCGTAGGACCACTGCGTACGCGATTGCAAGTCAGTGCGATCCGACATGGGCTGACGCGGTTTGTCGGACGCCAGAGCGAGCTGGAACAGTTGCAGCGGGCCTGGGCACAAGCACGAGCTGGACACGGACAGCTCGTGGGCACAGTGGGCGAGCCGGGGCTCGGCAAGTCTCGACTGTTCTACGAATTTAAGTTGCTCTCGTTGACTGGTTGTCTGGTGCTGGAAGCCTCTTCAGTTTCGTACGGCAAAACCTCTCCCTATTTGCCTGTGATCGAACTGCTCAAGAGCTACTTCGAGATCACTACCGATGATGACGAACGCAAACGCCGAGAACGGGTGATCGGCAAGGTGTTGGGCCTCGATCGAAATCTTGAAGACATCCTGCCCTATCTCTTTGCTTTGCTGGGCATTGAAGAACAGCCTTCGCCGCTACAACAAATGGACTCGCAGATTCGCCGCAAACGGACCTTTGAGGCGCTCAAGAAGCTGTTCTTGCGCGAGAGCCTCAAGCAGCCGTTGGTGTTGATCTTTGAAGATCTGCACTGGATCGACAGTGAGACGCAGGGCTTTCTGGACGTGCTCAGTGAAAGCCTGGCCTCGGCGAAGATCTTACTGCTAGTCAACTACCGACCCGAGTACCGTCACGAGTGGGGGCAGAAGACCTACTACACGCAGCTGCATCTGGCACCGTTGGGACAGACCGACGCAGAGGAGCTATTGATGTTTCTGCTGGGCGCCGACGCGAGTCTGACGCCGCTCAAACAGTTCATCCTCGACAAAACCCAAGGGACGCCATTCTTCATGGAAGAGATGGTGCAGACGTTAGCCGAGGAAGGGACACTCAGCGGAGAGCGCGGAGCCTACCGCTTGGCGCGAGCCACGACAACACTGCAACTGCCGCCCACCGTGCAAGGCATTCTCGCTGCTCGGATCGACCGGCTGACGCCTGAGGAGAAAGCCCTGCTCCAACAGTTGTCCGTCATTGGTCGGCAATTCCCCCTGAGCTTGATTCGTCAGGTCATCACGCAACCGGAAGCCAATCTCCATCGACTCCTCGCGTCGCTGCAGCGTAAGGAGTTTCTCTATGAGCAACCCGCGTTTCCTGAAGTGGAATACCTGTTCAAGCATGCACTGACGCAAGAAGTGGCGTATGGCTCCGTGCTCATCGAGCGGCGCAAAGCCTTACATGAGCAGACAGGCCACGCCATCGAACAACTCTATAAAGACAACTTGGATGAGCACTACAGTGAGCTGGCGCATCACTATCAGCGCAGCGGCAACACTGAAAAGGCGATTGAGTATTTAGGATCAGCAGGGAAACTTGCAGCTCACCGGTCAGCTTATTTGGAAGCAATCACACAACTGACAGCAGCACTGGCCCTGCTAAAAACTCTTCCACACACTGGCGCTCGTGTTCGGCAAGAACTCACATTACGACTAACGCTGGGAGCACCGTTGGCGGCAATAAAAGGATATGCAGCGGCGGAAGTCGGAGAACTCTATACCCGTGCTCGGGAACTCTGCCACGAGATCGGCGAAACACTACAGATGTTTCCTACGCTCCGTGGTTTATGGATTTTTTATTTCGGACGGGCAGATTGGAAAACAGCCCGTGAAATAGCCGAACAACTTGTTCATCTTGCCCATCGCTCCCAAGATTCGGCGATGCTCGTTGAAGCTCACGGTGCGCTCGGACAGACGCTTTTTTGGATTGGAGAATTTCCTCTCGCTTGGGTCAATGTTGAGCAAGCAATAGCGCTTTACGACCCACAACAACATGCGGGCTTGGCCTCTCTCTCTGGATATGACCCAGGGGTCGCAAGTCTCTGTCGAGCAATGTGGATGTTATGGGTTCTCGGATATCCTGAACGCGCCGTGCAGAAAAGCCGTGAGGCGCTTATTCTCGCCCGAGCATTAGACCATCCACAAAGCCTTGCTATGGCTCTCAATTTCACCGCCTTTCTTTATCTGTACCGCCGAGACTGGAAGGCCGCCCAGGGGCCATTAGAAGCTTCTATAACATTGAGCGCAGAACAGGGATTTGCTCAATTCTTAGCGATTGCGGAATTCAAGATAGGATGGGTACTAGCCGAAAGTGGCGAGAGAGAGACTGGGAACATGCGAATGCACCAAAGTATAGGGCGTTCACAAAAAATAGGGTCTCGACTCGGGTTACAGCACTGGTTCGGGCTTTTAGCTGAAGCTTATGGGAAGGCGGGACAAGCCGACGACGGGTTCAATATGCTTGCTGAAGGATTTGCCCTTGTAGAGGAGAACGGTGGACGTTCACATGAAGCCGAACTCTACCGCATCAAAGGTGAGCTGACGCTACAGCAGGAAAATCAAAAGGCAAAAGGCAAAGGGCAAAAATCCAAAATAAAAACTGAGCCCCAATCCCCGCACCCCGATGCCCAAGGCGAAGCCGAAGCCTCTTTCCTCAAAGCCATCGATATCGCTCGCCAGCAGCAGGCCAAATCCTGGGAACTTCGCGCCACGGTGAGCCTCGCGCGGCTTTGGCAAAAGCAAGGCAAAAGCTCCGAAGCCCGGCAGATGCTGGCGGACATTTACAATTGGTTTACAGAAGGATTTGACACGGTAGACTTGCAAGAGGCGAAGGCATGGTTGGAAGAACTTCGCCAGACAGGAGCAGACTCATGACTGCTTTACAAAAAAGAATCGAAGCGATCGAGAAAGTCGGAGCTGAATCCTTGGCAGACCAAACGTTGCGAAAGCTCATTCACATGCAATTGCAGAAATACGAAAAACAACTCGCGGAAGTGCAACGAGAACTAGAACCCTTTGAGCGGCAATATGGCATGACGTCGGAAGAAGGACATCAACGCTTTTTAGCCGGTGAACTAGGCGACGCTGGAGATGTGATGGAATGGATGGGATTGTACGATGACTTGTTGCTGTACCACGAGCGGATTGCCACTCTCCGAGCGGCGGCAGATGAAAATTAAAGGGGCGACCAACCGGTCGCCCCAGAGATAGGAAGACGCTTAGACGAGAGGCTTAGAGCGCCCGTCCACTGCGCAGCAAGCGGCCAGAGATCGCGCCTGTGCACTTACCGTCTTCAAAGGTCACTTCACCATTGACCATGACCCAGCGATATCCTTCGGCTTTCTGAACACGGCGCCATTCGCCCGCAGGCAGGTCATGCGCCACTTCCGGCGGCAGGATCTTGAGGTTGTCAAAATCGTAAACAATGATATCCGCCGCCAGGCCTTCACGCAGACAGCCACGGTCCGTGATGCCGCCCGCCCACGCCGTCAAGTAGCTAAGGCGATAGTGGGCTTCTTCGAGCGACAAAATGCCGGAGTCCCGCACCATCCAGGTCAGCATATCGGTGGAATAGGTGCCCGGGGTGATGAACTTGATGTGTGCGCCGCCGTCGGACACGCCAGGGAGCGTGTACGGCGAGGCCATGATCTCACGATAGTTTTCCACGTCGTTGTTGACAATGGGTCCCTGCCAGATGGTTTTGAGCTCGTCCGCGACGGAGAGATCGAGCATAGCGTCGACCGGGTGCTTGTGCTCCTGCGCAGCGATCTGGCCGACAGACAAGCCCTCGTATTTTTTCAGGTCCGCACGCTGCACCTGATGGACGATAAACTCCGTCAGCTCTCCGAACAGGAAATCAAGCGACTTGGTGGAGCCTGAATCGTAATCCTCGCGCAGGGCCGCCCGGATGCGCGGGTTGGCGAGCTTGACCCTTTTCTCTTCTACCGTTCCCGTGGTCGCCTCCCGCCAGTTCTGGTTGCTGTCATAGAGGTTCCAGTCCTCGAAGGTGATATAGTTCGCCGCTCGTGCAGTCGCAGCCTGCCCAAATACCGGCTTCCCTTGCTTATTAGCTTCGGCGAGCCAGCGGAACTGGGCGCGATAGATATAAGGAAGCTTGTCATTCACCGCAATCGCGTTGAACAACACCGGGCGACCGCTCTCTTCGGATAAGAGCGCGTTGAAATCGAAGTCGTTGTGCATGCCGGCGCGCGGATCATCAACGCCGACGCTGGAACGCGTGAACTGGATGCAGCCCGTGCCCCGCTCGCCCAGGGCTTTCGCCATCGTCACATAAAAACTGTCAGGCAGCATGTCGGAAATCATCGGGCTGCCGTCATAGTCGCATTGGACCGCAGACGAACCACCCGGGACCAACTGCTGCGCCGCCCACCCCACTGCGCCGGCATTCATCGCCTCGTGCAGTAAACGCGCGACCTCAGCCGTTTCCTTTTCATTGGGGAGACGAGTCTTCGCTTCGGCAAAACTGCCCAGCACGTAGGCTACCGCTGGCGAAATCGGGAACAGATGCGAAACGTTGATGCCCATCGGCAGACGTTCGAGACGATCCATGTATTGCGGGAAGGTCGACCATTTGAAGTCCATCGAAACCTTCATCGGTTCGAGCGGAATCGCCTCATTACGGGAGAGCGCCAACATCGCGCGCTCGGCGTCCTGCGGATGCAGCGGAGCAAAGCCGAAGCCACAGTTCCCCATTGTAATGGAGGTCACCCCGTGCCAGCTTGAAATTGTCAAGTACGGGTCCCAGTGGATCTGGGCGTCATAGTGGGTGTGGAGATCAATGCCGCCGGGGGCGACAATCAAGCCGTGCGCGTCCAACACTTTTTTCGCGTCGCTGCTGTTAATGCGACCGATCTTGGCGATCTTCCCATTCTTCACGCCAATATCAGCTTTGTACCGGGGCACGCGCGTTCCATCGACGACCGTACCACCTTTGATGACCACATCGAAATCAGCCATATCTACCTCCTTATAGTTTCGTTTTCGTTACCCTCACCATGAAGCATGATGTGCAGGGTTGTCAAGAGTTAACGTCTCTCTTGAATGTGAAATGAGTATTAAACAATTGGCCCCTCTTGGCAAGCTTCCAGCAACACGTAGAGATCTTCGGGCTTCGCGTTGCCCCAGTCGGCGGCCTCATGTGGATTGCGACCCATGACTTTCACCGCCGCCACCGCATCCTCCACGGCAAAGCCTCGACCAAAGACCAACCACGCCGCTAAGATATGGCCCGCCCGTCCGCGCCCACCTTGGCAATGCACCACTACAGGTTCGCTTCTCTGAGCCGCCTCTTTCAAGAACGGTAAAATCCGTGCTTTCAGCAGCCCAACATCACACAGATGATAATCAGGAATGGGAGCCCAACAGACGTTGTCGGAGCCAAACTCTTTACCATACACACCTAACAAGTCTACTTTGTACGCCTTGAGCTGGTCGTCATGCAGCAAGCAGCAAACACGACGGATGCGTTGCTCTTTCATGTACGCAATCCATTCACTGACGCGCAACCATGAATACGCAGGCCCTTGAGCCCCAAACACGATCGGCTCTTCATGCGCCGCTGGTCCTAAACGGAACTTCTGCATGCCGACTCTTCTCTCCCTTGTGCAGCCTACTTCTCCATCCGCGCAATCGCCTCTTCCGTACTGCCGCCGTAACTTTCCGCCGCGTCCTGATCGTACATCAACACGATCAACGTCGCTCCTTCGGCGCCACACCTGAGCGGCGGAGCCTCTTCCCCTGGTCCTACAAACCGTAAGCTCTTTGCGGCCAATTGCCGCTCGCCTACCGAGGCAGAGCCGCTCAGGACTACCTCGTAACGTCCATACGTCGGGGCTCCGGCGGCAAGCGTCATCCCCGGCGGACACTCAATGATCTGCGCCGACGGGCCAGCATTCTCGGGAATCAACACTTTGCGGCGAGCGCCAGGATGTTCAGGCAGCGGTTCCCACTCCACTTCGTGTGCGCAACAGGTCAGCTCGCGCCCACGTGTGTTGGCTTGTCGACGACGCTCTTTATCGCGCATCATCACCACACCACCGGGCTTGGTATGCAGCACGAACATCTCGTGGTCCTTGCTCACCACAAACGGACCATACGGCACGTTGTGTTCGGTGTAATGCACGGCGGGAGCATCGAGGCGAAACGTCGGAAACTGCATTGACCCTTCCAACAAAAGCTGAAACTGAGCAGCGAGATGGAAGTGTGGCTCCACCTCATAACCCTCAGAGATACGGGCGCGAATCGCTTCAGGTCCGCCATCGGCGCCTTTGAGGTACATCTGCAATTGCGTTTCGCCACCGCCGTCAAGCGCGAGCGTTTTCCACGGCACGGCAGCCGGTTCTACGATACATTGTTGAGAATCCATACGCCCTCCTTTTGTTTGCGCGTATCTGTTTGCGGACATGAATAACCAACTTTCTCCCTTTGAAGGATTATCTCCTCGACAACACCTCCGTCAAGGGTTAGTGCTCTTTTCACGACTTCCGCGACTTTGGCCGCTTATCCCCTTCAGCAGAAACTCTCCTTTCAGCCGCCACAGTTCGGCCTCGTAAAATCGCTCATCGCTCGCTTTCATAAAGGTAAAGGCGTTTTTCAACACGTGCAACGCCTCTTCCACGCGACCAGCGTTTGCATACGCCTCGCTGAGTAGCGCCAGATAATACGGACGCGCCAGGATTGCCCCCGACTCTTCTACCACCGCAAGACCAGTCCGAATTTGTTCGATCCCCTCACTCCCTTTTCCACACTCCACCAAAGCCCATCCGCGATAGATGAGCCCCGTCGCCGCACGAAACGAAAAGCCCTGCTCTTGCGATAACGTAAGAAACGCGTCAGCCGCATCTAAAGCAGCTCGCCCTTCCCGTCTCCGCTGATGCAGCACGGCCGTTTGACCGAGAACCATTGCACGGCTCAGTGGGTCAGCGGACTGCTCAGCGACTGACCGCGCAGAATGCAATGTTTGTTGAGCCTGGTGCGGATAGCCAAGCAACCACAAGATTGAAGCCAATGTAGTCAGGCCAAGAATGCCTGGGTCTTCTCTCCCCCCGGACGCTCGGGGATTATGCTGGCGTAGATCGTACGATTGGAGCCCAGTTTCGAGCTGGACGCGGGCGCTGGTGAACTGACCGCGATTGTACCTCGTCACCCCATGCAGAACATGAGCCCACACACAAAAGGTTTTGTTGGCAACGCTGTGAGCAAGTCTGAGGAGTTGCTCTTCGAGAGTATGGGCCTCACGTAAGCGTCCTCGCATATGTGCCACGCTGGCAAGGCCAGCCAATGCAGGAAACAGTCGCGGAGTTTGGTTGACCCGTTGAGCCAACGTTCGCGCGCGTGCATAAGCTTCTTCGACAGCCGGGGAGCCATAGCCGTGCACCATGCCAAGAGGAGCGGCCCGGGTCATGTAAAGCGCGAGTTCACGTTCGTCCCGTTCCTCGGATGCCGGCAATTTTTTCAACAATTGCAGTCCTGCATCCAAATGCCCCAAAGCCTCATGGTGCGCGCTCCGTCGCAAAGCATTTTCCGCCGCCTTCTGATGATAGTACACGGCGCGCGGGTACTCGCGTCCACACTCGAAGTGTAACGCCAGCTCGCTAGCCATTTCTTTTGCCCGTTCTGCGTAGGTTGTTTCCTGACACGCGCCAATCCGACCATGTAACCGGATGCGTTTGCTCACTGCGATGCGGCCGTACAACATGTCCCGATACAAAGCATGGACGAAGCGGTAGCCCGCCGTAGCTTCATCCGACCACTCCGCAGGCTCGCAGGCTTGTAAGAAACGTCCCTGTCTCACCAACGCATCGCACGCCTTTTCAATTTTTTCAACATCTTCCGCCAACGCTGCCGCGATGGCCGTGGAAGAGAACTCAGAGCCAATGACACTCGCGGTTTCTAAAATCTGCTGTTCAATGTCGTCAAGATCTTCAATCTGCCGGGCGAGGGTGTGGATAAGACTTTCTGGAATTGTCAACTCTTTTTCACTTGATGATAGCAACGTCCAACGACCGTCGCTCTGGATGATCCGAGAGCGCTGGACAAGGTCATCTACCATACTCACCATAAAGAGTGGATTGCCTTCGGTGCGTTGGTGAATGAGATCCGTCAGTTTGCGAGGGAAAACATTTTCTGGAAATCGTCGGGCCAAATAAGTCTCGGTCTCTAGGCGAGTCAAGAAGCTCAACGGCAACGTCTGGCTATAGCCATGCAGTTGTAGTTCATCGCAGACTTTTCCGAGCGGATGTCCATTCACCACGACATCAGCGGGACGATACGTGACCAGGACCATCATACAGGCGTATTCACGGCGTCGCGCCAGAAGGGCAAGCAGTTCCAGCGTCGAGTGGTCGCTCCAGTGCAAATCCTCAAGGACAAGGATCAGCGGACGATCCTTGGCGACCTCCTCCAGCGCCTCCGCCATCTCGCGCAGCATGCGAGCTCGGGTTGTTCCTTGAACTTTGTGTTGGAGTCTCTCCAAAGCAGCAGCCGTAAGCAGGGAGGGCATTTGGGCGAGCCAGGTTGGGGCGTGTTGGCTCAGAATGTCAATGAGCGATTGTGCTTCTGGTCCTCGACACAATCGCCCCAGCGCCTCGAAGATAGGCCGATACGGCTCACCGGCGCCGTAGTGCTCGACACACTGACCCCGACCAATCCACGGGCGAGCGTCTAGTGTCTGGCGTCTAGGGCCTGGCGTCTGAGCAGTTACAGCTGGAGCTTGCCTTTCCGACGCTAGACGCTGGACGCTAGACTCTAGACCTTGAAGGAACGCGTCCGCCATGGTCGTCTTGCCAATGCCCGGCTCACCAGTGATGAACACGAGCTGGCGTTCACCATTCAACGCGTGACCGAACCAGCGGTGCAGTTGAGAGAGTTCCGCCTCTCGGCCCACCAAAGAAGTTCCATATTCCACGCTCAAAGTTCCAAGTCGCGGACTTGCATCCCTCACCTGCACCCTTGGAACTTGAAACCTGGAACTTGAAACCGGTTGGGTGGAAACAGGGGCAATAAAGCGGTAGCCGCGTCGATGAACAGTTTCTATGAACCGAGGAGTTTGTACCTGATCGTTGAGCACCTCGCGCAGTTCTCGCACACAGCTCTTGAGGGCGGAGTCTGTCACCCACGTGCCAGGCCACAACGCCTCAAAAAGCTGATGCTTTGTCACTAACTGTTGGTTGCGCTCAAGCAGATACCGAAGCACGGCGAAGGTTTTCGGCCTCAACCGTATGGCTTCGGCGCCCTGAGCCGTGATGCGCCACAGTTGCTCATCAGTCACGTTCAACTGGAAAGGGGGAAAGTCTATGCAAGTCGCTAGCGACATGCGCTGCTCCGTTCACACGCAAATTACACGCAAATTACACCCTTTTTGCATGACTACGAACACACATTCCACTAGGGTTGCCCTCATCTTCATTCACAGGAGGCCCGCGATGAAACAACTCAAGACTTTGGCGGCGTCATGTATAGCAGGGTTGTCGTTGCTCGCTGTTGGTCAGGTGGAAGCGAAAACAATTCAGTATCTCGAACGGAGCGCCGGTTCCTTTCATAACACGGCGATCGATACCAATGGCGATACGATCCCTGCAACGTTGTCCTTGTTAAGCGGAGACACAAGCGTCGGACGGATGACAGGGGAAACGTTGGGCGAATTCCGACCATTGGGGCCCGGTGATACGCCAACCGGAGAATGCGCAGCGGGAACGCTTGAATTCACTCTCGTCAATGGCGTAGGGATTAACCGCTTCCGAGACGAAAGTATTTTAGTGCTGGCGCCAACCTTCTCGGTTCTATGCGTTGATCCCTTGCAGGGGACCGGGAAGTTTATCAACAGAGGCGTGTTTTTAAGTCGGGGCAGCACCAAACGGTTCGCAGGAGCCTCCGGCTCGTGGGAAACCCACGGCACAGTCGTGGGCTTGGTTGTTGGACTAGGGGGCACGGCGGTAGCGGGCACGATCAACTTCGAACTCCAGGGCTCCCTTCTCGTCCCATGACGCGAGCAAGAGACAGAGAGGCCGGACGATCTCTGTCTCTTTTCTTTGTCCTACTGACTCCCGCTTTACGCCGGGGCCAACGGCGCAAGCGCGCTGATGTCCGCGACTTCTTGCGCAGACATCTTCCAATTCATCGCTTTCGCATTCGCGCGCACTTGCTCAGGAGTGGTGGCCCCGGCAATGACGGAAGTCACAGAGGGTTGCGCCGCTAGCCAGGAAAAGGCCAGTTCCAGTAGCGTGTGCCCGCGTTTTTCCGCGTAGGCTTGGAGTGCTTCAATCCGCGAAAAATTCACGTCCGTCGCCATGCCCTGGGCAAAGGTGAAAGTCGCCAAGCGAGTGCCAGCGGCAAATCCTTCCCCGCGTTTATATTTGCCGGTGAGCAGTCCATTGGCCAGCGGGAAATACGGCAATTGCCCCAGACCATACTGCTCGCAGGCCGGAATGGCGTCACGTTCGATATCGCGCTTCAGGATGCTCCACTCATTTTGCGCGGTCGCAAAGTGAGGGCCCTTTAGTTTGTTCGCCTGTGTGTCCGCATCGGCAATCATAGCCGAGGTGAAGTTCGAGCAGCCGATGGCCCGCACCTTCCCTTGTTTGACCAGGTCGTTCAATACACCAAGAGTTTCCTCAATTGGCGTCTGCGGATCAGGGTAATGCATCTGGTACAGATCGACCCAATCGGTTTGCAGCCGTCGCAGGCTCGCTTCGACACACGAGGTGATATACTCCCGCGCGCCCCAGCGTTCGCCTTTTTTACTCATGAAGGCGATACCGCCAAATTTGGTCGCCAATGTCACTTCTTTACGACGAGCCCCGAGGATCTGACCGATGAAGGTTTCGGATTTCGTGCCCCCGTACATATCAGCGGTGTCCCAAAACGTCACGCCTGCATCAAGCGCCGCATTGAGCACGGCGCGCGTCGTCTCTAAATCGATCTTCATCCCGAAGTTATTGCACCCTAATCCCACCACACTAGCCTTGAGACCAGAAGCGCCCACCGAACGTGTTTCCATTCTTTTCCCCTTTACCTCAGCAACTGTTTTTGCAAGTTTGCGTCTCTTTATTTCGCGTGCTCGGCCTGCGTCACATCCCGAACGGCCCCACGGGCGGCGCTTGTCGTCAGCGCAGCATACGCACGCAATGCCGCAGACACAGGACGCTGCCGTTTGAGCGGCTTGTAGGCGTCTTTGCCCTTGGTTTCCATTTTCTTCCGGCGCGCCGTGAGTTCTTCGTCCGACACCAACACGTTAATCGCCCGATTGGGAATGTCGATGCGAATCATGTCGCCTTCTTCAATCAAAGCGATCTCGCCGCCTTCCGCCGCTTCGGGCGAAACATGGCCGATTGATAACCCGCTGGTGCCGCCGCTGAAACGTCCGTCGGTCAATAACGCGCATTTGGAGCCCAGCTGCTTCGACTTGATGTAGGAGGTCGGATACAACATCTCCTGCATCCCTGGCCCACCACGTGGGCCTTCGTAGCGGATCACCACAACATCTCCCGGTTTGAGTTGATTGCCGAGAATGCCGATGCACGCGGCTTCTTGCGATTCAAAGATGCGGGCCGGACCTTCCATCACCCAAATTGACTCATCTACGCCAGCGGTTTTGACAATGCAACCCTCTTTCGCAACGTTGCCGTAGAGCACCGCCAACCCGCCATCTTTGCTATAGGCAAACTCCACCACACGAATGCAGCCATTAATCGAGTCGCGATCGGCGGTATCAAACTGTTTATTTTGTGAAAACGCCTCTTTCGTGCGTACGTTCCCCGGCGCCGCTAGGCTGCGACGGCGGGCAAAATCGTCCGGGCTGTCCCGTCGGATGTCGTTCTTGGCGATCGTCTCACCGATGGTCTCGCCGCTCACGGATAATGCGTTCGTATGAATCTTCCCGGCGCGCTCCAGCTCACCCAAAATCGTAAAGATGCCGCCAGCCCGAGCGCAGTCCTCAATGTGATATTTGTTCGACGCAGGCGCGAGCTTGCAGATGCACGGCACCTGCCGCGATAAGCGATCGATATCCGCCATCGTGAAATTCACTTCAGCCTCTTGCGCCGCCGCTAGCAAATGGAGAACCGTATTGGTCGAGCCGCCCATTGCGATATCCAAAGTAATGGCGTTCTCAAATGCCTCGAAGGTGGCGATACTACGGGGCAGCACCGACTCGTCTCCTTGCAAGTAATAGGCTTTAGCCATCTCTACGATACGTTTGGCGGCGCGCTCGAAGAGTTCCCAACGCAGTGCATGTGTGGCGAGGATCGTGCCATTGCCTGGTAGGGCTAAGCCGACAGCTTCATTGAGACAGTTCATGCTGTTGGCGGTAAACATGCCTGAGCACGAGCCGCAGGTGGGACAGGCTTCCTCTTCCATCTTCTGCACATCTTCATCGCTGATCGCATCGTTACCCGCGCCGATCATCGCGTCCACTAAATCCAGTTTCGCGAGACCGGTGGACAGTTCCGTTTTGCCAGCTTCCATCGGTCCGCCCGAGACGAAGATCGTCGGGATATTGAGGCGCATGGCTGCAAGCAGCATGCCCGGCGTAATCTTGTCACAATTAGAAATGCAGATCATGGCGTCGGCAACGTGGGCTTGCACCATGTACTCCACGCTGTCAGCGATGAGTTCACGGCTCGGCAGCGAGTAGAGCATGCCGTCGTGGCCCATCGCGATCCCGTCATCCACCGCGATCGTGTTGAACTCCACACCGAAACCCCCGTTGGCGTCAACGATCTCTTTCACGCGCTGACCAACATTATGCAAGTGAACGTGGCCAGGCACGAACTGGGTAAACGAATTAGCAATGGCGATAATCGGTTTACGAAAATCCTCGGTCTTCATGCCGGTCGCCCGCCACAACGAGCGAGCGCCAGCCATGCGGCGGCCTTGGGTAGTGATGCTGCTACGCAATCCACGTGGTTGCATAAGGGATATCCTCCTTACTCTGAGGTCAGCTCACTTTTACGCGAAATCCCGCGTTTCGTCAGTAGGTGGGCGCGAAAAAATGCGGAACGCGGAATGGGGAATGAACTCCCAAGGATTCCCCAGTTTGTTCTCCGTCATTCCGCCTCACGTTAAATACGCGCCGGCGGCACAGGTACGCCAGCTACGGCAACGCGCGTGCGAAAGACCGTGCCTTTGCGAGCTGGGTCCTCAGTGTTATCCGCTGTGACAATGTACAGATCGCGACGATCTTTGCCGCCGAAACAAACGCTCGTGACCGCTTTGGCGGGCACGTCAATTTTCTGGTCGAGTTTGCCCTCTGGCGTATACCGCGCCGCACAACGACCACCATAGACCGCCACCCAAATGCAGCCGGCTTCATCAACACAAATGCCATCCGGAATCGTCCCGTCGGACATTTGCGCGATCGCCCGACGGTTGTGCATCGTACCGTCAGCGGCCACATCATGCACGATGAGATGCGGACCGGCGCTATCCGCATGATAAAGCATTTTCTCGCCCGGAGAAAAACCGATGCCGTTCGTCAGCCCTACATTGCCATACATTTGCGTAGCTTTGCCTTCACTATCAATACGCCACAATTCACCGGGAGTGCGGACGCCTTCTTTGAAAGGGTCGGACCGTAGAGTCCCGACATACACGCGACCGGCGCTATCAGTGAAGAGATCATTAAAGCCGGGAATATCGGCGCCTTGAAAGAGAATGCGAGTGGCGCCGTCTTTGACATGACAGATGTTCTTCCCGCCGACGACTAAGCCGCCGTCGGCGTGCAAAGCGATGCCGCCGACCCCGCGTCGTTTCGGCACGGCAGTGGTCACTTCGCCATTCGGCGAGCGACGATAGACGCCGCCGTTGGGCACGTCGCTAAAATACAGATTGTCCCCGTCATCAACGCGCGGGCCTTCGAGCAAACCATAGCCATAGGCAAGTGTTTCCAGCATGGTCGTCCTCCTTTTTCACGAGCAAAAAAGGCGCAGCATACCGCGCCTTTGAGAGTGCAAGTCGCAAGACCAATCAGATGCTAATGCAACCCGTACACCTTGGCAACACTGTCGCCCAGCAGATTTTTGCGAGCGACATCGGACAGCGATGACACTAAGTTGTCGAGCGCCTCCAGATAATTGCCGGGATGGTCGAAATGCGGAAAATCCGTGGCCCAGAAAAATTTGTCGTTGCCGACATGATCGACAATATGCGCCAGCGCCTTTTCGTCGGGATCGCCGGAGATCCAACATTGGCGCTTGAAATAGTAGCTGGGTTTTTCTTTCAATAGGACGCTTTTGCCGAGGGCAGTTTCAAATGTGGTGTCCATTCTGTCAAGCAAAGCGCCAATCCACCCTGCACCGGATTCCAGCAACACGACTTTGACGGTGGGAAACTTCTCAAACAAGCCGTATTGGAACAAGGCGAACAGCGCCTGCTGTGGCCCCTGCCCTCCCAAAACGTTGTGATACCAATCCGCCCACTTCATATCTTTGAAGCGTTGGTAGACGCGCTTGGACGGATGCTCGGCCATCGGGTGAATACCCACCGGCACGCCGAGTTCCTGCGCCTTGGCCCAGAAGGGATCATGATCGGGATGGGCGTGGGCTTTCATGGTGAGCGTAAACGGCGCCACAAAGGCGCCCTTGCAGCCGGCTTTCACCGAGCGCTCCAGCTCGTCGGCGGCAGCCTGTCCATCAGCCAGCGAGATATGCGCGATAGGGATCAAGCGCTCTTTGTAGTCCGAACAAAAGTCGACGATCCAGCGGTTGTACGCTCTGGCATACGCCAATGACAAACCGGGGTCTTCGGTTTCGCATTCCCACGTGAGCCCGATACTGGGGTAGAGAATCGAAGCCCGGAGCCCTTCGCGGTCGAGCAACTCCACCCGTTCTTTCGGGAACATAGAACCAAACGGGGCGGCATCCTTATAGGTGAGCTTCATCGAGGCGGTAATTTCCTCGGTGTCGCGTCCCATACCGCCAAGCAGCGTGAAAGTTTTCAGGTTGAAGAACTTCGAGGGACGCCCGCCAATTTCCAGATACTCTTGGTCGTCATCGTTGACCCGGACACGGATCGCGCGATCTCGATACTGCGGGTCGATATATTTTTCCCAAGTGTCAGGCGGCTCCAAAATATGACCGTCGGCGTCGATGATATTGTTGTGATTGAGATGAGGTAATGTGGACATGCCTACACTCCTTTCGTTCTTTTTAGGGACTCTCTAACTATTGAGTCCGTACACTTGGGCAACATTGTCTCCAAGAATTCCGCGTCTCGCGTGCTCGGGAAGCTGCGCGACCAGTTTATCGAGGTCAGCCATATAGTCTTGCGTGTGATCGTCATGCGGATAATCCGTCGCCCAAAAGAATTTATCTTTACCGACATGTTCGATGATATGCGCCACCGCCGTTTCATCAGGGTCTGCGGAAATCCAGCACTGTCGTTGGAAATAGAAACTCGGTTTCTCTTTGAGCGGCACGCTCTTGCCGAGCGCCGTAATATACGCCGCGTCCATACGATCGATCATATGACCAATCCAGCCCGCGCCCGATTCCAACATCACCACTTTCACTTTGGGGAAACGGTCAAATAACCCATACTGAAACAGCCCGAGGAAGGCTTGTTGTGGGCCCTGCCCCCCCAGTACGTCGTACCACCACTCACCCCATTTGGCCAGTTCACGAAATCGTTGGTACACGCGCCGCTTGGGCGGCTCAGCCACGGGATGAATCGCTACGGGTAAGCCGAGGTCTTGCGCCGCTGACCAGAAAGAATCGTAGTCGGGGTGTGCATGCGCTTTGTCAGTAAGAGTATAGGGCGCAACAAACACGCCTTTACAGCCGGCTTTCGCCACGCGTTCAACTTCTTGTGTTGCCGCAGCGCTATCAGCCAAAGAGATGTGGGCGATTGGGACGAGGCGCCCCTGGGAATCGGAGCAGAAATCCACCACCCAGCGGTTGTAGGCGCGGCAATACGCCATCGCCAAGGCGGGGTCCTCTACTTCGCTCTCCCATTCCAGCGAAAGCGTCGGGTAGATAACCGCTTTGTCTAATCCTTCCATGTCAAGTAGCTGCACACGTTCTTTCGGGTCATTGCCGCCAAATGGGATAGTGTCTTTGTAAGGGACGTCGAGATACTTCTCTCGCTCTTCGAAGGTGAACCCCATAGTCCGTCCACGAGTCAAGAGTTCCGCAGTGAGATAACGTGCAGGTCTCCCGTCAATTTGCATCCGCTCTCTCCCATCGGTATCTCTCCCCATGCAAATAGCGCGGTCGCGAAATTGCGGGTCAATATAGTTTACCCATAGATCATGGGGCTCATTGATGTGTCCGTCGGCATCGATCACGCCCGAATGGATGGTGCGTGTCGTCTTCGGCATCGGCCTCATAAAGTAATGCTCCTTATCGATGAATGTTATCGTCGGGTTCGTATTATGAACCTCGCAGTTTCATATCGTACCGAGTCGGAGAGTCAAGAGGAATCCGTGTTTGCTGATCTCTTGCTTCTTCAAGCGAGTGTACTATAAATCGGAGGACAAACCCTAACCGCGCGCTAATGCAAGTGCGCAAAGGAGGCAGATATGAGCGCAGCAGATAACAAGAAGATTGTTCTCAGCTTCTTTGAGAATTTTTCCGCTGGCAAAGCAGCAGAGGCCCTAGGTCAAATGTCGGACACCGCGACATGGACTGTCATGGGCCGGCCAGAGACCTTTGCTTTAGCCGGCACAAAAACCAAAGCCGAATTTACGCAACTGCTTCAAGGCATCGGCGCGGTTATGCCTAAAGGGTTGCGTTTAACGCCAAAGGGCGTCACGGCAGAAGGCGATCGCGTCGCGGTTGAAGCCGAGTCATACGGTGAGCATGCAAACGGGAAAGTCTATAACAACCAATACCACTTCCTGATTGAAGTCCGTGACGGGAAAATCCAGGCCGTCCGTGAATACCTCGATACGATTCACGCGAAAGACGTACTGGTCGGTTAACAATATTCACATGAGCAAATAACGCAAGAGGCGAGGCGCCCCGCGCCTCTTCTTATGACGGCAAACGCGCCAGCTCGGTCTCGGCTTGGGCGGCGCGGGCTTCGGCTGCCCTGCGCGCGCAGATCACATTAGGCTTGCGTAATTGCTGACAACTTCCATTCACCGTTGCCGGCAGGGCGCGTGAAGGTCCAGAACTCCTCAAACTTGCTTGGCTCGGTTTTGCTGCCGCGTACGACATCTCCGGTCGAGTCGTTGATGTCGTAATCAAGACAGTTGGCATAGAAGTATACCGTGGCAAAATCCTGTCCACTTTCTTGCCATGCCTCAGAAATTTCACACGTGCGTACAGCGATATTCTCCACATGATTGAGCAGGTGCTCGCGTTGTAACCGCTCGACATCGTTCTGGAGCTTCGCCGCAACCTCATCTGTTAGCTGTCCACGAATGGGGCTCACGTCACGAGCTGACCACGCCGCCTGCAAGCGAAAGAAAAAGTCCATGGCCTGATCGCAAAACCGTTGGGGGTCGAAATTGTGATCAAGCACACGAATTTGCTCAACGCCGCGATTAACCTCACGCTCCTGGACCGGGGGCAGAGCAATCACATTATCTTGTCGCACCGGACGTTCAGATGGCCAATCTTGCCGATATTCTCCCGCATACCCAGCTCCAGAGTAGTCCCCACCGGCGAACGAGGAACGGCGGGAGATCCAGCGATAGGCAAGATACGCTAATCCGCCAAGCAATAATAAGTCAAATAGTCCTGGTCCACCGTAACCTCCACCATAGCCGCCGCCATAGCCGCCGCCATAATATGGGCTGGGGCTGGCGAAACCTAGTGAGCGAAACAACATGTTTCCCACCATACCGCCGACAAATCCACCTGCGACGCCGCGCCAGAAACTGCTTCCACCAGAAGGCGCTGGCTGCGAATAGGGCATCGGACGCGAATAGGGTTCCTCGGGGCGCGGGGTAGACGGGCGAGCAAAGGAAGAAGAGGGCGAACTTTCACGGTTGCCAAACATGCTGCTAGATCCGGGAGAAGATGGCCGTGCGGGCGCGGAAAAACTGCGCGATCCCCGGCTGCCGAACGATCCTCCTCCACCTACACGAGCTTCGGCCTCGCTTCCTAGGCTCCAGAGACAGAGGACAAGCGCAACGATACTCCCGAGCATCATCGCTTTTTCTCGGTACATATTCTCCTTCATGGTAACTATTCTCCTCTGGACTTTAGACGACACTCTCCGTCATTGTGTTCAGCGCGAGATCACTGCGGCAGATACATGCCTCGCGGCAAGATTCCAGTCGGTACGTTCGGAGTCCCTGGGGCCTGTCCGCTTGTCGCCCCTCCTGTATTGTTCCCACTTCCAGTTCCCCCTCTCCTTCTGCTCCTTCCTGCTCGGACCCGGCGAAACAACACCCCAGCCTCTTCGTACCCAGCCTCCGAAACACGTTCAACTTTCTCTGGAAGGACGACATTTTTCTCCGCAACAAACAAGCCGCTCACACGGCATACGTCTCCTTGCAGACATTTCGGTGTTTGGGAAACCAGGATCGAGAGAGTGGCGCCTTTGTCATTCACCAGGTCGAAGGTCGTATAGGACGCGTCTCCATACCGAGTCACGACATTCGCCACTTCCCCCGTCACCGTGACGGTTTGCTGATCAAATGCGCTGGGGTTCTGACGAATCTCTACGATCGAGTGCGCGAACGCTTCGCTTGTCGTCACGGTCAAGATTATCAAATTACTCACCATCCATCGCCAAGAGAATCGAGCGGTCATATTCATCTCCGATTTACCTCAACTCTTGATCCCTACAACACGGCGATTTTTTCCATGCTAGCGCATTTACTCATGGCGAAGCGAGACAGGGCCCGCTTCTCTCATGATCGAAGCATCGCGCGCATCAGTCCTATCAACACGACAGAGACCGCTGCCGTTCGTGCACGCAGCCAAGGCATCCATCGACCAAAGAGAAAATGTGAAAATCGCAGTCCACGAAAATCATCAAAGAAAGAATACACCACCGGAGTCACCAACAGCGTGATTAGGAGACACAGGGCTTGCCCTCCCACCACCACGGTGGCCAGCGAGGCGCGTGAGGCGGCTCCGTCGCCACGCCCCAGTGCAATCGGCAACATGCCTGCGATAATTGTCAACGTGGTCATGAGGATAGGGCGCAGCCGCACCCGGTCTGCCGTCAATTGCGCCTCGTGGCGCGTCATTCCTTGCGCCCGGAGATGGTTCGTGTAATCCACTTGCAGGATGGCGTTTTTCTTCACCACGCCCATCAAGAGAAAAACGCCGAGGATGCTATAAATGCTCAAAGGGTTATCTGTCAGAATGAGGCTCAAGACCCCGAACGGCAAACTTAAAAACATCGAGACCATAATGGTGACAGGATGGATGAAACTTTCAAACTGCGCCGCAAGCACGATGTAAATGAAGACCAAACTTAAGACGAACGCGATGGCAAAATTCTGCAACGCCTCGATCATAATCTTTCCGCGCCCCAGATACGCCGTGGCGTACTCTGGTCCAAGATTGAGTGCTTTTGCCCCAGCGTTACCCTGGAGCATGGCCTCGCCTAACGATTTGTTATGTAGATTCGACACCACAGTGACTTGTCGCTCTTGCGCGTAACGATCAATTTGCGCTGGACTCTTGCCTGTGACGAGAGAGGTGACGTTGCTCAAACGCACCAGCTCGCCATTACCCGCCGGAACCATCAATTCCGCCACCGTGGCGCTATCTTTACGCGCCTCGGGTCGCAGCCGCAGCCGCACGTTATATTGCTCACCTCCCTCGCGATAAAAGGAGATGCGCTCCCCTCCTACCTGGGTGCGCAACGCCGCAGCCACATCTTCTACTCGCACGCCTAAGTCGGATGCTTTCTTTCGATCGATCTGCACCTGCACCTCCGGGTGGCGCAGGGCTTGCCCTGTGTCTACATCGACAAAACCTGGAATAGCCGACAACTGCTGAATCAGCGCGGTCGCCGCTTGGTCCAAGACGTTAAGGTCCGGCCCTCTGATCAGTAAATTAAACGGCGTCTGACGGAATCCGCCGCCTTGGATCGTGCCCAGAATTTGCACGCTTAAGCGGATGTCTGGATACTTTTTCAATAACGCGCGCACCTCTTGCATGATCGCCATCTGCGAGCGCATCCGCTGCGAGAGATGCGAGAGTCCTACATAAATCGACGCATCGGTCACGTTGCTGATGTATTGGCCACGCACTCCCACGGTCGTGAACAAATGCACGACTTCAGGAATCTGCCGCAGATCGGCTTCAATCTTCTGTAACAGCACATCACTGCGCTCCAACGACGCCCCCGGCGGCATTTCAGCGATCACTTCAAACTCGCTCATGTCGTCATCCTGAAAGACTTCGACTTTGGTGATGCGTAACAAAGGAAACAATGAGCAGAAAATCAGGACCGCCCCAAACAGAGTCACGAAGCGATGGCGCAAGCACCATGTCAATACCTGCTCATAGCCGCGCTCTAAAGCCGCATAGGCTTGCGATTCGCGTGCAACTTGGTGATGCGATGACACTTTGAGGAAACGTGAGCACAACATCGGCACTAGGGTAAAAGCCACCACCAATGACACCAGAATGGCAAAGGTCATGGTCATTCCAAAGCTATAAAAGAAGCGGCCGACCACCGCGCCCATGAACGCCACCGGCAGGAAGATCACCACCAGAGACAACGTCGTCGCCATCACCGCCAAAGCGATTTCCTTCGTGCCTTCTATGGCGGCGTCCCACGCCGAGCGTTGCTCTTCTTCCATGTGGCGAAAGATGTTTTCCAGCACAATAATCGCGTCATCAATGACAATGCCGGTCGAGAGCGACAACGCCATCATTGTCATGTTGTTGAGGGTAAAGCCCATGTAGCGAATGAGGGTAAACGTGGCGATGATTGATGACGGAATAGAAACCGCCGTGATCAACGCGCTGCGCCAGTTGCGAATAAAGAACAGGACAACGAGCGCCGCAAGAAAGCCGCCGAGCAGCAAATGTTCTTGCACTTCCTGCATGGAGCGGCGGATAAACCGCGACTGATCGCGCACCACCTGGAAGCGGATGTCCTGCGGCAGGGTTTTCTTGATGTCTTCAAGCCTCGCCAGGACGCGGTCCACCACTTCCACCGTGTTCGTGCCCGATTGTTTACGAATCAAGAGGGCCACGGCGTTCTCCCCATCCAACCGCGACAAAGTGCGGGCCTCTTCTTCGCCATCGAGCGCATAACCGACATCTTTGATGCGCACCGGGGCGCCTTTGACATCGGCAACAATCACATTATTAAACTCGCTCGCTTCCTCGACCCGACCCAACGTACGCAGCCCTTCTTCTCGGTTTTCCCAGGTCAAGCGCCCGCCAGGGATTTCCGTGTTTTGCTTGCGAACCGCCTCTTTGACCTGCTGGATCGAGAGATTGTACGCCGTCAACCGATCCGGATCGACATAAATCTGAATCTCGCGTTTGCGGTCCCCCACCAAAGTTACAGCCCCAATGTCCTTGACCGTTTCCAGTTGACGTTTCACTTTTTTATCGGCGATCTCGGTCACTTCCCGCGGCAGCCGGGCCCCGGAAATCACAATCGCCATGATCGGTGACGCATCGGGATCAAACCGTTCAATGACCGGCGCGTCGGTCCCGGGCGGAAAGTCGCGCATGACCGTGGCCACTTTCTCCCGCACTTCATTGGCCGCAGTCTCGATGTCCTTCTCTAATACGAACGACACGAACACCTGCGACTGCCCCTCGATCGTCGTCGAGCGCAACTCATCGAGGCCACTGATCGTGTTGACGGCTTCTTCTATGCGTTTGGTAATTTGCGACTCAATCTCTTCGGGGCTCGCCCCTTCAAGTTGCGTCGTCACTGTTACGGTCGGAATGTCAACCTTAGGAAAGAGATCAAGCCCTAAGGTTCGGAAGGAAGCAACCCCCAAGACGACGAGGGAGACAACCAACATTGTGGCGAACACCGGACGACGGATACAGATTTCTGATAATGACATATCGCTCGCTCACTTCATTCGCTCTTTGGGCTATCCGCCATTCACAATTTTTACTTTTGCTCCTTGGTACAATTGCGGCAGACTCGCTGTCGCCACGAGGTCCCCAGCTTGCAGCCCTTCGGTGATCTCCACCCACCCTGCTTTTCTGACGCCGGTTTTCACTTGTCGCTCTTGGGCCATGCCGTCGCGCACCACAAACGCCTTCGTGATCCCCACATACGTGTACACCGCCTCTTCCGGAGCGAAGACGGCGTGCGGATTGACGCCGGTAAAAATCAACCCTTTGGCGAAAAACCCAGGCTTGAGCGTCCGCTCGACATTGGGCACCCGCGCCTCCACCGCCAAGGAGCGGGTTTGGACATCGACGGCGGGACTCACTCGTTGAATCACACCCGGAAACGTTTTCTCAGCGAACGCCTCAACCTGGATGTCCAACGGCTGCTCAACTCTGATCTCCGGAGCGAAGCGCTCAGGTACGGTTCCTTGAAACTTGAGGGGATCAGTAATGACCAAATGCAACATCGGGGTCTTGTCTTTGATCGTTTCGCCAATCGACACCAGTTTTTGGCGGACTTCTCCACCAATCGGGGCCATAATCTCTGTGTCGCTGATCCGCTTGCGCGCCAAATCCACCAGCGCGCGCAGCCGACCAAGGTCCGCCTCGCGCGCGCGCACTTGCGCTTCGATCGCGTCAAAACGACTCTGGGCAACATCCAGTTGGCTGGTGGCAATCACTCCTTCAGTGTGGAGCTGCTGAATACGTTTGAGATTCACATCCGCGTCGCGCCACTCGGCCTGCGCCTGCGCCAAGGCTTTGTTGCCGGCTTCCAGATTCGCCTCGGCCTGGATGAGCGCGAGACGCGCTTCTCGTTGGTCAAAACGAATGAGCGGCTGACCTTTCTTGACGCGATCACCAAGGTCCACAAAAATTTTCTCGATTGTGCCAGGCATCTCATTACTCACAGTTACCTCTTCCCAGCCGCTCAGGGTGCCGACCATCTCCACCGTGCGTCTGAGTTCGCGCGTTTCCACGGCCTGCGTCGTCACGGTAATCATGTGGTCGGCGGACGCCGGGACTGTCGGCTCTTGCGACTTGCCGCGCGAGCAGCCATGCACGAACAGACAAAGGAGAAAAAGTAAAAGGAGAATGAACCGCCGTTGAGAAAGAGAATACTTCACAAGATCCATTACACGCTTGAATGCGCCCCTCATGTGGGATCATCCCTATCATGCTCTCTGAGGGAGAAGAACCCCGGTTGAAGACCGGCTAGTATTTCATTGCACTGATTTTGATGGGTGCAGCGCCGTCATGCCAGCCCTTCGACAAGCTCAGGATAAACTCCAGCTGGCATCCAGGAAGATTCAGCACTCACATCCGGTTATGCCTCCTGGATTCCCGCTTGCGCGGGAATGACGCTTTCCTCATCCATCCTTACTAATTTATTCAGGACCAGGTAAGAATTGCTACGGCCAAAACATCTTCTTGGCCGCCTTTTTCAGCTCAGGTTGGAAATCGGGGTGGGCGATGTCGATCAGTGCTTCGGCCCGCTGCCGTTGTGATTTGCCTTGCAGATTCACAATACCGAATTCCGTCACTACGTAATCCAGGTACTGCCGTGGCGTCGTCAACGTACTTCCCGGCTCCAGCATCGGCACGATGCGTGACAGTTGTCCCTTTTTCGCGGTCGAAGGTAACACCATGATCGAGCGTCCGCCTTTGGAGTACATGGCGCCCATCATGAACGTCATCTGCCCGCCAATACCGGAGTACATCTGTGGACCGATCGACTCAGCCGCAGCCTGCCCCGTCAGGTCAAGCGCGAGCGTGCTATTCACCGCTACCTGATGATTCTGCGCCGCAATGGTCAACAACGAATTGGTGTGCAGCACGCTATACAATTCGAAGGCTGGATTATTGTTGACAAACGCAAGGTCTGCCGCGCCCACCACCATCGCTGCTACTGCTTTGCCTTGATTCATCGTCTTATATTTGCCGTTCGCCACCCCGCGTTTCACCAGCTCGACGTGGCTTGCGGTCATGATCTCACTATGAATGCCGAGATCATTCCGTTCCGTGAGAAACAATCCGATGGCCTCAGAAATCGCGCCAATGCCCATCTGTACGGTATCGCCGTCGCGAATCAGCGTGGCGGCAAACTCACCGATCACTTCGAGTGCGCCGTGCTCTTCGTCCGGCGGCGGGTTCGTGCCGACCGGAAATGCTTTGGTTTCTTCCACCAAGTAGTCGATCTCGGAAACATGAATCCAATTATCACCGTGCGTACGAATGAAAGTGGGATCAACTTCCGCTACAAAACATTTGGCCGTGCGCGCCACGTCTTTGTTGTACCAGAGCGCATTGCCAAAGCTGCAATAGCCTTTCTCGTCGGGCGGTGACACCACGCCGAAGAAGATATCCGGCTCCCAGGTGTTGGTGCGGCCCTCTTCCAACTGTTTGGCGTACTGTGGATAGTCGAGCGGAATAAAATCCACGTAATGCTTCTGCATGCCAGCGCGACAGCCAACGCCCACGTAGTCCACCACACGGTGAAAGGACTGATCATACTCAGGCTCGTTCCAAATCGGATGACTGTACAGCGGATAACACTGCAACACGGTCACATCCTGCAACTCGCCGTTTCGTTTCGAGAGCGCGTCAAGAATCGGAATCGGCGGCTTGCCGATATGCAGGCGCACCAACTGTCCAGATTTCACCAATTTAGCCGCCGCTTCGGCAGTGATAATTTTGTCTTTGTATTGCTGTTGCCAGGGTTCCATAACATCTCCTATCCCACCAAACTATGCCCGCCATCCACAAACAGCGTCGATCCGGTCATAAACGAATTGGCGTCCGAGCAAAGGAAGAGAATCGCCGGTTTGATCTCCTCGGTGTTGCCCACTCGCTGCATGGGAATCTTGTCGATCACACTCAGCCCACCTTTGGTCTGCCAGAAGTCATGGTTCATTGGCGTATCGAAATACCCAGGGCACAGAGCGTTCACGCGGATGTTGTAGCGCACCCATTCGAGCGCTAGCGTACGCGTAAACGACACGAGCGCACTCTTCGTGGCTCCGTAGGCGGCCATGTAGCGCGCCACCATTTTGGAAAACAAGGATGACACGTTAATGATGTTGCCTTGTTTGCGCTTGATCATCTCCGCGCCGACATGCTTGGAGCAGAGCACCGGCCCTTTCAGATTGAGGTTCATGTATCGATCCCACTCGGCTTCTTGCAGGTCGAGGACCGGAGTGGTGCCGCCGATGCCCGCGTTGTTAATCAAGATGTCAATTTTGCCAAACTCGGTCATAACTCGCTGTGTCATGGTGATGATATCAGCTTCCTTGGTGACGTCCGCCGCTACGCCGATCACGCGCCGACCGCTGGCCGCACGAATCTCCTCCGACACCGCGTCCAGATCAGCCTGGGTGCGGCTCACCAGCGCCAAGTCCGCCCCCGCTTCCGCCAACGCACGAGCCATCTTTTCACCGAGCCCCTTGCTGCCGCCAGTGATCACAGCAGTCTTGCCGGTTAGATCAAAATAGGAATCCATTCTCGCTATCCTCTTTCCCCATGGCCTTTGACCGTTAAATCTTGAAACGTTGAACCTTGAACGAATTAGCATCCTAGCTGTCTTGCAATCACCATCCGCTGCACTTCACTCGTTCCCTCACCGATCGTGAGAATCTTGGAGTCCAGATAGAAGCGCGACACCGGGTACTCGCGCGTATAGCCGTAGCCGCCATGAATCTGCACCGCTTCTTCAGACGTTTTCACAGCAATCTCTGACGAGGCCAGTTTCGCCATCGCCGCTTCGGTAGCGAACGGTTTGCCTTGGTCGCGCAGCCACGCGGCACGGTAAACCATCAACTTGGCCATTTCCACTTGCGTGGCCATATCGGCCAGTTTGAACTGGATCGCCTGGTGTGACGCCAGCGGCTTCCCAAAGGTCTTGCGTTCGAGAGCATATTTCACCGACATCTCCAGACACGCTTCGGCCAACGACAGCCCCAATGTCGCCACGGAAATGCGTCCACATTCTAAAGTCTTCAGAAACGCGCGAAAGCCGCCGCCTTCTTGGCCCAACAAATTTTCGCGCGGCACACGCACATTGTCAAAAATCTGCTCACGAGTATCGACGCCGTGCCAGCCGATCTTTTTGTAGCGCCGTCCCACCATGTAGCCCGGAACGCCATGTGGAATGATGATGGCGCTGTATTTCTTCTTGCCATCGTCCGTTTTACCGCTGGTGGTCAGCGCCACCAGGCCATAGCTGATCGGGGTGCCGGCATTAGAGATAAAACATTTCGTGCCGTTCACTACCCACTCGTCGCCATCCAGATACGAAGTCGTTTGGATATTTGCGGCGTCGGACCCGGCCTGGGGTTCCGTCAAGCCGAACGCACCTAAGCGTTCCCCGCGCGCCAGCGGGGCCAGCCATTTGTGTTTCTGTTCTTCTGTGCCGAAGTGAAGAAACGGCAACGACCCAATCGTCAGATGGGCCTGTAAGGTCGTCGCCACTGACTGGTCCACTTTGCCAATCTCTTCTAGCGCCGCCACCATCGCCATCGTGCCGGCCCCAGAGCCGCCGTACTCCTCGGGAATCAGCATACCCATGAGGTTGAGGTCCGCCATTTTGTGAAACACCTCGACCGGGAAATACTCGGCGTCGAACCACTCGTCCGCGTAGGGCGCGATCTCCTTGCGCGCAAAATCGCGGCAGAGATCCTTGAGCATCAATTGCTCGGCAGTCAGCTCAAAATCCATGCGGTTTCACCTTCCTAAATATGCAAGCGGCATCTTTCCTCCCAGTCCTCAGAAAGTCAAGGCGAACGATCGTTTATCAAGCGGCGTGGATGAAGCGGTCCCCACAAAGGAAGCGGCGGAAGCCTTGTCCAAACACAGTAAGGGGCGTAAAGATGAACCCATCCTCTTCGAAAGAACGCCGTATGAAATTCTCTGAAGTCGTTGAACAAGCCAGCGACCTCTTGCAACGGAAAGGGCGGATATCGTATCGCGCGCTCCAACGGGAGTTTGCCTTGGATGACAACGCGTTGGAGGACTTGAAGCTCGAACTCATTGAAGTTGAAGAGCGAGCCGTAGATAAAGACGGCAAGATGCTGGTATGGACGGGTGACAACCGTCTAGAGTCTAGTGTCCAGAGTCTAGAGTCGAAACAGCGGAAGGGAATTGTGACTGGTCTGACCCTAGACCCTAGACTGAGAGACTCTAGACCGGACGCCGCCGAGAGACGGCAGTTGACCGTCATGTTCTGTGATCTGGTAGGCTCTACAGCGTTATCGGCTCAACTCGATCCCGAAGACTATCATGCGGTCGTGCAAGCGTACCACCAGACCTGCGATGCGGTGATTCAACGCTATGACGGCTTCGTGCCCCAGCATCTAGGTGATGGAGTACTCGTCTACTTTGGCTATCCCACCGCGCATGAAGATGAGGCGGCGCGTGCGGTACGAACCGCGTTGGAGATCGTGGCGGGACTTCAGTCTCTCAATGCGAGGCTGAAGCCCGCCCTCAGAGCGCACTTACTGCACCCCATCCAAGTACGCATCGGTATTCACACGGGGCTCGTCGTCATCGGCGAAATCGGCAGCAGCGAGAAGCGGGAGATGTTGGCATTGGGGGAGACCCCAAACCTGGCGGCGCGCCTGCAAGGATTAGCGGAGCCCGACACAGTGGTGATCAGCGCCGCCACACAGCACCTCGTGCCGGGCTTGTTCGAGTACCAGGATCTGGGGCCGCAAGAGTTAAAAGGTCTGTCCACGCCAGTGGCGGTATATCGCATTGTCGGGGAGAGTAGCGCGCAGAGTCGCTTTGAAGCGGCGATGCAAAAGGGATTGACGCCGCTCGTGGGCCGCGAGCATGAAGTGGGACTGTTACAGGAGCGCTGGACGCAGGCCAAGCAGGGCGCAGGGCAGGTCGTCCTGCTCAGTGGCGAGCCCGGCATTGGCAAATCGCGGCTTGTGCAGGAACTCAAAGAGCAGCTTGCGCAGGAAGGGGCAATCCACATTGAGTTTCATTGCTCGCCCTATCACCAGAACAGCGCGCTCTATCCGATCATTGAGCATCTGCAACACCTGCTGCAGTTTACGCGCGAGGATGCTCCCGCCGCCAAACTGGAGAAACTCCAGCGCACGCTCAGTCAGTATCGCTTTCCACAGGCTGATACCTTCCCCCTATTGGCGGCTCTGTTATCGCTTCCACACCCTGAAGGCTCCCCGCCGATCACAGCGAGTCCCCAGAAACAAAAGGAGAAGACACAGGCCGCTCTTGTGGCGTGGCTGGTCGAAGAGGCGGAACACCGACCTGTCTACACTATCTGGGAAGACCTACACTGGGCCGATCCTTCTACTTTGGAACTACTGACTCTTTTCCTGGATCAAGCGCCCACGATGCGATCCCTGGCGCTGCTGACCTTTCGCCCTGAGTTCACCTCGCCCTGGGGCGCGCGCTCGTACCTGACGCAACTGACGCTCAACCGCTTGGGGTACAGTCAGGTTGAAGCGATGATCGCACAGGTAGCGGCAAGCAAGCCTTTGCCTCCTGAGGTCGTCGAGCAGATTCGGCTCAAGACCGATGGTGTGCCGTTGTTTGTCGAGGAGTTGACGAAGATGGTGGTAGAAACCATCGGGGCACAGCCGGGATTATCTTCGTTTCAACTAGGCGTTCCGTCCACTCTACAAGACGCGTTGATGGCGCGGCTTGATCGTTTGGGGTCAACTAAAGAGATTGCCCAACTAGGCGCAACGATAGGGCGAGAGTTTAGCTATGAACTGCTTCACGTCGTATCTCTGCTCGATGAAGAGAGATTACAGCAGGAGCTGCAGCAGTTGGTGGAGGCGGAGCTAGTGTATCAGCGGGGGCTGGCGCCACAGGCGACCTATCTCTTCAAGCATGCGCTCATTCAGGACACGGCCTATCAATCCTTGCTCAAGAGCCGCCGCCAGCAGCTCCACCAGCAGATTGCCCAGGTGCTCACGGATCGTTTTCCCGAGACCGTCGAGACCCGGCCGGAATTACTCGCTCATCACTACACGGAGGCAGGCCTCATCGCGCAGGCGATTCCCTATTGGCAGCAGGCCGGGCAGAGAGCGAGCCAGCGTGGGGCCAACGCCGAAGCGGTCAGTCATCTCACCACTGGCCTGGAGCTGCTGCAGACCTTACCCGATACACCTGCCCGCGCGCAGCAGGAACTCAACTTACAGCTGGCTCTGGGTGCATTGCATACTGCGACCAAAGGTTTTGCCGCTCCAGAGGTCGAACACGCCTACCGCCGTGCGCGGACGCTCTGCGAGCAGATAGGAGACCGGAGGCAAGTCTTCCCAGCGCTCCGCGGCTTGACGCTTTATTATTCCATGCGGCTTGAGCACCAGACGGCGTGCGTGCTGGCAGACCAGATGCTCGCCATCGCGCAAGAGGCACAAGACTCAGGCCTGCTCATGGAAGCGTACCATAGGCAGGGCGCCACGCGGTTGTGGATTGGTGAGTTCCTGGCGGCACGCGCCCATCTGGAACAAGCCATCGCACTTTATGACCCCCAGCGGCACCGTGACCATGCCCTCCGTTATGGAGCTGACCCAGGAGTTGCCTGTCGGCTGCTCGCCCACCAGGTCTTGTGGATATTGGGCTATCCAGACCAAGCGCTCAGGCGCGCCCAAGAGGCCCTCGAACTTGCCCTGGAATTCTCTCATGTCAACACGTTGGGATATGGATTGGCCTGCCTGCCCCATGTCCATTACGTCCGTGGCGAATGGCAGGCTGCCGAAGCGCGAGCCGAGGCCTGCGTGAACTTTGCGACTGAGGCTGGCCTGCCGTACTTCGTGGCACAGATGACGATCTTTTGGGGCGCAGCGCTTGCCAAGCAAGGACACTATCAAGAGGGCATTGCTAAAATGCGACAGGGACTGGCCGCTCAGCGCGCCACCGGCGGGCAAGGGCTGCAGCAACTGTGGTTGGCCTTGCAAGTGGAAGCGTATATCGAGACAGGACAGTTCGAGGAGGGCTGGACCACCCTAAAAGAAGCGTTGACGGTTCGCCCCACGTACGGCGAACGGTACTGGGAGGCCGACTTGTATCGGCTCAAAGGCGAACTGATGCTTCAGCAAGAAAATCAAAAATCAAAAGCCTGTCCTGAGCGTAGTCGAAGGGGCAAAAGTCAAAAATCAAAAATAAAAACTGAACTCCGACACCTGACGCCTAATGCCCAAGTTGCAGCCGAGGCCTGTTTTCAGCAAGCGATTGAGACCGCCCGCGAACTGAGTGCGAAATCCTTTGAACTGCGCGCCGCCACGAGCCTCGCCCGTCTGTGGCAACAACAAGGGAAAACAGCCGAAGCCCGGCAAATGCTTGCTGATGTTTACAACTGGTTCACCGAAGGCTTCGATACGAAAGATTTACAAGAGGCGAAGGTGCTGCTGGAGGAATTGAGTCATTGAGTCGTTCAAGAGTTGCCCAAGGAGGGTGTACTGGTATAAAGCTCGTACAGAAGCGCACCTGATCAAGCAAGCAAAGGAGGACATCATGGCCGACACGTTTACCAAACAGAGCATTTCGCACGAAACGGCGCAGAAGATGGTCGCCGCAGCCGTCGCCAAGGCGACAGAGCTCGGCATCCCGCAAGTGGTCGCCGTGCTCGATGAAAGCGGGCTTCTCAAAGCGTTCTGTCGTATGGATGGCGCGGCGCTCGTCAGCACGGAAGTCGCACAGAACAAAGCCTACACGGCGCTCTTCGGCATGCCTTCAGGCGAGTTTTACAACTTTATTAAAGACGACCCGGCCCTCCTTGCCGGGGTCCCTCATATTCCGCGCATTGCTATTTTCGGCGGCGGCCTGCCCATTCGAATCGGCGACCGAGTCATCGGAGGGATTGGCGTCAGCGGCGGTTCGGTCGAACAAGACGTCGCCTGCGCGCAAGCTGGGTTGGATACAATCAAAGGCTCCTAAAAGACACTCACGTCAACACAGACAAGGAGGGGAACATCATACATACGATGAGGCGAGCGCTGCAGCTGTCAAGCAATCGAAAGAGGACATAGCACGAAACGCTCTTTATAGGCGGCGTCACGCAGGCGGTTATCAAAGGATACAAATTGATAATCCGCAGCGTCTCGCTGCCGCCATTGCAGAGCAGCGGCAAGTTGCAACGCATCTGCGGCCCGTAAAGGATGCACGGCTAGCATTCGTTCGGCAGTGTTGCGCACCGCTTCGCCAGGAAGAATCTCGATCCAAGACTGTGTTAACGAATCAAGCACTTGACGAGCCTGCCGCTCTCCAGAGGCGTTCAGGTTTCCCTCTCTCATTTGCCGCATCAAAGCAGAAAGACATTCAACCCGAGTTCCCCACCACACCACGCAAGCCGGATCATTCACAAGCAGCGATCTGACCTCAGCCGAGGTCGGCTCCTGCACACAGAGGGGAACGATGGCTGACGTATCCCAGAATTTCACCAACCTTCCTCTCTTTCTTGGAGCACCGATTTACGCACTAGTCCTTTGGGATCTTTGGGGCGCGGCAACACCCAGAAATTTTTGGGAAGTTTGCCAGCGCCTCGTCGGAGCAATCCTCGCTTCTCCATTTCGATCAATTGCTCAGACAGTAGGTCTGAGGGAGCCATCGGACACAGTTTGGCGATCGGCAGACCGCGCTCCGTCACGATTACCTCCTCTCCAGCTTTGACGCTTTTGAGATAAGCGCTCAGTGAGGCTTTCAGTTGCGAGACTGAGGTTGTTTTCATTGAGAGTCCTTTCTAGCCAAGGGGAGATGACTATTATGGTCAGTTAAAAAGTTCCGAGCAAGTGAGTGCTCTTAGCAAAAAAAGATTGTTCTTGTATCTTACTGCTTTCGCTGATAGCTCACTCCTGAGAGCTGCTGTGAAGAAAAACAGGAGGAAACGATGGCTCGACCGATCCAATTCGCGTTATTCCAACCCCAAGCCGGACTCACCTTCCCGTTGATCAAAGAACGCGCCCAGGCGGCGGAGGAACTAGGGTTTCATTCGATTTGGTTCCCCGACCACATGTGGGTGCGCGGCATGCCGCAAGTGGATTATCTGGAAAGCTGGACTCTGATGACTGGCGTGGCTGCTGCAACGACGAAACTGCGCGTCGGCGGTTTGGTGCTATGCAATTCGTACCGCAACCCAGCCTTCCTGGCCAAGATGCTCGCTACGCTGGATAACGTCAGCAACGGACGTGTCGAGATCGGTCTGGGCGCGGGTTGGATGGATGAAGAGTACAAAGCCTACGGATACGAATTTGGCTCGGGCGGTCAGCGCGCCACCCAGCTCAAGGAGGGTGTCGAGATCCTCAAAAAGATGTTTACTGAAGAGAAACCGTCGTACCAGGGCAAATACTACAAGATCGAAGAGGCCTACAATAACCCTAAGCCCGTGCAGAAGCCCTACCCGCCCATCACTATCGGCGCCGTGGCCGAACAGAAGATGCTCAAGATCGTGGCGCAGCACGCCGACTGGTGGAACTGCCCGGCAGCGGTGGCGCATCGCGTGGATAAGAAGTGGGCGGTGATTGTGGAGAACTGCAAAGCCATTGGCCGCAACCCGGACGAGATCGGCGTTTCCGAGCAAGTGGTCGCCGTGCTCGGCAAAGACAAAGCCGACTTCGAGAACAAGTATCCAATGGCAAAGAAGACCTTGGGACGATTAGCGGACCTCGACAAAACCTCGCTGCGTGGCGACCCGGACGGCTTCATTCAGTCCGTCAAAGACAAAAACGCCAAAGGCGTCAGCCTGTTCTGCATGGTGTTTAGCGACATTGCGCAGGACGATTTTCTGGCGACGCTGCAACTGTTCCACAAAGAAGTGATGCCGGCGTTTCGGTAGGCTCTTCCCCCCTTGGTATCCTGCGGGGAGGTATTCAATGTCACGGAAAAGAACTAGCTCTAGTCAATCAGACCTGCTGGATATGTACCTTTCGGAACTTGCAGTTTTTATCAAGGATTTAGCGCCGGAATCTCGCGTCGAGATTTCCTATGCTCAGTATGAAGATGAGGACGCGCATGTCTCGATCTATCTTCCGGCAACCGCCGGAGAAGATGAAGTGCGACGTGTTGAAACAGCGCTTGGCGAACGCTGCAATGATATCCTTGTAGACGCCGGCCTCTTCATTATTGGAGCAGTGTGCGATTAAATTCGGAGCATACATGATCAAACTCGACCCGAGCCTTATCGGTAAAGAATTCCCCATCGCTACGGTTACGGTCAGTGCTGAAGACATTCGCCAGTTTGCGGAAGCGGTGGACGACCTCAATCCGCTGTATCTTGACCCAGCGACGGCGCGGGCGGCTGGCTATCCGGCGGTGATCGCGCCGCCGTTGTTCTGTATGAAGATGCGTGGCGGGCATATGCGCCCCGACGTACCGATCGAGCCGGGCTTTGCCTCGCTCCATGCCGGACAGGATATTGATTTTCTTGATGAGATTTATGCGGGGCAGACGTACGCCATTACGGCCAAGGTCGTAGAAGCCTACGAAAAAACGGGGCGCAGCGGTCCGCTCGGTATTCTTGTGCGAGAAGTAGACATCAAGGATACGAGTGGGAAGATCGTGGTCGCGCTACGAGAGCGGCAGATCGTACGGCCAGCAGAGAAGAAAATTTAACGCATGACGTAGAGAATAACCTCATGACGAAAACAACTGTACGAGAATTTGCCGACATCGAAATTGGCGACGAACTGGGACCGATGACGCGCACTCCCACGACGGCGATGGTGGAACGCTACGCCGAGGCGGTAGATATCCAAGCGTTGCGTTTTTTCTTTGATCCCGAAGAAGCGCGCAAAAATGGGCTTGAACAACCAATCGTGCCAGGCCCGATGACGGCAGGGTTCATCTCGCAATTACTGAAAGACAGTTTCCCGGGCTGGAGCCTCCAGTCCATGAGCACGACCTTTCGCACCCCGGCCCGACACGGCGAACCACTCACCCTGTTAGGAAACGTCACGGAGAAATCGGACGAAGACGGAAGCGCAACCGTCCACTGTGACGTGGTGGTGGAAAATCCCCGTGGGGATCGCGTGGCCGTGAGCACAGCCACGTTACGACAGAGAAAGCCGTAGCCCGCTTGTCCTCCTTCCCACTTGCCACGGGCAATACACGCTATCGACGCCTCGAACCAATCCGCGCCAACATTAACCGCATCGGTAGTAACTCACGGCTCAAAGGGTTCACCATCAAGCCAATAGTTTCAAGCGTGACTGCTCCCAGCAATGGGCTGTCGCCCTGCTCTCCCAACACAACCGGTGAGGTCGCGCTTTGCCCGGCAATGGTGAATCGACACTCGGATACCTGACGCGTGATCGTGGTTCCATCAGCCAGGGAAAACTCCAATTCGCGTTGAGATTTGAGCTTGAGGGACCGCCATATTGTCTCTGGCAAAACCGTATAGACAGCCCCAGTGTCCACAAGAAAACGTACCTCGATGGGGCGTCCTCGACCGTCAGGTCGCCCCACTTTGGCGCGAATGTAAGTCATTCCCATAATTTTTCTCAAGGGTCTATAATTTCGGGATCACCTTTTCGCCGAACAGCCGAATCGCCTCCAGAGTTTTTTGATGCGACGGACCGCCGGGCTGGCGAAAGCGAATGATCAAATAATCCGGCTGAATCGCTTCTCGCCACTTCTGGAGCTGCCCCAGACAATCTTCAGGCGAGCCGACGATGAGTCGATCTTGCGCGCATTTTTGGAAGGTCAACGCCTCGGGGCTTTTCACATCTTTCAAATAGTCATCCGGCATGTACGCGCCGTACTGAAAATAAAAGCGGTGCGTGTACATCGTCGGTCCACTCTCTGCCTCTGCTTCTTTCATGTTGTTGGCGATCACGGCGTCACGCATGAGACAGATGTGCGGCTTGCGTCCCGCCTTCGCCGCAGCGGCGCGATAACGATTGGCGAAATCTTTGATCACCGGCAGTGACTGCACCGGGTCGGCAATCCAGCCATCGGCCATTTTCGCGGCGCGACGCAGCCCCGGCGGCGTCCACGACGCCATCCACACCGGCACGCCAGGCTTCTGATAGGGCGTCGGCGTGATCAGTGTGTCTGTAAAATTGAAGTGTTTTCCCGCGAAGGAAAAGCGCTTGCCGGACCAACACTGACGCATCACTTCTAACGCCTCTTCCGTACGCGTAGCCCGTTCGGCTATTGGAATTTCAAAGGCGTCAAAGTCGTGTGGCTGATAGCCGACACCAACGCTCAACACCAGCCGACCTCGCGTCGCCAAGTCAATCACCGCACAGTCTTCAGCGACGTGTACAGGATGGTGCAGCGGCAACAGCAGCACGCAGGTGCCGATCTTGATGCGCTGCGTCTTCATACCCACCAGGCCCGCCATCAAGAGCGGGTTCGGTAGATACCCATCTTCTTGTTGATGGTGTTCAGTGATGTAACAGCCGTCCCACCCACTCGCTTCGGCCATCTGGGCTTCGGCGACGATCTCATCAATCACGCGAGTCATATTGGTTGCGGACGGCGGATCTTGAGTACACGGGAGATAACCAACTGGCAGCATGGACCTTCTCCTTTACTCGATCAAAAAACGCCGGTGAACGGCGGCTTCACGGCGGTCAGCGTGAGGACCTTCCACGATCCGCCCTCTTTACGCACCATGTAACAATACCGGCCGCTTTCGAGGACCGAGTTGTCTTTCTTGTAACGCGTGATGTCGGCCAGCAGCAGCGCAGTTGACTCCGTCAAGGGAGCCACTTGCAGTTTCTCAACGCCGGTGTGATCCCACCCGCGGCTTTGAATATCCGACATCACTTCTTGATAGAAGCGCTGTTGGTCCGATTCCTTAGCGTTGACGATCATCCCCTGCTCTCCACTGAGTATCCCGTTAGGATAGCAGAACGAACGCAGGTACATGTCGGTGTCTTCTCGGTTGAACCCGTCAAGGAAGGCTCTGTAGAACGCTTCGACTTCACGAATAATGGTTGCGGCGTCAGCCATACGTCCTCTCCTCCTACTCTGGTCGGGGCAGTCCGGGACCGGCGAATGGCTGCGCCACGAGCCCGAAAGCGAGAATCTTCCACCGGCCATCCTCACGGCGCAACATGTAACTAGCCCGCAGTTTTTCCAGGACAGAACCATCTTTCTTATAGCGAGTCACGTCGGCGACAAGCTGCGCGAGCGAATCAGAAAACGGCCAAATCTGCATACGGTCGATGCCGCTGCGCTCCCACTCTTGTTTGTGGAGCGTCTTCATAATGGCGTGATAGCCGCGTTCGTGTTCGGCTGCTGTGTTGACGATCGACAGCCCTTGCTCGCCGCTCAGCATCGTATGCGGGTGCGTGTAGCAGTCCACAAAGCCGGCAGCGTCCTCCTTGTTAAAAACGTCAATATAATGCTGATAGGCAATTTCAATTTCACGCACGATCGCATTCATATCCGCCATAATTTTCTCCTCCTTTATCTCTTTGCTTTACGTCTTTTGCCTTCCGTAATTTACAGCCCTTTCCCCGCCATGAAACCACCATCGATAGGGAACGTCGCGCCAGTCACAAAATTCGCCTCCGGAGACGCCAAATAGAGAATCAAGCCGGCAATCTCTTCCGGGGCAGCCCAGCGGCCCGCTGGGTGCGCTTGCCGCAGCCGATCCATCACTGACTCTTTCGAGAAATAGGACTCCGTCATCGAAGTGCGCACCACGCCCGGCGCCACCGCGTTCACTTGGATATTCTTGTCCGCTAATTCCAGCGCCATCTCCTTTGTGAGCCCCACCACCGCATGCTTAGAGGATACATACGCGGCGCGATTCGGCACAGCGGCGAGTCCCGCCACTGAGGCCAGATTAACGATCTTCCCGCCCTGCCCTCGGTTTACCAAATATTGCGCCACTGCTTGACTACAGAGAAACGTGCCGGTCAGATTTACCGAGAGTACCCGTTGCCACTCCTCAAAGGGCAGTTGAAGGAAGGGCACGATCTCGCGCACCCCCGCGCTGTTGACCAAGATATCAAGCCGACCAAGCCCCGACACAGCCTGTGTGACCATCGCCTGAACGCTGGCGGGATCAGCGACGTTCACTTGCAGCACGATCGCTTTCCGTCCACTCTTCCGCACTTCTTGCGCAGTCGTTTCCGCCTCCGCTGCGTTCGTATCGGCAACCCCAATGTCGGCACCCTCTCGCGCAAAGGCATAGCAAGTCGCGCGACCAATGCCGCTGCCGCCGCCGGTGACTAAGACACATTTGTTATCGAAGCGCATATTCCCATTCCTTATTGAATCATCGGGCAAAATCCAGAGTACAAACACCTTGTTCGTATTAGGTGGTGCGTGATGCGTGTTACGTAGTGCGTGTTACGTGTATGGCGCTGCTGTAGCCGCCCTTGATAATCCATCGCCAAATTCCTTTTTTACCTCACACGAACCACGCAACATGTTTTATGCCTTCCTGAAGTTCGGCATCACTTCCTTCGCAAACATTTCAAACGCCCCAGTGCCCCGCTTGGGATCGAGCCCCGGCAATTGCGTCAACATGATCATGTGCGTGCATTGAAACTCTTTGTTGAACTGTTCGAGTTTCCGCACGACTTGATCGGGCGTTCCCACCATCGCAGCCTGACCAAAAGCGGAGTTGCGGATCTCTCGATAATCTTTGAACTGCCACACTTCCTTGTCACCGGGCGCATCATTGGCCTCGGCGAGAATATGACCATAGAATTCCATCATGCTGTGCAGGTGCGGGGCCACATCTTCCCACGCCTCATCTTCACTCTTGGCGGTGTAGACCAACCGCAGTTGGGCAATGTTGAAATCTTTGGGGTTGCGTCCTTGTTTCTTCAGCTCATCGGTGTACCACGGGGCGGGATCGGGACCGAGCGTCGCCATCAGATGGGCCCCGACGCGGGCCACACGCCGAGTCGCTTTCTCCGCCCGCGCGCCAATCCACAGCGGCATGGGATTCTGCACCGGCTTCGGTGAGAGGGTCATGTCTTTCACTTTCGTAAACTTGCCGTCGAACGAGACATGGTCCTCATGCCACAAGCGCTGGAGCAGTTGCACGCCTTCGTTGAGACGGGCCGAGCGTTCCTCGCGCTTCATGCAGAATGCATCGAACTCCATATAGGAGTAGCCCTGGCCCACGCCAAGATCGAAACGACCATTGGAGATGACATCAACACACGTCGCATCTTCCGCCACACGGGTGGGATGCTGAAACGGCAGCAGCAGAATAAACGTGCCAATCCGAATCCGGCTGGTGCGCGCCGCCACGGCGGCAGCGGTGGGGAGCAACGAGGGATTATAGCCATCCTCGGTGAAATGGTGCTCGGTCAACCAGATGTTATCGTAGCCCAGTTCTTCACAGCGCACGATCTGGTCCAGAATCGCTTTGTACAGTTTCGGAAACGGTCGTTGCCATTGTTTGGGATTGCGAAAGTCTTCCATAAAGCCGAATTTCATACGATCATCTCCCTTCCACTTTCATCGGAGCAGTACGATACCTCCCTCGATCGAGAAACGCAAAGCGGCGACTGGCGGGTTGTCATGCCGCGCTCTCCAGCCTAGGATGATCGCCAACGGATTTCATCTCTTCGCACGCCAATTTCATCGGGAGCCCAAAGAAGGAGGAACATCATGTCCATTATCAAGCAGCTTTCGCAATGCGCAATTGCTCTTGCTCTTTTGGCGGCGCAAACGAGCTTCGCGGCTCTCAGCCATGACTCACTCGATGCCTCACAGAGCGGAGAACATCATCAACCCCAAGGAGTGATTTCGGAAGGGCGTCCCATCTTGCAAATTGCCCAAACACGATCAGAACGGAATGAGTTCAACAAAAAAGTGATTACTGACTTCCGAGCGAACCAAGGAAAGGTTGGTGGTCAGTTTGCCAATAGACCTTTGCTATTGCTGACGACAACAGGCGCAAAGAATGGCAAGACGTACACGAATCCGCTTGCCTACACAAAAGACGGCGATCGCTTCGTCATAATCGCCTCTTTCGGAGGAGCCCCCAAGAACCCCTCTTGGTACAACAATTTAGTCGCTCACCCTGAAGTGACAGTTGAAGTAGGAAGCGAGCGCTTTAAGGCCAAGGCTACAGTGCCAACAGGCGAAGAGCGCCAGAAACTGTACGATCATCAGGCTGAACAAATACCGGCTTTTGCCGAGTATGCGAAAAAGACCACCCGACAGATCCCGGTCATAGTGCTGACTCGCATGCAGTGAGCACCGTTTAGCCTTGCGTTCCTAGACAGAGCCTGGGAGCGAAATCGTCCAATAAGGATAACCAATGAAAAGCTTTGAGGTGCTACGGGCGGCGTTGGCGGGCAATGCTTCCCATGACGGGCCGCTTGCGAATGCTCCGCGTCATGCCTCGGTCTGTGTTCTGGTTTCAGATGCTCCACCCGTCCCGCACATCTGTTTTATCCAACGCGCGAAGTGGGACGGCGACCCTTGGTCTGAGCATATCGCTTTTCCGGGGGGCTCACGTCACGGCGATGAGACGGCTTGGCAAACCCTCTGCCGAGAAGTGCAGGAAGAGGTGGGCATTACTCTTGCCGAAGACGCAGAGGTGGTCCAATTGCCGCAGCTTCGCATTCGCTTAGCTGGGAGAGAGCGGGTGCTTCTGCTGGATTCGTTTGTCTGCCATCTTCCAGGACCACCCCCTCCGCTCCAGTGCGGACCAGAGGTTGCGTCTGCATTCTGGGCTCCGGTTTCGGATTTGTGGAACGCGCAGAACCTTGACCACCTCGTGTTGGGCGATCAAGGCGACCTGCTCGTCTATCCAGCCGTGCGTCTTCCTCAAGGCACGGTGTTCGGCATTACGTTGCGCGTGCTCACTTTGCTATCTGATCAACTGGGAATTCCGCTGCGTTACTTGGAGGAGATTCCGATGCTTCGCCGCCAAAGCAAGGGGTAAAAGAGGAGACGCCGTTGCCGATGCCATAGAAACCTCATCAGCTCTCGCTTGGCTTTCTTGTCTTTCTGGGTTTTTGCTTTTTCGGCGTCCTCCCTTCCAGCTCGTCTAGCAGCGCCTTCGCCTCTTGCAAATCTTTCGTATCGAAGCCTTCGGTAAACCAGTTGTAAATGTCAGCAAGTAGCGCGTGGGCGGCGTTTTGCTTGCCTTGAGTTTGCCACAGGCGGGCCAGGCTCATCGCCGCGCGTAGCTCCAGCGACTTCGCCTGCTGCTGACGGGAAATCTCCAGTGCTTTGAGGAAACAGGCTTCGGCTTCGCCTTGGGCATCAGACATTAGGGACCGGGGCTCAGTTTTTATTTTTGACTTTTGCCCTTTGCCCCTTCGACTACGCTCAGGACAGGCTTTTGATTTTTGACTTTCCTGCTGCAGCGTTAGTTCGCCCTTAAGGCGGTGGAGTTCGGCCTCCCACCAGCACTCCCCTCTTTGATTAACACCAGCCAACGCTTCAGGCAGGACCTTGAGCCCTTCTTCAACCTGACCTGTTGTCCCATACGCATCAGCAAGCAAAGCAAGAAAATACGGCTGTGCTAGCTCCGCCCTCATGGACCGCCAACGGGTCATGCCCTCACACATCTGTACGATCTCCTCATCCGCTTGTCCCTGTTCAGCTAGCGCCCAACCCTGCACGATAGTTCCAAACGTCAGCCACATTGACACTTCCTGCTCAGTCGCAAGTGTAATAGCTGCTTCTGCCCGCTCTTGGGCTATCTGCCTCTCTCGGCGGAACTGATGGAACATAGCAGCCCAGTCCAGAGCATAAGCCGAGCTCGCGGGGTGAGACAGCTCCTGGGCTAGGGTGAGCGCTTCGCGGCTCTTCTCCAGAGCCTGATCCGGATAACCGAGAAACCACAAGATCCAGGCTGCAAAACCTAGACAGGCTACTCCAGGGTTCTGTCCGTAAAAAAGAGTATAAGAATGATGGTACTGAGAATCGTACAGGGCAAGACTCTGCTGTACGTGCTCTCGCGCTTGGGTAAACTCTCCTAGCCAGGTCAAGGTTGCTCCTAGCTCGTAGTGGGCCCATAGGAGAAGCACGGGGTCGTGCGCGCTTTGAGCCAGGGTGAAGTGCTGTTCCGCCAGCTCCAGAGCTGTCCGTAACTCCCCGCGGACCAGATACGACAAAAACAACCCCCATAGTACAGGGAAGAGCTGGGGCGTCTCTCCAACCTGCCGGCAGAGTTCAAGCGCCCGAGTATAGACTTGTTCCACTTCCGCATCCGCCATGCCCTTGGTGGCGCTCATTGTCATCCCGAGAGTGACCTGCAGGAGTAACTCTTGTTGGGTATGCTCGGGAGTGTTCGAGAAGGCCTTGAGTAGCTCCAAGGCAGTTGTGAAATGGTTAATCGCTTCCATATTCGCCGACCGTTGTACGGCCTGCTGTCCGGCAAGCTGGAGATAGTCCACCGCTTTCTGTGTGTTACCGCTGCGGCTATAGTGCGAAGCGAGTTCACTGTACTGTTCGTCGAGTCGATTATGAAAGAGCGTTTCAATTGCTTTAGCGGCGCGTTCGTGCAGAATCTTGCGACGTTCTTGCAACAGTGAGTTGTAGGCAACTTCTTGCGTGAGCGCGTGCTTGAAAATGTAGTCTGGTTCAGGAAAGGCTGGCTGTTCGTAAATGAACTCAGCGTCGCGTAAGCGGGCCAACAGCCGCTGAAGCGTTTCTTCACTATGGTCAACAACTTGTTTTAGTAAACTGAGAGAAAATTCTTTGCCGATGACTGCAAGAGTTTGCAGCAGATCTTTCTCTTCGGGCGCCAAGCGATCGATCCGCGACGCGAGCACCGCTTGCACGGTAGGTGGAATATGCATCGTCGGGGCAGGTTTCAAACCCGCCCTTACATCTCGGGTTAGCATCCCCTGTTCCATCAACGCCTGCACGATCTCTTCCATAAAGAAGGGGTTGCCTTCAGTTTTGTCGAGAATGAATTTTTTCAGGTCTTGGAGCAACGCGGCTTTCGGAGCCCCGACCTTTTCTTCCAATAGCGCCGTCAACATCTCCTCAGCTTCAGTGCGCCCCAGCGGATCCAGGCGCAGTTGCGTATAGGACGTCTTGCTGTCCCACTCATGTCGATACTCGGGCCGGTAATTCACCAACAGCAATATCTTCGTGCTGGCGAGGCTCTCCCCAAGCGACGAGAGAAATGCCTGCGTCTCATTGTCGAGCCAGTGCAAATCTTCAAAGATCAGAATGAGCGGCTGGTTGAGGCTCTCGCGGATCAACACGCGCTTGATCGCCTCCAGCGTGCGCTTGCGGCGAATCTGCGGGTCCATTTGCTGCAGAGACGAGGTGGGCTCAGGAATGCCCAGGAGATGCAACAGATACGGCACGGTGTCTTCCAGCGTGCGATCAAGAGTCAGCACCTTGCCCGTCACTTTCTCCCGCCGCTTGCGTTCGTCATCCTGAGCCATGAGCTGAAAATAGTTCTTACAGCAGTTATCAAATGGGAGCGACTTGATAGCCACAATGCCGAACCCAC
>CAYTVL010000005.1:0-227279 GCA_964441775.1 uncultured Enterobacteriaceae bacterium
AGAAGCGCCTCCCGTCTACTCCCACCTTTTTCCAGGCATACTAGGACATGATCTCTAAATTCACCTCTGCAGGTGAGATTAGTGTCGCGTTGCATCCATCGGCGGACGGCGCGGCGGCTGAGATCACTGTTAGTGATACTGGGACCGGCATTCCGACTGTGGAGCTGCCGCGCTTGTTTGAGCGTTTCCACCGCATTGAAGGAGCGCGCGGTCGCACCCATGAGGGTACGGGCATTGGGCTCGCCCTCGTGCAAGAACTGGTGAAGCTGCACGGCGGGCGCATCTGGGTGGAGTCGCGCCCCAATGAAGGTTCGATCTTCTCTTTCACAATTAGTGACGATGAGAGAAAAAAATTAAGAAGACTCTTTGTACCTCTCCTCCACTGACAGTGGGTTATGCTAATGGAGTGTCAGGTTGATCCAGCCAGGCAGTATCGACCGGTTATTATCTTGACTTGCGCCCAGGCATCGAAGAAAGTGACAGGCCTGGAGATGCTAGACGTTGCAGCTCATTATCGCATACTAATGATGCTAGATGAGGCTCTCCGCCTGATGCCGATGATTGCCAAGGTTGGAGAGGCCGAGCGCGGTTGACAACGATGAGAGAAGGACAGGGAGACAAGATACGTATGGCAGGAAGAAAACCCAAATCCCAGGCTTTGCCATTGGCGCTGCCCAAAGTAAGGACCGGTATTCGAGGCCTGGATGACATGACTTATGGGGGACTACCCAAAGGGCGACCGACTTTGGTCTGCGGCAGCGCGGGGTGTGGGAAGACACTGTTCGCTATGGAATTTCTCGTTCATGGTATCCGCGAGTATAGCGAACCGGGTGTCTTCATGTCCTTTGAAGAAAATGCTACGGAGCTGGCAGCCAACTTTGCGTCCTTAGGTTTCGTTGTGTCGGATTTCGTGTCGCGCAAACAGCTCGTGCTGGACTATGTCCACTTGGAGCAGGCAGAAATCGAGGAGACGGGCGAGTACGATTTAGACGGCCTCTTCATTCGTCTAGGGCATGCTATTGATACTATCGGCGCTAAACGGGTTGCCCTTGATACCATCGAAGCCCTGTTCTCAGGCTTACGCGACACCGCGACTTTGCGAGCCGAATTGCGCCGCCTCTTTCGCTGGCTCAAAGACAAAGGCGTAACGACGATTGTCACGGGTGAACGTGGGGATGGCTCGTTGACGCGGCAGGGCTTAGAGGAATATGTTGCTGATTGCGTCATCCTGCTTGATCACCGAGTGCAGGAGCAAATCTCGACGCGGCGGCTGCGGATTGTGAAATATCGCGGCTCATCACACGCAACCAATGAGTACCCGTTTTTGATTACCTCGCAAGGACTCTCTGTGTTGCCGGTGACCTCGTTAGTGCTTGACCACACCGTCTCAACGGACCGAGTTTCCAGCGGCATTGCTCGGCTGGATACAATGCTTGACGGACAGGGCTATTTTCGTGGTAGCAACATTCTCGTCTCAGGCACGGCAGGGTCGGGCAAAAGTAGCATCGCTGTGCACTTCGTCGAGGCCGCCTGTCAGCGAGGTGAACGCTGTGTATATTTTGCCTTCGAGGAAGCGCCGGAGCAGATCCTGCGCAACATGCGCTCAATCGGTATAGATTTGGAGCCCTGGGTCAACAAGGGAATGCTGTTGTTCCACGCCGTGCGTCCAACGTTGACTGGCTTGGAACAGCACCTTGCTACTATGATGCACACTGTCCAGACGGTGGCGCCGCAGGCAGTAGTGATAGACCCGATCACCAACTTCACAATGGTCGGGACGGCGCCGGAGGCGCGGATAATGCTGACTCGTATGATCGATTTCTGCAAGAATCAGCAGATTACGGCGTTGTTTACCAGCTTAGCCCTCGAGCACGACACCGAGACGAGTGAGGTCGGCGTCTCGTCTTTGATGGATACTTGGCTGTTGCTGCGCATGTTTGAACATAACGGCGAGCGCAATCGCGGGTTGTTTGTGTTGAAATCGCGCGGGATGGCGCATTCCAATCAAGTGCGCGAATTTGTCCTGACAGATCACGGCATTCAGCTTACTGAGGTCTATGTCGGGTCGGATGGCGTTCTGATGGGCTCGGCGCGCGCCATACAGAAAGCGCGGGAGCAAGCAGCGGCGCTCATCCAGCAACAGGAAATCGCGCGGCAGCTCCAGGAGCTTGAACGCAAACGGCAGGAGATGGAAACGCAGGTAACCACCTTGCGCGCTGCGTTCACACGGGAGGAAGCCGAAGTGCAACGGCTTCTAGCCATTGCGCAGCAGCGGGAGTTAACTCTCAGTGACGATCGGGCATCCATAGCGCGGCGTCGAGGCGCAGATGCGGACTCCACCGATAACGGCGCTCTGATCAAAAAAGGCAAACGACAGGAGATCCGTTCATGAGCAAACCCGTAACACCTCACTCGTCCACTCCCACGACCAAGCCAGAGTCTTGGCATCTGCGCTTGTACGTTGCCGGGCAGACGGCCAAGTCGTTGCGCGCGTTTGCTAATCTCCAGCGTCTCTGTGAAAATCATTTAGGCGGTAGGTATCGCATTGAGGTGATTGATTTACTGCAGCAGCCGACATTAGCGAAAGGCGATCAGATCATCGCGGTGCCTACGCTGGTGCGTAGCTTGCCGCCGCCAGTACGCAAGATTATTGGTGATCTCTCCAACACTGAACGCGTCCTGGTCGGTTTGGATTTGCTGCCAGGCAGCGGAAAGTGAGGCGTCTATGAAAGCACCACCGCACCCTACGAGCACCGCCACCTTCGAGCATGCTTTAGCCGTCCAGGCACGGAGGCGCTATGGCTTGCGGTTGTACGTGGCGGGCGCTACCGCACGTTCGGCCCGCACGATTCTCGCGCTGAAAAGATTTTGTGAGTCCTACCTTCAGGGTCGCTATGAGTTGCAGATTATCGATATTTACCAACAACCCCATCTGGCGCGCCAAGAGCAGATTGTTGCCGTGCCCCTTCTGATCAAGCATGCTCCCGCGCCGGTGCGACGGTTTGTGGGCGATCTGCGCGATGACCAACACCTGTTAGCGGGATTAGAGGTTCGCATGGGAGAAGCGGTATGAGGCAGCCTCAGTATACACAGAAACTCCCGAACGAAGTGACTGAGCTGCACGCGCGCCTGGCAGAGATGGAGGAGACACTGAGCGCGATACGGCAAGGACGTGTGGACGCCATCGTGATGGACGGCCCACGGGGAGAGGAAATCGCTACCCTGCAGGGCGCCGACCAGCCGTATCGCGTGATGATCGAATCGATGCAGGAAGGCGCGGTTACGCTTACCGAGGATGGTACGATTCTCTACAGCAACAATAGCTTTGCCCGGTTAGTGCAAGTGCCGCTAGAGCAGGTAGTTGGCGCCCGCATGGCGCAGTTTATTGCTGCCGCCGATCAGACGCAATTTGCTGCCTTGCTGGAGTACGGCCTCACCGTCAGGAGTCGCGGAGAGGTGCAGATCACTACGAGTGATGGCGTCTGTGTTCCCGTCTTGCTCTCACTGACGAGCTTGCGCACCTATGAGGTGCCAGCCGTGTGTGTGTTAGTGACGGATCTGACGGATCAGAAACGCTATGCTGAACTCGAAGAGGCACAAAAAGCGCTGCAGGAGAGTGAACGGCGTTTCCGCGCGATTTTCGAGCAAACTTTTCAGTTCATCTGGCAGCTTACGCCGGAGGGCGTCGTGTTGGAGGCGAACCAGAGTGCGTTAATATTTGTTGGCCGGACAGCGGCAGAGGTCATAGGCCAGCCCTTTTGGGAGACGGCGTGGTGGACCGGTTCGCCTGCTACGCAGCAGCGTATGCGGGAGGCGATTCGCGTCGCCTCTGCTGGAGAGTTCGTACGATACGAAGTAGAAATCTGTGGGGCCGACAGGCAAACAGCCGTGATCGATTTTTCCCTGAAACCTGTGCGAGATGAGAGTGGGAGTGTCGTGTTACTCATTCCTGAAGGCCGTAACATTACAGAGCACAGACTTGCGGAGAACGCACGACGGGAAAGCGAAGCCAAGTTCGCCACAGCCTTTCAGCTCAATCCCTTGCCCATGGCGCTCATGACGATGGGTGGTCGGTATGTGGAAGTAAATGACGCTGCCGAGCGCAGCTTCGGCTATAGTCGCACGGAAATGCTGGGACGGACCAGTGTCGAATTAGGGCTGCATCCCAATCCGCAACGATGGAAGACATTCCACCAGCTCCTACAACAGGACGGGTGCGTGCGCGAGTTTGAGGCCCTGTGGTTCACCAAGACGGGGGAGCTCCGAACCTTTCTTATCTCAGCGGAGCCACTGATCTTGCAGGGGAAGCGCTACGTACTCGCGGTGAACAATGACATCACCGCCCGCAAGCAGGACGAAGAAGCCAGGGTACGGCTGGCGGCCATCGTGGAGTCCTCAGACGATGCAATCATCAGCAAATCGCTCGACGGCATCGTGACGAGTTGGAATGCCGCTGCCGAGCGACTCTTCGGCTACCGCGCCGAGGAGATGGTGGGGTACTCAATCCGGCGTATCCTCCCCCCCGATCGGCAGCACGAGGAGGATCAGATTCTGGAGCGTCTGCGGCGTGGCGAACAGATCGACCACTTCGAGACTGTGCGGCAGACCAAAGACGGGCGGCGGCTGGAAGTGTCGGTCACCATTTCGCCGATCCGGGACGCGCACGGCACGATCATCGGCGCCTCCAAGATTGCCCGCGACATCACCGCCCGTAAACAGGCCGAGGTCGAACTCCAGCGCATCAACGAAGAGCTGCAGCAATTTAGTTACATTGTCTCCCACGATCTCAACGAACCGCTACGCACGATGGGGAGCTATGTGCACCTGCTGGCGCAACGGCTGCAAGGCCAACTCGATAGCGACGCAGAAGAGGACATGGCCTTTGTCACCGACGCCGCGCAGCGCATGCAACAGATGCTCACGGACTTGCTGGCCTACACGCGGGCAGGCCAGACGCTAGAATTCCAAACTGTGGATTGCGAAGCAGTACTGACAGACGTGCTCGACGCCTTGCAATCCCAGATCGAGGAGTGTGGCGCGATCATTACGCACGATCCGTTACCGACAGTGCCCGGAGAGGCCACCCGCTTGGGCCAAGTGTTCCAGAACCTGATCGGCAACGCGCTGAAGTTTTGCACGGAGCCGCCGCGGGTGCATATCTCGGTCCACCAGGAAGACCACCAGTGGCGGTTTGCCGTGCGCGATAACGGCATTGGCATTGACCCCACCCAGGGCAAGCGGTTGTTTCAGGTTTTTCAGCGCCTCCATACGCGCAGTGCCTATCCGGGCACGGGCATCGGGCTGGCGATCTGCAAAAAGATCGTCGAACAGCACGGCGGGCGCATCTGGGTGGAGTCGCGCCCCAATGAAGGTTCGATCTTCTCTTTCACAATTAAAGATAGTCAAGAACCACATTACTCTTGAAACGGTTCAATCAACTCTAAGAACGTGCCGTCGAGATCTTTGAAGCAACAGAACTTACTGCCGGCTCCGTTGCGAAAGCGCAGGAGCACTGGCTCCGACACAAACTCCACTCCTTGGGCCTTGAGCCTTAGATACTCATCATCGAGATTCTTGGTAAACAAGGCGATGCGGGCCGCGCCGGTATGATAGAGGTGAGGATAGGGAGCCCCTTCGGTTTTGGGCTGCTTCCACTCGATCAGATCGATACGAGTGGCGCGAGGATCATCATTCAGCGACAACAGCGCCGCCCGTCCCACAGCATTGGGAATGCCGAGCCCTGAATCAAACGCGGGGTTCGGGCCTTCGCCGATATTCAAGACCACCTTGAACCCGAGGTTTTGATAAAAAGCCAGCGAGCGGTCGAAATCCTTGACGTTAATGTTGATGTGAAAAATAGACTTGATCATCGCGTCATCCTCTTTTGCGACTTCCCTTGCTTTTTTCTCTCGTGTGACCCCAGCAAAGACCCCCGCATTATAGTGATCGTGCTCCTCTAACGCAAAAGCGCCCTGAAGCGTTGTTGCTTCAGGGCGCTGACTGGTTGCGGGGCTAGGATTTGAACCTAGGACCTCGAGGTTATGAGCCTAAGTTGACACGTTTTTCTTGTTGCACCTTGGTTCAGGATAGTTAGGAAAATCGGAGGGTTAGCGCTCTCCGATTTTTTCTTGTTGTGGGATGTTTTATGGTGTTTGAGCCTGTTCCGTTAGCAAAATATTAGCAAGCTCTCTCATCGAACCTGGTCCTTAAAAAGGGCGAACCTTGCAGTCCTAGGGGGATGTTGGAGAGAGACTTGTCCCAGGAAACGTGAACATGTCACCTGTGGAAAAGCAAAAACAATGGGGTTCAACGTGGCTTCAGTTTCTTGATGCGTGCCGACGTTCTCCCCAGTTACGAGAGCAGGCCGAGAAAGATTTGCTTGAATTGTGGGAGCACGCGCAAGGAGAATTTATCGCTTCTCTCTTGAAGCGAAAGAACGAGGCGTGGACGCCGGAAACTCAACAGCGAGCATTGTCGCAGTTAATGGAACGGTTTCAATCTCTCCGCTACGCGTATCAGCAATGGCGCATGCAGGAGCCAAATGCAGACCTGCGAAAATCTTTTCTTCCTCAGCAGCCTCTTTTTACTCTCGCCTCTCTTGGGCGTCCTCAAGGGAACAAGCACTCCTGGCCTGGAATAGATAACCCAGTCTTTGTGTATTCGCGTGTGTTGTCTTCACTGCAAGAGTTAGTGCCACAAAAGAGGCAAAGCGAGGCTGCCGGTGATATAAAACTTGACAAAAGAAAGCGTGCAATCCACGCAGCAGTGTTAAAGAGTTTCTCCGTCTTTCAAGACCCACCAGGACAGTTGCATCCAGATCTGGAAAAGAGGCTGGAGGAATGGAAATGGATGCCTCTAGAAGAGCTTGCATACGAGTTGACATTATGGACAGATAAAGAGAAGAGGGAAGATTGGTCGAAGCCGGAAAAGCAGGAAAAGCTCGTGGTTGCTTTGAAGCGGAGAATAGCCCGAAACAAGAACACACGAAAAGGGGAAGACAACGATAATCCGTGGTCGTCCGCTATTTTCATCGCTTCTCGCTATTGGTTACCAATCGAACGAACGATTCGTAAGAGGTACGCTCGCTTGCACTGGCGCTGCGTTCCATCATCTCAGTTCCTCCGGGAGGAGAATATTTTCCGTCTTTTGCACGGTGACGATATCGCACGGGCGCATGAGGTCGTAGAGAAAGCGTTCGTGCGAGGACTTCTCAATCAACGTCAACGTGTTTGGCAACATGCCCTCATCGACGAAGCATTTGACAGAGAGAAATTTGACCTCTCTGACTAATCTCATCAACGCCTCTCTTCCATAGCGACATAATTTTTAGCTTTTCTTTCGCTTAACATTTCCTAGCCACCTTCAGCTTTTTTCCACCGGTCTACTAAGAGCATGGTGAATGGAGGTCGTTATCTCCGAACCGCGCTGATGCGCCGACTCCGCACAGGACATGCCCATGTATTTGGGGACATTAAATCCCCGGACTTTTTGTCAGGAGACTATCGTGAAAAAAGCTCTATCCTCACGAAGAAGGATCAAAGGAGGTTTGCTATGAATCAGGTAGAAAAGCCAGCGAAAATCGCCATGAACCCGCGACGAATCGGAACGGTCAGGGAAGCCGCAGAGACACTTAAAGTTCCGGAGTCGTGGGTTTATAGCCGGTCGAGAAAAAACACTATACCAGTATTGCGAATTGGAAAATATATTCGTTTCGATCTCGATTCGATTTTGGAATGGGCAACGCAAGGATGCCCTAAGGTGTGGAATCACCAGTGATAGTCACTTGCTGTGACCTCCTCTGCGAGCCGGAGAATTCCTTAGCCGGGGGTGTGATCGGGGCCCTGCGTCGCATAAAGCACGCCGCTAACCGCCACACGGGCACACGTCATATTTGAATCATCCGACCAGTCCGTTTGCTTCGAGAGAACTAAGTTGGAGGCGGGGAAATGAATGACGAAGCACAAGACAAAAGCGAATCTACAGCTCTTCTTGGGGCTGCCCTGGATTATGCCGCCCGAGGATGGCGGGTTTTTCCGTGCCATACTGTTGATAGCCTGGGTGCCTGTTCGTGTCGCATGCCAGGATGTGACCACCCGGCGAAGCACCCGTTGACAAGTCATGGTTTTCAGAATGCCACCTGCGACCCGCTACAAATAAAAACATGGTGGGGGCGTTGGCCCACGGCCAACGTGGCTATTGCGACGGGGCGGGTGAGTGGCCTAATCGTCCTCGATATTGACCCGCGCCACGGTGGTGACGAAACGCTCGCGCAACTGGAACATGCCCACGGCTCCCTCTCAGAAACGATGGAAAGTCTCACTGGTGGTGGCGGGCGTCACATTTTGTTTGTATATCCCTCGGTCTTGATCGCGAGCAGAGCAAATACACTAGGTCCGGGTATCGATGTCAAAGCGGACGGCGGCTATATCATCGCGCCGCCTTCATTGCACGCGTCTGGACGGCGCTATGCATGGGAAGTGAGTCACCACTTCGAAGAGATAATGCTCACGCCTCTGCCGGGTTGGCTTCTAGATCAGCTCACCGCAACGAAGCAACGCGCGAACAAGAACCCTCACCGTGACATCACTGACGAGCAACGTGCAACGTTGGAACGAGCGAAAAACGCGTTAGGCTTCATCCCAGCTGTTGATTATGCCATTTGGCTGAGGATGGGCATGGCGCTTCATTCCCTGCACCCTGGAGAAGATGTGTTCTCCGTGTGGGTCGCGTGGTCGGAGTCCTGTCCCGAGAAGTTCAGGCTGGACGTCTGTCAACAAAAGTGGGCCTCTTTCCATAGTGACAGAGACAACGGTATCAGCATTGCGTCCCTCTTTGCGCTCGCAAAAGAGAAGGGCTGGAAGAGCGCCTCAGCGTTTCACAACGGCGCGCGGGAAGGGGACGAGGAGCAGGGAACAATAGATAGCAGGGGGCGCACGTCACCCTGGCGTTTTATCGAGTCAGCGCCGCAGTACCTAGCTAGAGAAGAAAAAGAGTTTCGCGGGCTGACGAAAGACCTCTTGGCCCCTGGCGCGATCACCTTATTTGCGGCACCGCGCGGGTTGGGAAAGACCCAAACCGCTCATGCGTTGGGAAATGCGCTCGCAATGGGGGGCGTTTTTCGCGACGAACACTTACAATCTGCCCGAGTGCTGATCGTCGACCGTGACAATCCAGACGCGATCATCAAGAAACGGCTGCGTGCCTGGGGGGCTGCGCATGCGCCCAATTTACACGTCCTTACTCGTCAACATGCTCCCGACCTGAAAGATAAAGCGGCCTGGGCGGCGTTCCCTGTGGAGAACTACGATGTTGTCATCATCGACTCAGTTGGTGCCTCGACCGAAGGCGTGACAGAGAAGGAAGGTAAACAGACCACAGAAATTCTCGCGACGGTGCTGGATCTCGCGCGGAAGGGTATAGCCATCCTCCTCCTCTCCAACACGATTAAGGACGGGACCAACCTCAAGGGGCGCGGGGAATGGGCAGATCGCGCAGATATCATTTACGAGATTAGAGACGCCACCGGCTTTCTTCCATCCGGGAAGAAACCGTGGTGGCAAGAGTTGCCCGAGGCTGGGGAAGCCTCGTGGGCGGACCGTGCAGCGAGACGCAAAGGGCAGACCGATTTCCGGTTGGCATTTGTCTGCTCGAAATTTCGGCTCGGAGTCGAACCTGAGCCGTTTTGTATCGAGTTGCATCTGCCCGAAAACGAAACGTGGTCACTCTGTGACGTCACGGCGGAAATTCACCAGGCTGGGCAAGAGACCATTCGAGCCGCTGAAAATCTCAGGAGCGTGAAGTTAAAATCTGCAACTGAAGCACTCGCAAAAGTGGTCAAAGAGCGTGCGGATCTTCAAGAGCCCATCCTAAAAACCGAGGCCGAAAGTTTCCTCAAGGAGCAACATCTCTCGCAAAAAGCGGCGCGCACCCTGATTACCGATGGGGACGGCAAGCGCTGGTATATTAAACCCCTTCCGGGTAAAGGCGGCCCCAAGGCGCTCTTCCCAATGGGGAATGCTGCTTCTGCCGAAGACGAACAACGAAAAAAAGACCCCATCGAAAAACCTGACGAGAGTAGTGCTAGAGAAGACGGTATTTCTGTTGCCCCTATGGATACTGGCGACGAAAATCACGATCCTCCCGAAGGCGCTAAAAATACGGAATTGAGAAGGGAATCATTTCCGTCACTAGGAAAATCAAGGGCAACAGAAAAGAACTCACAGAATCCCTTGTCTCATGCGGCCTCTAGGGACAGGGTTATTTCTGTCGTCGAAGAAGTTGAGAAGCCAGCCGCGATTGTTTTTAACGACGCTCGTGAAGAGGAGTTGTTTGAATGAACGCACTCGAACTACTGCATCAGCTCGAACGGCAGGGATTCATCCTGACCCCACTTCCAGAGGGCAAGCTGACGGTCAAACCGGCTGGCCGTCTCACAGACGACTTGCGAGAGCGGATTCGCACCTACAAGGCGGAAGTGGTTGCTTTGTTGACCAAACCACACCTCACCCCTAACGGCGAATTGCGCATCCCCTTCACCGCCGACCGTAAATATCACTGGTGGGCAGGCGGGCAAAGCATCGCCGAAACATTAGCGGAGTTGAACGCACCCCCTGACGTATGGCGTTGCTACGTTGAGGGCTACACTGAGACCAGACAGTAGTAGGGAAGGTAAGAGCCCTCGCCCCTACATTCGATGGGGTGAAAGGTCTGTTAAGACAGTGCACTAGCAACATCGACGAACCGCGTTAAGAGTGGGGCATGGGTTTTTTACTACGGTCCCTTAATGATTTGGCCTTTGCCTCGTGATTTGGGCTCATTGTTTCTCACTATAGAGGAGTAGGCAGCATGGGAATTTGGTGTGTCGAGGAGTGCAGGGTTTGGAGTGCGGCAGACCTGGGGCCTGCGGGGCTGCTCGCTGAGGTTCCTTATTATCCCAGCCGGCTCCCAGCGCGTGACGGCCAAACGCATGAGACCGTCGCTGAGATCTCGGTCCTCTTGGTCCACGAGCAAGTGTTCGAGCGGTATCTCGTCGTTGACTGCGCGCGCCTGATCAACGGAGAACGACGGCAGTATCTTATCGATCTCACTGCGACGCAGTCCACCTACGGCGGACTGCGTTGGTGGTTCTGCTGCCCCAAGAGGCCCAACGGCAATGTGTGTGGGCGACGTGTTGCGAAACTATACCTGCCTCCTGGTGCTATCTATTTTGGGTGTCGGTCGTGTCTCGGGCTCGCCTATGAATGTGTCCACGAAAGCAAGCGGCAGCGCGCCTTCCGTGCGGTCAGGAAGATTCGTCGACGGCTTGGGGGCGCAGACGATCTCACTGAAGGGTTCCCCGCGAAGCCTCCGCGCATGCACCTGGCGACGTACACACGCCTCCGAGACAAAGCGGCACGCGCGCTAGAGTGGAGGTCCGCCCCCCTCCGTGCCCAGCTAAAAGATGCGCTCGCTCGATACGAGACCGGGAGAAGAGAGTGGTTACAAAAAATCCAAGAAAGTCTTTAAGGGCAATCCTCAACAAAAACGGCAGGCTCGTAGGAGGGCGGGACACAACCGGGGCAGAAAGGAGCAGTCAAGCGAGCCCCTCATCGGTCCGCGATCTATGAGAGTCGAATGGTGCTAGAATTTTTACCGAGTACGAGCAAGAGACGAATCTGTTTTCTTCTGTCAAACACACATCGTCTTTCTCGCAGCACCCACTGCTAGTTCTTCCGCTATACTGGGCGCTTCTTTTTCTCCCCGCGTTGGAGTCTGTGCTCGGGTGTCGGACATGTTACCAACTGGGGTATCTGTCAGAGCGGGAAGGCCGCCGCAAGCGAGCGCGGCGAGTTTTCAGGAAGATTCGTGCATGGTTAGAGGGGAGTCCCTCGCTCTATTCTCCGCCCCCGCCGAGGCCGCGATATATGCACAGGGACACCTATGAGCGGCTCGTCGAACAGTCTGAATATGCCCGGGAACAGGGGAAATCGCTGTAGCCAAAGGGGTGGAGGACCCTCCTATCATAAACTGGGGAACCCTGGCGGCAGGGAGCGATTGCGATGCCTCCCTTTGGATAGCGGTGGGTGTTTGCCATCACGCTTGGAGCGATCACAATTGTCGCGCTGGTGCATCGCTCTTAGAACCTGGAAACGCGATTCCTAGCAAAAACGCTTACGCGATCAGCCGTTTATAAAAGTGAATATGTTGCAATTGACACCTTAGCGAAGGAGGAGTAGGATGGATTTTTGTGTAGACCATAAACCGTATTCGCGGCTTCGTCACTTGGTCAATGCGGTGCGGTTAAATCACGATCCACGGAGCACAGTGATTGTGGCGTTGACTGCCTATCTTGATGCAAGTGGAACGCAGGATGAGGGAACGTACTTGATCGTGTCCGGGTTTCTTTCCTCTGAAAAACTCTGGCTCAAGTTTGAACGGGAGTGGAAGAGGGTCTTAGATCGTGCGGGAATTAATTATTTTCACATGAAGGAGTTCACGCAGAGCATGGGACAATTTCGGGCGTGGAAGGGACAAGAAGAGAAAAGAAAAGAGCTGCTTCGTCGCTTAATCGACATCATTGGCAGAACTACTATGCAGAGCTTCAGCGCCGGGGTTTTACTTGCAGACTGGGGACAATGTAACAACCAGTACCAACTGCGGGAACAAAGATTTACTCCGTATGCCTTGTGTGGGTGGGTCTGTGTGGAGCAAGTGTATCGCTGGTGTGAAGAGAAAAGCTATCCCAAAAATGAAGTGCTTTTTATCGCGGAAAGAGGAGATAAGGGGCAAGGGGATTTGGTGAGGAGAGTCGAACAGGATTACGGTGTCCGTCTCCGCTTAGAAGCAAAAGTCCCTGAAAAAGTCGAGCTTCCTATCACTCCTTTGCAAGCCAGCGATTTTGCCGCGTGGCAAATCAATAAGCATTTGCGTCAACATGCGGAGGGAACACTCAAGCAGTTGAGAAGAGACTTTGTGTCGTTGCTGTCGAGAGTCCCGCATCAGTCCTATCATAGACATTTCAGCATGAAACCAGCTCTCACCAAGACGGGGCAACCGTCAGTACGTCCCCCGAGTTTAGTAAGGTTTTGCCAGGATCGTAGAATTACTCTGCGAGTTGCGTAAAGGTAAAAGTATTTTCATGAGTGAACAACAAAGCATTTTTGACATAACGGAACTGGCGCACGTGAGCTGTCAGTGTAAAAGGTGTGGAACGCTGATCCTCTATAGTCTCTCCATTGATGAGCAATTTGGTTTCCCAAAAGAATGTCCTACATGCCTAGAGACAATGGATAAATTTAGTCGTGTGTTGCGAGCCTATCGGGAATTTTACAAGGAGGCTGAAAGGGCAGGTCACAAAATACAACTGTTAACGAAGCAGGCGCTCGTAAAAAAAGAGCAAGGTAATTCATAGTTCCCCACTGCGTGAGGGCGAAGGTTTTTTCTTCTTCGCTGCCCTTTTCGGGAACAGGACCGGCTTGAGGACTTTCTTAAACTTTTCGAAATCGGCCTCTTGGAGTTCTTTCCTGAGCCGTTCGTCTTCTTGTCGGGTGCCTGGGGTGATAGCCACCCCGACATTGTAGCGCAGCCAGAGAAGGGCGACTACTGACTGCACGTCGGAATGAGCGACCAGAAGCTATCAATGTTGGCGGTCTGAACATTGCCCCGGACATATTCGCCTTGCCCGTGTTTCACGTTTTCGTGCGGGAATCCTTCTTTGGTCAAGTGACGATAGCCGGAGTGCTCATCGGTCGCCACCAGCGACACCTTATCCGAGACGGTTTCTTTCACAAATCCTTGCAACGTTGTGGTATCGGTATTCTCGATCACTTTCGCAACGACGTTGCCCTTGCGAGCAATGGCGTCAATGACAGCGACTTTCCCAGCAGTGCCCCGGCCTCCTGGCCCACGTCCCCCATGACGGTTCTTGGCTTTACCGCCCACGTGGGTTTTGTCTACCTCACCAGTCAATTGTATGAACTCGTCGTTCTGCATGGCGGCTCGCCAACGATGACACATATACCAACTGGTGCGGTAGTCAGAACCGGAATCTTCCCCGAAAATGACGCGATGGACTCGCAGAGCGTTGCCCCCCTTCTTCGACACCAACATCAGATAGCCGACTTTAAACCACAGTTTCAGGGGAATCTTGGTATCTTGAAAGATGGTGTGGTTGATGACACTGAACCGATAGCCATTCTTGCCGCCGCAACCTTCGTTTTTGCAGATCCAATGGAATGGGCGCGACTTGAGCACGTAGATTTTCTCGTGTCGCTCACAGCGGGGGCAGCACACCCCATCGGGCCAGCGCAAGTCAAGCAGAAATTGTTTACAAGTTTCGTCGGTGGGAAACTGCTTGTCAAAAGCGTCAATGGTTTGCATAATGAAACCATAGCAAAATCCCCCTTCGGGTGTCAATATCAACATAATCAACTTTATAAAGGGCAGAAGCGAGGAAGCTGACGACTAAGTTAATGGGCGGCGTATACGAGGCGCGGTGAGCGGAGTGGACTAGACGAAGGCACGTGTGAGGAACGCAAACAGTTCCTCCTTTACATTGTTTATAAATGTCATTGGTTATGTGGTCTTCGCGACATTCACACCGCCATAGCCGCTCGAAGCACGTCGAGCAGGGGGCAAAGTGGGGTATGGTTCCTCCTACTTCTTCCCGTCTTCGTAACTATGGTCTTTCTCATGCATACACTTGTAAAACAGAAATACCCCCTTCTGATGGCCATAGGTAGTGACAATGTGTGTGGTTGGGTTGTAATAGGCGTCGAAATCCTTGAGTAGTTCAGCCTCGAAATAGTTTGTTTTCGGCGTGTGGCGCACCTGTTCCACGCAGAGCCGCACCGTGCGGGCAATCAGCTCTTGTGTCGAGGCGGGCATACTGCTAGTTGCCTCCATATAATTCCTCCAGTCTTTGCTTACTTGCCAAGTCTGGACCTGCGGCCTCTGCTCGCTACAGGAGCCGTGGCGTTTTTACTTTCCTCCCTGTTCTAGTTGCTTCTGCCTCATTTGCTCCTTGGCTTCTTCAACTTTTTCGCTGACGCACACGTCGAATACACGTTTTGCTATCGGTGTACCGTTTGAATGGATGGTGGCGTCTGATGGATCGTAGTAGGCTGTAAAGTTGACGTATGGTCTACCTTTCACCTTATCGACGATGCCAAAGTTATGTACGGACCCTACACACGTATCAACAGACCTCATGAGTACCATGTGGGCTATGATCTCTTTTCCTTTTTGTTCCTCTGCCTCATCGGCCCTAGCCTCAACAGCTAGGGCCAGAGTCAGAGCTACGCTTATGAGTCTGGCCTTGTTAATCGGTTCCTCCTAGCGTTGTTCGTCGATGGCTTCGACGGTCGCCATTGCTTCCTTGGCTAACGGAAGCCATTTAGTTTAATCACTCGCTGTGAATATTCTTGCTTTTTGAGATACGTGCGCCATTCCATGAGACTAAACTCACGGCCCGCCGTATGGGCTACGGATGACACCATCCAGTCCCACGGGGTCGGCCCTCCCTCAGTCGGCGTATCGTCAATGAAGGTCCGTAGCCAGCCTTCTGGTGTGATTACCCATTCTCTGTCATTTAACTTTTCCAACTCGTCAAGAAATTGCTCCAGCGTCATCCTCCACCTCCTCGTTGTGGTGATTAGTCGTCGTCTTTTTCAGAGGGCAGCCTGTAGCGTTCCTTGGGTGGGCGAGGGAAGTCGTTGCGGTCCGTCGTCGCCAGGCACCACACCAGGAAAATGACCCCGACCAACGAGGCCTGGCCGACCAACTGGCTCAGCTCCGGGGTGTTCAGCGCCGCCAGGCCGCCGACAGCGACCGGGATCGCCGTCCCCAGAAACGAGAGGATCATGCCGCCGAACAGATAAAAAAAGATGATAACGACCATGAGTCCAATCATCGGACCCTCCCAGTACCAGGTGTTGTTGTTGCTTCAGTCCTTCTTGCTGCACTCGTACACAAACATGATGATCACATACACCACTAACTCGCCCCAGATCTTCCCTGGCACTGCCGCGAGAGCGACGGCGGCGACTCCCAGCGCCGACACGATGGCGCCGCCAAAAAGATAGACAAAGATACAGATCACCATTAATTTAATCATGGGTCCTCCTTTGTTCCTCCTCACGGCACAGTGGGCAGAGATGCGGAGGCGCACCGAGAAGATGCCTACTCTTGCCAGACGAGGAGTGGGTTACGCACCAGACTATGTAGGAACCCCATAGGCCCCACCACCACCAGGGAATATTGGTAAGCGTATGGTCTAAGGTTGGGGAAATCCCCCCCGCCGCGATGGAAAACGCCAGGTAAGTGAGAATAATGAAACCGCTAGAAAAATAGAGAAAAACGAAAAGCAGCACGGTGTCCCTTTCTTTTCTCTAGTGTCAAGATTCGGGATACAAGGCAGGAAACATGCCACCAGGGGACGACCAATCGCTTTCGGGAAATGTCAGGCTATTTCGCGCTGTATGGCACGACTCTTTGAGTTCTACTTTGTTGTCTAGATTCCTTCACCGATAGGAATCGGGCGGCAGAGTCAGGGCTTTTTTGTTCCATTCCCGAAAAGCGGCAGAGGGGTCTGCTACAGAATGTTGGGGCGTTCACAGTGTGACAGCCGCAATTGTAGCCTACTCACAAGGCAAAGATAGAATTCTAACTGTATTCTCGACCTCAAGTTGAAAGGACATAATCAGTCGCCCCTCTTTTGCATGTTCTCCTTTGTGAGTCGGTAGTGTTTCACTCATGTAAATAAAAGGAGAGGGTAAGTATGTCACTGATACGTCTTGCCGTTCTTATCCTGTTGGTGATTGTACAGAAAGCAACAGTTTGGGGAGACAACTTCAGGTGGACTTGCGGTGAACAACCTGCCAGTAAGTGTGCCCGCTTATTAGACCCGATAAGGGAGCAGGCTGAGCATGGAGATCCTGATGAGCAGCGGTTTCTGGGCATAGTGTATCAAGAGGGGTGGGCTGTCCTATGGGGTGTCCCACAGGATGCTATGGAGGCAGCGAAGTGGTTCCGGAAAGCCGCCGAGCAAGGGGATGACTACTCACAGAGGCAGCTCGGGGAACTGTACGAGAAAGGGCAGGGTGTCCCACAAGATTATATTGAGGCGGTGAAGTGGTACCGCAAAGTCGCTGAAAAGAGCTATTCCGATGCGATGTTTTATATGGGCTGCGCATACGAGAGTGGACGCGGCGTTCCGCAAGACTACGCCGAGGCGGCAAGCTGGTATCGCAAGGCCGCTGCCCGGGGTAACACCGCTGCATTGAACAATCTGGGGGAAATGTACGAGTTCGGGAGAGGCATCCCACAGGACTACGTCCAAGCCCATAAGTGGTACAATTTAGCGGCAGCGAAGTTCCCCGGCCCTGACCGAGATAAAGCGGAAAAGAACCGTGAAGCTATTGCCGCCAAGATGACGCCTGCCCAGATTGCCGAAGCGCAAAAATTGGCACGAGAATGGCGGCCTGGGAAAGAATAACAGGCGGCTTTGTCCCGAGTGACCGTTTCGCCTGACCTTCTCCCTGAGGTTTCCTTGAGTCCAGCACGCCGGGGCGTCTTACGTCTTGCTGTCATGCGCTTTCTTCTTGTGGTAGCTCTTCAGCCGACTTTCCCGGTACGCTTCCGAGTTACGGACTCAAAGTCCGTCAAATTTGCGCGAACTTTGACTGTTCTTGGGCCTCTTCGAGCCGTTCATCGATCTCAAAACGCTGAGTAGGAGAAGTCGGCGTTGTGCTCGGCGACTCTCCAGAGTTCATCAGAAGAGCGACGTTGCGTTCGCCAGCAATCCGCACGAGCCGATTCCGTACCACTGGGTCATGTGTCACGAAGGTGACAAGATGGAGCAACTGCTCTTCTTGTAGGCTCAAGATAAGCCCATCCAGAAATGACAATGAAGGCACGATGGTGCTCAAATCAAGCTCGACAGCCCCAGCCCGAATTTTCTCGGCCACCGCTTTCCCTGTTGCCTCCCCTCGGGGGCGTGTGAGCGTTGATGGAGTCAGCGTTGAGATATGAATCTTCCGCTCCATGATTCGCTCCTTACTCAAGCGTCAGGCGCTTGAAACACTAATTCTACTTGAACGCCAGAAAGAGAAAACCCCATCGGACCAGCCCGACGCTTCCCTTTGCTGGCGATCACATATTCATCGCCGGTCGCCAATCGCAGCTCTCCGTCAAGGGATTCCATCCCTTCGATGATAGCCGAGAACCCCGCACCGCCTTTTGGTTTGGTGCTCACCCCATACTGAAAGGCGGTCATGACGGCTTCCCTATGGGGCCGTCCCTGGAGATAGGCATAGGTTGGATGCGAGGCAAGACGTGCACGAATCCCTTGACCGCAGTCGCCAATAGCGAGCGAAACAGTTCGGATTCTGGGGTAGTATTGCACCATAAACGCTGCCATCTGCTTCCCTGCGTGGTCAATAAAATTCTGCACCAGTTCTGCCACGACTTCTTCTATTGTATCCACTGGCAGCGTCCCAGCGTTAGCCGTAACCACTTGCCCAACACGGTAAGCCAAATCTTCGGCGAGGTTCGGAGCGCTTCGGTCGAGGTCGATAATGTCATTAAGCGAGGTCAGATTAGGCCGCCATCGTTCATTTTCCCTGGCAACGAGGTCAGTGTTGAAATTAAAGCGCTCCCAAAACTGTTGGGTCGTTAGATAATCCCTGACACTTTGGTTCTGGGGGAGTCGCAGTGCAAAGCTTTTTCCCTGAGCATTGAAATAACGAAGAAACGTCCCCAAGTACAACAGCGCAAAAGGCGTCATAAACGTCACATCAGAGAGGTCTATGACAGGCTTCTCGTCTGCGAGCCTGACCGCTGTACACCGCTTCCCCACATTCCAAAATGAAAGATTCATAACGATCAACGAAGGTCGGTCTTCGCCTCTGTCTGTTTCTCAGCGTGGTACTTTTCGACGCGAGCCTTACGGTACTGCTCCGCATGTTTCTCGTAATCTGCTTTTGCTTGACAGGCACGGCTACAATACTTTCTCTTCTTTACCCCTTCAAACTGTTTTCCACACACCGGACATGTTTTCTTTTCTAACCGTAAATGTCGGACAAAACTGACCGCCACTTCTTTCACTCGCTCCGTTCTCTTTGGCATTGGTGTTTTCCTTCGGCTCAAGATAGCGAGCTGTCATTATTTGTCAAGTTACTCGTAAAATGTACTTGACATATTTGTCATGTTGATTTATATATAAACATAACAACGCAAAGGAGGAGGTCAAATGATCGCAACGCAAGTGCTGGCAAAAGTAGACGGGCAACGGCTGCAGAAAGCAGTCGCTGGGCTCGTTGCTGGCTCCTATACCATCGCCGTTACTGAACAGAGCGAGACAGAGCTACGGGGCTTTGTTGCGAATGGCGACGGCAAGCAGTACGGAGTAGTGCTCAGTGAAGATCACACTTTCTGCTCGTGCCCTGACGCCATGTATCGCAAGGGCATTTGTAAACATGCCGTGGTCTTGGCGCTGTTTACCATTCGCAATCCACAACCCGAACGAAAGGAGGAAACGGCAGAACAACCAGTGAATCTGAAACTGACCAAAGTCCGGAAGGGCTTCGGCTTCTCGGCATAAAGAAGAGGGCTTGCGTAAGGTGCAACTTACTCAAGCCCCAACATTCACTCTTCACCCCTGCGAGGAGGAAAATGAGATGAACGTTTATGAAATTATCACGCAACGGATTATGGAACAATTGGAACACGGCGCCGTCCCGTGGCAGCAACCCTGGAGCCACACGGCCAGCCTGCCTTGCAATCTGCTCAGTCAGAAAGCCTATCGGGGCATCAATGTGTGGATGTTGGCGAGTGCAGGCTATTCTTCTCCCTACTGGCTCACCTATCGCCAAGCGCAAGAGATCGGCGGGCATGTCCGCAAGGGTGAACATGGCTCTCCTGTAGTGTTTTGGAAATTTCTTGACAGGCAAGAGGAACAGCAGGAGGAGGAGAGCGGGAAAAGGATTCCCGTGGCCCGTCTCTATACCGTCTTCAACATCCAGCAATGTGAACTGCCAGAACGATTGCAGCCCTTACTGAAGATCGACAACGCCGTAGGAGCCGATACGCATCAGCAGATTGACGCGTGTGAGCAGATCATGACGACTATGCCCCAGCGACCCACCATTCAGCACGGGCAAGCCCGCGCTTATTACCGACCTTCAACCGATACCGTGAATATGCCTGCCCGTGGGCTCTTCGCCAAAGTAGAGCACTACTACTCAGTGCTCTTCCACGAACTAACCCACAGCACGGGGCACGATAGCCGCTTAGAGCGGGCTACACTGAGAGACCTGCTTGCATTCGGCGATACGAACTACAGCAAAGAGGAACTGTGCGCGGAGATGGGCGCGGCGTACCTCTGCGGAGTGACTGGTATCGTCAACGAGACTGTGGATAACTCCGCAGCGTACATTCAGGGCTGGCTCAGTAGGCTCCGCAATGACAAACGCTTGCTGATACAAGCCGCAGCCCAAGCCCAAAAAGCGGCAGACTTCATTCTGGGAAAGGGAAAAGCGTAGGACGTCTCGGGGCTTGAAGGAAAGGCCCAAGCCCTACCCTGTACGGCTAAGAAAGGAATCCTTCATGCAACCAAGCGTTCTGTGGATTTTGCGACAACGTGGCCCTCTTGGCTGACTGAAAAGGCAGAGAATTCTGAGCGTTCACCGTAAGCAGAAAAAGCGTGAGTTATGGCGATCAAGGTGAGACAACTTAACGGTAAATGGTGGGCCTCCAGGGACCACTACGGAAAGGAAAGATAAGGCTATGGCTCGAGGCAGCGTTGTCAAACGTGGCAAGACGTATTCTATCGTGTACTACGTCGGGACGAAACAGAAATGGGAAACAATCGGCCCACACAAACGCGAAGCCGAGAAGGCGCTCGCGGAAAAACTAGCGGACTTGAACAAGGCCCCCTACCGAGAACTCAAGAAGGTGCTGTTCGCAGCCTTCGCGCAGAAATGGCTAGTCGAATACGCCGAGGGAAAGGTAAAGCCTGGCACGCTGGATCATTATCAACGCGTCGTCGCTGGTCACTTGATTCCGTATTTTGGCGAGATGCCCTTGCAACAGATTTCCCCCGAAATGGTGCAAGGCTACATCTCGCAGAAAAGGAGCGAGGGAAAGCTAAGCGCCAAAACCATTAACAACACCTTGGTTCCCCTCAAGGAGATGTTCAAGCATGCCGTGCGGTGGGGCTACCTCCGGGAGAATCCGGCGCTCTACGTCGAGAAGCCGCGCGTCGAACGAAAGGAAATGGATTTCCTCACCCCAGAAGAGATCCGGCTTATGCTCGACCATGCGCGTCCACAATTTCGACCGCTCTTTCTCTGCGCCGTGCTCACTGGCCTGCGTCGAGGGGAATTGCTCGGACTGCAATGGGAAGACATTGACTGGCGCGCTGGCCAGATTCGCGTCAGACGTGCGCTCTATTTTGAAGCACATCGCACAGAGAAAGAACGGAAGTGGCGATTCATTTCGCCAAAGTCAAAAAACTCCGTACGGTCGGTCAACCTGAGCCCGACTCTTATGCTTGAGCTGAAAAAATACAAACTCGCCCATCCTTCAGGAGCACACGGGCTCGTGTTCTCTCAGGACGACGGCAAACCATTGGACCCGGATAATCTCGCAAAACGAGAATTTCGCTCGGCGCTCCGACGAGCAGGACTCCGGCAAGTGTCCTTCCATTCGTTACGTCATAGCTTTACGGCGCTACTCATCGCTCAGGGAGAGAATATCAAATACATCCAGAGCCAGCTCGGCCATGCCTCCGTGCAGACCACTCTCGATCGCTACGGACATCTCCTGCCAGCAACGCATCAAGAAGCAGCTCAGCGACTCGATCAGACGCTTTTTGGCTCGTCCATTAGCAAACCATTAGCAAACGGCTCAGTAGCTGACGGGGCTCAAAACGAAAAAAGCTCAGAAGTGCTTGAATCTTCTGAGCTTCTACAGGTTGCGGGGCTAGGATTTGAACCTAGGACCTCGAGGTTATGAGCCTCGCGAGCTACCGGGCTGCTCCACCCCGCGTCACGAAAAGAAAACGACACAGCGGGCTGTGTCGTTGCAGGTGTGTATGTATAACTATAGCCTGTCCGCAAGTCAAGCCCGCAACGGAGCTCGCCGTTCCACTCCTCTTTCCATCCGCTTGAGGGCGCGCAGCTCGGGGACCGTTAACGACCGATAGGCTCCGGGTCGGAGGTCCGTCGTCAGTACGAGTGGACCAAACCGCACCCGGATCAGTTTTTCGACCGGATGCCCAATGGCCTCACACATGCGCCGGACTTCTCGGTTACGTCCTTCTTGCAAGGTAATTTCCAACCAAGCCTTGCGATAGGTAATGCGCAAGATTGCAACCGTCGCTGGCGAGGCAGTCACGCCGTTTTCTAATTGTACTCCATCTCGCAGCATTTGCAGCGCTTCAGGCGGCGGCGTTCCTTTCACTTTGACATGATAGGTGCGGAGAATCTGATAGCGGGGGTGTAGTAAGCGTTCGGTCAGCTCGCCATCGTTGGTCAACAAAAGCAAGCCCGAAGAATCATAGTCAAGGCGTCCAACCGGAAACACGCGCGTCCGCACGGTCTTGAGCAAGTCCCGCACCGTGGGCCGCCCTTCTGGATCTTTCAGGGTGCACACGACTCCGATGGGTTTATAGAGCATTAGATAGACAGGGGTTGGCGGCAAGGACAGCGGGCGACCATCGACAAGGATACGATCATTCCGCAAATCCGCCATCGTCCCTAGGCGGGTAATCTTTTCCCCATTCACTTGCACCCGCCCCGCCAGAATCATCTGCTCCGCCGTCCGGCGCGAGGCCACTCCCGCTCGGCTCAACAACTTCTGTAAGCGTTCCGCTGGCGTCGAGTTCGATCTCACTGTAGGGGTTGCTTGTCGGCTCATGAATCTCCGGTAAAGGCGGCAAACTGCTGAGGTCGCTCAGCCCAAAGAGTTCTAAAAATTGCGGCGTCGTGCCATACACCCACGGGCGCCCCGGCACGTCTTTGCGCCCCATGACGCGAATTAACTTTTTCGTCAGCAGGGAATTGAGCACCCCGTCGGCGTCAACGCCGCGCACGGCTTCAATCTCGATTTTGGTGAGAGGCTGACGGTAGGCAATGATCGCCAGCGTCTCCAGCGCCGCCCGGCTCAAACGGTTCGGTTTCTCGCGGATTAACGTCTTGACATAGTCAGCATAATCGGCAACGGTCCGCAATTGATAGCCGCCTGCCACTTCGACCAGCGTGAGGCCGCGCCCCGGCGTTTCGTACTCTTCCTGTAACAACGCCATCGCTGGTTTGACTTCGGCTTGCGCCACGCCGATCACTTCCGCCAAGCGACGCAGAGCCACCGGAGCGCCGGACGCAAATAACAGGCTCTCGACAATCGGTTTGATTTCTTGAGGAGTCATAACTGCTCTAAAAATTCAGGCAGAGGCGCGTCCGCACTCACGGCCAACGCCAACGTAATCGGACCAAACTGCTCTTCTTGTCGCACGTGCACCATGCGAGTACGAACGAGTTCGAGCAAGCCAAGAAACGTCGTCAAAATTTGTAACCGCGTAGAGTCAACGAGAAAGAGTTCCGTGAACAACATCTCTGAACGCTCGCGTAGGCTATCAAGGATAAAACAGATACGGTCGCGCAGCGAGATTTGTTCGAGGATAACTTCATGCACCACTTCTGGCGCGGCCCGCTTGAGGATGTCTTGCAACGCATCGAGCAAGTCGCCCAGTGCAACATCGTAGACCACATCTTGTTCAATCTCGTGGTCGTCACGAGCTGGGTCGCGCACGAAGACATCCCGTTCCAGCAAGTCGCGATGGTTCAGCATTTCCGCCGCTTCTTTGAAACGTTGATATTCCAAGAGCTGCCGAACGAGTTCTGCGCGGGGATCTTCGCCTTCGTCCTCTTCCTGCTCCTCTTCACCGGGCAGCAACAGGCGCGACTTCAGGTGCAGCAGCGTCGCCGCCATCACCAGATATTCTCCCGCCACATCCAAGTCGAGCTGTTGGAGCAGCTCCAGATACCCCATGTACTGATTGGTGACCTTGGCGATCGGAATGTTCGAGAGGTCGACTTCTTCCTTTTTCACGAGATGAAGCAGGAGATCGAGCGGACCCTCAAAGACATCGAGCTTGACACGGTAGAAAAAGGGGCTCGTCATTTGCGGCTGAGGACTTGGGGCCCCAACGGACAACTCCACACCGTTCTCCATGCCGCTTCCTCCTCACACACCGACGACTTCGCGTACGGCGGCCATTGTCTGCTGCGCGATCGCCTGAGCCTGGCGTCCGCCTTCGCGCAACACGTCCTGCACGTCGTCACGATGGTTTTCCCAATACACTCGCTTCTCACGGAAGATCGCCAAGTCTGCGAGCACATGCTTGATCATTACCTTCTTACAATCAAGACAGCCAATCTCCGCCGTGCGGCAACCACGACTGACATAGTCGATCTCTTCGGGGGTGCAATAGAGCCGATGGAGATTGAAAGCGGGACAGTCCGCTGGTTCTCCAGGGTCGCGGCGGCGCACTCGTCGGGGGTCAGTCATCATCTTCGAAAGCTTGGCGTCTACCTCTTCCGGTGGCTCCGACAGAATAACCGCGTTGCCATAGCTTTTGCTCATCTTGCGACCATCAACACCGGGAATCTTGGGAATTTCGGTCAGCAGCGGCTGTGGCTCAGGAAAAATTTCCTGATAAAGCGAGTTGAAGCGACGGGCGATCTCACGGGTGATCTCGATGTGCGGCACCTGGTCCACCCCGACCGGCACCCGTTGCGCTTTGTACATCAAAATATCCGCCGCTTGCAGCACCGGATAACCCAGGAGTCCATAGTTAATTTTGACAACTTCTGACTCATCATCCGATTGGATGAACCCCAACTCTCGCGCCTGTTCTTTCACCGTGGGGTTGCGCATGAGCCAGGGCGTGGGGGTGATCATCGAGAAAAGCAGGTGCAGCTCGGCATGTTCTTTCACGTCGGACTGACGAAAGATAACGGACTTCTGTGGATCGAGGCCAACACTGAGCCAATCAATCACCATCTCTTCCGTGCTCTCACGGATGGTAGCGGGGCTCACGTTACCAGTGGTCAGCGCGTGCCAATCCGCTACAAAGAAAAAGCAGCGATAATCAGTTTGGAGACGCACCCAGTTGGTCAAGGTGCCGTGCAAATGGCCAAGGTGCAGTTTTCCGGTTGGACGAAATCCACTCACGATCGTTTCGGGCATGAGGTGATCCTTACAACAACGTCTGGATGAGGAATTTTGTCATAGGATGCAAGATGTGGTCGAGGGCCCCCGAAGCAAGGAGCACCATGATAATCAACATCCCATACGGTTCGAGGCGCGCGAGGGCAATGGCCGGTGAACGAGGCAACAGCCCCGTCGCAACTCGACCGCCATCCAGCGGCGGCAAGGGAATCATATTAAATACTGCTAATCCGATATTCATGAGCACACTCACGCCCGCCATCTTCTTGAGGAACAAGATATTCGTCGCCACGACGTTTCCTTCAGGAACATCGATCAGGGGAATTAACCGATAGACAAGCGCAAACACACTCGCGAGCAGTAAATTGGTCAGCGGGCCAGCCAACGCGACGAGCACCATGCCGCGACGCGGATTGCGCAGATTGCGGAAGTTTACCGGCACCGGCTTGGCGTAACCGAACAGAAACGGGGAGCCGCCCAGCAATAACAGCACCGGCAAAATCACCGTGCCAAACGGATCTACGTGGGAGAACGGATTGAGGGTGAGCCGACCCGATTGCGCCGCAGTGGGGTCCCCCAAGCGGAAAGCCACATATCCATGCGCAACTTCGTGGAGGATCACCGCCAACAAAACAGGCAAAGCCCATAAACATATTTTCTGCATGACCGGGAAAAATGATTCCATTGCAGGTAGTGTATAGGCTCCTGCCCAAGGTGACAAGGCAGCGGATGCACCCGTCCAATGCACAGCTGCACGGCGCTCCTCTTCAGGTTCGATCTCACGATGCTTTCGAATCGACCCTTGAGAGGCTACAGACCAGAACCAAATTTCGTGCTAACAAAGCGTAGCTATGAACGCAAAAGAATGGTTCGTTGGTTTTGCCGCCGAATTGGGAGTCGATCCGCCCACGGCTGATGAGATCCGAGATCTCTTGCAACTGGCGGGCGAGGCTGCTCACGCCTCTGAACGCCTTGTCGCTCCAGTCACGTGTTGGCTCATTGCGCGTGCCGGGGTGTCGCCAGCGGCAGCCTTACAACTCCTCGAAAAGTGGAAAGCTCGCAATTTCCAATCGTCATGAAGAACGCTGCCCCGCTCGCCGCGCGCATGGCCGAGATCTCCGCCTTTGAAGCAGTGGAATTATTCACCAAAGCGCGGGAACTCGAAGCTCAGGGACGTTCGATCATTCACATGGAAGTCGGCGAGCCGGACTTCGCCACACCTGAGCCGATCATTGCAGCGGGGATGAAGGCCCTGCAACACGGCAACATTCACTACACACCGGCACTAGGCGTTCCCGCGCTGCGCGAGGCGATCTCACAATGGTACGCGACACGTTATGCAGCGAATGTCCCGCCGGAGCGCATCATTGTCACGGCGGGTGGCAGCGGCGCGTTGTTGCTAGCCTTGGCCGTGCTCCTGTCGCCGGGCGATGAAGTGATTATGGGCGATCCAAGTTATCCGTGCAATCGGCATTTCGTCCGCACGCTCGAAGGCTGCGCGCGTCTCATTCCCACTGGTCCTCAGAGCAACTATCAGCTCACGGCAGACATGGTTCAAAAGAACTGGTCAACAAAAACTAGAGCAGCTATGATCGCCTCGCCCGCCAATCCCACCGGCACGATGGTGGCGGACACGGAAATGCGCGGCATTGCGGCGGTGGTGCATGGGCGAGGCGGACGACTGATCGTTGACGAAATTTACCACGGGCTCACTTATGGGTTCGACGCGACGACTGCGCTGACGATCTCTGACGAGATTTTCGTACTCAACAGTTTTTCTAAATATTTTCAGATGACCGGCTGGCGGATCGGCTGGTTGGTGGTTCCGTCCGTGTATGTGCGGGAAATCGAAAAGCTAGCGCAAAACTTGTTCATTTGTCCACCTTATCTTGCCCAGCATGCGGCGCTGGCCGCGTTTCAGCCCGAGACCCTGGCCATTACCGAGGCGCGGCGGGCCGAGTTCCAACGGCGTCGCGACTTTCTTCTACCCGCGCTTACTCGTCTCGGCTTCTCGATCCCGGTGACGCCGGTCGGGGCCTTCTACTTGTACACCGACTGCTCTCGCTTCACGAACGACAGTTTCGCGTTTGCCGGGGAGCTGTTGCACCACGCCGGGGTCGCACTGACGCCGGGGCGCGACTTTGGCATGAACGCGCCTGAGCGCCACTTACGCATCACCTACACCACCTCGATGGAGAACTTACAAGAAGGAGTTGAACGCATTAGACGATTTCTGGCGCGTTGACCTCTCCTAAAACCGCGCCCCACCTGTCAGGTGTTTCTCGTACGCTTTGCTGTCGAGGATCGTTTTGATCTCTCTGATAGTGATCTCCAGCTCTTCATCTGTCGTGTAAAAATGCGGAGCGATGCGAATGCCCGCGCCGGGGCGGTAATCAACGAGGATATTGCGCTGCTCAAGCTCACGCACCACCGCAGCGGCCTGGGGCGCATCGACTACGATCATGCCGCCGCGTTTCGCTGCTTCACGCGGCGAATTCACCCGCCAGCCTTGCTCGTCCACCAATTCAAGCAAGCGCGTGGTTTGATGGAGAGACTTGGCGCGAATGCGCTCCACCCCAACTTCGTTGATGATGTCGTAGCCGCTGTCGGCAGTATACAAGGTAGGAATTGCCGGCGAGCCGTGCAGAAAGCGATGAATATCATCTGCATAGGTTATCTCACTCGGCTCGAACGCAAACGGGGCGCGATGCGCCATCCAGCCAGTCACTTTGGGTTCAAGCACGGTACGGAGTTTTGGATGCACATAGAGATAGCCCGCCCCGGGCCCGCCACAGAGCCACTTCACCGAACCGCCCACTACAAAATCCACATCAAGCTCGCGAACGTTAATGGGTACGGTTCCTGCGGATTGATATACGTCGAGTACGACCAGAGCGCCGACGGCGTGGGCTTTGTCGATCACCGCCTTAGCATTTTGGATAAATCCGCTTTTGAACAACACATGCGAGATCGGCACGAGCAGCGTTTCTTCATCGATCGCGGCCAGCAACCGTTCGGTCTCGATGGTAACGCCGTCGTCGCTCGGGACCTCAACGATCCGCGCGCCAGCCGCAGTCGCGTGCGCGGCGTACACATACATGACGGACGGAAAGTTGAGCGCTTCGTAGACGATCTTGTTGCGTCGCTGTCGCAGATCAAAACACGAGAGAATCAACGACTGACACACCGACACGTTCTGGTGCATGACCACCGAGCCGGGATCGGCCCCAAGAATGCGCGCGATCTTATCACCGGTGGTGACTGGCATTTCCCACCAGCCTTCCGCCCAGGCGCGAATGCCGCGCGTCGCCCACATATCGGCGAACTCGTGCAGACGCTCGTACACCTTGCGCGGCATGGCGCCTAGTGAGTGGTTAATCATGTAGACCGTGCGTTCAAGGATGGGAAACTCTTTGCGATAGCTCAGCAAGTCGTCCATAGTCGTCACCCCTGTTCGTGGCTCACCCTTCATTCATGAGGGAGCGGGCCTCCCACAGTTCAGGAAAAAACTTCTTATCAAGTGTGCCTTTCAAGTACGGCGCGCCGCTGCTGCCGCCGGTGCCCATGCGCACGCCAATCGTGCGCTCGACCATTTGGATGTGCCGCAGGCGCCAACTCACTATGAGTTCGTCAAATTCGGTGAGTCGCTCACACACGTCGATCCAATCGCGGTGGCCTCGTTCGTCTCGATAGACGGCCAGGATAGCGTGTGCCCGCACCAGAAATTGTTCCTCCTCGCTCGTGTCCGCACTCGGCTGGGGCATGACACCAAGCGCACTGAGCGCAGTAAAGAAGACATCGCGGAGTGAAGGCTCACGCAGTCGCCGTTCGAGCGCCGCGTGCATCTCAGGCGTTGGCTCATGCAAACGTAGCAGCCGCTCATCTTTCAGGCCGCACAGAAATTCCAACTCACGAAACTGCTCGGACTGAAAACCGCTGGCGGGTTTCAACAAGTTGCGAAACGCCAGAAAGTGCGTGGGCAACATAGTTTCGAGGATGGTGAACTGCTCGACTAAGACTCGCACCACCTCCGTGCAACGGCGCAACAACCGCGCCGCTTCATAGACCTCATCCCGCGAACCGGGATTCTGAGCTGCGGTGCGCAGATTCGCCACCACTGCGTCAAGCTCATGCAGCAGCAGTTTGAACCACAGTTCATAGGTTTGATGGATAATGATGAACAGCAGCTCGTCATGGTGTGGTGGCGACGATTGCGGGTGCTGGAGGTGAGTCAGTTGCGGGACACAGAGATAATCACTGTACGAAAGCGAGACGGCGTCAGAACGAGATGGCGATTCCGTGCTCATAGATGAATTTAAGCACGGTTGAGATTTGGGAAGCAATAAGGAGAGAGGATGATATTGCCTCCGACCCCTAGCCATCCTTTTCCTCTCCGGTTCTCAATCCTTCAGTGTATAGAACTCACGCTTCTTGTAGGGAAAATCTTCCAATTCAAAATTGGTGAACAGATACGGAAGGCGCGGGTTCAAGTAGTACGCGCGAATCTCGGCAATGCGGTCCTCGCGAAAGACATACCACTCCGAGCCCCGTACTAACTGAGGCTTCTTCTGCCCCGCTGGCGTCCAGCGCATGGTCCACTCAATGACCGCTTCCTCGCCTTGCACGAGGCCATGATCCACGGCCCAGAAGCCGTTCACACGCGGCTGCATCTTCACCCAATAGGTCGCCAGCGCTTCCGCGCCCCGCACCGGCTTGTGATGGGTGAAGTAATGGACGACATCATCGGTGAACGTGGACTTGATCAACTCAGCATCAGCCGTGTTGCAGCCGTGGTAATACTTCTTTATCGTTTCAATGTAGGGATGGTCTTGGGACATGGGATCTCCTTCTTGACCACGCTTTTGTACGTGGTGCGCTTTGTAGTGGAGTACACAAAGAACGAGCAAGAGGAAATGCGCCCTGGAGTGCTACAAGATCGCTCCTGGTTGCCGGGACATTCGCCCAAGGCTTATCAAGCGACGACGGTCCAAGATTCGAGGCGACTCGTTGAGTTGTAACAAAAATACCGTCGTGCGCCCTTCAGCCGTCAGGCCAGCCAGAGTTCCATCGTTACTCAAGCGAAAATGCTCTGCCCATTGCTGTTTGCGCGGGTGAAAAAGCCAGGTGCGCTCGCCAGTCAGAGGATCAATCGAAGCGATATTCGGACCTTTCCGTTTGTTACAGTCAAAACAAGCATAGGCAAGATTGTCTAATTCCGTCTTGCCGCCATGCTGCTCAGCAATAATGTGGTCAACCTCGAAGCGAATGAGATCGGCATCCTCGGGCAGCAAACAATACTCACACCGTCCCTCGGCTCGCTCGCGGACCTGTCCTCGCAAAGCCCGGCTATCGCTAGTAGCCATCAGGAAGTCGCCTTCAGGTCTTGTAATGCCCGAATTTTGAATTGCCGCATGAAACTATTGACCTCTGCGTATCCGTCGAGTTCGGCTTCTTCCGCTACGGTCAGTTGTCCCGCACGATTTTTTTCTAATAACTCACTAATATGCTCTTGTATCTGCGGCGTGAGCTTAAAGCCGACAATATCCTCGGGAGAAGGGTTGCCCGTCAAAAACTTGAGCACAGACCGGTACGCTTCATAAAGCAACGGTGAAGGTTCGGACAATCCGCGCGTAAGAACTTCCGACAGACGATCTCGGACAGCGGCAAGCTGCTCCACAAGTGCGTCAGGCACTTCGATCGTAATGTGTGCCATCAGATTCTCTCCTTAGTCTTCTGCTATCAATCGAAACCTACAAACCTAGCGAAGCGCAGTGTTCATCACAAACGCGCGAATTTCCAATTCAGCTTGGGATAATTCCCTTGCTTGAGCATCGAACTGTTTTCGAGCTTCTTCGATGTCAATTTTAGGCGCTTGCCCTTTCCTATAATCTTCTTTATCCCATTGCTGACAATTGAACCAACCCACCAAATACAAACCAAACTGACAAAGATTGTCCTTCAGATACCGCTCTACTAATTGTGTCTTCATCGCATGATTTAGCTCTTTTTTATTCCAACAGCCCTTCACTTCAATGATTGCTGAAACGCGCTCAGGTTCCTCCCCTGACTCTTTCGTGACAATAACATCAACATGTATGTCTGTGCATTCTCCACGTGTTGACCCTTCACCTCGGCGAATCTCAACTTCTCTATTGACAATTATTTTTCGAGGCGTGAGATCATCCCGCAGATGTCTTTCTACGTAATCTGAAAACCTATTTTCATCTCGTGGTCGGTACACTCCTTTAGCGATTTCATCCCACAGATCAATTACTGCCGGCGTCTCACCCTGAAGCTTCTCTTCCAATCGACGTAGCGATTCAACGAGCACCTCAAGCAACTGCTCGCCGCTTTGTACCAGCCTCTTCTGCTGGCTGCTTGCGATGGTGAGAATATCTTGCGGTCTCGGTGGAAGCCAAGTCTGACGACGCATTATGGCTTTGGCTTCCAAGAGCGTCCATTTGAGCCAATCTAATTTGGGCAGCTCTTGCATAATTCGACGGATTGCTGCGCAGGCTTGAGGTGTCCCTCTTGTCTTAATCTGTTGCAAAAGTGAATTTCTAAAATCGGTAGCCCTTTCTCTCGGTCCCACCACGTACCCATCTCTATGGTTAGGATCTTCAGCATAGGGATATTGATGCACCAGCCACAGATAAAGATCGGCCAGCTGCTCTTCCGTTAGCGGGCTAGTGGCATTTATTCTTCCTGTATTAACCCCGAATGCAACCGAGGAAAGCACTTCTCGTCCAAACTGTTTGTCTTGCTGAATTGCAGGCCACACAATAGACCAACCAGCGTCTTCAGCATGGGTCATCAGCATACAAGCCGCAGTAATAGCTCTGTCCCGTTTATTTACATCATCAATTGAAAATGAGGAGACTTCTGCTTCTGCAAAACTTCTTGCGTCTTCTACTCCTTGATCCAGTAACGCACCAAGCAAACGTCCTGAAGATTTGGGACGTAATTTCTCATCTTTCGCCTTCGCGAGTAGAACCTCTTTCAGATAGGTATCCCAACAATCATCTATGGCCCACAAGAGAAAAATATCACCGTTCTTTTCGTTCTCCTCGTCAATCAATACACGTAAGGTTTCTACAATCTCTTTCGGTACATATTGGTAAGCCAACTTCACTAGTGCGCGTCGGGCTCCTGTCTCATCATTCGATGTTGACACAGGGTAGCCTAGAGTGACCGGAGCCCACTTTCTCCAGGTTTCGACCTCAATCGAAGAAAGCCACTCCGGTTCAACCTGCCACAATAGCCTTAGCGCCCGGTATCCTGCTGCTGCACGACGATCAAAAATGCTCTTCCCAAGCCACTCAGAGGTGTAGGGGCTTTTCTCTAAAAGATATTTTTTCGCGGTCTCGACAATTCTTGCCCTCGTTATTGAACCAGCTATTTTCCACCCTGGAAGAGCAGTCAGATCAGATTTAAATTCATCACCATAATGAGTGCTATCCGGTTCGAGGGTCATCTCCGGATTGAGACGCCACCAGGCAGCTGAGTCTCCCGTCTCGCACTCAGCAAGAAGCATTTCCATACGTTCCGCCAGCGGCGGAGTCAGCAAGGGTAGATCTTCGGCTTTTTGCCGATGGTGCTGCAGTCGCAAATAAAGGTGTTGTTTCTGTAGATATTGTCTTTTCATCTCTTGTGCTTCTACAGAATCCAGCTCAACTTTTATATGTCGGGAAAAGACCTCGGCAAGAATCTGATTTTCCTGACAAGCAGTAAGAACAGCATCGATTTGGCTTGGGCCATCCCGGCCGAAGACTCCTTCTAGCAAACGCGCCCAGGTCCGTTGGAGTTCATTTGAAGTGCACGAACGAAGCTGTTCGAGTATCCACGACACATCGGAATCGAAAGCTATTGGCGTGGGCGAATAAACCAAGTTTGATATGTCTTCTTCATCACTCGATACGAAAGATACCATTGTCTGCAAAAGCAACCTTCGCTTGTTATCGTCACTCTGAAAAATCTCTTCCGATTGTACGGAATTTTCCCTGAAGATCCGATGTTGCCGTTTCAGCCGCGTCAGCGCCGTTTTGGCAAAAGCTTCTGCTACCCCAGGCGCTTCAAGCTGTTCCCATGCGCGTAACACGATCTCATCAGCAAGTCTTTCAAACCTTAATAGCGCCTTATCGTATGACTGCTTGGCGACCCAGCTCAGGGTAACGGGAAGATCAGCAGGTCCGATTCTCTTGACGAGATCATGAGAAAGGAACATCCGGTATTGTCCCACGAGCTTTTCATTCTTGGGGGGCGTGAGACAAGGAAAAAGCTCTTTTGCCGAGAGATGGTCTGGCCAGACAGCCTGGAGCCCAGCGCCTTTCAATTCATCGTCGGGATCTTCACTAGTTTCGCCAAGAGCCAGAGGTTTCAACTTTGCCTTTGTTGTCTCGTCTCCAATGCGACCGACAGCCATGGCCGCCTCTACTCGAACAGACAAAGGCGAAGAAGGATCAAGAGCAACAGAAACGAGTTCCTCTTGCAAAGACTGAAGCTTACAGGCCTCTGCAATATCGATCGCAACTCGCCTTGCGATTACGTTTTTACTATTTTTACAAATATATGGGCGGAGTTGTTCAACCAGGCCGGGATGAGCGAATTTAGGATAGTGGCCATGCAGAGACCAGTCCGAATCCAGTAACTTTCCTTCGTCGTACAATTTTAGAAGCGTGTCGACCAAGGCTGCACGGTCCTTCACCTCGGCAGTCGCAACATCGCTCCGCAGCAAAACTTCAGGATCTGACTTCATGATTTCTCGAAAGACTTCAGGGGCCATGCTAGCCAACCAAGCTGCAGTTTCATGCAATTGCGGAACGAGCTTTTTTTCGGTGTCGCCAGGGTGAACGATCAAACTCATCATCTGCGCTAATGTCATCTGATGTTGAACGAGATAATGCGCCGCCAGAAATTCAGCGTAGGTTTGATGCGCCCAGCCTAAACGGTTTGGGCCACGAGCAGAGAAGAGTCCTGTATCTAATACCTCTCTGATAGCGCTTTCTCCAACCTCAAAGGCATTCCCTTGGGCTCGTTCACTTCCTCCACTGAGTTCTCGGACAGTCACATCTTCGGCAGGAACATCTCCTTGATCCACAGTAGTCCAGACTGCATCCCGATTGGCAAATATGGAGACAGCCGCAATACGAGCCGCCACAGCCAAGCGTTGATCGGCGGATAGATTTCCTATGAGCCGAGCAGTACGGCGATCTTCGTTTGTCTCTTCACACAACAAACGGCAACCTTCAAGGTACAAGTCTGCTTGAGTTTTGGGAAAGTTGCTGTGTTGCTGGTAGATCCTGAGCAAAAGATTCAACGTAACCGGCTTGATTGCCAAAGGGACCGCTACAGCTCGTTCAATCTCGGACAAAAAACTATTCTGGTCAACATTATTTACTCTTGCTGCTTCGATGACATCTAAACGGCGAAGCGGAACTAATTCATACACTCCAACTGCTCGTTCTCCCCATAGCAATTGTAAGGCTCTTTCCAAACTACTTGGCCACTCCGCAGTACGACATCCAATGCGGAGCGAAAGACGATCGACATGCTTCTTATACTTCGCAAGTTCTTCGGCAAGGAGCGCTGCTAGCGTATCGATGCGAAGTAATCCTTCATCAAGGCTATCGAGAAAAAGGTGCAATCGATGAGCGCCTTTTGTCCAGACAGAAAATTTTTCACTCTCGAACAGATTGCGGACCAGACGATACTCGTCGCTGTACGAACGAAGATCGAACCAGAGTGTCTCTTCTTCTTCCTGTTTGACCTTCGCTTCGAGTGCTTGCCACTCCGCTTTACTGGCGCTCGTCTTCCCAATCCCGGGTTCTCCGAGCAGTATTAAGCAAGGAGTTTCAGCTATCGTCTCAAACGGCTTAACAGTAGGATTATCAAATTTCCCCCACTGTGCCTCCGGATCAGATAAATAGCCTCCGTCAGAAAGACTGAAGCTGGCTTCTCTCGGACACCAGAACCGTTTCCAGTTGTAGATCAGCTTGGACATTCCCTACACTATACGAGAAAGGCGACGTTGCTCTCAAGAACTCTTTACAGAAAATAGCTGTTTCGCTTCTTGTCCCGTGTTCACCCCGCCAACTGCACATCCCACAACGGTAGGTCAGTGGGGCGGGCAATTTCCGTTTGTAAAAGTAATCCACAACTCGGGCAGGCGTAGCCACGGAATACCATCTTGTCATCCACGTAGGTCTTGGGATCGAGCACGTTTGGGTTGGTCGCCTTCACTGGCCGTTCGGTGACGGCGCAGTGCAGTTTGTAGTTTTCCGATGCGACGCAGATTTCTTTTTCACATTTGCTACAGGCAAGTACGCCGTCGGCGAGCAACAAACCTTCGGCCACACGATGCGCACGTGCAGCTTCAATTTTGCGCCGTTCACGTTTCGGCGCTTTGCGGATGCGGGCCTTCCGCAGTTTTGCACGTTGCTTATCTGTGCCTTCTAGGTCCACCTGACCCTCTGTATTTACAATGACGCCATACGCTTCAGCCGCCCAGTCCGCGGTGATATTTCTGCGTTGCAGATCGAGTAGTACGCGCGCGGGATCGCGTTCGAGTGGATCACCGTACCCGCCCGCTCCTGCCCATGACATCACGAACACGTCCACCGGGGTCTGCGACACATCAAACGCTTTTGGCGCAATGTATTCAGTCTTCCCGTATAGCTCTTCCGCGCCGGTCGGAATGCGGCGAGTTTCTTGGATACGTTGTACAACGTCAGTTCCGCGCTTCAAACTAAACCGCGTGGTCGCTGGCGAGAGTCCGCCATGCAGGCCAGGGCCAGGCACGGCGCAGTGCCCCGAGGCGGTGAACAATGAGATATGATCTGTGCCATGCGGAATAAACGCCAGCTCACCCGAGTTGCCGCCACGATATTTTCCGGCGCCGCCGGAGTTCACCAGCTCTTTGCGCCACAAATAGAGGATCGGATAGAACCATTCGTTGTCTTCCACATTCGGCATGGTGCTTTGCAGATCCCAGGGCCAGCCGCCGGTATCGACGCCATCTTTCCACGACAACCCCGCGAGGGCGGCGCCAACAGGATCAAGCAGAAACGACGCGTACGGAGCGCCCCGTTGGTCAACTCCGTTAAAGGCGGCGACAGGGTACATCGCGGCGCCCATGCAGCTCTGTACTTCACTACGCAGTTGCTCGTTTGAGGAACAGGCCAGCATCTTGGAAATCACCAATCCCGCCAGGGCAATAGTTTGCAACAATACCCCAGGCGGCGCGGCGGACACCGCTGCCGGAAACGTAGCGCAACTAATGGTGCCTGGCGTCACGTCAAACTCCATGTGCCGATACGCGCCTTCCACCACGAACATCTGGTCAAACAGCATCTGTGAGCAAATCATCGACGCGATCGCGCCTTTCCAGGCTACTAGCGTACAGTTCAACGTGCCAGCTTGTGGATCGCTGCCTTCGTTGGAAAAGATCAACGTGTTGTCGCGTTTGGTGAGCGCCAACGAATTGCGGTACAAGTGACGGTCGCCCGGTCCCTTCAGTTCAATCCAACTGGACTCCCGCCAGGTTCCATCAGGAATCGTTTCGAGACGACGAAGAAACGCCTTTTCGGAATCGTCTTGTAATTTGCGCATGACGGCTTTGATGGTCGTGGCGCCGTAGCGAGCGATTAGTCCAAGCAGGCGCTCGCGGGCCACATTGCAACCTGCGATTTCAGCGCGTAAATCAAGCGCCACTAACTGCGGCATGCGCGAACGGCGCGCGTACTCCTCTTCGAGGTCCTGACGGAGCACCCCGCCTTCAACAATTTTAATCGGCGGGATGCAACCGGATTCCCAATACACGTCCGCCGCCATCGGGTTAAAGCCGCCGGGCGCGGTGCCGCCCATGTCCCACTGGTGCAGCGTATTGCCTACCCAGCAAAACAGTTTGCCTTCCCAAAACACCGGCGCGATCAACGCCACATCAGATTGATGGGTGGCACCGATCCATGGATCATTTGTCAAGAAGATATCACCATCATGAATGCCGGGATTCTCTGAGCGATACTCCATCGTCCATTTCACCGCCGACCCCGTCGCAGATGAAAGATATTGGAGGAACGGACCGAAGAAGACAAAGTCGCCGTTCTCATCCATCAACGAAGGATTGAAATCGTGTCCATAGGCGCAACTCGGCGAGCCGGAAATCTTCATGATGGTGTTGCCATGCTCGACGTTGAGGTTCCACATGGCGTGTCGCACCACTTCGTATGTCACCGGGTCAACCTTCTCGGCTGCTTCGGTATGCAGCGGCAAGCTTGGATGCACCCGCAAGGTTTTGGGCGGAATGTAGGGATAGGTGCGACCATCCCATTTCATTTGTGGCTGTGTCATTTGGGGCCCCTTCTATGTAATCGTAATAATAAAATTCCCATACTCATCCAACTGCCCGGAACTACCAGGATGCAGCACGGTCGTCGTCTCTGGCATTTCTACAATCGTCGGACCCTCGATACGCTGACTGGCAGTAAGTTGCGCGCCCAGATAAATCGGCGTAGCGGCAAAGCGCTGCAGATCGCACCAGTACACATCCCGATACGTTACGGCGGATTGCACGTCTCCTTGCTGCTGGCGCACTTGATGAGAAAGCGTCGGTCGCGTGATGGCCCCAATTGCAGCTACGCGCAGCACGCCAATCTCCATGCCTGCATCTTTGAACGCCGAGCCTTTGCCATACAGCGCTTCGTACTTATCGGCAAAGGCCTGCATCAACTGGTCCGTATCGTCAGCGGTTAACATTCCGCCCGGCACAGGCACTTCGACACGATGAATCTGGAGACGGAACTTCATGTCCACCGTGCGCAGGAAACGGATATCCGCGTCGGCAATGCCATCCTCACGCAGTTGCACCCTGCCCTTTTCCTCGAGCTCAGCAAAGATCGTGTTGATGCGGTCTACGGCAAACGGCGCGATCAGCAACTCGGCTTTTTCGTAGACATGTAAGAGGTCAGCGGATTGGATGCCCAGTGCGGACCAGGTGGACGCTACCGTTCCTAAAGGCACCACAATAGTTTTGCAGCCCAACTCACGGGAATAGGAGACGGCATGGACCGGACCGCCGCCACCATAGGCGTAGACAACGAAATCACGGGGATCGAGCCCGCGTTGCACGGTCATTTGCCGCATGAGGTCCGCCATGTGGAACTCGACGATTTGCACGGCGCCGCTCGCGGCGGCAACTACATCCATGTCTAAGCGATCGGCGATCCGCCGCATGGCGCGTAGCGAGCTGTTGCGGTCCAAGGAAAATTTACCGCCCAAAAAATTGTCGGGGTTCAAGTAGCCGAGAATTACATTGGCGTCAGTAATGGTGGGCTCCATGCCGCCACGATTGTAGCACGCAGGGCCCGGATCAGCGCCTGCCGACTGTGGCCCGACTTTCATCGTACCACTGAGTTCGTCAATCCAGATGATGCTGCCGCCACCGCTGCCGATCGACTGAATATCAAGCTGGGGCATAAAGAAGGTGTACTGCTGAATCGTGGTCTCCGCCGAGGTCAACGGTTGACCATTGCTGATAATGCCAACGTCGAAACTCGTGCCGCCAACATCGGAGGCAATGACATTGGCATGCCCCAGCGTATCCGCGAGAAACTTGGAACCGATCACTCCACCCACAGGGCCAGACCCAATCGTGAACAATGGCTTGCGAGCGGCTTCCTGCGCCGTGGCTACCCCGCCCGCAGCTTGCATGATTAACAACGGATACTGATAGCCGAGCTGCTTGGCCCGGGCTTGCACACGTTCGATATAGCCGGACGAACCGGGACCAATGAAGCAGTTGATCGCCGTCGCCGCCGTGCGCTCGTATTCGCCTGGCTTGGCAATCAACTCATGCGCGCAGGTCACGAACATCCCCGGCGCCATCTCCTGCACCATCTGCTTGACCGCGAGTTCGTGCGTTGGATTCACAAAGCCCCAGAGGAATGAAATCGCGATCCCTTCAACCTCCTCATTCAGTAATGCTTGAATGGCCGAGCGCGCCTCATCAACATTGAGCGGTAGGAACACATCGCCTTTCCAATCCACTCGTTCGCTGACCTCTTGAATCAACGTACGTGGAATGATCGGAGTAGGCTTTTGGTGACGCGAAACATGCAGCAATTTTTCGATGGGCAACCCGGCTGAGCGCCCCACTGAGCGCATAATAATCAGGGCATCGCCGTGGCCGCGTGTGGTGATGAGCCCAGTCTTCACGCCTTTAAGTTGCACGATGGCGTTAGTCCCCACCGTGGTGCCGTGCAACAACAGCCGCGTTTGCTGCAGCAGTTGCGGTAGGGTCAGACCAATCTTTTCTGCCGCGACTTCCAGTGCATTAAAAAACCCCTCGGCAAAGTCCTTTGGCGTGGACGGGCTCTTCGCGATGGTGATGCGCCCTCGTTCATCCATCACCACACAATCGGTGAACGTCCCGCCCGTATCGATCCCGCAAAAATACTGCATGCCTGACCCCTTTACTCACAGCGAAAGCACTCGTTTTTCCCTGGCGAAACAGCATATGCTTCCCGGGGGCATTAACTACGGGAAATTTTCACGCTAGGCAAATACCGGGCTGATCGAGGAGGGACAGATTGAAATTACCAACCGCCCGTAAGTACAGAGGGCGCCCCGCACTCGGTTTTTTTCGCCGCGTCGCCAAGCAGGGGTGGGACGCGGACCATTTTACCTTCACCTGTAAATACCCCGCGTTGCGCAAGTGGCTCGCCCTACAACTCGGCCAGTCGCGCACCCTCTTGGCTATCGGCTGCGGCACTGGCGAATTGGAACGAGACTTAGAGAAATTGGGCCACACCGTCGTAAGCCTCGACCTCTCGTTTCCCATGCTGCGCGCAGCGGCGCAGCGGTATCATTTGAAAGCCTTGGTGCACGCCGACGCTCACGTACTGCCGTTTACTTCGGCAAGTTTCGATGTCGTACTCTTGCCGGAATCGCTCGGTTATCTGGAAGCTGAGGTCGCTTTGCATGAAGCCGCCCGCGTCTTGAAAAAGCGGGGGCAAATCATCATGACCACCTACCCTCCCCACGTGCTCGCCCATGCCGTCTACAAAAAACGCTCGCTTGACACGATCACCGGCTTATTATCCCCTGCTGGATTCGCTCTCGATCGGTATCGTTTTCTCACCGTGAGAAGATTCGCGATTGGAGAGGCGCTGACTGAGGAAACGTGCGACCTCCTATATGTTGCCGCCAAGAAAAAGGGGAAAGGGCAATAAACCTCATAAGGATAGCCCACAGCGTCAGCTGTGAAGAACCGCCGCCGAATTTGACAGGCTCCACAAAACCTGTCAAGGAAAAGAGCATGACCGCTGATGAATCGACGCAAAGAAGGAGGGGCTCATGTCTGAACTTGCATACCTATCGGCTATCGACTTAGCGAACAAAATCCGCCGACGGGAAATTTCCAGCCGAGAAGCGCTCGACTATTTTCTCGCACGCGTAGCGTCGCTTGACAAAAGCATCAATAGTGTAGTGACCATCGACGTGGAGCGAGCGCGGGCGGAAGCCGATGCAGCCGATTCAGCCCTGGCGCGCGGAGGTGTGCGTGGCCCACTGCACGGCGTGCCTATGACGATTAAAGATTCCTTCCAAACTGCGGGTATGCGCACTACTTCCGGCGCTCCGGAATTGGCGGACTTCATTCCACAAGAAGACGCCTGGCCGGTCGCCCGCTTGCGTGAAGCTGGAGCAATCATTTTCGGTAAGACCAATCTGCCGATCTACGCCGGTGATTTACAAAGTTACAATGCCGTTTTTGGGACCACCAATAATCCCTACGACCTGACGCGCACCCCGGGAGGTTCATCTGGCGGTTCAGCGGCAGCGCTGGCGTGTGGGTTTACACCGCTGGAACTCGGCAGCGATATCGGCGGCTCCATCCGTTTGCCGTCACACATGTCAGGCGTCACTGGTCATAAGCCTAGCTACGGCGTCATCCCGGCGCACGGACAAATTCCCGGCCCTCCGGGAACGTTGACGCTGGCGGACCTTGCCGTTGCTGGTCCGATGGCCCGCACGGTAGAAGACCTGAAACTTGGCCTTCAGATCATGGGCGGCCCCAATCGCTGGGAGCAAGCCGCATGGCGCTTGGAGCTGCCGCCACCCCGACGGCAAACACTCAAAGACTACCGCATTGCTGCTTGGCTGAACGATCCCCGCTGTCGCGTCGAGCCGGAAGTTTACACCTTACTGGAAAACGCCGCCCGTGCGCTCAGCAACGCTGGAGCGATTGTAGACGCCGAAGCACGCCCAGAATTTACGCTCGAAAAAGTCACCGACACGTTCTTCGCTCTCTTGCAAGCGGCCCTGGCTGGCGGTACGACACGGGACAAGATCGAGCTGTACGCAACAGCTGCAGGCGACACGTCACTAGCCAAGACCCGCCGTTTACTGGCGATGCGGCATCGCGAGTGGCTCAGTTACAACGAGCGGCGTCTACAAATGCGCAAACGCTGGGAGGAATTCTTCCAGCAGTGGGACATCATGTTGCTGCCGGTCATGCCGTGCCCCGCCGTACCCCACGATCATTCTGAGCCCCAATCGGCGCGCGTCGCGTCCGTGGGTGGTGAAACACATCCATATTGGGATCTCTTAACGTGGATGGCTCCAGCGGGAGCGTGCTATCTCCCAGTCACAGTTGTTCCGGTTGGTCGCTTGAAGAATGGCTTGCCGGTCGGCATGCAGATTGTCGGGCCGTACCTGCACGACCACACCACACTGGATCTGGCGCAGCATCTGTTCACAATGATGGGCGGGTGTCCGCGACCTGCGGGGTTCTGAATCAACTAAGCCTTCGTACTCTTTTCTAGTCTCCGTGAAAAAATCCCCCCCAACCCCCCTTTGACAAAGGGGGGAAACGCAAAGCGTGGGGGGATTTTTATGGAGTGAGTCCCGTCAACTCCACACTGACTTGCCACAGTCGTTGCGCCTCTCCATCATCGAGTGCGAGCCGCGAGGGCTGCCTTTCGCGTCGTTTGGCAAAATATTTTCCGTTTACTTCGTTAATCTCAGCCGCCGCGGCAAGATACAAGACCGTATCGGCGCCTTGTTCGGACGTCAGTATGAATGGTTTCAACATCGTAGCAATGAGCTTCGCCCACCAGCCGTTGTTCGTGCCTAGCCCGGTCGCTACTCCTCCAGGATGAACAGCATTGACAGTGACGCCAGTCCCAGTGAGGCGATGCGCTAGTGCTCGCGTGAAGAGAATGTTGCACAGTTTGGATTGGCCATAGACGCGAAACGGTTTGTACTGTCGCTCGCTTTGCAGATCGTGCAAGTGGGGCGGAGCCCAGGTGTGGGCGTCGGACGCCACATTGATGATCCGAGCCGGGGCGCTTGCCACGAGGCGATCAAGCAATAATTTGGTCAACAAAAAATAGGCAAGATGGTTAACTGCGAAAACGGTCTCAACGCCATCGATAGTGGTGGAGCGGTTCCAGTTGAATACGCCCGCGTTATTAATGAGTACGTGAATGTGCGGATACTGAGCGAGGAGGTCTTGCGCGAGACGGCGAATCTCCATTTGTGAGGAAAGATCCGCTAACAGGAAATCCACGGTCTCGTTCCCTGTGGTTTCGCAGATCGCTGTGCGTGTCGTTTCAGCTCGCTCACGATTACGACAGATCAGTACGACGTGTGCGCCTGCACGGGCAAGCCCCAGCGCGGTCGCTTGACCGATGCCGGAACTCGCGCCGGTAATAACGCACACACGCCTCGGATTGCCGTCTCCTAAGGCAGATTCCAACATGCGAACTGCCCACGCCCGACCGATTGCGGTTGAGCATCTTTCGTCAACTGCATGGTATACACACGCGAGGCGACTTTTGCCACGTCGGAGCTGAGCAGCTCTCGGTCAAGAAGATAGCCCGCCAGCGTCACCGCACTCCCGTCGGGCGCGACCGGTGGATGAGAGAGGGCATATTGATCGAAGAACGATAGCACTAACATTTGTTCGCGACTCGGCAAGAAACGAATGAGTTCCGTTTTCTCGTCAGCCTCACGCGGCTGCACATTCCAGCAGAGATGACTTCGCTGAGAGTCAATGGTCAGGTAACAGAGGGCATTCCCCGGCGGCGACCAAAAAAAGCCGGCGACAGATTCATCCACACAGGACGAGATCCGTCCGCTCTCTAAGTCAACAATTTTTACGACGGAAAACGCCGGCGAGTTCGGGTGGGTCGATTCCCCAAAAGCAAGCGAACGTCCGTCAGGAGACCAGAGTGCAGCCATCATGCCGGCAGAGGCGCCCAACGGCGCTTTCTCGCCGGACTCCACGTCCAACAAGAATAAGACATTCCCACCGCCTTCATCATCTTCTACATAAGCAACGAGATCTTCATGCGGCGACCACATGGGCGCGCGGAATTCTCCAGGCGTCGTCGACACTTCCCGCATCACACGCCCCGAACCCGCTTCCAGAATAACGACACGCGCGGAAGGCGGCGTTTTGCGGCTGTCGCGCACATGCACGGCCAGACGGTCTCCGCTCGGCGACCAAGACCAGAACAGCGGAGCCCCGCTCACGAGTGAGGTGGTCTTCCCCGGATGTTCGAGAGAGGCGACTTCGAGCGTCAGGTGCTGCTCGCCCCGTTGCACGAGTGTAGCAAAACTGTTGGCGCACGGAGACCAGTTGCCGTAGATGGGCATCCCCCCGGCGAGGTTCGCCAGCTCCCAGGACTCCACGCCGTCAGCCGACACGACATAGAGGAGAGTTTCCAACTTTGCTTTCTCCGAGCCCCGCATACCAAAACACGCCACTCGGCTTGCATCCGGGGCCCAGGTCGGCCAGGCATGGGCAAGACGCAACTGCGCTTCCTGCGACTGCTCACTCGCCGCGCCTTCTTCCCAACTCCACGTCAGTTGGTGCGATTGCGCTTCGCTTGGCACGCGCATGAACACATTGTCATCCGCGCCGGTGTAGACTAAGCGCGGAACGACAGGCCCCTCGATCTTCGCGGTACGTTCCATTTTGTTCACTCTCGCTTTGCCCCTTCGAGCACTTCGATTGATTTTTTTCGGGCGCGCTCACGTCGCAACAGTATGTAGAGCGCGCCAGGTCCACCATCGTATGGCCGGGCGGAGGAAAACGCTAGCACACTGCGGGCAAGTTTTCCTCGGGTGAGCCACAATTTGACGCGGTCTTTAAGCACTGCAACTTGCCCGGGAGAATTCAGCCCGCGCCCATGCACAATCAGCACACAACGCAGTCCCGTCCGTACAGCGTTCAGCAAAAACTTCTCAACTTCGTCTTGCGCGGCGTCCACTTTCATCCCATGCAGATCCAGCGCCGCTTGACGCGAAAATTCTCCTTGCCGAAGTTTACGCACCAACGTCGTATCGAGCCCAATCACGCACCCTTCGATGTACTCTTCGGTGTCTGTCACATCGAACCCGGTGCGCCCCGCCACCAAATCATAGAGTTCAGCCAACGCTTCATTCTCTTCCGCTTGAGCACGTTTCATCACCGCCGGCGGCGGGCTGGAGACGCGCACCCGGCCATCCTGCTTCATTGGGGCTACGCCCTGCATCTCCCGCCAAAAGAGTTCCTCCTCGGTTTCTTTGACTTCGGGTTCCGGCGGAGGCGCCGGTTTGGGTTTCGCGGCAGGAGCAGGCTTCTCGGGCAATTTGAAGGTCTTTTTCAAATTGCGAAACGGTGAATTAAAACTAGACGACATGGCATGGATGGTACCGTGTGTCGGAAGTCAGCACAAGCAAGTAAGAGACAGAGAAGAAAAGTGGGAAAGGGGAAAAGCAAGGCAGGGACGTCATTCTGGGCCGAAACCCAGTGGAGGCGAAGAATCTTGTGTTTGTTCTACCATTTTGAGATTCTTCGCTGCGCTCAGAATGACACTTCTGAAAGGTCACATCGTAAAGTCTACGAGCGTCATGGACACAGCTTCTTGGTCACATCCCAAGCTGCTGCAAATACTTTGGCAAGCGGCTGCGCTGGCTACGTTCGGTCAAGCCAGCGCGTTCACAACGTTCGAGATATTCAGTCACTAATTGTTCTAAGAACTGAGCCACGCGACGGCTGCCGGTTTGCAGTTGCTCTGGAGTCGCGCCTCTACCAGAAAGGACGATCAGCGGCTCCAGACATTCCTGGCAGCCGATGAGGCCAAGCAAGCAATGTTCGGCGCTATCGAGATAGTTGTGCAGAAATCCGGCTTGATGAGGTTGACGAGCCACATGATAGCGCAAGTGACCGCTGCCGTAGGCCACCACGCGCGCGGCGTCTTGCATCATCAAGCGAAAGAGGCGGTGGTCCGCCTCGAAAGGGGCCACCGCGGCAAGATGTCGGTACATGCTCAACAGAAAACTCCCGAGGAGAAGATTCCCACCCACTGAACTCTCGACATACGTCTCGGCGCTGACGATCTCCTTCAACGCCTGCTCCGCTGCGACGCTGGCGCGCTTCAGGCCTTGTCCTCCCGCGAGTGCGCGCTTGCGCAGCGCTTCGAGATGACGCGCCTGATCAAAAATCTGTGCGCTCAGATAACTTTTCAGTTCGAGAAATTCCTGATTGATCGAATAAATCCAGTGCGAAGCAACGGTCATCAACACGATCGCACACTCTTGCAGCACGGTGCAGAGCTGGGCCATAGCGGCTTCTTGCGCCTCTGGCAATGGCGACCGCGCAAGCGTGTCCCACTTGATGTCCACCGCCGGAGCCCAGCGGCGCGTCTTCGCTTCTTCGTAGAGGGCGACTACATTCTCTGACCACACATCACTTTTACGGTTGATTGTGTAACCAAGATCAGGCAGCTTGCCCCATAACTCGGAGCCCCGCGCCGCCATGCTGTAGTTATTGCGAATCAACTCGGGCAATCGGTCATAGCCGTAGGAGCCGACGTTGCAATCCTCATACGTCAGCCCTCGCGCCGGATCTTTGGGAAAAAGACGCACCCGTTCGGTCTTGGGATCGAACCACCGCAGGGTGAGGTCCCCGGTCATCACTTGCTGGGTCAAGTTAAAGAGTTCAACATCCTCAAAAAAATCTTTCTCCAAATAAAAAGCCATTGCTGCTCACCTTAGACACAAAGGGTGGAGTTTCTCCTTAAACGTAACGCTTCCAGATTACGCCGCCAGCACGCCGGATTCCTGTAGCCCGGCGCGCGTCAATACTAACGCATTGTGCAGTTTGCTGCGCTCGCGGCGCTCGCTGAGGCCACACTTATCAAGGCGTTCAAAGTACTCTTCCAACTGCTTCAACTGAAACAACGCGGTGATCTTCGCGCCCTCTTCGATGTTTTCCTTTTTTAAGCCTTTGCCGGCCAGCACGATAAACGGCTCGGTCACCTCCAGCGCGTACCCGCCGCTGAACACCATGTTCTCCGCCTCGTCGAGATGCTTGTGGATGATCTCGCGTTTCTCCGGAAAGTGCCGCATCACCCATTTGAGATGCTGCAGCCCGTAGCCCACATGGCGCGCCTCGTCCTGCATAATCAGACGGAACATTTTCTTATCCGCCTCAGTCGGCGCGATATACTCACTGAAGCGAAACATCGTGAGCACCAGCCCTTCACCAATCAGATGGAGCGACAAGGACATCTCGGCAAACGAGTCCGCGTCGCGAATTTGTTTGAGAGCAATCTCATTCGCGGGACTTGCTTTCATCAAGCCATAACCAGTCGTTAGCGCACGCTTGCGGAACACCTCGGCATGGCGGGCCTCATCCATCACTTGGGTCGCCATGAAATTTTTCACTTCCATAAAGTTGTTATTCAGCCGCCCCATCCACTCTGCCGGCACATCGGTGGCGATCATCTCCACTTCCGTCAGAAACGTCAGCAGTTGCGCATAGGCCCGACCGATTTCATCCGGCAGCTCGGCCTTCGCCAGCTCTTGCCACGGGACATCGAGCGTCGCGTTCCATTGCCGCGTCACCGCCTCTTCGTAGTACCCTTCGGTGTTGTACGCCCAGACCTCGCCTTTCTGACTGACCTCGGCTTGGGCGTCGGGCAGCCCATCCGGTAGTTCAGCGCCGCGGGGCGCGAAACTGCGATTGTCTCGCACGACCTCCGGCATCTCGGAAAAGCTGTACGCGCCTTTGTCCAAATCGCGCAGCGTCAGCCCGCGACGCGGGTTCTCCGGCGTGGCGGCGAGCTTCTCTGTGCCGGCGTTCATCCATGAGAGATCAAGGTCGCCCTTGAGCGTCCGACGCCAACGGTCAAGAAAATTTTGGTCTTCAAAGAAATCGATCGTGCTCAGGTACGCCATGAGAAACTCCTACTCTATAATTATCTATTCTCTGCCGGCTCAGGCGGAAGCGCTAGGACTCTGAGAGATCCCCATAGAGAAATCAAGGTCCAGGGCTGCCGACAAATCAAAAAATTCTTGAATACTCTCTTGAAAACGAAACAGTTTGTCGCGACCATCGGGGTCGTCGTACAGTACCTGCATCCGCTCACCGAAATGCGTCAGTGTATTGAGCGAATGGGTCGTATCGGCACCACCGTGCTGATGGATATTTTTGAGCATCTCGACCCACGCGCTCAGTTCGCCTTTGAGCACGAAGTCGATCGCGGTCAGATCGAACGCGGTGACTTCCGCCGCTTCACGACATTCAAAGACTTCAAATGTCAGCAGATAGCGCCACTCCTGCCCGTGCGCGCCGACAATATGGACACCGAAGGTCGTATCAACGAAACCAAGGCGACGAAACCGAGCCTCATCCTGTCGCATGAGGGTTTGCAAGGATTGGAAAAACGCGAGAGAAGGAAAGGCCACAGGCACTGGCAAGCTCCTCCCGAGGGCGCATTACGGAAGACCTCGGAGAAAACTGAATTTCGGTTCAGATTCGCACGACAGTAGAGAACTGTCAAGGGAAAGAGGGCTCGTTAAAGACCTAGAGCGTAGCGGAGTCGAAGGGTGCGTTAAGTTAATGCCGCCACCCTGCCCTGTTCTTGCAGTGTCTCCTGGGTTCCGTCAGAGTGTGAAGGATTGTTTTTACAGGGGGAATGCATGGCAGAGACTCACACAGCGGCGCGTTGGCGGAATTTTCTTCTTAGTCTCTTCGTGAGCGGCGGCTTCCTCTATTTAGCGTTTCGCCACGTCAAGCTGGATGAATTGGGCGGCGCGCTGGGACGCGTCAACGGCCGTTGGCTCCTGGCCTCTGTCTGCGTGAGTCTACTGATCATGGTGTTTCGCGCTTGGCGCTGGCAGTTGGAGCTACGCCCCCTGGAACACGTGCCGCTAGGTCGCCTTTGGGTGATTACGGCGGTAGCGTACATGGCGATCAATCTCCTTCCTGTACGGCTCGGGGAAGTGGTGCGTCCCTGGTTGTTGTCGCGTCGTTCACATGTGTCCTTTTCCAATGTCGTTGGCAACATTGTTGTCGAGAAAACCCTTGACTCCGTCTTGATTCTCTTTTACATTCTAGTCGGTTTGCTGACGGTAGAGAATCTGCCGCTCTGGGTGCGGCGGGGCGCGATTTTCCCCGCCGTCGGGGCAGCCCTTCTGGTGTCATTGGTCTTGCTGTTTTGGTGGCGGGGCGAGGCGTTCGTGGACCGCTGGGTGTTACATCGATTGCCTGCACGTTTTGGCGGCAATCTGAAAAAAGTGTTGGCCTCTATGGCGGACGGTATGCGGGTCATCCCAAATGCGCCCCTGCTCCTCGCGGTCTTCATCGTCTCGCTCGCCCTCTGGTTTCTTCCCATTCTTTCGAGCTACATCATGATCCTCGCCTTCAATCTACCCGCGCCCTTCAGCGCCGCGCTGGTCGTGTTCATCTTTGTGGGCTTTGGCACCGCGCTGCCCAATTTGCCCGGCATGATTGGTCCGTATCAGTACGCCTGTCAACTTGCGCTCGGTTTATTTGGGGTGAGCGATGTGGATGGTCTCGCGTACGGTCTGGTTTTGAACGCCGTGCAGTTTCTCACGCTCATCGCGCAGGGGCTCATCGCGTTACCGATTGCGGGCGTGAGCATTGAGGAGCTGCGCCGCGCCCGAGAAGGTGTGGCATTGCCTGGTGCGGCGGCTGACTGAAAATCAAGTCGTGAAACTGCGTGTCGCCAAGCGGCGTGCAAGTAAGAAAAAACGGAGCCGCATCCCCATAGCGAGCAACAGATAGGTGAGCCAGAAAGCCAGTACACTGTCGTACAGCGACACTGGAAGAAGGCTCTGGTGCGTAGCGGCATGGAGGCTACACACGCCGGTGAAGATATAGTTGAGAATGCCTGCCCAGTGGCCAATGGGGTTAGAGACAAGAGCAACGGCAGACCCCTTGCCTGATAACAACCACGAGTCCACCGTGTATTGTCCAAAAGTGAGCGCAATGGCGGTGGGAATCCACCACGGGACCACACCAGTATGCACCAGGTACGACAGAGACACGAGCAAAAAAGTAATGTCAGCCAAGTTGTCGAACACCTTGCCGAACTCTGAACTAACGCCTAAGGCGCGAGCCACGGGACCATCATAATAATCGCTGGCGCAAATTATGAGAAACAACCCGATCACCGCACTGGCTCGCCATTCATCCGGTTGCTGGGCGCTAACCTGGATGGCGCGTAAAAAGACGGGTGTGAGCGCCAAGCGGACGCTAGTCAGCACGTGAGCAAGATTGAATGGTTTCTTGATTTCTAACGAAAGCGCCACAAGCGAAACCCTTTCTTTGCGTAGGGGTTCATATATCATGGATATTCTTCAAGAAGGAGTCACGTTATGAAAATCTCCTCTCTTCTCAGTTTCTTTGCGATCGGAACTCTGCTTTTTCTCGCAGGCTGCGATCCAAGCATCAGCAACGGAGGGTATGGCCGTAGTTATGACTCGTATTACAGTAGAGGCGGCTACTACAGCGGAGGGTACGGCCCCAGTCCCTATTACAGTGGAGGCCGCTACTACGAGGGAGGAGGATACGGGGCGAGAACGTATGACCCGTATTGGAGCGGAGGCTACTATGATGACCGTTCGCACCGGGAGGTACACCACGACCTTGAACGTGCGCACGAGGCAGAGCACGAACAACTAGAGCACAAATACGATAAAGCGATGAATCGACTCGACCGGCAGGAACACGAGGCGGAAGCGAAAGCCCTTCGACAATCTGGAGGCAATCCCAACGATCCCCGCTACCAGGATGCCAATCGCAGGATCGATCAGAAGTATGACTCTAAGCGGGGTCAGGTAGAGCGAAATCTCGGTCATCAACATGAGGAATTTCACGATGAGGCGGAACGCGCCCATCGCGACTACCATAACGGCTGGTAAGACCCCTGTTTGATAAAGTAGCGAAAGAGGCAGTCACAAGACTGCCTCTTGATTTTGTAAAGCAGAGAGGAGAGCGCAGGCTATTTTGCCGGTTTGCTGGCAGAAGGAGCCGGCGCGTCGGAGAGACCTTCCAGTTTTTCGGTTTTCTTGGGCGCGTCTTCAATCTTGAGCATCTTGATATCGAAGAAGAGTTTCTTGCCGGCCAACGGGTGATTGAGGTCGAGCACGATCGTATTGTCCTTCACTTCAGCTACTTGCGCGAACACAGCTTTTCCGTCAGGTGTCTGCCCGGTGAGTTTGGCGCCGATTTTCCGCGCTTCTTCGGGAATTTTGTTTTTATCAACTTCTTGCTTCTTGCTCGGATCAACCTGGCCGTAGCCTTCTTCCGGCGTCACTTCGATGTGTTTGTTCTCACCGGTTTTCATACCGACAAGTTGCTTCTCCAGACCAGGGATAATCTGATGGTCGCCGAGGACCACTATCAAAGGTTCCTTGCCGACATTGGAGTCAACCTTACTCTTGTCTTCCAGTGTCAGCGTGTATTCCAAGGAGACCTGCTTGCCGTCGGCGGCAGCCGCTACTCCACTTGGGGCGTTGCTCTTCTTATCCGCAGCCCAGCTCGTTGAAGTAAAAGCGACGGTCAAGCTCGCAGCCGCTACAAGAGCCCCCATGCTCTTCCTAAATCCTTGCATACTCGTTTCCTTTCACAAAAAAAGAGGCGCGAGGATGTGAGCTCGAATCCTCGCGCCCCAGTCGTATTTGGTCTCGGCGTTCAGCCCCGATTCAGACTTTCAATACGGTCGTCACCCTGGGCTCACTATAGCACACCCCTTCCTAGAGTCGAACGGTCGCCTCAGGCTAGAGCATGCGAGGCGGCGTGAGATGCGACCCCAAGGTGTTGTCAAACACTTTGAAGAGGTGATCGAGATCCCAGGGACCCTGACTGTAGATGACTTTCTCCGGCACGATGTGGGTGTACAAGGAAATCCGATAGCCGCTGGCCCCAAGTACTTGTCCATTAACGTTCTGCGCGTTGTCACTGGCGAGGTAGACCACAATCGGCGCGACGTTGCCTGGGTCCATGGGGCTCGCCTGCGCCTGCTCACTGTTTGTGTTGAGGCCCATCTGTTGCGCAAAATTGGCCGGAATGGTGTCGGTCATGCGCGTGGCCGCCCCGGGCATGATGGCGTTACAGGTGATGCCGTATTTGCCTAAAGCATTTGCACAGCTATAGGTGAGCCCCAAGATACCAGCTTTGGCGGCTGCATAATTAGGCTGTCCCGGAGCGCCCAACGCTGAACCAGATGAGAAGTTGATAATGCGTCCACTTTTTTGTTGACGCATAAGCGCGGAGGCCGGGCGGATCGTACAATAATGTCCCTTGAGATGCACGGCAACGACGGCATCCCACTCTTCTTCACTCATGTTGAAGATCATGCGGTCGCGCAGAATTCCAGCGCAATTGACCAGAATGTCGAGCCTGCCAAACGAATCGACCGCCGTCTGCACCAACGCTTCGCCGCCTTTGACCGTGGCGATATTGTCAACATTCGCCATCGCTTGACTGCCTTTACTTTTGATTTCATCAACCACTTGTTGCGCCGGGGCGCGGTCGGCGCCGACGCCGTTCACGTCGCCGCCGAGATCATTCACGACGACTTTGGCTCCTTCCTTCGCCATCAGCAGCGCGATGCCGCGCCCAATGCCGCGCCCAGAGCCGGTGATTGCCGCCACTTTGCCATCAAGTTTACCCATTGTGCACTCCTCCTTTATTGACGTTGTTTATCCTTTTGGTAATCCCAACATGCGGTCGCCCAAAATCCCTCGTTGAATCTCAGACGTGCCGCCGCCGATCGTCAGCAAGCGATACGAGAGCGCAGCGCGCGACCATCGGCCATTGTCGATCGTATGGGGCGAGCCTTGTGCCAGTTGCGCGTAAGAACCTAACAACTCTGTCGCAAAGTTTGCGATACGGATATTCAATTCAGACCCGAAAAGCTTGTTAATGGATCCTTCCGGTCCCGGCGGTGTTCCTTTGAGGCGCTTACTGAAGCCGCGAAACATGTTGTACGTAATGGCCATACTCTCAATGGAAAACTGCGCCAATTTTTGCCGGACGGCGGGGTCTTCGGTCGCAGGTTTGCCGTTGATTTCAATCGTCTTCGCTATACGAATCAACTCAGCAAGGTGTCGATGCACAGGTAATTCCGACCCGATGCCGGCGCGTTCGTGCATGAGCGTGGTCACTAACACTTTCCACCCTTCATGCAGTGGCCCAAGCATATTGGTGCGGGACACGCGGACATCTTCGAAAAAGACCTCGTTGAACTCGGCGTCTCCGGTGATTTGCACCAGCGGGCGCACCGTCACGCCCGGCGTCTTCATATCGACAATGAGACACGTGATGCCGCGATGCTTGGCTGCGTTCGGGTCCGTGCGTACGAACAACTGAATGAAATCCGCCTGATGCGCGTAGCTGGTCCACACCTTCTGACCATTCACCACGAAGTAGTCGCCATCTTCCACCGCCCGCGTTTGCAAGGACGCCAGGTCCGACCCCGCATTGGGTTCAGAAAGCCCTTCGCACCAGATTTCCTCGCCGGAGAGGATTTTGGGGAGATAACGCTTTTTTTGCTCTTCCGTGCCCCAGTGGAAAACCGTCGGCCCCGACATAATAAGCCCAAGGGTATTAGCGAAACGCGGGGCGTGGGCCCGGTACATTTCCTGATTGTAAATGAACATCTCCATCAGGCTGGCGCCGCGACCGCCGTATTCTTTGGGCCAGTGAATTCCCACCCATCCAGCATCGTACGCTTTTTTCTGCCACGCGCGCTGAAACTCAAAACGTGCGTGCGCATCAATCCGGTCGAATTCTTGCGGATCGTAGCTCTCGGGGAGATTCGCTTCCAGCCATGTGCGGAGTTCCTGACGAAACGTCTCTTCTTCAGGAGTAAAATTGAAATCCATAAGTCTGTTTCCCTCTGCGGGGCAATACCTTAACCCCTTCGCTGGAGAGGGTAAAGGGTCAGGGCTTGTCGTCTAACGGTCTGGCAGTCATAACATTAGCAAGTCCACTCGCAAAGGAGGAAATCTCTATGGCCGCCGCTTCACCCTACGCGTACATCGCCGCTGGACATCACCAAATTGCTTTTGTCGTCAAAGACCTGAGCGCCGCGGAACGGTTCTTCACTGAAAAAATGGGCGTGCCGCGGTTTTTCCGCTTTAACGACGTACAGGTGCATGAAGCGATGTATCGCGGCAATCCTGGTGATTTCCACATGCACCTGTCTCTGGGATACGCGGGCAACTCGCAGATTGAACTGATACAGCATCTCTCTGGCCGCAGCATTTACAAAGAATTTCTCGACAAGCGCGGCGAAGGACTTCATCATCTCGGCTTCATCGTGCCGGATCACGACAAGATCATTGCTGACTTTGCCGCCAATGGGTTCCCGGTGATTCAGAGCGGGCGCATCGGCAACAACCCCGGCGTCAAGTTTGCCTACTTCGACACGGAAGCGATGATCGGAGCCATTATGGAAAGCATTGTCCTCGATGAGGAGAACCGGAAACTGTTTGAAAAGATTAAGGGAGGGCCGCTTTGATCTTGTGGTCCCCAGGCAGAGCCTGGGAACGAGAAGAAAATCTAACTTGACAGAGTATTATTAGATTGTCGCAGTAATTATGCTGGGTTGAAGAGACAGAATCTCTGCAGAGATTGCTTCGCTACGCTCGCAATGACCGAGCGGGCTGTCATTGCGAGGAGCAGAGCGACGAAGCAATCTCACAAAGCGAGCGACTCCTAACCTGTCAAAACTTCTACGGTGATCTACCAGCTGATTCAATTCGGCGTCCAGGCCATGGCGCGAATCTCGCCGAATTCTTGGTCTACTTTGTCCCAGGATGCGCCCCCATCCTCACTTGTGTACACGTACCCGTGCAGGCTATTGGCGACGATAACATCCGGGTTCGCGGGATGCGTCCCGAACCAATAGATCGTCGAGTTCGGCGCTTTAGGCAGCTTCGCGGCCTCCCACGTTTTGCCGCCGTCAGTCGACCGCTGGATGGCTCCAGTTTTGCCGGGAATAAAATCACCGTTCCCTACAAAGATCACATCGGGGTTGTCGGGTTTCACTGCCACGCCGCGACAATACGAAATCTTGTCCTTCTCAAAGAAGCGTGGGAACCCATGCAATGACCAACTCTCGCCTTCAGTCGTGCTCGTCCAAATACCGTCCGGAGTGGTGACGTGAATTTTCGTCGGTTTACCCTGGGCGATGGTCAACCCGTGCACGTCTTGATTTAAGAAGTTATCGCCCAGCGGCGGCAGATGAACCCAGTTGTCCCCGCCATCGCGGCTGCAATAGACGCCGTCGATCTCCACGCCAGCCCAGACAGAACGTGAGTCGCGCGGATCGAAGACGATGTTCGTCACTTTCGGGGCTCCGGCGAAGCAGCGATCAACAATAGGCGCGGGGAGCTTCTCCCAGTGTTTGCCGCCGTCGGTGGAGCGGTACACTCCTGGCGGCTTCGTGCCGAAGAAGATGATGTCGGGATTGGTGGGATGCACGGCAACCGACCAAATCTGCGCACCGTCGGGGACCGGCGATTCCACCAAGTCCCACGTGGCCCCCCTGTCTTCGCTGCGATAGAGCCCAACCTCGGAGCCCGCGAGGATGCGGTTCGGGTCCTGCGGGTACACAGCCAAGCTGCGAATCTGAATTTCCCCAGGTTCAGCATGGAAAGGCAGATTCATTTTACTGCGTCGCCATTTTTCGCCTCCGTTGGGGCTGTACCAGACACCAGCGCCCACGGTGCCAACACAAATTGTGAAATCTTTCATGATCGATTCTCCTTTACTTGTTTGACTCTTCAGTGTCCGAGCGTCACCTCGGATTTTGGCACCTGTTTCAACAACTGCTGCGGATCGTGCGCCACGCCGCCTCGGTAGACGGTCGTCATCTTGCGGATCTCGTGTACGTTGCGCACTGGATCACCATCGACCACCAAGAAGTCGGCGTAGCGGCCAGGGGCGATACTACCGAGGTTTTCTTGTTGGCGCAGGTAGGTCGCAGCTACCGAGGTAACCGCTTTAATCGCAGCCATGGAACCGATCGCCTCGGCGAGGAGTTCAACCTCACGTAAGAGCGCGTACCCCGGCGGAGGGAACGGCAAGCCACCGCAGTCCGTGCCGCCCACGACCAGCCCACCGGCTTCGTGCAAGATGCGGGTGACTTCCTGATGCTTCTCCAGAGCTTTGACGCAGTTGGCGGGATCGAAAAAGCCCGGGTACATATCCCAATCCGGTCGCTCGCCGATATGCGCGATCATAGCTTTCTGTCGGGCCAACGCCATCGGTGGGATATACTGACGATCCGGGTCCTTCATCGCAGCTTCGCGTCCGCACCTTGCCAGCCACAGCAGGTCTAGAGTTGTGCCCATATTCACTTGGTGATCGACCATCGCGCCGAACCAGGTCTTCGCGCGCTGGCTTTGCAAGTCAGTCTCTTCCCAGCCTTTAACCGTCTGCGTCCAGAAGCGCGGGTCCATCATAGACTTGACGCCTGTGCCCGAGCCCGGACCGAACTGCAGATCCAAGGCGCAAAAGTCATTGTAGGGTGAGATCCACACATGCTCTAAACCGTTGATGCCGGCTTTGATGAGGTCCAGCGAGTGCGAGTAGCCCAGATGGCCAGTAACCGGCACGCGATTGTCAACAAATTTAATGACCGCTTTGGCGGTGTCCGGCGGCAGGGTAAAATAGAGCTTGATTCCATCAACGCCAGCTTTGAGGAGATCGCCAATTTTCTGAGGAACCGCATCGGGCGAAGGAATGCTGTCGAGCATTTCTCCGAGCGGCCCGCCGTATTCGAAACTCTGGTCTGGGCCATCCAGTAGCGGACCGAGAATAAACATGCGTGGCCCCAGCTTTCTGCCGCTGTTGAGATCGGATTTGAGTTGTTTGACCTTCTCCAGCTTGGCGCCGACATCACGCACGGTGGTGACTCCGGCAGCCAGGAAGAGCGGCAGCGATTCGCTGTCCATAAAGGTCGCGTGCACGTGTGTGTCAATCAGCCCGGGCATGACAGTCTTCCCACCTAGGTCGATAGTTTGCCCACCAGCGGGTGACGGCAGGTCGCCGGATGCGACTTGCGCGATGCGCTCGCCGTCGATGAGAATCGACATGCGGTCCCGCGGTTGGTCGGCTACGCCATCGATCAGCCGCGCGTTTTTGAGTAATGTTTGCGCCATAACGCCTCCTTTTTCTTCTCTCTGTATGTACGCTTTTTATGAACCTAACGCCACGCGCTCACTGGCGTTCAACGTCTGAGCCAAAGCCGCTTTCTCGACTTTCTCGCGCTTCACTCGACGCTCATAGCCCACGATGGGCAGTAGCACCAGCGCACCTGCGACCGAGGCGGCGGCCAGGCTACAAAATCCCCAAAAGAACGAACCCGTGAGGTCATACGACCGACCGAGCACGACCGGACCAACAATGCCTCCACTGCCGCCACAGATACCGGCGAAGATGGCAATGGTCACTCCCAACACTTCCGCCGGAAACAAATCAAAGAGCACCACGATCAGACTGTTGGTCGCTGCCGCATTAAGAAAAAGCACGACGCTCATCAAAAGAATGACCGTGGAGACATCAGTGCTCAACAGGAGCCCCACGATCGCCGGAGCCGTGAGCAACCCTGTACATAACGCGACACTGCTACGATTGCCCACGCGATCGCCCATATACCCTGCGCCTAGCGCACCCGCGCACGCAGCCGCATACGGCAAGATTAAATAGAACCCGCTGCTCGCCGCCGTGTACCCTCGTTCTTTGACGAGATAACCAGGAAGCCAGCTCAGGTTGGTGAAGAATACGCCCAACGCACAGAACCCCGCGAAGCAAAGCCCCCAGTACACAGGATTCTTGGCGAGCAGGCGCACCCCTTCGGCAAATAAGAGCGTCCGCACGCCGCCATGTTGCGGGTCAAACGTCACGCGGTCAGTGGCAAGCGCGGTCGCGATGAGTTCCTTCTCTCGCTCAGACACCCAGGGATGATCCTGCGGGTGGTCATACACAAACAGCCAAAAGAGGGCGACGCCGACCAGCGTTAAGGCGCCCGTGCCGTAGAACATCACGCGCCAGCTCCAAGTCCCGATCAGCCAACCCACCAGAGGCGTTCCCAGGATCAGCCCCACATACCCAAATCCCATCGACACGCCGTAGACCCAGCCGCGCTCGTTCGGCAGTAACCAATGGTTTTCTAATTTGTGAAGCGGATTCGCCACTGCTCCTTCAGAAACGCCAAAGAGTCCGCGCACAAACATGAGCTGGGCCAGGGAAGAGCACATCCCGGTCGCCGCCGTCAATACGCACCATGCTAAGAGCATAACGGACGACCAGCGCCGAATGCTGAGATGATCCGCCGCCAGCCCACCCCCCAATTGCCCGGAGATGTAACCCCAATAGTACGCGCTGAGGATCACGCCAGCCTCAACGCCGCTCAGATGCAGCTCGTCCATGATATAGGGAATCGCCAATGAGATGTTGACACGGTCAAGAAAGAGGAAGAACAGCATCATCCACAGGGCGCTCATGACCACGTAGCGGAAGCGCGGCGCAGGGTTGGTCAGGATCTTTTCGTGCGCCAAAGAGCGCGCGTCGGGTATGAAAGGATCGAAGGGTGTCTCCATGCTCCTTCCCATAAGACGAAGTTCCCCCTTCTGTCAAGGAAAAGCTCAAAGAAAGAAGAGAAGGCGCAACGTCTTTCGTTGCAAATCCCTCCTATGGTAGAGTCCTGACATACACCCAAAATAAGGAGGGCGTTATGCTCGACCTCGTGATTCGCAATGGCTGGATCGTTGACGGAACCGGCGCACCGGGGTTTTCAGGAGAAGTGGCGATTCAACAGGGGAAAGTGGTCGCCATCGATAAACGCATTACCGACAGCGCCCGTCGCGAGATTGACGCGGGCGGGAAAGTGGTTGCCCCAGGGTTCATCGACGTACATACACATTATGATGCACAGGTCTTGTGGGACCCGCTGTGCACCTCCTCTTCATGGCATGGCAGCACCACCGTGGTCACCGGCAACTGTGGATTCACGCTGGCGCCCTGTCGACCTGAGGACCGAGATTATGTCACGCGTATGCTGGCGGTCGTCGAGGACATGTCGCTGGAAGCATTGCAAAAAGGGATTACCTGGGGCTGGGAAGACTTTCCTGGCTATCTCAACGCTCTCGACCGGCGACCCAAAGCCATCAATGTAGGCTGCTACATTGGGCATTCCGCTATCCGCCGCTACGTGATGGGAGCAGACTGTCGACGGACCGCATCGACAAGTGAAGTGACCCGCATGCAAGAAGTCGTGGCCGAAGCGCTCCACGTCGGGGCGCTGGGCGTGTCTTCCTCGCGCATTCCGTTACACGTGGACGGCGAAGGCAAATCGGTGCCAAGTTTCTATGCGGAGATGTCAGAACTTCTCGCCCTCGCTCAAACGTTACGCAACGCTGGACATGGCGTATTTGAGATCACCTCCAAGATGGTCCTTCCAGAAGGCGGGCGCGAAGCCGGCGACTTACCTGACTTGGTCGCGCTGGCGAAAACTTCTGGCCGACCAGTGACCTGGGCCTCGGTTCGCTACCTACCAACTTATCCTGAGCGTTCGTTGTTTATTTTGTCCGAAGTGCAGAAAGCGATCGCCCGTGAAGGCGTCCGTCTCCATCCACAGATCGGCTGTCGTGCGTTTGAGACGTACATGAATTGGCAGAAACTCATGCCGGTGTTCGCTCACCTCCCGACCTGGCGACAAGTCATGTTCATGTCAACTCCAGAAAAAACTGCGGCGTTAGCGAACCCCGAAACACGACTCAAGATGCGCGCCGAAGTGGCCGGGGCTACCTTCTTTAATGGCTGGAAGTATGTGGTGGTCAAAGAGGCCAAACGACCCAAGCACAAAGCGTGGGAAGGCCAGAGTATTACCGCCATCGCCGAGATGCAGGGCAAAGACCCATTAGAGACCTACTTTGATCTGTGTGTCGCTGAAGATTGCGCCACAGAGTTTCTTTATTACGCTGTAGACATGGAAGAGGAACCGATGAGTCGCATGCTACAGGATCCCAACACGCTGTTGGAAACCGACGCCGGAGCCCATTTAACCTCGCTGTGTAATGCGGATTTCCCGAGCTACCTGATGGCGCATTGGGTGCGAGACAGAGGTGTACTTAGTTTGGAAGCCGCGATTGCGCATCTGACCTCTCGTCCCGCAAGCGTCCTTGGTCTCACAGACCGTGGTCGACTCCAGCCTGGCTACGCCGCCGACGTGGTTATTTTTGATCCCCAGCGTATTCGTGGTGGACGTCTACAAACAGCACACGATTTACCCGCGCAGCAGCCGCGACTGATTCAGCAAGCGGAAGGCATTTATTTGGTGATGGTGAACGGAGAAACGATTCTCGAAGAAGGCAAAGAGACTGGGGCGCTGCCCGGGCAACTAGTGAGAGGAAATTAATGGGCGGGCGCCTAACAAAATCCTGGATTCCGGGTCGCGGCCTGCGGCCTTGCCCGGAATGACGAGCCAGGTAGAGCCGTCATTCCAGCGCAAGCTGGAATCCAGAAAGAGCCGTGCATACTTTTACCAAGAAATTGTGATGCGCCCTTCATGAGCATTCCGCTTTCGTTCAGAATGGTTTCTGTGCTAGATTCCATCCATGCACCCCAAAAGGAGGGACCATGCCATACGATCTTCTTATTAAAAACGGGACGGTGATCGACGGGTCGGGGCTCCCCCGGTTTCGCGCCGATGTTGGCATCACACACGGAAAAATTGCAGCCATCGGCAAAATTCGAGAGAACGCTAAACAAGTGCTCGACGCCGAAGGGCATGTGGTGGCGCCAGGGTTTATTGACGGCCACACTCACATGGACGCGCAGGTCTTTTGGGATCCCCTGGGCACCTGCTCCTGCTGGCACGGCATCACCAGTGTCGTCATGGGCAACTGCGGCTTCTCGTTGGCGCCGTGTCCGGAGAAAGACAAGCTGCTGGTCATGCGCAATCTAGAACGCGCCGAAGATATTTCTCCGGAAGCGATGAATGCCGGCATCAAGTGGAGCTGGACGACCTACCCAGAATATCTTGATGCGGTAGACCGCTTGCCCAAGGGCATTAACTATACCGCTTACATCGGTCACTCGGCCCTACGCACCTATGTCATGGGGGAGCGCGCGTTTACCGATGCAGCCACTCCGCAAGATTTAGAAGCCATGAAACGGGAAGTGCGCGATGCGATCCGGGCTGGGGCGATCGGCTTCACCACGTCACGCACGCGCAATCACCAAACGCCGGATGGACAACCCGTAGCCAGCCGTTTAGCGACTTGGGACGAAGTCAAGCAGTTAGTTGGGGTTATGGGCGACCTCGGCGCGGGCGTGTTTGAAATCGCCGGTGAGGATACCGACATTAATCCTGATCTCCGCGAAGATTACCTTGGCCGTCTCAAAGCATTGGCGGTAGAGACCGGGGTGCCTACCACCTTTGGCGTCTTTCATCGCCGCTATGCGCCTGATCTGTGGCGGCAATATCTGGCGACGATTGATGACACTGCCACCGCTGGCGGACGCATGTTCGCTCAGGTCCATAGCCGCTCGATTAACGTGGTGTTGTCGTTCCAGACCATGACACCGTTCGACAAGCTGCCGGTGTGGCGCGACATCCGCAAACTGCCGCTCGCGGAACAGGAAGCGAAGCTGCGCGATCCCGACATCCGCCGTCGGCTGGTGGAAGCCGTGCATCAGACGCCGCGCGAAAATCAAGGCGTTGGGGCTGAACCGCGTAAAGCCAACTTCAAGTGGTTGCTCGTCATGGACAAAGCGACTCCGCCGTATCGCTCGATCGCCGAAGTCGCTGATGCGGAGAATAAAGATCCAGTGGATGTCTTCCTTGACTTGTCGCTGGCCAAGAACCTCAAGCAATTCTTCCTGCAACCGCTGGTGAACGAGAACGAAGACTACGCGCTGGAGATGATCAAGCATCCGCGCGCCGTGGTGACGTTCTCGGACTCCGGGGCCCATGTGTCGCAGATTATGGACTCGTCGCTGCAAACCCACCTATTGAGCTACTGGGTGCGGACAAAACAAGCAGTGAAGTTAGAAGAAGCGGTGAAGATGTTGAGTTTCGTGCCGGCGTCGCAGTGGGGCTTGAACGGTCGTGGCCTGTTGCGTGAAGGCTGGAACGCGGATGTGGTCGTTTTTAATCCTGACACCATCGCCCCGATGATGCCAGAGTTGGCCTACGATCTTCCCGCTGGCGCGCGTCGTCTCAAACAAAAGGCCGCGGGCATTATGGCGACAATAGTGAATGGTGAAGTCGTGTTGCGCAACAACGAGCATACCGGAGCGTTACCTGGTCAGTTGCTGCGTGGGCCGTTAGCGCGGCGCTAGTCTTTGCTTTTGTCAAGTAAGAGGAGGGCTTTCAAGCTGAGGCCCTCCTCATGTTTTTCAGTCTCGTTGCAGGTATTCTCTTGAGCCGCTGATTCTGCGGATCGACTTCAATACCAGCGGACGCCAAAGCGGTCGCTCCAAGAATAGGCTCGGTGTTTACCTCACCAGAGATGATTGTTCCCCCAACAATCTCTCCCATAAATTCAATCTGGCCTGTCACAATATCCATCTTGGTTTCGCTGCCATCGGCCAGTTCATAAGTTCGTTGACCTTTGGGTTTGAGGCCGATGGCTTCAAGATGCTGTCTGGGTACGAGGCAATCGATCGTACCGGTATCGACCAGGAAGAGTCCATCCCAGGCTCGTTCCGGCTCGGCGGGGTTTCGAATCGTGACGGTGACTTGCGTGACACCCATACTGACCTCTTCAGCCTCTTCTCGCTACGCGAACGCCTCCGGTCGCAGCTCGCTATCGACCTCGATGATCACATCCGCTGGGATGTTCAGCCGTCGCGCTGCTTCCCGGATGGCCTCAGCATTAGGCGCTTCGTAGAGACAGTAGGTCTTCTTCTTGTCAGCGCTGAGAAATGAAAACAGCCACTGCACCCCAGCGTCCATATTCACCTGTTTGATTGCAGCAGCAACGTCGCGGTTGAGTTCGACTTGCTCGGCAAAATTTCGTTCGATCATGAAGCGCGGCATACATACCTCCCTTTCTTTGGTCCGGTTATAGTTGCGGAATGTAGCACAACAGGCAGTGAGTGTCTGTAGCTTGAGAATAGCGATTTCCTTGACACACGGGTGCATAACACAATCCTGGATTCCGGGTCGCGGCCTACGGCCTTGCCCGGAATGACGAGCGAGGCCGAGCCGTCATTCCGGCGAAAGCCGGAATCCAGGGAGAACTGAAAATACTTTTGCTAAGAAATTGTTATGCACCCTCGACACGCGTCTGCCTCGACAGCAGCACTGGTCGTGGTAGGATAAGCATCTTCGATTAAAGGAAGGAACCATCGATGACCTTTGATGAAGTTCTTACACAGGTGATCGAGCTCTTGCAACGCCAAGGCCGGGTCTCGTACGGAGCGTTGAAGCGACGGTTCACTCTCGATGATGACTACCTCCAAGATCTCAAAGATGAACTTATCGACGCTCAACAAGTAGCTTGTGACCAGGACGGTAAGGTGCTGGTATGGACTGGGGCTGCGCCCGTTCTAGGTTCCACGTTTAACGTTCCACGTGCTTCTTCGTCTCCAAGCTCTCACACTCCCCCTGCCTTTTCTCAGGACTCAGCACTCAGGACTCAGCACTCAACCGGCGAACGTCGCCAGCTCACGGTGATGTTCTGTGACCTGGTGGGCTCTACCGCCCTCTCGGAACAGCTCGATCCCGAAGACTACAGTGAAGTGGTGCAGGCGTATCAAGCGGCCAGCACCGCCGTGGTCCGGCGCTATGAAGGCCATATTGCTCAGCATCTCGGCGATGGACTGCTGGTCTACTTTGGTTATCCCAGCGCCCACGAGGACGAGGCCCAACGCGCCGTGCGCACCGGTTTAGAGATTGTCGGCGCTATTGCGACATTGTCGTTCCCACGACACATCCGTTTACCACAGCCACTCCAAGTGCGCATTGGCGTACACACGGGCCCCGTGGTGGTGAGTGAGATCGGCAGTAGCGAGCGCCGGGAGATGCTCGCTTTGGGAGAGACGCCGAACCTAGCAGCACGGGTGCAGGGAGAAGCGGCCCCCAATACCGTGGTGGTCAGCGCGGCCACCTCGCGATTGGTGCAGGGCTTATTCGAGTGGCAAGACCTAGGGGCGCGGACCCTGAAGGGCATCTCCACCCCGCTGCCGCTTTATCGTGTGGTGGACGAGAGTGGCGTGCAGAGTCGCTTTGAGGCAGCGGTGCGCACGGGGCTCACGCCACTCGTGGGGAGAGAAGAAGAGCTGGGGTTGTTACGCCGGCATTGGGAGAGGGCCAAAGCAGGCGAGGGACAAGTGGTACTGCTCAGTGGCGAAGCGGGCATTGGCAAGTCCCGCTTACTGCAAGAGCTGAAGAACCAAGTAGTGCAAGAGGGCGCAACCCGGATCGAGTTCCGCTGCTCGCCTTATCACCAGAACAGCGCCCTGTATCCGGTGTTGGAGCACTTACAGCGCCTGCTGCAGTTCCAGAGAGAAGATACTCCCCAGGCCAAGCTCGACAAACTCGCAACCTCCCTGGCCCGTTATCGCTTTCCTCAAATTGATACGCTACCTCTGTTGGCCGCGTTACTCTCATTGCCCCATCCCGACGGCTCTCCGCCGCTCAGTCTTACTCCCGAGCGGCAGAAGCAGAAGACACAGGAAGCTTTAGTGGGATGGTTGATCGAGGAAGCCGAGCAGACGGCAGTCTATAGCGCCTGGGAAGACCTGCATTGGGCCGATCCCTCGACGCTAGAGCTGCTCTCTCTTTTCCTCGACCAGGTTCCAACTACACGGCTCTTTACTCTGCTGACGTTTCGCCCGGAGTTTACGCCACCCTGGGGTGCTCGTGCCTATCTCAGCCAACTTACGCTCAGCCGCTTAGCGAGCGCCCAAGTGGGGGAGATGGTGACTAAAGTGACCGGCGGTCAAGCGTTGTCGGCAGAGGTCGTGCAGCAAGTTATTGCCAAGACCGATGGGGTGCCGCTGTTTGTGGAAGAGCTGACCAAGAGTGTGGTCGAATCTGTCGGGGCATTGCGCGAGGCGCCTCTCCAACCACTAGCGATCCCCACGACGTTACAAGACGCACTCATGGCGCGGCTGGATCGCTTGTCCACCGTGCGCGACGTGGCCCAACTCGGGGCCGCGATCGGGCGCGAGTTTTCCTACGATATGATCCATGCGGTCTCGCCGCTCGATGAGACAAGCTTGCAGCAGGCCCTGGCCAAGTTGGTGGAAGCGGAGCTGCTATATCGACATGGACTACCACCGCAGGTGCGCTATGTGTTCAAGCATGCCCTGGTGCAGGACACGGCCTATCAATCGCTGCTCAAGAGTCGGCGGCAACAAGTGCACCAGCAGATTGCCCGAGCGATGGAAGGACATTTTCTTGACATCGTAGCAACCCAACCCGAGCTGATCGCCCATCATTACACGGAAGCGGGACTGAGCGAGCACGCACTTCCCTACTGGCAGCGGGCCGGAGAGCGAGCGGTGCAACTGCCAGCCTATGCCGAGGCAATGAAGTTCTACCACCTCGCGCTGCAGGCCTTGGAACAGCAAGAAGCTGTAGACGAGACACAGCGTTGCACGCTGTTGTTGGCCCTGGGGGAAGCGCAACTGAAGGCGGGCGAACCCCTTGCGGCCCAGAACACGTTCCTGCGCGCTGCCGACATTGCTCGGGCGCTAGGAGCAACAGAGAGCTTCGTCCGTGCTGCACTGGGGCTCGAAAGACTGACCCACACGCTCGGTCTTGCCGCAGCTCCGGCAATGCGCCTGCTCGAGGAAGCGCTCCAGAGACTCGGGATGGAAGACAGTCCGCTCACGGCGAAAACCTTGGGTGGTTTAGCCCTAGTACTACAGCTTACAGGGGTGCAGGAACAAGCGCTGGTCTACGCCCAGCAGGCGGTGACCATGGCCCGACGCCTTGCCGACCCGGAGCTACTCAGCGCCAACCTCATGGGGCTACTTCACACTCTCCAGGGGCCAGAATACGCGCAGCAGCGCCTGGCCTACGCCACCGAGATGCTGCACCTCACCAAGACAGCGAACGATAAACAACCTGTGCTCGACGCACTCTACTGGCGTGTACTATGCTTGCTCGAATTGGGTGATATGCTAGCTACCAACGAAGAGATCAATACGTATGTCCCCTTGGCGGAAGAGTCGCAGCAACCTTTCGACCTTTGCCTCGCCGCAGGGTTTCGAGTTATGCGTGCCCTTATGGAAGGCCGCTTTGAGGACGGGGAGCGTCTAGCTCAGCAAGCCCTCGCCATCGGCCAGCGTCTGCAAACAGAAAACGCCGCCGGCATCTTTGGCCTACAGATGTTTACCCTGCGCCGCGAGCAAGGCCGCCTCAGGGAATTGGAGCCCGTCGTACGCTACTTCGTCCAGCAACACACCACAGCCGGCACCTGGCGCCCGGGCCTCGCGTTGATCTACAGCGAACTGAGGCGCACAGAGGAAGCGAGAGCAGAGTTTGAGCACCTGGCGCAGCAGGACTTCGCCGATATTCCTCGCGATGCCCTGTGGATAGCTTGCATAACGTATCTTGCCGACGTTTGCACCTTCCTCAGAGACAAGACCCGTGCGGCCACCTTGTACCAATTCCTCCTACCCTATGCTGGGCGTACAGTCGTCATTGGTAGTGCTGCGGTCTGTTACGGTGCTATGTCACGCTATCTGGGGGCGTTAGCAACTACCCTGGGGCGCTGGGACGAAGCCGCGCAGCACTTCGAGGACGCTCTGGCCATGAACACCCGCATGGAAGCCTGGCCCTGGCTGGCGCATACCCAGTATCAGTACGCGACCATGCTACTGTCACGCGATCAGCCTGGTGATGGCGAGAAAGCTCGGGCGCTGCTCCAGGCCGCGCTGGCCACGGCTCGGGAACTCGGCATGCGGGCCCTGGAGGAGCGGATCACGGCGCCAGTGGATACGACCTAGATACTGGTTGGCAAGGGGAAGGAAACTGTCATTGTGAGGAACCCTAGCGACGAAGCAATCCCCCCGGCAGGCAGATTGCCTCGCTGCGCTCGAATGACATTAATGGCGCTTTGTTCCCAATGACAGAGATGTGAAACAGATAGATGAGCAGGAACTATTGCGTCTACATCATGACCAATAGTACAATACCGTGTTGTATACCGGTGTCACCGGAAATTTGCAGAAGAGAGTCTACGAGCACAAAGAGCACTTTGTTGAGGGATTCACCAAGAAGTATAACATCACCAAGCTGGTCTATTATGAAGTGTATGGCGACGCTTATAGCGCCATTATGAGAGAAAAACAGATAAAGGCCGGATCCAGACAGAAGAAGATTGCGCTGATTGACAGCATGAACAAAGAGTGGAGGGACTTATCCAAGGAACTATGAAAGGCAGAGGGTCATTGCGAGGAGCCTTAGGACTTTGAGACAAAACCCTTAAACGGAGATCGAGCAGTCTGTCATTGCGAGGAGCAAGAAGCGACGAAGCAATCTCTGTTTGCGGGCCAAGATTGCTTCGCTCCGCTCGCAATGACCCCGTGATCTCATGCCAAACGGTCGAGGTTTTGTCCCATAATCCTTAGCGACGAAGCAATCTCCCAGGAAGCAAAGATTGCTTCGCGGCGCTCGCAATGACTTGACGCCCTGAGTTTGCAGACGCCCTCGAAGCTGTGGCTCCCGCTCATTACGCGAATGCTTCCGGTCGTAGCTCACTATCGACCTCGATAATCACATCTGCTGGGATGTTCAGTCGCCGGGCCGCCTCACGAATCGCTTCGGCGTTCGGGGCTTCGTAGAGACAGTAGGTCTTCTTCTTGTCGGCGCTGAGAAACGAGAACAGCCACTGCACGCCGACGTCCGTATTGACTTGCTTGACTGCGGCGGCGGCATCACGATTGAATTCGAGTTGCTCGGCAAAATTTCGCTCGATGATAAAGCGCGCCATACATGCCTCCCTTTTTGTCAGTCCGATTATATCTGCGGAATGTAGCACAACAGGCGGGTAGTGTCTGTAGTTCGTAGGTGTGGCAACCCTTCTTCTCTCTGAATCATCGTACGTTGACAGCAACGAGCTAAGATTTTAGTCTAAATTTCGGTCTATGAAAGGAAGACAAAATGGCGAAGACTCTCCCTCTGTCCGAGGCAAAGGCGCGCTTGAGCCAACTCGTTGCCGATCTAGAAATAAACGAAGAGGAGTTGATTATCACCCGCAATGGCCGACCCGCCGCCGTCCTCATAAGTACCGATGAATTTGCAAGTTGGCAAGAGACACGCGAAATCCAACGAGACCCAGCGTTAATGCGTGAAATCAAGCAGGGGCTCAGGCAACTAGAAAAAGGCAAACGATTTACTTTTGAAGAAGTCTTTGGCGAACCCTCTGGACAATGAAAGAAAGGAACCGTCGATGACCTTTGATGAAGTGCTCACGCAAGTACGTGAGCTATTAGAACGCGAAGGGCGGGTGGCCTACCGCATGCTCAAGCGACGGTTTGCACTGAGCGATGACGACCTGGAAGATCTCAAGGCGGATCTTATTGACGCCAAACGTCTCGCAGCCGATGAAGAAGGAAAGGTGCTGGTGTGGACAGGCCACGCCAGCCTAGCGTCTAGTATCCCGAGTCCAGTGTCTCAACAGGCGCCGCTTCCTGACCCTAGACCGCAGACGCTAGACTCTAAACGCGCTGAAGGTGAGCGTCGCCAGCTCACCGTGATGTTCTGTGACCTGGTGGGCTCCACCACCCTCTCGGAACAGCTTGATCCCGAAGAGTATGGGGAAGTCGTGCGCGCCTATCAAGCGGCCAGCGCCGCCGTGGTCCGGCGCTATGAGGGCCATATCGCCCAACATCTGGGCGATGGCTTACTGGTCTACTTCGGCTATCCCAGCGCTCATGAAGATGAGGCCCAGCGCGCCATCAGGACTGGCCTGGAGATTGTCGGCGCCATTTCTACTCTTTCGTTCCCGCACCACATACGCTTGCCGCGCCCACTCCAAGTGCGCATTGGCGTACACACGGGCCCCGTGGTGGTGAGTGAGATCGGCAGTAGTGAACGGCGCGAGATGCTCGCCTTAGGAGAGACGCCGAATCTCGCCGCCCGAGTGCAGGGCGAAGCGGAGCCCAATACCGTGGTGGTCAGCGCGGCCACTTCACACTTGGTGCAGGGCTTATTTGAGTGGCAAGACCTGGGGGCACGGACCCTGAAGGGGATTTCGACGCCGTTGCCTCTGTATCGGGTGGTGGGGGAGAGCGAGATGCGGAGTCGCTTTGAGGCGGCGGTGCGCACGGGGCTCACGCCATTGGTGGGCAGAGAGGAAGAGCTGGGGCTACTCCGTCGCCATTGGGAACAGGCCAAAGCAGGAGAAGGGCAAGTAGTGTTGCTCAGTGGTGAGGCGGGCATTGGCAAGTCTCGGCTGTTGCAAGAGCTGAAAGAACAAGTGATGCAAGAGGGCGCGACCCGCATCGAGTTCCGCTGTTCGCCCTACCATCAGAATAGCGCCTTGTATCCAGTGATTGAGCATCTCCAGCGCATGCTCCAGTTTCAGCGGGACGATACTCCTCAAGCTAAGCTGGAGAAGCTGACAAGCTGCCTCGCTCGGTACCGTTTTCCTCAGGCCGACACCCTATCGCTACTTGCCGCCTTGCTCTCGCTGCCGCATCCTGTTGGTGCTCTGCCGCTGAGTCTCACCCCTGAGCGCCAGAAGCAGAAGACGCAGGAAGCCTTGGTAGCGTGGCTCACCGCAGAGGCCGAGCAGACAGCGGTGTACAGCGCCTGGGAAGACCTGCACTGGGCTGATCCCTCGACCTTAGAGTTGCTGACCCTTTTCCTCGATCAGGCGCCAACTACACGAATGTTGACATTGCTGACCTTTCGTCCGGAGTTTACGCCGCCCTGGGGCAGTCGGGCCTATCTCAGCCAGCTCACGCTCAGCCGCTTAGATCGCACCCAAGTCAGCGAGATGGTGGAGCGCGTAGCAGGCGGCAAAGGATTGTCCGCAGAGATGATCCAACAGGTCATCGCCAAGACCGATGGGGTGCCGCTGTTTGTGGAAGAGTTGACCAAAAGCGTGGTGGAATCCGTCGGGGCACAGGGCCGGACACCCCTTCACACGCTGGCGATTCCCACAACGTTACAAGACGCACTGATGGCGCGGCTGGATCGTTTGTCCACCGTGCGCGACGTGGCCCAACTCGGGGCGGCAATTGGGCGGGAGTTCGCATATGACCTGATACGTGCAGTCTCACCGCTCGATGAAGCCAGCTTGCAGCAGGCCCTGGCCAAGCTGGTGGAAGCCGAATTACTCTATCGACATGGACTACCACCGCAGGTGCGCTATGTGTTCAAACATGCCTTGGTGCAGGACACGGCCTATCAATCGCTGCTCAAGAGTCGACGCCAACAGGTGCACCAACAGATTGCCCGGGCACTGGAGGAACATTTCTTTGACACCGTAGAAACTCAACCAGAGCTAGTAGCCCACCATTACACGGAGGCGGGACTGAGCGAGCAGGCGATTCCCTACTGGCAGCGGGCCGGCGAGCGCGCGGTGCAACTGCCGGCCTATGCCGAGGCGGTCCGGTTCTACCAGTTGGCCCTGCAGGCCCTGGAGCGGCAGGAAACTGTCAACGAGGCCCAGCGCTGCGCGCTTTTGTTGGCCTTGGGAGAAGCGCAACGCAAGGCAGGAGAACATCTCGCGGCCCAAGAGACTTTCCTGTATGCTGCCGACATTGCTCGGGCTCTAGGAGAAAAAGAGAACTTCGTCCATGCTGGGCTAGAGATCGAAAGGTTAACACATGAGGTTGGTCTTCCTGCAGCTCAGGCGGTCAGCCTGCTTGAAGAAGCGCTGCAGGGACTTGGAGTGGAAGATAGTCTGCTCACCGCGAAAACCTTGGGTGGCTTAGCCCGAGCACTGTGGTACACAGGCGTGCAGGAACACGCGGTGGTATACGCCGAGCAGGCGGTTGCCATGGCCCGACGCTTGAACGACCCGGAGTTGCTCGCCGCCAACCTCGATGTGATGATCTTTGCCCTCCAGGGGCCAGAACACACGCAGCGGCGCCTGGCCTGCGCCAGCGAAATACTGCAACTAACTGAGGCAGCAAACGCGAAAGAACTTCTGCTCGACGCACAGTGGTGGCGTGCGGACTGCCTGCTCGAGTTGGGAGATATGCAGGCCTCCGACACCGCGATCGCCGTGTACGCTCGCGTAGCGGAAGAGTCGCAGCAACCCATGCATCTTTGCATCAACCTAGGGTTTCGGGCCATGCGGGCTTTGATGCAGGGCCGCTTCGCCGACAGTGAGCGCCTGGCCCAAGAAGCCCTCGCCATCGGCCAGCGCCTGCAAACGGAGAACGCCACAGGCATTTTTGGTTTACAGATGTTTACTCTGCGCCGTGAGCAGGGTCGTCTCAAGGAACTCGAACCGGTCGTCCGTTATTTTGTTCAGCAGCACACCGTGGCTGGCGCTTGGCGCCCCGCCCTGGCACTGATCTACAGCGAACTTGGACTTACGCAGGAGACGCAGGCGGAGTTTGAATATCTGGCGCAGCACGACTTCACCGACTTTCCTGTCGATGCGTTGTGGATGGCGAGCATCACGTACTTGGTGGATGTGTGTATCTTCCTCGAAGATAAGAACCGCGCAGCTATCTTGTACCAGCTCCTGTCGCCCTACGCTGGCCGCACGGTCGTCATTGGCGGTGCTGCGGCCTGTTACGGCGCCGTCTCCCGCTATTTAGGAGCGTTAGCAACCACGCTGGAACGGTGGGACGAAGCCGCACAGCATTTCGAGAACGCCCTGGCCATGAACACCCGCATGGAAGCCTGGCCCTGGTTAGCCCACACGCAGTATCAGTACGCCACCATGCTGCTGACGCGCGACCAGCCTGGTGATAGCGAGAAAGCCCGGGAGCTGCTCCAGGCCGCGCTGGCCACGGCTCGTCAACTCGACATGCGGGCGTTGGAGGAACGGATTACGACAGAAGGAGAAACGAGATAGAGACGTATGTCTTACCTGTAGAAGCCCGTCATTCCGGGCAAGCGAAGCGAGACCCGGAATCCAGGGGCCAGAGCCGAGAGCCAGTGTTAAATCTTCCTGGATGCCAGCTCCCGGATCGGAGTCCGGGACAAGCTTCGCTGGCATGACGGCGCTGAACCTATCACAATCAGTGCGATGAATAGTAATAGGCGCCCTTACCGACCAGGGAATTTCGGGGTGCGCTTCTCCAGGAAATGCGCCACGCCTTCGCGAAAATCCTCACTGGATAAACTTTCCACCACATCTTCAATCGACGCATACAAGGCCGAACCAAAATCCAGATTTTGCGCACGAAAGAGTTGCTGTTTCATCACCCGCATTGAACGTGGTGAGACCATCTTCGCCAGTTCCAGGGCATAGGCGCGCACATCTTGCACGAACGACTCTTGGGCGAACACTTTGTTCACCAACCCCATCTGGAGGGCTTCCTCCGCCGAGATTTTGCGAGCGGACAAGAGCAGGTCGATCGCATTCGGTAGACCTACAAGCCGGGGTAGAATCCAATCAATGCCATGTTCTGCTACCAGCCCGCGCCGCGCAAAGGCAGTAGTAAAAGAGGCTGTCTGAGAAGCAAAGCGGAGGTCCGCATACAGGGACACCACCAAGCCCACCCCGGCGGTCGGCCCGTTCAGCGCCGCAATAATGGGCTTGGGGACGGTTGGGAAATAAGCATGACGATACGAAAAGGCTTGAGGCAGATCTAGTCCGCCCTTGATGGGCCCCGATCCATACCCTTCCGCTCGTGTTGCGGCGATGCGCTCGGGAAGGGAACCGCTTCTCGTCGGGCTTTGGCTGGCTTGATTGAGCCCCGACATATCCGCGCCGGCGCAAAAGCCGCGCCCCGCCCCGGTCAGAATAATCACGCGCACGTCTTCATCAGCCGTCGCCTCGGTCATCGCCGCGCGGACTTCGCGCTCCATCACCGGCGTCCACGCATTTAAGCGCTCGGGTCGATTCAGCGTCACCATAGCGATCCGTTCTTGCACCTCATACAGAATGTGTTCGTACATCAGCGTCACTCCTTTGCTTCTGATTCATATACAGGTTGCCATGAGCGCCACAAGCCACCGCGAGGACACCGTGCCGTATGCATAACAATTTCTTGGTAATGTCTGCTCAATTTTCCCTGGATTCCAGCTTTCGCTGGAATGACGTCCCTGACGCGCTCGTCATTCCGGGCAAGGCCGCAGGCCGCGACCCGGAATCCAGGATTTTGCTGTGTACCCCGCCGTGGTGCGCCTTTTCTCTTTGTTAAAGTCTCTGGTACAGTAACTCCCACAAATCGAAAGGAGGCTCACACACATGGATGCCGGGGAACTCGCGAGACAAATCACCATCCTGCAAGATATCGAGGCGATCAAGCAGCTCAAAGCGGAATACTGCGACATTTGCGACGACGAGCACAACCAGGACCGGATTGTGACGATCTTCGCCGAAGACGGTGTCTGGGAAGGAAAAGGCGTTGGCTATGCGAAAGGGCATGCAGAGCTTCGTAAACTGTTCAAAAATTTTGCCGAGCGGATCAGCTTCTCTCAGCACAATGTCTTCAATCCGCGCATCACAGTGAATGGCGCCGAAGCGCACGCGAGCTGGTATTTTCTAGGGCCGTTCACCTTCCGCAAAGACAATCGCCAACTGTGGCTCGCTGCTCGGTATGAAGATGACTATGTCAAGATCAACGGCCAATGGAAATTCAAACACCTGCGCGCGTTCGGTCGGATGGCCGCGCCGTATGAAGAGGGCTGGGCCCCGCGAACAAAAGTAGACGTGTTCACGAATTAGTGTGGCAGCGCTACGAAAACAGATCCCGCATCTCCGGAATGATCCACAAAGGCGCTTGGCCGCGAGCCACGCGCTCGATATTCGCGTAGCCATTGTGAAACCGTTTATAAAAGCTGTCCACCGTGGGTCCGGCGCTATGCGGGGTCAACGTTACGTTGGGCAGCTTCAACAGCGGATTCTGCGGGTCCGCTGGCTCCTTGGCTTGCGTATCAAGGCCCGCGCCGAGGAAGCGCCCCTGTTGCAGTGCAGCAATCAAGGCTTGTTCCTCGATAACTTCTCCCCGGCACGTATTAATCACCATGCTAGTTGGTTTCATGCGGCTGAGGGCGCGGGCGTCGAGCAGGTGACGCGTGCTCTCATTCAGAGGCACGTGCAGGCTTACGATATCGGCGCTCTCAAGCAAGGTGTCAAAAGACACGTACTGCACCCCCAGTCGCTGTTCCTCTTGCGGGTCGAGGCGGAAGATGTCGTAGTAGATCACCCGCGCATCAAACGCCTGCACGCGTCGGGCTACTTGCCGACCGATATTGCCGAGCCCTACGAGTCCTACCGTCTTGCCTTCTAATTCAAAGATGTTGACCGTGCGCGGAATCCCTTGGTGCCAGCGGCCTCCGGCCACGTTCTGATGAAACGCCACCAGTTTCCGATAGACCGCCAACATCAGCAGCACTGCATGCTCGGCGACCGCCACCGAATTCGCTCCCCCATTGGAGCAGATAGGAATCCGCGCCTTGCGCGCTCCTTCGATGTTGACAAAATCATAACCAGCGCTCAGGACTTGGAGTAGCTTGAGGCGCTTGGCGTTCGCGTAGGCCTCGTTCGGTAAGAATCGGGGAAAGCCTGTTAAGTATTCAGCATCTTTAATCGCGTCAGCAATATCAGCAGCGCTCGCGTTCGGCGGCAGCATGTGCAGTGTAAAGCCCGCCGGTTTCATGCGTTGTCCCTGTTCGAGAATGTCGGGCGGCAGCTCGATCCCTTGCGCAAAGACAATAGTCTCCTCAGCCATGATGCGTTCCCCCTTTTCGTGGTGATCCGCGGTTGTTTCGTTCTTGCTTCACCCTCTGGCTGAGAACTTTGCATTGTTTTCCACATTGAGCAAGGTTAGGCGCCTCGCGAGGAATCATTTCCACAATTGCTACACCATTCGCTACGTTTTTCTTTCTCGCTCGTAGCGTCATTTGTAGAAACGTAGCTCCTTTCTCATAAGAACGTTCAGAAAGGAAAGGAGTACAGTCATGAACCTGTAGGAACCGGTGGAGTTTCGGCTAATGGCGCTTGTGGAGCAGAGCATCGCTTTTCAAGACATTGACAACACAACCCCCAATTTCCTGTCGAAAACTTGAAGAAAAGGAGCTCTTTGTGACAAAACGATCACTTATCCATACCACCTCCTCCCTCCGCCGAAGTAAGAAGGGAGAGTCTACGATGCAGAAATCACTGCTTGTTCTGCTGACCCTCGGAGCCCTTGGCGGAGAGGCGGCCATGCCCGTACACGCGCAGGACGCCAGTGAGATGACGCCTGGTTCAGAGCTTTCCATGGATATAGAGCCGCAAGCGGTTGCGCCGTACGCCGCCCCGGGGAATGTATTCGTGCCCGCGAGCAGCAGAGCCCTGCCCGCCGACGCCGGGGTCCGCGCCCACACCAACTACGCGATCCGTAAGCCCAACGGAATTCAACCTAGGTCCCTGACGGATCTCAGCCAACCCGAACCCGCCGCCGATCCCACCCCAAACGCCACGTTTGCGGAATATCCAGCCTCCTTGTCCTGTCTCTACAAAATGGGGCCAACCTATGCAGGCTGCGCACCGACGAATAATTCTGCCTATAACGCTACGGGCGGGAGCCGCGCCATCGCCATCGTCGATGCCTTTGACAACCCCACCGCTTTAGCCGACTTGCAGTATTTCAGCTCCTTCTTCGGACTACCCGCACCCAATTTTATAAAGGTCTTTGCCAACGGTAACGGCTCTTGTTCCACCCCGCCGTACAATTCCGGCTGGGCGCTGGAATCCGCATTGGATATCGAATGGGCGCACGCCATGGCGCCGAGCGCGACGATTATCTTGGTCGAAGCTTGCTCCAACAGCTATAAGGATCTCATGTATGCCGAACAGATCGCGGCCCAACAACTGTTGCCTTATGGCGGCGGCCAAGTCTCCAATAGCTGGGGCAGTGGAGAGTTCTCAACTGAGTCGTCGGACTGGGACTGGGTGTTCCGCGCCAATTGGGTGGCAGGGAAACCCATCAGTTACTTCTTCTCGGCGGGGGACTCGGGCTTAGGAGCGGAATATCCGAGCTCTTCCCCGTGGGTGATCTCGGCCGGCGGCACCACCATCAACCGCGACCCGACCACGCAAGCTTTCCAGAGTGAGAGTTGCTGGGCCGGTTCGGGCGGGGGGACAAGCGCCTACGAAACCTACAGCAGCACGTTCGGTACCGGCACAGGCCCATGGACGGACTATCAGTATCCCCTGTTCGGGCAGTCGAACCGTCGCACGCCAGACGTCTCCTTCGACGCTGATCCGGCCAGTGGGGCGTACGTGCGGCTCGCGGGGAGCTGGTATGTGGTGGGCGGCACCAGTCTGTCGGCGCCAGCATTGGCCGGGATCGTCAACAACTCGAACAATCGGCTGGGCGTGGCGCCCTCACCTGGCGGCTTCTACACTAACGCTGAAGACAATCTGTTGTACGCCGAATTGTTGACTTACAAGGAGTACAAGTCGAACTTCTACGATGTCACGACCGGGAACAATGGTGCTCCAGCGGCAGTAGGTTGGGATTCTTGCACTGGCGTGGGAAGCCCGCGCGGCAAGAATGGGAAGTAACACCCAATCGAGAGAGCTGACGTCGTCGCAGGGACGCGACAGAGAGAGGCCCGGCCAAGCCGGGCCTTTTTTTTACATCCCTTCGATTACTTTCTGTTTCCGCATCGCGCCACTGACCATTTTAAATTCAAAGAGCCGACATTCGAGCGAACCATTGAAGAGGGGCGTACGACGACTCGCCGCTAGACCAATCAACTTCGGGAGACGCAGATCGGCTGTGAAGAAATAGGTGTCCCAGCCAACGAAGCGTTGCTTCAAAATGTCGCCAAGTCGCGGGTAGAACGCGGCCAGCCGCTCCTGATCACTCAGGCGGACCCCATACGGCGGGTTTGTCAGCAGTATGCCTGCCCCAGCCGGCGGTTTGACGTGAAACAGGTCCGCTTGCTTGAGCACCACGGTCTCAACTAAGCTGGCGTTTTTGAGATTGGTTTGGGCTGCATGGAGCGCGTCTTTATCAATATCACTCCCATAAATGGCGCAGGCCGCGTTCGACGTTTGCTGTTTCTTGCCAGTTTCGTTGAGGCTCTTCCACTGACGAACATCGAAGTTGCCGAGCTTCTCAAAAGCAAAGCGTCGCCCCAGCCCAGGTGGAATGTTACGAGCGATCAAGGCCGCTTCCAACAAGAACGTACCGCTTCCGCACATCGGGTCGAGTAACGGCTGCGCCGCCGTCCAGCCCACGAGTCGCAGAATGCCCGCTGCAAGATTTTCCCGCACGGGAGCCTCAGTCGTAGCCATGCGCAGCCCACGCTTGAAGAGCGCTTCGCCTGAGGTATCAAGGTAGAGCGTTAGGTACTGCTGATCCAGAAACGCGTCGATACGGATATCAGGGCGACGCGTGGCCACATTGGGACGCGCACCGGTGGTCATGCGGAAGCGATCGCAGATCGCGTCTTTGATTCGCAAAGTGACAAAATCTAAGCTGCGTAGCGGCGCCCGCTGCGCGCTGACCTTTACCTTGATGGTGTGGCGAACGGAAAACCAGGTCGGCCACGGTAGCGCATGCGTGGCCTGAAAAATATCGTGCTCGTCATGGTAGGTTCCGTGAAAAACACGCCACAACACCCGGCTGGCGATACGACTATGGAGATTGACGGCGTAGCAAAGAGCAAATGGTCCAGTGAACGAGACCCCGCCAGGGACGACTGTCACCGTTTGTGCGCCGAGTTGCTCGAGTTCAACACCCAACACCCCTTCTAGTCCACGTGGGCACGGGGCGAAGAAGATCTCAATTGGTGTCTGCATTCCGATTGACGTTGTCAGAGAAGAAAGAACGGGTCGCTCCCCCCAGCCAGCGGCGGGAAAATGTTGAGCTGGAGTCCGTCAGTCACGACCGTGCTCTTTTCCACGTACGTATCTCCCGCAACCAGCATGGTTGCCTGCTCATGCGGTATCTTCAAGGCATTGATGACGTCCAATACGGTCGAGCCTGCAGGCATGGTGACAGAAGTACCTTCCGCATTTCCTGGAGGAAGATACTTCTTCAAGGTCGCAAACAGTTTGACGTGAATGGTAACGGTCTCCGCCATACCTAGTACCGTGGCACGCTGTGCATCACCGCGCCGTATGAGAACTGGGGCGGACGACCGTCTTTGAAGCCCTGCCACTTCTCACGCCGTTTGATGGCGCTGTGAATGACGCCCATCTCCGCAACGCCAGTCTCATTGCCAATATAGACGGCGCCGACTAGAGCGCCATCTTTGTCGACGACAATTTTCCGGTACGACGCTTCGTCTCCTTGGGGAGATAACATCTTCACACTGTCTCCAGGATCTTCACGGAAACGGCCAAGCTGGGCGAGGGTGACATTAAACAATTCAACAACGTTCATACCCAAGCCACCGGGATAGGCCTGGTTCTTCCCGGCCATATTGGCTCCCGCCGCCCGTCCTTGTTCAATCGCCGTCGGCCAGATGGCGTAGATCGAGCGACCATCCGACAAGAAGTCCTTGGTCTCAGCCACATCACCAGCCGCATAGACGTCTGGATGATTGGTCTGCAAGTGCTCGTTGACCAACACCCCTTTGTTGAGCGAGATCGCGCCATTTCGCAAAAAGTCGACGCACGGACGCACGCCCGTCGCGACGACCGCCATATCAACCGTGCAGGTGTCTCCGCCCTTCAGCGTGACTTCGATCCCGCCGTTTTTCTGTGCAACGGCGGATACGAGCGAGTCGGTACGCACCGTCACCCCGTCATCACGCACGGCTTTGAGAAAGAGCTTTCCAGCTCCTTCATCCAGCAACTGCGGGAGCAGAATCGGCGCCATTTCGACGATCGTGAGTTTAATTTTCAACTTCCGCAAGGCTTCGGCAGCGAGCATACCGATGAAGCCGCCGCCGATGACCACCGCGCTCTTGGCTTTTTCCGCCGCCTGCTTCATGCCAATCGCATCTTCGAGCGTCCACAAGTAGTGATGTGGAATCTGCGCCAGCCCTTGAATCGGGGGCACGATGGTCTCTGACCCGGTGGCGATCAACAGCTTATCGTAACTGACCTTCTTCCCGCTGGCTAATTCGACCTCTTTTGCCGACGGATTGATGGCTTTGACATTCTCATTTTCCACCAACGAGACCCCAATCTTTTGGTAATCGGGGGCCTGCCGGATCAAGAGGTCATCAAGCGTCATCTCTCCTGCCACATAATAAGGCAGCGCTACGCGAGAGTAGGCAGGGCCAGCCTCGCGATTGATGATCGTGATTTCGCCCTGCTTGTCGAACTTGCGGATGCCGTCGACCGCCGCTAACGACGCAGCGCTGTTACCAATCAGCACATATTTCGTTGCCATAGTTTCCCCCGGTTCACTCTCAGGACGCACCTCATTTACGCCTGCGGCAAGCCCAGTGCGGCTGCGGCCTTTTGTTTCGCCAGGGCAGACACAGCAACGACATCGGCATATTCCAAAGCCCCAGGAGTACAGAACTGTACACATTGGGGATTCCCGTCACAGAAGTCGCAATTTTGCGCTACCTCTTTTTCTGGCGAGAAGTTCATCACGCCAAAAGGACAGGCGAGGAGACACATCTTGCAACCAATACAGCGATCCTCGATCACCTTGACCTGACCGTCAGCTTGTCGTTGGATCGCCACGGTGGGGCACACCGCCGCGCAGGGTGCGTCGGCGCAGTGCACACAGACCATCGGTTGATAGAACTGTTCCTCATAGAAGTCGGCTACGCGAATACGCGAGAGGACGGGAACGAAAGCGCCCTCATGAGAAAACGAGCACGCTAATTCACATTCACGACAGGCCGTACATTTCTCTTGATGAACGACAATCTGTTTCATACGCCCTCCCCGCTTATGCTAAGCCTAGTTCACGCAACTTGTCGGCAGTCGGACGCCCCTGCGTATCCCAACCCCGCAGTTGGTAGTACTCGGTCAACATCGGCTCCAGGTCAACTACATGTCCCTTGCTCGGTCCTTCGGTTAACGGCTCGCTGGTGATGCGTGGAGGCAAGCTGTCATCCGCACGGGTGAGGCCCGCCGCATTATTAAACAAGCGCTCCAGGGTCCAAATCCGTTCGCCGATTTTGAGCATGTCCTCGGGTCCGCCGACATTGTATCCAAGCGACTCACTAACCATCGCGGTCACATCTTCACCAGGATTCATGTCGAAGGTGGAGAACAGGCAGATCCCCGAGGCGTCGACGAAGGACGTGGTGTTTTGCAGAATCGTCAGCCAGTAGGGTTTCTCTTTTGGCGTGAAGGGGTCGAGCTTGATCGGATTGCCGAAGTGCTCAAGAGAAATCGTGTAGCCGCGCAGATGGCACGCACCGCGATTCGAGGTAGCGTAGGCTAGCCCCATACCGATCGATCCGCGCGGATCATAGGCTGCGAACCCTTGTTTCTTCGAGCCCATGAACAGTTCTGGATGACCGTAGTGTTCCGCGAGACGGTAACCGCCTTCCGCCAGCCAGTGTCCAATCGGTCCTTTGCGGAATGCCTGCGCTTCGAGCAGCTTCACCATTGCTTCAGCATCGCCGAACTTCAACGGGAAACCGATGTCACTTTCTGGGATGTAGCCTTTCTCAGCCAACTCAATCGCCGTGCCGATAGCGATCCCCGCTTCAAGCGTGTCTAAGCCATATTCGTTGCACAGATAGTTGGCTTTGATGACGGCGGCGAGGTTATCGACCCCGCAGATCGTACCCACGCCGTAAATGGTTTCGTATTCCGGCCCTTCACCTCGGCCATCGAACTGTCCGTGCCCGGTGATCTTGGTCACGCGACCACAATGGATCATGCAGCTATGGCAGCCCCGATTGCGGGTCATGAAATCTTTCTTCACGACCGTGCCATCAACTGCCGCTGCCCCACTGAAAACGCCCATTTGAAAGTTGTTAGTCGGCAACATCCCCACCATGTTCATGTAGGACACGGTTCCCGCCGTTCCTAACATGGTGAGTCCACCAGTGGTCGGTCCCTTCACCAGCTTGTCTCGCCCTTTGAGTACTGCTTCAGTAAAAGCAGTAGGGTTCGCGATCTTCAAGCCTTTGGTGCCGCGCACGGCAATCGCTTTGAGGTTCTTCGAGCCCATGACAGCGCCGACGCCGGAACGACCAGCCGCGCGCCCTTTATCGTTCATCACACAGGCGGTGCGGGCAAGGTTCTCACCACCTTGACCGATCGAGGCGACACGCACTTCTGGATGTGTCTCTTCACGAATCATATTCTCGGTGTCGTCGACAATCTTGCCCCAGAGATGCTCGGCGCTGCGAATTTCCACTTTGTCATCATGAATGTAGAGATATGAAGGCTCTTTCGCCTTCCCCTCAAGGAGAAGATATTCATAGCCCGCGTAACGTAAGGCCGGGCCCCAGTAGCCGCCGGAGTTCGAGCAGGCAATCGCGCCAGTCAGCGGGGATTTGGTGATGACCATGTAGCGTCCGCCAGTCGGCGCATACGTCCCCGTCACTGGGCCAGTTGCAAAAATCAAAGGGTTCCGTGGGTCGAGCGCATCGACCTTGGGGTCCATGTTATCCATCAGCAGCTTACTGCCCACTCCACGACCACCGATAAAATTTTTGATGAGTTGCTCCGGCACGGCCTCCTTGCGGATCTGGCCAGTACTCAAATTGACACGCAGCACAGTGGCGCTTTGCATAACGTCCTCCGAGATCAGCAACGTTGCGAAGTAAGAATTCGTCTGAATTCGTGCAAATTTTCTTTTCCGTCTTTATCACGCACGACAAAAGCGAACAAGGACTGAGAGGAACTCAGGTGCATAACGAAATCCTGGATTGCTGGTCGCAGCCTGCGGCCTTGCCCGGAATGACGGACGAGGCAGAGCCGTCATTTCGGCGAAAACCGGAATCCTGGGGGAGCGAAGAATGGTTTGGCCAAGAAATTGTTCTGCACCCGGGGAAGTCTGCTTACTTGATCTCTTGCCGAGTCTCCCGTAAGAAGCAAGCGGTAACCTTTCCAGTTGGCGGCGCTACATGACGCCGCAAAGGCGTCTTGGTGACACGTATCGTTCTGGCACTTTTGGCTTTATCGCTCATCTTTGGCGGCCTCTATTTCACGAAGCGTTACCGGGATGCGCAAGCAGGGGCGCATTTTGCGGCGTCAGCGCCGCCGCCCGCGCGAGTGGCCGTGGCTTCTGCAACGACCGGAATGCTGGCGCGCATCCTGGAGGCCATTGGTTCGCTGGAGGCGGTGCGGCAAGTTGTGGTTGCGCCAGAAGTCGGCGGTCGCGTCGTGACTATTCATTTTGAGCCTGGCTCTTCGGTCCACGCCGGCGATCGACTCATACAGCTCAATGACGCACCGGAGCGCGGAGAACTTGAGCGCCTGCGAGCAGCAGCTAAACTAGCTGAACGTGAACTGACTCGGTTGCAATCAGTGACCGATAGCCGCGCGGTCTCTCGGCTCGACGTGGATACGGCGGAAAGTCGCCTCGAACAAGCGCGTGGGGACATGACTCGCATCGAGGCGCTGATCGCCCAGAAATTGGTGCTGGCGCCATTCACCGGCGTGCTGGGCCTCCGCAAAGTTCATCTCGGCCAATATCTCCAACCGGGGCAGTCGATCGTCTCCCTGACGGATCTCGATGTGCTGTACCTCAACTTCACCCTACCGGAACAGACGTTTCACCAGCTCTTAATCGGGCAGTACGTGGAGCTGCACATTGACGCGTTTCCTGACCGTGTGTTCCAAGGAAAGATCACCACGATAGAACCTCAGGTTCTTGTCGAAACGCGCACGATCACGGTTCAGGCCACGCTCGCGAACACTGAGCATCTCTTACGCCCTGGCATGTTCGCGACTGTTCACGTGCTTCTCCCGCCTGAACAGAACATCGTGACCGTGCCGGAGACAGCGGTGGACAAGACCATGTATGGCGACTCGCTTTTTGTTGTGCGTCAGCGCAGCGCGAACGCCACAACTCAGCAGCCCCAGTATGCGGCGGAACGTCTGTTCGTGAAGACTGGCCGCCGAGCCAATGGGCGCATCGCGGTCCTTGACGGCGTGACGCCGGGGGATCTGGTGGTCACTTCCGGTCAAGTGAATCTAACAAGTGGGGCCCCCGTGACCATTGCCCAGGCCGATACGCTCGCGGACAATAACGCGAGTTCGCAGGCTGAGCCCAACCCTACGCGCGAGGAAAAAAGTCATGAGCTTCACTGACCTCTTCATCCGTCGACCAGTGCTGTCGCTCGTCGTGAGCCTGTTGATCTTCCTCATCGGCTTGCGCTCACTCTTGAGCTTGCCGATCCGGCAGTACCCGCAGCTCGAAACCGCCACCATCACCGTGACCACGCTTTACCCAGGCGCTTCCTCAGACCTGGTGCAAGGCTTCATTACCACCCCTATCGCTCAATCCATCGCAACCGCGAATGGCGTGGAATATCTCACCTCTGCTTCGACGCAAGGGCACAGCCGAATCTCGGCGCGGCTGCGACTGAACGCCAACTCGGACCGGGCCATGACGGAAATCATCGCTAAGGTCAACGAAGTCAAGTATCGCGTTCCGAAAGAAGCCTATGATCCCGTCATTACTAAAGCTACGGGAGAGACCACGGCGGTGATGTACATCGGCTTCGCCAGCGACCGGCTTTCTATTCCCGCCATTACGGACTACCTCGTCCGGGTCGCGCAGCCTTTGATCGCGACCATTCCCGGCGTGGCTTCGGCGGATGTGTCGGGCGGCCAGCAGTTGGCGATGCGGATTTGGATGGACCCGGCTCGGCTAGCGGCCTACGGCATCACCGCGAGTGACATTGCCGACGCCCTGCGTCGCAATAACGTCCAAGCCGCGCCCGGACAAACAAAGGGCGCGTATACGATCGCCAACATCACGGCAGATACCGATTTAACTGATGTTGACGCGTTTCGGAGAATGGTGGTGAAAGCCGAGAGCGGCGGACTGGTCCGTCTTGAGGATGTCGCGATTGTGGAGCTGGGCGGGCAGAACTACGAACAGAGCGCTCTGATGGACGGCAAACCTACGGTCTTTATCGCGGTCAATGCGACCCCGACAGGAAACCCGTTAACAATCGTCCGCGACGTGAAAGCCTTGCTTCCGCGTATCGAACGCAGCCTACCCCCGGGGCTCACCTTGGCGGTCGATTTCGATGTGGCCAAGTTTATCTCCGCCTCGATAGACGAAGTCATCAAAACGTTGCTTGAGGCCATTGGCATTGTCGTGCTCATCATCTTTATCTTCCTTGGTTCTCTACGGGCGGTCCTCATTCCGATTGTCACCATTCCGCTCTCTCTGATCGGCGCGGGCACCCTCATGCTGGCGTTCGGGTTCAGCTTGAACTTACTGACCCTGTTGGCGATGGTCCTCGCCATTGGCTTAGTGGTAGATGACGCCATTGTGGTCGTCGAAAACGTGCATCGTCACATAGAACAAGGCAAGTCTCCGGTGACGGCGGCGCTGATCGGGGCGCGGGAAATCGCCGGACCCATCATTGCCATGACGATCACGCTCGCCGCCGTCTACGCGCCTATTGGGTTCATGGGCGGGCTTACAGGCTCACTGTTTCGCGAGTTTGCCTTTACCCTGGCGGGCGCTGTGCTTGTGTCCGGGGTGGTGGCGCTGTCCCTCTCACCGATGATGGCGTCCTTCTTGTTGACGGACTCGATGACGGAAGGCCGATTCGCCCGCAAGGTCGAGCACTCCTTCGCTCGACTTACTGCTGTCTATTCTGCTCTTCTTCATCGTAGTCTGAACAATCGCGCAGCGGTGCTCGTGTTCGGCCTGGGTATTATTGGCGGCATCGTTCTTTTGTTTTCCGGGGCCAAGCATGAACTCGCTCCCTCTGAAGATCAAGGATATGTGCTGGCTGCTATGAAGGGACCGCAGTACGCCAATCTCGATTACACCGAGGTGTTTGCACGCCGACTGGATAAACTCTTCCACTCATTGCCGGAAGCGGACTCCACGTTCATTCTCAATGGGAGCGACGGACCGAATAACGGGTTCGGCGGCGTGAACCTGACCGAGTGGGGCAAGCGCTCGCGGCGCGCTCAAGAGTTATTGTACGTGGTGCAAGGTGGAGCTGGACAAATCGAGGGGCAAAGTATTTTCACGTTCCTCTCCCCGGCGCTGCCCGGCTCCACTGGCGGGTTGCCGGTACAAATGGTGATCCGCAGCACCGAGAGTTTTGAATCGGTATACACGGCCATGGACCGGCTCAAAGAAGCCGCGCGAGCAAGCGGGCTCTTTCTAGTGGTGGACAGCGATCTTGCATTTGACAAACCACTTGTGCGTCTTCACGTCAATCGAGCAAAAGCAAACGAGTTGGGCGTGACGATGGACGCCATTGCTGACACGCTGGCGGTGATGGTCGGGGAAAATTATGTCAACCGTTTCAACCTCCGTGGCCGTTCCTACGATGTAATTCCTCAAGTCCCACGGACGGAGCGTCTTTCCCCTGAGCGTCTCGGCGCTTACTACATCAAGACAGCAAGCGGTCAGCTCATTCCGCTTTCGACGGTGGTCGATATCTCCACAGGTGTGGAACCAAATAAGCGGACACAGTTCAATCAGCTCAATTCCGCTATCTTCCAGGCCATTCCCACGCCTGGCGTCATCCTCGGGGACGCCGTCGCTTTTCTTGAGGCGCAAGCTCGCGAGCTGCCGCCCACGTTTTCGTATGATTGGCTTGGGGACACGCGGCAGTACATCCAGGAAGGCAATCAGCTCACGATTACGTTTGTGTTTGCACTGATTGTGATTTTTCTTGTCTTGGCGGCGCAATTCGAGAGTTTACGCGATCCTCCGGTGATCCTCGTGAGCGTCCCGCTCTCGATTTGTGGGGCGTTGATGCCGCTCTATCTGGGCTTCGCAACGCTGAACATCTATACCCAGATCGGCCTCGTGACGTTGATCGGTTTGATCTCGAAGCACGGGATTTTGATGGTCGAGTTCGCCAATGAACTGCAACGGACGGAAAATCTCGATCGTCGCAACGCGATTGAGCAAGCGGCAGCCGTGCGCTTGAGGCCGATTCTCATGACCACCGCCGCTATGGTCATGGGGCTCATTCCTCTCATGTTTGCCAACGGGGCCGGTGCGGCGAGTCGCTACGCCATCGGCATTGTGGTGATTCTGGGGATGTTAGTGGGCACTTTGTTTACGCTCTTCGTGCTGCCGACTGTGTACAGCTTTCTTGCGAAAGATCATCACGCCTCACTCCGCTCTGAACGTGCACGGCAACTGACGGTCACAACGGAAAATGAATCAGCCGCATAGCAACAGGAGAGTTTTGCATGTCGACAAGCCTGCGCCGCCCAACGACGATCGCTGAACTGCGCGAACGTCAGCAACACATGCTGACCGAGGAAGGGCTGCGGCGCGCTCTTGCCTTTCAGCCGCAACCGACGGATGTCATCATCACCCCGTACGCCAAGTCGGGGACCACTTGGGTGCAGCAAATCGTGCACGGTCTCCGCACGCGCGGCGATACGCAATTTGACGAAATCACCTCCGTGATCCCGTGGATCGAAATGGCGCATGATCTGGGCATGGACCTGGATCAGCCCCAAGTCGGATACCCCCGTGCATTCAAGAGCCACTTCAGGTGGGAGCTTGTACCGAAAGGGGCGCGCTATATCTATGTGATCCGCGATCCCAAAGATGTCGTGGTGTCCATGTATCATTTTATGGAAGGCTGGTGGTTCGAGTCCGGCTCCATCCCGCTTGCCGTCTTTACCCGTGAACAGTTCTTGCAGAATAATCGTAGAGTTTCTTATTGGGCGCACATCCGCTCGTGGTGGCCGCATCGTCACGACCCCGAGGTGTTGTTCTTGTGCTATGAGGACATGAAGCAGGATTTACCGGGCACAGTCCGACGCATTGCGGCGTTCATAGGTTGTACATTGGAGGATAAATTATTGGACATCGTGGTGCGGCAATCCTCGCTGGAGTTTATGCGCACCCACAAGCGGCAGTTTGACGATCACTTGATCCGAGCATCGCGCGACGCCCTCTGCGGACTACCGCCTGGAGGCGATACTTCCAAAGTCAGGACGGGAAACGTGGGCGATCACGCGCAGGAATTATCCCCCGAGCTGAGCGCGGAATTGGACAAGCGTTGGCAGGAAGAAATTGAAGCAACCTTGGGGTTCTCGTCCTATGCAGCGCTGCGCACCGCGTTGGCGTCGCACGTCAAGTAGTCCCTCAACGCAAAGCCTTCCGCACAAACTCTTGCTGAATCGGAGTGAGCTTGGTAAGGGCCTCTTCGCCGATGCGAGTGGTCTGGTCCAGCAACGCCGGGCCCCACGATTCCGAGTCGTCTTCTGGACAGAAAGTGACACCGAAGAGTGAGGCTGAGGTAAAATCCGCTCCACGCAGATCAGCCCCGCGAAAATTCGCACCTTCAACATCAGCATTGTTTCCGCGCCAGCTCCGAAAAGACGCCGCCCGCAGGTTGGCTCCTTCGAAATGCGCGTTGGACAGATTGGCGCCGTCGAAGCAGGCCCCAGCCAAGTGCGCCCCGACAAAATGTGCGTCGCGCAGCAATGCTCCACGCGCTTGTAAACCGCTGAGTTTCAGCCCTTCCGCCCACAGCCCCAGGATATTACGGCCCGAAACGTCGCGCTGCTGTAAAAGGGCGCGGCTTTCAGCGTGGCTCAACGCAGGCACGATATACCGTTGCTCTCGCCAGGGGTCAGCTTCGTTATGATACCCAGCCTCGCCTTCCCAATAACCGAGCTGATCGTGTTCCAGCACGCGAATCTCTTCCAGCCACTTGATGCTTTTGTATAAATAACGTCCCGGCACAATCACCCGAACCGGGCCGCCATGTTCGGGAGGCAATGGTTGCTCTTGGTAGTGGAGCGCTACTAGCGGGTCCAGCTCAACAGCCACCCCGATGGGAAGTGAGGTACTGTGGCCCCGAGCGCTGCGTGCAACGAAGGACAGATAGCGCGCTGTTGGCAAAGGTTGACAGGTTTCAAGTAAGACGCGAAGCGGCGCCCCGACAAAGGGCATGGCGACCTGGGACCAGCGTGTCACACAGTGAAGATCAAGTTGACGAGAAACCTGCGGCAAAGCGTGCAGCTCCGCAAGCGTCCAGGTGCACGAACGGGCGACCAACCCAGAGACCCGCACCTGCCACGGTTCCCGCTGTCGTTGCGGGTCAGCCGTCGCTTCGCCGACCATTGGCCATTTCCCTGGAGCAGCTAATTGTTGATGCGGAGGAAGAGTGGCGGATTTCGTCATCGGGGCACACACGTTCGCATCTCCCTCAAGGGAGCAGTCGCGACAGAGTCAAAGCCAATGGATATCGACGGCATTCTGCGTTGGTCCATGATATCTCAAGTCCACTAACTGCTCAGCTCACTCTCCAGTCTTTGCTTTCGCTCGCTCGCGAGTTGATGAGGTATTTGTCATGTTGGTAGCTTACATCCGCATCACTTTTCTGTCTTGCCCCTCCCTGACTCCTTAGTAGTCTGCAAACTGCAAACAGAAGTCGTCAATGTCACCGAACAGCGCGGCTAGGATCTCCATACGAGAACCTCCTCGGGCGGATGGTGTCGGTTGCACTCATTCCCCTCCTGAAGAGGTCTCTCGTTTCCTCCTCCTTCCGTCGAACTCAGGTCTATAGATATTTGGTGCACGGTAGGGTAGAGTCTGGGGGGTCCTCGCCGTAGAGATCCTGGGAACCAGCGGTTCGAAGGATATAAGAGAGACGCCTATCGAAGCGAGGCAGCTCCTTACCAACCAGGGTCCTCCCGTACGAACTATTAAGGTAATTTGCATTATAGAGGTATTCGCATAGAGGAGAGCAGACGATGTCGATTAGGATTGACCCCAATACTGGACTGAAGATCTTCAACACCCGTGCCGCGAGCACGATGGACAATGTGGTAGGGAGAGGCTACTCGGTCACCCAAGATGAGTCGCTCAAGACACTTCCGCCGCAGCCGCCGGGTGCGGTGTTCAATGCCGAGGAACAGGCGAAGTATCGCGCTTTCAAGGAGGAGCGCCGGGGGGCGGCGGATTACATGGCGATGGAAGGCGAGTTTAGCAAGTACCTTGAGGACGTGTACTCCGCTGCTCCGGTCCCTCGCGACGCCCTAACCGACGAGTGTGAAATCCTGGTGGTAGGCGCCGGCTTTGCCGGTCTGTTGTTGTGGCACAAGCTGAGCCAGGCGGGGTTTAGCGACGTGCGGTTCTGTGAGAAGGGCGGTGATGTCGGCGGCACTTGGTACTGGAACCGGTATCCGGGTATTGCCTGTGATGTGGAGTCGTACAGTTATTTCCCGTTACTGGAGGAGATGGGCTATTTCCCGACGATGAAATTTGCGTCGGGGTTTGAGATCTTCGAGTACTGCCAAAAAATGGCCGAAAAGTTCGGCTTCTATGATCACTGTTTGTTCCACACCACGGTGGAAAAGACCGAGTGGGACGAAGGCGCTGGGCGTTGGATCGTGCACACCAACCGCGGCGACGCCATGCGAGCACGATATCTGGTCTACGCGAACGGGATCCTTACCACACCGAAGCTGGCCCGTATCGAGGGTATGGAGACATTCCAGGGCGAGTCGTTCCACACCTCGCGTTGGAAGTACAACGTCGCCTTGGACGGGAAGCGGGTCGGGATTATCGGGACGGGGGCGACTGCGGTGCAGGTCATTCCGGAACTGGCAAAGATCGTTGATGAGCTGTACGTATTCCAGCGCACGCCGTCAACGATCGATGTGCGTGACCAGCGCGAAACGAAGCCGGAGGAGATCGACGAGTGGTCACGTGAGCCGAGCTGGGCGAGAGCCCGCCGGGCGCGATTCGCCCGTATCTCTGAGGGCCGCACGGCGATCCAGGCCAACGACGACTACCTCGCCGGCCGGGTCGCTGATTTCAGAGAGCGCAAGCAGCACGAAACCAGGTTGGCGCCCGAGGAGCTGGTGAAGAAGCAGTTGAACACGAACTTCCGGATTATGGAGCAGATCCGGGCTCGGGTAGATGCGATCGTACAGGACCCCAAAACCGCTGCGGCCCTTAGGCCGTACTACCCGTACGGGTGCAAGCGGCCCACCTTCCACGATGAATACCTCCCGTCATTCAACATGCCGCATGTTCATCTGGTGGACACCGCGCCGCTTGGCGTGTGCAAGATCAACGTAAACGGGGTCGTGCACGACGGAGTTGAGTACCCGCTCGATGTGTTGATCTATGCGACTGGGTTCCAATGGATGGCGAGTGGTTTATTCGAAAAGACGGCAGGCCGCGACGGCCGCACTATCAAGGAGACGTGGGATGCAGAGGGCACCAAGACCTTTCTCGGTATCCACACGAAAGGCTTCCCGAACCTCTTCATCATGACTGGCCCCCAGGGTGGCGGCGGCAGCTTCAACTTCACCGACGCCATCGACGCCCATGGCGACTACCTCGTGTGGATGCTGTCGACCCTGCGTGACCGAGGCGAGAACCTCATTGACGTTCACCGCCAGCCGCAAGAGGAATACGCCGAACACTGCCGCCAGGTAGACATCATGAGTGCGCCGCTGCGCGACTGTCTATCGTACTACAACGGGCATGGCGACGCTGAACCCGGAAGCCTGGCCTATTACGGCGGTGGCCGCTGGCACAAGTACCGTAGAGCCGCGCAGGACACGCTCGAGCCCTACCGCTTTGGTCGGGTAACGTCTGATTGATTGGGGCGGGCGCAGTTTCTTCCGCTTCTTGTCGAAGCTTATAGCCAAGTTGGACAGGTACAAGAGAGACTCACGTTGCTGACTGAAGCGTTGACCGCGATACAGAAGACCGGAGAACGGAACTACGAAGCGGAGTTATTGCGGTTTCAGGGAGAACTCCTGCTGGTGCAGGAAAGCACGGGGCAGCAAGCGCAAAGCCGAAAGCCAAAAGTCAAAGGGCTAAAGTCCAGAGTCGAACGTCCGCCAACGCCAATCCCCAATCGGAAGCGGAAGGGTGCTTCCTCAACGCCATTGAGATCGCCCGACGGCAACACGCCAAATCATTGGAACTGCGCGCGGTGATGAGTCTTGCTCGAGTCTGGCAGCAGCGAGGCAAAAAAGCTGAAGCCCAGCAAATGCTTGTTGATGTATACAACTGGTTCACCGAAGGGTTTGATACCAAGGACTTGCAAGAGGCGAAAGTGCTGCTCGACCAGTTATCCTCTTCTTGAGTCAGCGCTAGAGACCAATGAGACATACAAGATTATCACTTCATGTGATCCTGTCCTTCGCGAGAGGAAGGCTGCACTTCTCCTGGTGAAGGATCCACCGCTACACCTTACCGCCGAAAGCCGCCATGGAAATGCCCTCCACCCAGGTGCATAGCTCCGAGCCCACCCCTGAAACCGAAGACCGGGGGAGAGGACAATCGTGGCGTCATAGGTACTACTCGGACGGGAGGATTCATCCGCGCCGGGGCAAAGACGCGTGGTCGAACCACAGAACCAACAAAAGGCGCGATTCTTGGACGACACCGCCATGCAGGGCACGGTATGAACATGTGATGATGCAGAAATGGGGAAAACACAGGACGGGGCGCGATCACAACGGTTGGCCCAGAACGAAATTCACTTTGCCACTGGTATGGCCAAACAGGGGCTTGCTCATAGAGGAGCGCTGGCGCTTCACTGGCCACAGCTGGTCGGTCCTCTGGAGTGACGAATGGGAGTTGTTCAGTTGCCTCTTCCTCCAGAGGAGCAAAAAACGGAGTCATCACGGCGCGGACAATTGCTTCAGCCCCATCCGCCGACACCGACAGGTGGCCAGCGCTCGCTGCCCGGCGGGCAGCCGCGAGCACGTCGTAGAAAATCTCTGGGGTTAGCTCGGCATTACGGGACCAACCGCCCTGCGGTGAGATCTCGACGCGCTCCAGCGCGCTCCACGCATCCTCCTCCGGCTGGTGAATCAACCCGAGGTCGAGTGCGAGTTTCCTAGTGATGCGCATAAGCGCCGTATCCGCTGCCCTCTGGCTGCCGGATCGTATGGTCGATTGCGGAAGGCGCATCATCGACACTAAGGGGACATCCTGTTGCTGCTGGACCTTCGGCACCGCCTGGCTTGCACGTTCGTCGGCTCCCTGAGTCACTTCCATTCTCTCCATTCCATGGGCTTGTTCTGCGGAGGCAGGAGGAATCTGAAGCGAACAGAGAGTGAGGATCAAAACGAGGAAAACGATCGCGGAGATCACCTCATAAGAACGCATAGGTTACCTCCATCTCTCTGGGTGCGGATGTCATGTTGCGCCGGTAAGGCCAGAGGAAAAGCGACACAACGTTATCATCAAGGATAGGCCTCGTTGGCTGGACCGTCAATCTCAGCGGGAGTAACCTCGCACAAGGGTGCTAGCAAGACCACCAAGAAGTCGGATCTCCCGCAACGTTGATGGTCTCCGAGGCGTCGCCTTCACTTCTGACTTCCAAGACGAAGTGAGGACCTGCGTCACGACTTCCCTCGAGTTTTCACAAACCAGAGAGGTGGATGAGCAGAAATATCATTTTCTGTTATTCATGCAGACGTCGACAAGTTGATGAAGGATGCGACATCGCGCTCCATCGCCGGCGCAGGCTTCGCTGAGTAGAGAGACAAGGAATCCCTTCCAAAATGGGGATACGTGCTAATCATGAACGACCAATCATCCGCGTGTTTTCGATACCCTGTCAAGCAAGGAATCCCCCCATAGATAGGTTGCCCCCGGTTTGGAACGCTCTCCTACAAAGAGTCCCGCAGACGCCATGCGCTCATTCCCGGTGCGCTGAGGCCAACTGCGTATTGCGGCGGAGCGCACCATCCCTCCGGTTGCTCCCTGCTCCTGGTTGCATGCCCATCGCGTTCCGCGCCGGTGTCCCCCGTCGCGCCGAGGACTGCGATTTCACTGCTGGCCCAGGCAAGCCGAGGAGCATGGTGACGTGGGCCGCGACAAAGTCGCGCCACGCCGGGTCGCCCACCAAGTCTGGGTGCAGCGTGTCCATGTGATTCAGTCCCATGAGGAATACGATTAAGGCGCGCGCGGTGAACTCTGGCGACCGCCGCGCCGCGCGGACTCCGGCCCGCGGCTGCGCTTCCAGGAGAGCGCGGATTTTCCCCAGCGCCATCTCGTTGTAGGCAGCAAGCAGTTTGCGCACCTCCGGGTCGCGCCGCGCGACCGCGTGCACTTCTACAGAGAGCTGGCGCAGCAGCGTCAGGGTGGGGTCAGTAAAGCGGGCCGCCACTTCGGGCAGCAGCGCGGCGTCCTCTTCGTCGCTGCTCCGCTCAAACGAGAGCGGCAGCGCCTCCAGCGCGCGCTTCACCACCTCAAGTAATAGTTCGGCCTTGCTCGTGAAATGTCGATAGATGGCGCCAGCGGTAATGCCGCTCCGCTCGGCGATCACCGGCATTGAGGTACTGGCAAAGCCGTGTTCGGCGAAGAGCTGCGCCGCTGCGGTCAAGATGCGCTCGCGCGTGGGTGTCATCGCGCGCGCGGCGCCAGCGGTCGTTTGGCGCCGCGGTGGTGTGGCCGCCTCGATTGCCTCATTCTGCGTGACTACTGGAAAAGAACTCATGGCTCCACACCATATCCATCCGCACTTGACAAGTAAATAGCCATTTACTAGTGTACGTAAATAAATGTTCATTTACTTCGTTCTGGTACGGAACGATCTACCCTATAAAGGAGGGAACCATGCCACAGTTTGACACTATTATTCGCGGCGGCACCGTCGTCGATGGTACGCGCGTGCCCCGCTACAAAGCCGACCTGGGGATTAAGAATGGTAAGATCGCCGCGATTGGCCGGCTCAATCCCAGTGATGCCAGTAAGGTTATTGACGCCAACGGACTGATTGTCGCCCCTGGGTTCATCGACCTCCATACCCACTACGACGCCCAACTCCACTGGGACCCATACTGCTCGATCGGTAGTTGGCATGGCGTCACCTCAGTGACGATCGGCAACTGTGGCTTTGGCTTTGCCCCCTTGCGCCCACAGGACGCCGACCGGGCCATGCTCGCCCTCTCCCGTACGGAAGCGATCCCGCTGGAACCCATGCGGGTGTCGATGAAAGTTGATTGGGAAACCTTCCCCCAATACATGGACCGGCTGTCGCACATGCCGCTAGGCATCAACGTCTCGCATCTCTTCCCCATCGCGCCGGCGGTGGCGTATGTGATGGGCGGCTTTGATGACGCCAAGAAGCGCTTCCCCAACGACAAAGAGATGGCCACCATTATCCGCCATTATAAAGAAGCCGTGGTGGCGGGCGCGGCGGGCTGGTCAGCGCAACGCTTGGTGCCTGAGAGTCGTGTCTCCGTGCAGCGTGACTACGACGGCACGCCGATGATCACCGATATTTTGCCTGACGAATTTTATCTCAGCATGGCGAAAGCGATGGCGGAGACCGGCGATGGGTGTATTCAGTTCACCCAATCGGGCGCGAGCGAAAGCACATTTGGTATTGAAGATGACTTCCGTTTCCTGGAGAAGATGGCGGAGACCAGCGGGCGGCCGTTGTTGTACAACGCCATCCTGATCAGCGATCGTCATCCCGAATCGCATAAGCAGCAATTGAATTGGGTCGAAGCCGCCAATGCGCGTGGCGTGCGGGTGTTCGGGCAAGCCGTCACCGCTCGGGCCCCGGTGCGCATGACGCTGGAAGACTGGAACCTGTTCGATAGCATTCCGGCGTGGAAAGACGCCACGTTGGGCACGATCGAAGAACGCAAAGCCAAAATGTCACGACCGGAATTACGGGCGGCTATGCGCGCCGACTACGATGGCGGCGGCATGGAAACGCTGAACATTGTCTTCGGCGAATTTGATAAGTTCATTGCCCGCAAAGTGCGCAATCCGGAACTGAAGCTGCAATACGAAGGCATGTCCGTGCAGCAGATCGCCGACAAGGAAGGCAAGCATGTCATTGACGCCATGCTGGACCTCTCCGTAGCCGACGACCTGCGCACCGAATGGGCCGGGCCAGTGGAAAACGCCAATATTGCTGGGTACAAAGACTTGATGAATTCACCGTACATTATGCCAGGCGTCTCCGATGGCGGGGCGCATGTGAAGTTCATCACCCCGGCGATCTATCCCACCGAGGTGCTGTCTTGGCTGGTGCGCGAGTCCGGCACGCTGAGCCTGGAAGAAGCGCATTTCCGCCTCAGCGGCTTGATGGCGTGGGCGGCGGGCTTCAAAGATCGCGGGACGCTGCGGGAAGGACAAGCGGCGGATATCGTGATTTACGATATCAACACTGTGCAGGCCCTGCCGAGCGAGATCGCCTATGATCTGCCAGCTAATGAGTGGCGGCGGGTGCAGAAGGCCGAAGGGTACAAACACATTCTAGTCAACGGCGTCGAGACGTTCCAGGATGGCAAGTGCACGGGCGCAACCCCCGGCGCACTGCTACGCAACGGCGCGGCCCAGTAGGAAACCAACGTGGAAGGGAGGGGTCATTCCTCTCCCTCTTCCCCAACTTTTTGTACTCCATGCTTAAGGAAAGCATTCTAAGAAAAGGAGAACTGACACTATGAGTGCAGCCGTAACACCATCCGTCCCGACAGGAATTCCCACGTCCGCTGAGCTGGGCTTCGATCCCACCGATCTGCGCAAGAAGTATACTGAGGAGCGCACCAAACGTCTCCGCGTGGACGCCAACAACCAATACCAGGAAATTTCCGGGAAATATGCCCACTATAACGAGGATCCCTATGTGGAGCCGGGCTTTACGCGCCCTGCCCTACAGGAAGAGCTTGACGCAGTGATCATCGGCGGCGGCTTTGGCGGCCTCTTGGCGGCGGCGCGGCTGCAAAAGGTTGGGATCACCAACATTCGCATCATCGAAAAGGCTGGCGATTTCGGCGGCACTTGGTACTGGAACCGCTATCCCGGCGCGCAGTGCGACATCGAGTCGTATGTCTATCTGCCGCTGCTTGAAGAGACCGGATACATGCCCAAGGAAAAGTATTCCTTCGCACCGGAGATTTTTGCCCACGCGCAACGGATTGGGAAGCATTTCAATCTCTATGAAAAGACCTGCTTCCAGACGCAGATCAGAGAAGCCCGCTGGCACGAGGACACGGGACGCTGGACGATCACCACGGACCGCGACGATGTCTTCAAGGCGCGCTTTGTGATCATGTCGAGTGGACCGCTGAACCGGCCCAAACTGCCCGCGATCCCTGGCATCGACAAGTTCAAAGGCCATACCTTCCACACCAGTCGCTGGGATTACCACTACACTGGTGGTGACACCACCGGCGGCATGACCAAACTAGGCGACAAGCGCGTCGCAATCATCGGCACTGGGGCGACCGCGATTCAATCCGTCCCTCGTGTCGCCAAATATGCCAAGCAGCTCTACGTGTTTCAACGGACGCCGTCTTCGGTGGATGAACGCGGCAACATGCCCACCGATCCGGAATGGGTGAAGACCCTCAAGCCGGGCTGGCAGGATTACCGGAACCATAACTTTAACTCCATCTTGTCCGGCATTCCTGTCGAGGAAGATCTGGTCAACGATAAGTGGACGAGTCTGTTTAAGCTGCTCGCCAATCTGTTGTCAGGCAAAGAACACTCAGATCTGTCCAACGAAGCGATGGCGGCCCTGTCGGAAATCGCTGATTTCCAGAAGATGAATGAGATTCGCGCGCGCGCGGCCTCGATTGTGAAAGACTCACAAACGGCGGAAGCGCTCAAACCGTGGTACGCTCAATGGTGCAAACGCCCGACCTTTAACGATGAGTATCTCCCCTGCTTCAACCAGTCCAACGTCAAGTTGGTGGACACGAAGGGCAAAGGCGTTGATCGCGTGACGGAGACCGCAGTGGTCGTGGACGGTGTGGAGTACGAAGTCGACTGCATCATCTACGCCACCGGCTTCGAGGTCGGGACAGCGTATACACGGCGCTCGGAGTGTGAAGTGTACGGGCGCAATGGCATGACGCTCTCTGAAGCCTGGGCCAAGGGCATGCGGACCTATCATGGGTTCCTAAGCTGTGACTTCCCGAACCTCTTCCACATGGGGCTCACCCAGACTGGTCTCGCGCCGAACTTCACTTATATGCTCAACGGGCAGGCGAACCACATCGCCTATATCGTGACCCAAGTGCAGGAACGTGGAGCGAAGGGAGCGGAGCCCACCCCAGAAGTTGAGGACGCGTGGGTGAAGTTAGTGACCGGGCCGACCTTTATGTCCGCGTACCAGGATGTCTGCACGCCGGGGTACTACAATGGCGAAGGCAAAAATGAAGGCCAGGGGTTCCTCGCGCAGTACCCTGACGGCGCGGTGAAGTTCTACGACATGCTCGCCAAATGGCGCGAAGAGGGCAAGCTCGAAGGGCTCATTGTAAAGTAAGTCTTAAAACCAAAGCAACACCAGACCAGGAGTGACGCTATGCCTGCACCCTGGTCTGAAGCCTCCGCTCCGGAAGCCAGGAGGAATTCCGCGCCTGTGCTCTTCATCTTCACAAGAAACCTCAGGGGTGTATTCACTAATTGTGAAATCGACCGGCGTCGCGCATGCTCCCGCTCTTCGTGGGGCGTAGCACATCTGCGGTGAGAGAGGGCGAGCGTTAATCTCCCGTGGGAGAGAGATGAAACTCCCGCACCTGGTCGAGCTTGCGCAATACCTCCGCTAGCCTGGCGGTATTGATTGGGTCCGTCGTGCGCAGGACCATGCGATACTCAAAAAACTGGCCGCCGTCGCCAACCCGGTAGGCCATATCGGCAATGGAAAAGCCGTGCTGAGTGAGCAGGCTGCGCAATTCGGCCTCCGGCATGGCGGTGTCTCGATGAAACTGAATGTGATGACGCGCATATACTTGTGCCGGCATTCGGGCTTCAAACCAGCGGAACACGGAGAGAATACCCAAGGCCAACGCCGTGGCCATCAGAGCAGGAAGATAGAAGCCAATCCCAAAGAGAATACCGATCGCGGCGGTCAGCCAAATAGAGGCCGCCGTCGTGAGACCTCGGACCGTTGCCCCTTCTTTATAGATGACGCCCGCGCCAAGAAAGCCGATGCCGGTCATGATGCCCTGCGCCATGCGCGTAGGGTCGGTTCGTATGGTGTTAGGTGGGAGGCCAGGTAACCAGAGCGACTGATACAAAGGGACAAGCATGAGAAGACTGGAGGTGACGCACACGAGCGTGTGGGTGCGGAAGCCAGCGGGCCGACCATGAAAGTTTCTCTCGAACCCAATGAGTCCGCCGGCGACCAGTGCGCCAAGTAGATGAAGGATGATCGCGGGATACGCATGCTCCATTGGAGCTCCTTGTGTCAGCGCAGTGACACCGTCGTGCTCCCGGCTAGCTCCCCCTTTGGCTCGGTTTGGAGGCGTTTCTTCCGCCACGCGAACAGCCGGGAAGCGTGTCTATTAGTAATCCCTGGGGACGAATCCGCCAACGCCTCAACCTTGCCAAGCTTAGCGGAAACATTACTCCTAGGTCGAGGGAGTGCTCGGTCTAGGAGGAGTAGCCACGCTTAAGGCCATCCACGCTCACCTCCTAATCGGTGACGGTCCATCCCTTTCCAAACCCCGGTGCAGGTCGGCTGCCTTCTCCGGAGTCATAGCAATTATGTCTCTGGCCTTCGTCGTAGAATGCTCAGTAACTGAAGCTGCTTAGCGGGTTCATCGCGGCGCCGCCGGTTCAGCGCTGTCATAGGAATTATGACAACGCCGTCTCGTGCGGCCTTCACCGCTCTTGAGAGAAAGATACTAACAACTTGTTTTGTCAGACATTCTCTCTTCACAAGAGCGTCGCGGCAGACGCGGCACGCTTCTTGATCTCTGTAGTTTCCAAGGCAGAACGTGACTATCAGGAATCGTGAGTTGATGTACCTCCGTCCACAATCTCAGTCACCAAAGATTTATTGGGGACAGCTTCCCAAAGGATATGCCGGAACCAGAAAAACTATTGGCTACATCGTCAACTTAGTGAAAGAAGGCGCCAAGGATTTCGGCGTGCGGCAGACGGCCATCGATATTCTGTTTCAACTCGGGGTCCGGCCCAAGGATTACCTCGGAGAGATTAGAGCCCTGTTTGAATGGGTGAAAAACAACGTGCGGTATACCCGCGATATTCATCGGGTGGAATTGCTGCACACCGCACGGCGGATGCTGGAACTGCGCGCAGGGGACTGTGATGACATGACTATTCTGCTCGGGGCCATGCTCAAAGCGATCGGCCACCCAGTGCGGTTGGCGTTGGTCGGGTTCAACCCACGTAAGAAAGCACTGTTCACGCATATCTATCTTGAAGCGTTTTGCAAGGGAGCGTGGATTCCGCTGGATGCGACAATGAGCAAGCCAATGGGCTGGGCTCCACGCGCTGACCATAAACAGTATTTCCCGGTCGATTAGGAGGATCACTATGCGTTATGGACCACAGGATGCAACAGACATGATGGGCATCGGGAGTTACGTCGGCGAGGTGCGACGCGGACCCGACGGGCAAGCTTACCAGTGGGTGGAAGGGGTTGATGGTCTGGGGAACCCTATAGGCTTTTGGAAAGGATTACGAAGCCTTGTGAGCAAGGCTCTCCCCTTAGCCAAAATGATCCCTGGAATCGGCCCAATCCTCGGCGCCGTGAAACCGTTCTGCCAGTCCCTGCCCCAATTGCAACCAGTGATGGACCAGGCTCCAGGCATTCAGCCCGTCTACCAGTTGGGAACGAAAATCTGCAAGGTGCTGGGTAAAGTCGGAATTGCTGGTGCGGAAGGCGAGATCATGGAGGCTCCCGACGGGCAGCTCTACGAAGTTGTCGAAGGCATCGGGGAGCCAGGCCAGGCGCGACCATTTCGTCGTCGCGTATGGATCTCGATTCCAGCAGTGATACACCGAGGTCGCGGCCATCGGGGCATGGGTAGACCAGTGGTGACATCAGCAACACCGGGTCTGGCGCCGGCAGGACCAAGTGTAAGCCCGATGATGACCACGCCAGCCGGTGTGGTCCGCCGCTTCCGCTAGGAGCCAAATATGGCGTGCGCGTGTTCGCAACAACAACACTTCGGTCTAGCGTGCGCGTGTGGCTCGCCCTGCAGATGTGAGAGGACACAGGTGCACATTACCCACGTCCAGTCTCTACCGCTGGCGCCGTTGGGCGAGTTACGCGGCGTGATCTACCGCAAACCTGGTCGCCCCGGTGAACCGCCGAAAAATTATGTGCACTTCTTCGAACGAGCGCCACTGCTAGCAGCCGATTCGATGGGTCGGAGGCTCTTCATTCTTGGCGGCCGCTACCGAGTTACCAAGCGCGGGATTGAAGGATAAGGAGACGCCACATGGCAGGCCATTTCGATGAAATCATGATTGTCAACCCGATTGGCGATAGAGGAGGAAAATATATGCGGTTCTATCGAATCCATTCCCCACGCGCTGTCTACTTTGCAGAAGCGCCCGAGCAAATGGGTTATGTGTATGAAGCCCCGGAGATGATGGGCTATTACGGCGAAACGCCCGAGACGGTGGGGTATGTCTACGAAGCCCCAGAGTCGCTGGGCTACTGCGCCCCACACGGGGTTGGGTATATCGCTGACCCACCGCCTGGCTTCGTTGAAGGCTACGGCTACTATGACGAAGCGCCTGAAGTCGGGTACGTCTACGAGGCCCCAGAAACCGTTGGGTACTATGCCGAAGCGCCCGAGTTCGCTGAGGCCCCACAAGACATGGGCTACTACGCTGAGGCGCCTGAGTTTGCCGAAGCTCCGCAGGACATGGGCTACTATGCTGAGACGCCGGACACGATGGGCTACGGCGAGGCCACGTCAGACATGGGCTATTTCGCCGACTCGGGTCCAGTCGAAGGCTACGTACGTGAGCACGACGACAACCCGCGTGTCGTGCCATTCGAAAACGTCGGTGAAGTAGAAGGCTATTATCGTCCACGCTCGATCAATCCATCCGTGGATTCGTTTCGTCCAGCAGACGACTCACCCAGACCCGGCAGTAGCTGGTTCAAATCACCCTGGTAAGGAGCAAGGAGGAAATCATGGCCGCCGTCAAAGGTATGAAAGAGTTCGTCCATCTGCCGCAGTATGATTCCATCTCCATCAAACCAAAAGAACAACTCGGCAAGATTCTCAGCTCGAACGTCCTACGGTTCTTCGTCGACGTGACGGGGAAAACCAAACTGCAAACCAACATGCAAGCCTCGTCGTTGCTGCCGCACTGGAATACCTACGAAGCGCGAGCGATGCGCATAGTGATCTCGGATCTGTCGCCGCAATTCGCTGACAACACGATCCGGCTCAAAGTGGGTGTCGTCGATAAAAACGGAGTCCCGGTCCTCACAGGTAGTGAGCAAAAGACTGTGGAGCTGGAGAAATTTAAACTGACAAATTTTGTGGACTTCAAACGTGAGGTTGATCCACCTTTGGGTAAGACCGTGAGGCTCTCCCAGGACCAGTTAAGTAATCTTGATCTCACTGACAATCAGGAGCTGCTGGGCGCCTGCGAATTTGCCGAGATCAGTCGTACGACACTGGCGCGCGCTGCCGAACAGTTCGGTAGGAGTGTGATTCCCCCGAATGAGCAACTTCTCGCCAATGGCGATTTCGGTGGGGTGATCGGCAAATTGATCTATAACACCGTCACTACCTTCTTCGTCGGGGAAAAGAATATGATGCAGGCGCCGACCTGGTTCTTCCCCGCTGGCGCTGGGCCGTTTTCTGAGGACAGCAGGGTCACAACCCACGGCTATCCGAGCCCACAAGCCACCTTCCAGTTTGCCGAGGCGGTCAAGATTGATGCGCAGCAGAATTTTCGTGTGGAGATCGAAGTGCCCGAGAGCGACGTGCTCAGCGAACTGCAACGATTGTATGGCCCGCTGTTCATCTGGGTCGTCCTCGATGGCTACATGACGCGCGACGTGCAGTAGCGTAACCAACTTGCTTCCGTGGTGAGGGTGGGGCGTGCCCCGCCCTCCGCTTACACATCATTGCCCTGCTCGCAGCGAGGATCGTTGTATGGCGGTTGTCAAAGGGATCAGAGAGAACGTCCACCTTCCTTTGTACGACTCACTCTTTGTGCGCCCGCAGCAACAACTGCGAGAAGTGAACGGCACGAGCGTCTTCAAATTCTTCGTACAAGTGCAGGGAAAAACAAAACTGGAAACCAATATGCAGGCCGCCGCACTCCTTCCGCATTGGAACACCTTTGAAGCACGAGCCCTGCGTGTGGTCATCTCAGATTTGCCGGTCCGCTTTCCGCAGGCAGTGACGCAATGCGTTCTCGAACCACATGGGGGCGGAACCAATACGCCATTCAATACCCTTACGCACTGCCTTGATGAGCTCGCGCAGGTCATCGCTGGAGAAAAGCATCAGGTTGCTGAACACTTGTTTGCCGCCACGCATCAGTGCGTGACCGAACACCGGGACCTAGTGGAACAAGCGAGGGAGATCACCGAAGACCTTGACGCCTGCCTCGCGGTCTTTACCGCTCTCTGCGACCGGCGCCGCATGGGACAGATCCTGCAACTCCATAACGAACTGCGAGCGGCTGCCGGAGACCTGGTCAAGGTCCTCAGCCGCACGCACATTACGATGACGGACCCGCCAGCGGTGAATCGCTTTCTCAGCACGATTACGGTGCTGGATTGCGCAGAAAACAACGAGCGCCTCTTTGCAAAACTGGAGAAGGCCCAGGCGTGTTTGTACGCATTTCGGCAACTGATTGAACTTTTCAAACAGATTTCTCACACCAGTCTTCCAGGAGCCCAGAGTTGTGTCGAGAGTATCGAACAGCTCATTCAGATGGAGGCGAAGCGCGTTATTTGTCTTGAGCGCGTGCGCGAGTGTTTCCAGAAAGTTCAGACGCAGCTCTCACAGTTGGCGCGGGACGCGCGACACGTCAGCAGCGAAGCCATTCGCCGCTGCTTGCGGGAGCGTTTACGTAACGAGCTGCTCATTCCTCTTGACGAGCAATTGTTTCCCGGTAGCGTCCAGATTCTCTCGAAACTTATCTATCAGTCAGTGACGAGCTTGGTGGTCGGCGAAAAGACGATGATGCAGATGCCGACCTGGTTCTTTCCATCCGGGGCTGGTCCGCATGCGGAAGGCAACCAGACGGTGACGCACGGCTTTCCAATACCGGACGCCACGTTTCATTTCGCCGAGCCGGTCCTCATCGACGCTCAACAGCACTTTCGAGTGGAGATCGAGGTTCCGGATGCCACGGCCCTGAGTGAATTACAACGTCTCTATGGCCCGTTATTCATTTGGGTCGTGCTCGACGGTTACCTGCAAAGAGACGTGCAGTAGAGGAGACAGTATGAATCGCATCATTCAGGCGAGAGTACCCGAACGTCCCTTGGGGCGCGAACAGCTCCGGGATCTCCCAGCCGTGAGGATCATTCCCTACGATTATGTGGCGGACTTCAACCTCAGAGGAGAGCCGGGCAATCTCGTGCAAGATGTGATTAACATCAGCGTCGAAGGCGTGTTTGTGGCGGTTTCGATCGGCTATGGCCTCAATGAAGAGCGCGGGGAGAAGTTAAATTTGCTCTCGCGCAGCCCGACTCCCGCCACTCTGGGCGACATCACGCTCGACCACATTCCTGGGGATGTGTTGATCGAAGGTTTTCGCATCAACCCTGAGTTTGATGCACTGGCGATAAAAGACGGCCAATTGAATAGAGAGCTTCCCTTTACGGTCGCAAAAGATATTTTTCAGCGGCTGAAACAAACTGAGAATTTTAGTTTCCTGCTCAGTATCGTCGATACCGCCAGCGGGCGAGAGCTGCAAAATGAACCGGTGCATAGCGTGGCAACGTTGGGGCGCGCGGATGGACAGCGACCCTTCAAGATGCTGCCGCAACCGATGGTGTTCATGCCCCGCTCCACTATTCGTTTACAAATCGAAGAGCGGACCGCAGGAGTCTCAGGCCACCTCACGATTACCTTGCACGGGTACAAAATCTTGGGCGTTGCCGGACAGCTTGAAGATGCGGTTCGCACGCTTGGTGAGTTTGATCCATTCAAGAAGATTCCCGTCTATGACCACGAGACAGGCGACTATCGCCCGATGGGTGAAGCTCTGCAGCGGGACATTCCCACAAGCAAGCTCGTGCCCTTTGATTATGTCTCCACGTTGGATCTCTTGGGCAAACCCGACACCGTGGTCGATGATGAGGTGCCGATCAATGTAGACGGCGGCTATGTGGCGACAGCACTCGGTTATAGCCTCGATGTCGGCGATACGCGGCTGCAAATTGGACTCGCAAACGCAACACAGCCGGAAGTAGATCTGCGAGCCATCACCTTGAAAGACATCGCCCCCGCGCAGGCGCTGCTCGACGGCGTTCGGATTCACCCGCTGCGGGTGCGCTTTGCCTTCGCTAGCGATGGTCGCCTGACGCGCGTACCACAAGAAATGCTGGGTCGCCTGTTTCAAAGTATGAATCTTCCCGAGTCGGTGCGGTTCACTTATGCAATCGCTGACGCCGGCACGGGGCGCGATTTGCAGAATCGACCGATCTTCAACGTTGCCGGGTTGGGGATTGCCGATGGCGACCGTCCGTTCCGAATCCTGCATAAGCCGATGATGTTTCTGCCTCGTTCCACCATTCGCGTGCAGGTGCGCGAGGTGTTTGGCCGTGGGCGACTCTTTGTCGTCTTTCAAGGCTATAAGATTTTGCGATGACAGCACAGCCTGTGAGGAAATGGTGAAATCATGAGTAGCGTCATGTACCCGAAGACGGTGAGCTATCAAACGCCCCGCCCTGCGCCACGGCCGCCGCTTCCGCAAACCAAAACCATACCATTTGATTATGTTTTCCAGTTTTCGTTGAAAGGCGAGCGTAACAATCAAGTGCAGGACGTTGTGCAGATCAGTATGGAAGGCGTCTTCGTCGCGTTGTCGGTAGGCTATAGCGTCGCACTCGATGAGCAAACGCAATCGCGGACGTTCCAGCCAGTGATTGACCAACGAACGACGCCGCCAAATCCGGTCCTTGTTCCCTTCTTTCCTTCAACTTTCCCAACCGATCAATTTAACGGTTTTCTTGTGGCTGGGATGCCAGAGACCGAGATTGCCATCTTGGACCCTACTCAAGCCCCGTCTGATATTATCCTCCGTACTAAAGCTCCCTCCGGCACAGTCCAGAGCACGAGTAGGATCGGATCCGACGGGACCGTAGAGATCAATCTCGAAAAGTCCGTCGGCTTAGGAAGTCTCCTCCGTATTTGGGATAGGAGCAACAATCTTCTCAGCCAAGTGTTTGAAGTGAATTTTCCCCTGACGACTCCAGGGATTGGACCTGATCATGTGACGAAAAGATTACCTTTAGCAGGTACGACCACTGTCGATGTCTATGGTCTTCCGGGCAACACGGTCAGCATCTTTCTCTTGAAGAGCACAGCCGACAGCGTCAGTCGAGTAAAGAGGAAAGTGAAGAACCCGGATGGCAGCGTCACCGAGTTTGACGATTTCATTCTTGAAGAAGATACGACCTCGTTCGGTCGGCGGACAGGCAGAGCACCTGTGACGCTAGATCAGCCGCTTGCTCCCGGGGACGTGCTCCTGGTACGGACGGAACAGGAGGGCACGGATCCCTTCAGTATGTTCACGGTCCCGCGTCCGCGCCTATCCTCGCTTTCGCTCGGCGCGGTGACGGCGGGGCTCGAACAAATTGGCGCGGATTTAACCAGTGGATTTCGCCTCAATCCCAACTTCGCAGCCCGCGCCACGGCTGATCTACCACTGGATCAACAAACGGCAGGACTCGACGGCGCATTTGAAACCGGAACGGTCGCCGCCGAAGAAGTAAGTTTTCTCTACAGCATTGATGTGGTGAGCACGGGCCGCGAATTACAGAACAAAGCTATTCACAATATCGCGGGGCTTGGCATTGCCAATGGCGATCGGCCATTCCGTCCGTTCGCCAAACCGATGTTGTTTGAGCCACGCTCGTCTATTCGTATCCAAATCACTGAACTCTCCGGCCCGCCGGGTACATTATTCATCGTGCTCCAGGGCTACAAAATACTTGGCACCGGACGACTTCCTGGGTAGGTGGTTATGACCAAAGCGCTCACCGACAATTGTTGTAAAATCTGCGGCATTCCGCTTGACGCCGAATACTTTGACGTCAGTGGGTTCGTAGGAGGCGGCGTGGCTGTAGATCAATTTAGGAATTTTGATCTGCAATTTCCTCCTCCACTCCCACGCCGAGGCGAACAAGTGGTGCTCGCAAGTTTTCAACTCCATGCACAATATTGCGGCGTCCTCACCTACTTCTCGCAGTACACGGACCTCTACGTGCGGGACAACACATTGATTCTCACTCCAGGTTTTGAATGGAGCATCCTGCAAAACGGCAAGCCAATGTTTCCCTACACACGCTTGGAAACGATCGTAAACCCCTGGGGCTACAACTGCTTGCCAGTCCTCGTGCGACTCGACGAGAACGCGCGCGTTGAATTCGTCTTGAGAAATCGCACTGTCAGTGATTCTCAACTGAACGACTATCCGATCCGTGCTTTTGCCGGGCGGATCATGGGTCGCTACTGGTACAACGACAGCTTTGGAGGACGAGTGAGGTCATGAAGCGAATGATCAGAACAGGAGCTGGACGTCTCTTGCGGGTGCGCCCTGTGCGAGTGTATCCAGTACTCCAATCATACGTGATACAGTCTCCTTTCCCTTCTTATGCGGACATGGCGCCGCCGCGCACAGGAGACGAGTCCAATGCTTCAAGCAAACCCGCATCCGCGAACACGGAGGAGCCCCCGCCTCAGTCGCAACCGCAGCCAATTCCCAATGGCCAAGCCTATCGCGTTACTTCACCGTCGGAAGTCAGTCTGGTCACTCCGCAACTCTCACAGACTGTGAGTCAGATTCTAGAGCAGTTTGCCCGGGCGAACGGATTCAACGCTAAGCGACCACTGGAGGTCGCCTTCGGTCGCGGCACACTCGGATTGCATCGTTTCCAGCGTGCGGTGGACATCTACGCTGTCGGCGACAAAGGGATCGGCGAGTGGGCGCAGACATGGAATGCCGCCATGCGTCAAGCGAACAATGCACCCAATCCGCAGGAGCGCGCCGGCATAGTGACCGGGGAGAAAGCGCGTAATCTTGGCTACAAACTCTACATCGCTTTACAGAGGTCCGGCGGCTGGGCGCAGCCGCAAGGATATCCCGTGCAGTTGTTCGGGCCGTGGACACGCAGTGAGGGGCCACACAAGGCCATCTCAGACCGATTGTTACAGGCACATCGCGACCATATTCACGTCGCCAAGTAGGCGGCAAAGGAGACGACCATGCGCAACCTGTACTCGTCTACACTGTATCGCTTCCCATTGTTCGTGAGAGGGAGCACGCAAGGACGGCTTGGGCAATCCGAGCTGACGCCTCGATTCCGTCAACATGGTGATTTCGTGATTAGAGAATACGAGTGGTGTCCTGAACTACGCAAGATTCGCAGTGATACCTGTGTGGCGTACCAACCAGGAGAGATTGCCACCTCGCGCACGGCGGCGGGGCACGTCGCACCCGACGTTGTCTTAGTACCGCCCGGGCCGCTTGGGCCAGCCGTCAAGACCTTATGCCAATACTTAATCATCCGTGATTTCGGCGTGGATTGGCGTCATGTCAAGCTCGCTACCAAAAGTGAGCCGTTTTTCAAGACTATGTTGACGCAATTCGAAACGAACACGTCGCTGCTCTTCCGGATTGTGGGCTACAGTGATTGTGTGGGTTTTGAAAAAAACAATCTTCCGTTGCGGAAAGGCAGGGCCCGCAACGTCTTTCGCCTTCTCGGACCAAGCGCACGCTCTCGTGTGATGGCCGTGACCGCGGCCCCACCGAACACGTTTTTGACCGACAATTCGACGATTGCCGCACGGGCCAATAACCGCGCGGTTGTGATCGAATTCTTCATGAATCCGCCTCAGACGACGTAGGAAGTCAGGAGGCTAGGAGGAGAACCCACATGTATATCCAGGAAAGCGAAGAGTCAGGGCAACACACGACAGCGAGGAACGGAAAGGAACGTGAGAGGTGGCCCTTGGGTGAGCCGTCTCTCACACCTCGAACGTGTAACAACCGCCGCATCCCTCCAAGAGACACCATCAGGCCATTCACCTCGAACAAGGTCTTTGGACAATGCGTCAAACGCGGCGTTTTTGGCGTGACCAATCCCGCTGACGTCATTTCAAGAGCGGTCGCCCGCGCCCTAGAGATGCTCGATAACACGATCGATGAACTGGTGAAGGCGAGGACAGCGGTCTGCGCAGGGAACGCACCGGCGTGGCCCCTCCTCGGTGATATTACCGCGGACTGGCTGAAGAACCGGTTGGGGGTCTGTATCGATGACATCCGCGTATGGACGGCTGGGACTTTCGTGAATAGGTCAGTAGCGGAAGTCATCCGCAGATTGATGCGAGTTCGCAATCTGATCGCGAGCAACGGCATCACGTATGTTTGTCACGGTCCCCTCTGCACTTCCGGCGACTGGGCCTATGTGCTCATCGATCCTGCCTGCCAGAGCAATGATCCACCGATTATCCGTCTTTGTCGAGATTTTTGGATTCCCGCTGTGCGCGCCGACGGAACACCCGTCCCTTCAGCGGACCACGCGGAGTTTCAAGCCCAGACTATTATTCATGAAGCCTCACACCTCTACCACTGTACGAGTGACGCGCGGGGCTCAACCATCGGCGTGGCCGAATGCTTGGCCCAGTTCGTCGCCGCAACGAACGGGAGTCCGATCGACCCCAATTTTGCTACGAGATGCGCCGTGACCACCCGGTGCGCTCCCGCAGCCGGAGCTGGACCGGCGGGGGTTTCTGGCTTCGCTCTTGCAAGCCTTGGCGCCACCCGTATCCTCAGAACGCGCTTCCGTCCGCAGGATGCGATCCGGCTCAAAGGACGACCAGCCATGCGTGGTTGAAGAGGAGGGTCTCAACGAGTGACATTTTTCCTCAGCAGGAGGAGGGCCGACATGTACGTGCGTCTACACGAAGAACTTGGACTGGGGTTTGGGAAGCCTCCAGGTCCGAGGTCGCAACTACCGGCGTTACGAAAAAAATTTATTAGCAGTGTTGTTACCTACAAGGATAGTGACGGCCAATGTCGATCGACCGATTGCGCGATCTATGTTCCAGAGGTGCTGCGCAACCAGTCGAAGATCAATGTCGTGATCTTCTTCCACGGCCTTGATACCTGCAAACCGAAGCACAATTTTGACTCGGTACAAGTCATGAAGAACTTTCGGCTGGACGACCAAGTGGACGCGGCCCCACGCAAAGCAGCGTTGGCTGTGCCGGTTATCCTTTGGAAGAAAGAAGATAGAAGCTCCGGCATTATTCGAGCAGCCTGGTCGGCTGCTTATGTGAACGCTTTTGTGGAAGAGGTGCTGCAGCAAATCGGCCAGTCGTCCCGTGTGCGCCCCAGCCTCGGGCGTCTCATCTTAGCGGGACATTCAGCCGCTTACGACGTTTTGACCCCCCTGGCTGAGCAGTTTGATTGCGGCGTCGAAGAAACCAGGAAGGGGGCTCTGGCCAAGCTCGATCGAGTGCTGGCCCTGGACACCACCTATCGTCTCCAAGATGCAAAGGCCCTCGAACAATGGGCGCGCAAACTCGAATCGACCAGACCAGACGTGCAGTTCTGGCTGACGCTGAGTAAGTCGGGCGATCCGCCTAACGTGTGGAAATATTGGGAAAATACGAGGAAAAAGACGATGGGCAAGGTGGAGCTTCCTGGGAATCTCATGATTAACAACATGCCGGAGGAACATTGTGACCTCCCTGGGAAATATGTCGGCCCCTACATTTGAAGCAAAAGCGAATGGAGTCGGAGGAAAGGCGCGCTGAAGCCTCACGGGGGATGATGGAGGATAGAAACATATTCACCTTGAACAAAACAAGTTGTTTTACGCAACAATAATACGCTGCGTTACGAGAGGAATACTATGGCTACCATTTCTATCACCTCAAACGACGGCGCCCTTAATTCTGCATCTGCTGTCCTAGAAGTCGCCGCGACAAACCCCGAATACAATCAACCCGCGTTGCGCATCAAACAAGCAGGGAAACACGGGGGCGCAGCCTCGATCAGGATCGATGACCCGAATCCCGACATCGAGTTGATCGAGACCGATCAAGTGGCTCCGGCAGGAAAGTATGAGATCGCCGTGCAGTCAGACAAGCTCCAAATTAATGGCCGCAACGCCACTGATACCGCCTTTGAAACTCTTGTTGTGTTTCAGCGGCGAGCAGCAGGCGGCAATATCGGAATCCGCACGACGAGCCAGTTTGGAGGAGGTCAGGGAGTGATCGCGATTGCCAATGCTACTGTTGCGCCATCGGTGAATCCCTCTGGCGGTGGGATTTTGTACGTTGAGGATGGAGCGCTCAAGTACCGAGGAGCAAATGGCACGGTGACAGTGATTGCGCCAGCCTAGACCGAAGTCTGCATGAGGGAGGAAACAAATAATGAGCAAAGAAACACAACCCTCTCGTCAAAATGTCGCTTCTTGTGAACCAGAGAACCTTCCCTTTCTCTGGCCGCTCGGCAAGACCTCAACACCAGATGAGATGAATACGTCCTACGGTCCGCGTATCGACGCAGATCGCTGGGACTTTCATGACGGCATCGATCTGCCTGCTGCCGTCGGCACGCCGGTCCATGCTATGGCGACGGGCACGGTGCATCGGGCTGGGCCAGCGGATAAAACCAGGCAGGGGCAAGGTTTCGGTTCAACACACATCCTGCTCCAGATCGTCGATCCAACCGATGGTAAGGATGACTTGTTTCTCGTTTATATCCATCTCGACAGCATCGCCGAAGGTGTGATTCCCGGCGCCCATGTAGAGCAGGGTGACGTGCTCGGCGCTGTGGGGCAGGAAGACGCGGAGTATCCGCATCTCCATTTCGAGTTCAGAAAAGGCAGTCCGAAAGAAGAGAACAGTGTGCACCCGCTGCACTATCTACCCTACATCAACACTGCGAACATCGCGCAGCTCCGTTTGGATCGCTGTAATTTCTCTGGTGCGCATGGCGAGAAACGCGCAGTAAGGCTTCGCTATGATGTTGCGAATCGGAGAGAAGGCGATGTCCAAGGCGTTGATGTAGAGTTGAAGGGCAACGGCGTCGCGCCCCGGCAGCTTCATGTCAACTTTGATGACCGGAAGACCATTGTGAGCGACAAAGGAGACGAACACGAATTTAACGAGAGCGGAGTTGCCGTGGAAGGTTACCAAAAATCCAATCTCAAGGGTGACGGTTTGTCTGATCTCCACTATGGCGCGATCATCAAGGATATTACGCCGGAGTTCACGCGCGCGCGGCTCCAGGTCCTGGATGCGAGCAATGGACAGCCGACCATCGCTGAGTTCCCGCTGCCGACACTTGCCGCTAACAAACAGCCGGTGAACAGTCGCGTAGGTTTTGAGGGTTCCACATTTCCACCAACAGGCTGGGCCTTGCGTCTTCTGTCAGGTAATGTGTGCCAACCAGCTGAAGTTGCCGCGCTTGCCGGTGTACGCGGCCTGCTCTGTCAGGATCTGCAGAGTCCGCAAGGAGCACTGATCCGTGCCGGGCTCCGCTTCGCTCTGCCTGTTGATCGCTTGCCTGTCCTCCCTATGTCATGGCGACTGAGGGCAGAGATCCAGCCCGTGGAATTACAGATGAGCAAAGGCCAAGTGATTCATCCGTTAGCGTTCTTGAACGGTGACGAGGTGGTGGCCGCCGCTTGCCTGCGGAAAACCAGAGACGACGAGTACATCGCCGGCGTCTTGATTCGCAGCGCAGATGGATTGTTCAGAGAAAGAATCGATGTGGACGAAGGGGAAATTTTCAGGGACGCCCCGGTCAAGTGGGAACTGGAGTTGCTCAGAATCGGGACCAGGCAAACGACTGCCGTGGTGCGACTGAACGACAACGTGATCGCTCGCATCAATGGCGACACCACCAGCGTCGAGCCCGACGCCGCGTGCGTAGGCATTTTGCATCGACAGAGCGGGTTACAGATCACGCTGCACGTGGATCAATTATTCTTGACGGAAGCGCTGCGATAAATGGGGCCGACGGCGGATGAAGTGCAAGACAAAGAGACAAGAGTAGAGAGAAAGCCTATTGGCGCCAACTTGCGGAGGTTGACAGGATGTATCTTTTTGAAACCAGCATCGGAGAAGTGTTCAGACCCCGACCAAGACCACCAGCCAGACCCCAGCCGCCGCCGAAAGAGGGATGGGTGACAAAAGACGGGCATCGACGTTTTTGTGGCAGCCCCAGCGGGCGCGCCGTGCAGTGCGATCTGGAATTGAAGATTCGATTTCGCCGTTCTTTCGAAGAGTTTCTCCAGGAGGTGGAAAATGCCTACGGAAGATGGGTGTCGAGAAGCACGGCGCGGATGTTAGTGAAAAAATTGCAGAAGGATCTCAAACAGTGGCACGAGGAGATGCTGTACTTCACTGTCCTAGAGAATGACCCGCTGGTGCTTGTCGTTGGTCTATACTATCACAAGTCGAATGGCTCTTGGCTGGGGAATGATAGTTCCTTACGGCAGTGGCGGCGGCTCATTGATATTTAAAAAATAGACGGATTCGTTTGTACGAAGACGAGAGCAAAGGGGGATGCAGAGTGAACGCTACTTTTTATATTTTTGTAACGTCAGCTCGCCTTTGAGCCGATACAGCTCCGCTGCGAAGAAGCGCCCGCCGGTGCGCTGTTCCTCAACGAGACATTCTTCGAGCACGGCGAGACCATCTTCAGGATGTCCTGCTCGTCCATACGCCTCTGCCAGGAGTGCGAGATACGAAGGCTGGGGAGACACAGCGCCTGTTGCTCGCCAAGCAGCGAGACTCTGTCGCATGTGGACGATCCCCGCCGCAGGATCGTGGTGTTCGGCGGACAGCGCCCCGCCAGACACTTTCGCCAGGGCTAAGTAGGACGCAAAATTATTCTCCTCTGCGATCGCCTGGAGTTCTTGTTGATGTTGTTGAACCGTGGTCCATTCCTCCAGAAGCCAATTGGTGACCAACGCTAAATCGAGAGCGTAGACCAAGTTATACGGCTGCCCGAGCTCGCGGGCGCGCCTCAATGCTTCTTGACTTCGTTGTCGCGCCTGTTCAGGATATCCGAGCAACCACAAAACCGGACCCAGGTGGGCGCAACTCAACACTCCGGCGTCATATTGGAGGCTCATGGAAGGTTGGGACTCATAGTAGGCTAGGCTTTGCTCCAAATGCTCACGGGCTGCGCCCTGGCGCCCCTGGTAATACAAGGTTAACCCAAGCGCAAAATGGGCCCAGACGGCAAACCGCGGGGCTTGTAGGGTTGGTGCTAATCGCAGGAGCTGTGTCGCGAGCTCGTGAGCCGTCGTTAACTCTGCTCGTTCTACGGCATGCGCCCAAAGCCCTATCAATGTTCTGAAGATCTGCGGCGTCTCTCCCAACTGGCGACACAGCTCGCGACCGCGCGCAAACGCACGCGCCACCTCCAGCGTGCCGAAGCCATGCACCACGGTCAGCACCTCTCCTAAGGTCAGTTGCAAAGTAAGTTCCTGTTGGCTCTGCTCAGGAGAAGCAGGAAGAAGGGCTAGCAGGGCTAGCCCTTTCGTAGCATGATACACGGCCTCGGCATGGGCTGATTGCTGACGGGCATTCTTCGTTGCGTGCTGATAGTACTGCAACGCTTTTGCATAGTCTCGGCCCAGTTCAAAGTGCACGGCAAGTTCGGCAGCAATGGCGCTCGCTTGCACGCCATACGCAGCTTCTTTCCGCTCGCCAATCCGCCGATGCAGGTGAATGCGGCGGGCGTCACTAAGCCGCTCATAGAGCACCTCGGGGTACAACGCGTGCTGGAACATGTAGCATCCCGCCAGTGTTCCATCAGGCCATTCTTGAATGTCTGCAGACCGAATGAGCCGCTTCTCGCGCGCCAACTCTGCACATGTCGTCTCCACGTTTTCTATCGGTTGGTCTAATCCCGCCGCTACTGCCGCCACGGCGAATTCTTCCCCTACCACACTGGCGACTTCCAAAAGGCCTCGCTCTATGGCTGACAGCCGTTCTATCTGCTGGGCAAGCCACTGTCGTAAACTCTCTGGCACCTGATTAGCCAGCACACCTATTTCCCCACGGATCCGCCATGCGCCTTGAATCGCCTCGACGACGCCCTCGCTGACGAGATGCTCTACAAGCGTCACCATGAAGAGTGGATTGCCCTCCGTGCGCTGATGAATCACGCGCGCGAGGTGTTGGGGAGACGTGACGCCGGAAGGTGATGAGAATGTACTTCTCTTCCCATCTCCGCTGCCGTGCGGGGCTACCATAAAGGAGGCGCACGCCATCAGATACTCAGCCACTGCTTCCTCAGTCAACAATGGCAATGAGAGTTCTCCACACAACCCGTGCAGGTGCAGCTCGCGCTTGATCGTTAGCAGGGGATGCCCCTTCGCCACGACATCCATCGGGCGGTAGGAGCCGAGCACCAACAATCGCGCTTGCTCTTGTCGCCGTGCGAGCAAGGCAATGAGTTCTAGTGTCGAGCTATCGCTCCAGTGTAAATCCTCCAAGCGCAGAATAAGCGGTTGTTCAGCCGTCAGCGTACTAATGGCGTCTCCCATCTCCCGTAGCATGCGCTCCCGGGTGGAGCCCTCTACTTTGCGTTGCAGAGCTTCCAGGTGCGCCACGCTGAGGAGGGTCGGCATCTGCACTAACCACGTCGGAGCGTGCTGGTCTAGGAGCAGGATAAGCCGTTCTCCTCCAGGGGCTCTACAGAGCTGCCCGAGCGCTTCCAGTATGGGCATGTAGGCTTCACCTTCTCCATATTGCTCAATGCAATGTCCATATCCGATCCAAAAATCTTGATCAGAGAGTTGGCGTAAAAACGCATCGAGCAAAGTCGTCTTGCCTATCCCTGGCTCACCGGTGACGAAGAGCACTTGCCGTTCTCCATTAAGCGCCTGAGCCAAGCGCTCGTGGAGGTGGGCCAGCTCCGCCTCGCGACCAACTAGAGAAGTGCCCCGTTCCCCGTTCCCCGTTCCACATTGTGGACTTGCCTCCCTTCCCTGCATCCTTTGAACTTGAAACCTGGAACTTGGAGCCGGTTGGGTGGAAATAGGAGGGAGGAAGCGATACCCTCGCCGATGCACGGTCGCTATGTAACGCGGCTGCCGTGCGTCGTCCCCAAGCACAGAGCGCAACTCGCGAATACAGCTCCGTAGTACGGTGTCCGTGACGATGGTTTTTGCCCAGACGGTCTCCAGCAGCTCCTCCTGCGTAACAAGCTGCCCGGTGTGCGTCGCCAAGTGACGTAACACCGCAAAGGTTTTTGGGCGCAGCGGGATCGGCTGATCCTCCCGCCAGAGCTGTTCGTGCGCTAATCCCAGACGAAAAGGACCGAAACACAACCCATCGGAACTTTCCATGCCTACTTTCTTAGCAGATGACCAGCCAAATACCACACAAATGCCACAGTTTTGTGACAACTTCTGCCCTTTTCTTTGTTATCTTTCGTGCGTGAGGCGATAACCTTGGGCGGACGGAATCGCGGGACACGTCTGTTTCTCATGGTGGATTTTCTCAGCTCACTCGGCGCCCTCGCTCGCTTGATGAAGCGATGCTGATGCGTGCTACGGTGTGGAGTCCCTGCGCCCCGCTTACGTTACAAGGTCTACAGAGCAAGAGAACTTCGGGAACTTGTCCCGATATTCACTTCATATTGTTGGCGTCTGCAGGGGGGAAGCTCATGAAAGCCGGAGCACGTTGTATCATCGCTGCAGGAGAAAGCTATACTCTTTTCAAAATCTTAATGGAGAGCGTTCGCGAGTCGGTCTTCGTCATAGAGCCGAGCACAGGGCGCTTGGTGGATGCGAATCAACAAGCGGCCAAAACGTTAGGGTACGCGCTTGATGAACTTCGAACGGTGGAAGCAGATCGTATTTTCTCTCCTGGGGCGACGTTCCTTCAGGAGTTGACAACAACCACCAGTGTACCGTCTCTCTCCGCCGTGCAACTCCTCACGAAACAGGGGCGCTGTCTTTCCTTCTCGCTAGAAGCGCAAGTCGTAGAACACTACCCGCAGAAGGTGGTGTTAGTAGTCGCTAGCGACGTGACGCCGACCTTGGCGGTTATGTCTGCTCGTCAAATCTCTCCCCTCTCCACTTGCCAGGAAGAGCAATCGGAGGCGCTTGAAGCTCCCTTCGTCGTGCCAGGCATTATCGGGCAGAGTGAGCAAATCAGCGCCGTGTGTCGGCTGATCGGCTTAGTCGCGCAAGCCAACACCACTGTGCTGATTCAAGGCGAGAGCGGCACAGGAAAAGAATTAGTTGCCCAGGCTATCCATGCCCATAGCCGCCGCAATCACCACCCATCAATTACGGTGAATTGCGCCGCGCTGACCGAAACCTTGCTTGAGAGCGAATTGTTCGGCCACAAGAAGGGCGCGTTCACCGGAGCGATCCAAGAGAGAAAAGGACGCTTCAAACTTGCCGATAGAGGTACGATTATTCTTGATGAAGTTGACAGCTTGTCACTCTCGGGCCAAGCAAAACTCTTGCGTGTTTTACAAGAGAAAGAATTCGAGCCAGTGGGGGACGCGACAACGGTGCGCGTGGACATACGGATCGTTGCGATTACCAATGCTGACCTTGCGAAGAAAATTCAGGAAGGGAGCTTTCGAGAAGATTTGTACTATCGGCTCAACGCGTTTCCTATTCGCCTCCCAGCACTCCGAGAGCGAAGGGCGGACATCCCTCTGTTGGCGCGTCACTTTTTGCAGAAGTCCTCTGCTGCACTCAAAAAACCCGTCCTCGATATTGCGCCCGAAGCTCACGCCCTGCTGCTGGATTACGCTTGGCCTGGAAACGTGAGAGAACTAGAAAATGCGATCGAATACGCGGTGATTTTGGAGAAAGGTTCTTATCTGACCGCTCCGAGTTTACCCGATAAACTCCAAGCCAGAACGCGCCGCCATCGTTCACTCAAAGAACGCCTTGAGAGTGCAGAAAAGCAAATCCTTATTGAAGCTTTGAGCACAGCCAACGGGGTACAGGCTCGTACGGCTGAGTTCCTCGGAATTGATCGTCGAAATCTCGGGTATTTTCTCCAGAAACATGACCTCCATTTCCCGACGCCTCTATCCGAAGGTCCGGACTCATGAAGAATGTTCGGCGTATCGCCGCACATGATTTTTTGATTAAATTGAGATGATTCTGGAGAGGGAATTGAGCTGAAGTGATAAACGTGGTTAATGATTCAACCTTGTGAAACTCCCATACCGATGTTCAAGCGTTGTCATTTTGATCAAGAGGTTATTATTCTACGGGTGCGATGGCGCCTCAGTCAGGGATTCTTGACGCAGCTCCGCTCGCGTCCGGGAAACACGGCGCCGGGTCCGCTCACGCAGGCGAGTGCGCCTTGCGTGAGTCTGGTCGCAGAGCGCGGACGAGCTTCGGGCAAAATAGCGACGCGGATGCGCCTGCAGCGCTGCGGCGGCGTGCGGATGGACCTCTAACCAGTCCTGGAAGAGCTCCTGCTTGCGCACGAACCGGCTATCCCACAGCAGCTCCGGATCTTGACAAAACGACTGTGCAGTCTCGCGGTGCGCGTTGAGATACTGCGCAAGACTCTGTAACTCGCGGGCACTGATCTGCGCCTCGTATCGCCCCGACAGCGACCCAGAGTCCGGATCCGCGAACACGGGAAGAGTCAGACTGAAGACGCTAACGAGCAGCAGGGCGGCAAAGACTGAAGCGGTGAACCGTACCGATATGAGAATTGTCTTTTTTGTTGAAATGCCATCCATAAAGAGGACAGCTTCCTTAAGAAGGTCAAGGTCCACTCTTTCTTCTCACCACCCTAGCGGAAGAGTCCGCTTTGAGAGGGGCCCCAATACCTCTCGGAGACCAGAGCGGTTAGGGATTACACCGAATGGGGGTCGTGGATGTATCGGGGTTGGTACAGAGCGGGCCGAGGCCGGTAGCGGCGCTCGGGAGGCTGATCATGGCGAGCGGCCCTGCATGATGCTCTCCGTTAAAGGGTGTCGGCTTGGTGACATCGAAGCCACACGCTGCCGCATCTTTTGGGTCGTTGAACCAGAAACCGACATGGAAGGTGTTGGTCGGAGGGAGTTTCACGTCCGGATCAAAACCGAAGATTTGGTCCAGCAAAATCGTTTTGATCGTCACCCTGGTGCGCCCTTGATCATTCACTTCAATGTCGGATTGATACCAGGCCAACCCGAAGCTTTTGTTGAATTTGTTGGCAAAGTCCGGATCGGGATGTCCATTGGCCAAGAGGTTACTGCGCTGGACCGTGAAAAGATCAAACGCCAGGCCGGGCTTGATGTTCCGCAGCCGCAACACGAGCACGTCGTTCACCTTCCCTCGTACGACCGTCACATCCGCGATTGGTGGGTGTTGCGGGTCGTTGGGGTGGGCAGCCAGGCAGGCAACGAACGGCGGGTTTGGCGTGAGAAAGAACTGCGTCGCGTCTGGTGCAGCGGCCACTAGCGGCCTGGCGCCGGACAGTAGGATTACACTGCAGACGCCAAGTATGGTCGAGAACGGAAAACGTCTCATCATCTTTCTCTCCTTTCTGTCGTAGAGTTGTATGGTGGTTCGACAGACGATAGTATTGATGTCTTCTGGTTACTCATGCATGCCAGCGACACGCTGAAAGAGGCTCTTCACCAGCGCAGCCAGCAACCCGATAGGCTTCTCTGTCGGAATGCCGTTGGTCTCCCGTGTCTACACCTCCTTTCGTACAGACTTCCTCCGCTTGTGGTCGTATCGGCAAGAATACAAAGCTATGCCGACGATGTGCCGCCCCAGCTTCCGCCCGTATTTGGCGAGCAACCGCACCGCTCTCAGCACGTAGTAGCAGAGGTAAAGCGCCCTCGGCAGCCGCACGAGGGCGTATTCATGACGACTGGGGGTAAGAACATCCTGCGAGGCGGCCCTGATTCTCTCCCGTAGACCGTCTCGCAGGGCGACACAGAACCGCTCGTGATTCAGCAGTTTTGGGTAACTGTCGCCCTCGGCAGCGCCGGGGAAGAGGCAGGCTCTGATATACGTGATGAGAAAAGGCATCTGGGGCAGGGCGCGGCTCTGCTGCTGGAGCACTTGGGGAAGGGCGAAGCCCAGGAGACCCGCGGCGCTGTGGAGGCCCAGCGCCAATATGCGCGCCGCCCCTATGCGCTGGGCCTCCTGGATCACCCACGGCCAGTCAAGATCCGGATGTCGCTGTAGGAGGGCCGCTACATCGCAGAGCTTGATCAAACGCAACCGTTGCGCAGCCGCGTCCTGCGCGGTCTGCGCACAGAGGAGCAGCAGGAGGTCGGCAGGAGCCAGCGTGCTGACCGGGGTGCCGGTTAGGGAGATGGTGACCCGTCGCTGCCAAGCGCGAGAGAAGTCGAGGCGAAACGGGAATTGAGGAGGCGCTACGCGCTGATGCACGTCTACTTGTATGCTTTCCTTCGCCGCCACAAAGGTCCGTTCGTACCCATAGTCCACATCCAGCCGCCAGCCATAAGCCGTGAGCAGGTCGGGAACACGGAACTCATAGTCCCACGGGTCAACCCAAAGATCTAAGTCCCCAGCCTGGCGGAGCAGCAGGGTCCCATAGACGGCCGCAGCCAACGTGGGACCTTTATAAGGGAGGACGGGGATCCCATGCGCTGCGAAGAGCTGCACGAGGTTGAGCAGGGCCGTAGTGCGGAGGAGGGCGTACGAGGCGTTGGTCACGAACTGGCGGCGGAGGTGCTCCACGTGCATCGATGGTACTGTGTCCGGGCCGAGCCTTGTGAGCGTGCGATGCACGAGGGGTAACAGTCCATGCCGACCGGCGAGGGTGAACAGCCACTCCCAATTGAGCTCCGTGCAGAGCAGTCGCTTGAGAAGCTCGGTTCTGTCGTCATTGAGATAAGTCCGTACGCAGCAGAGTAGCATCTCCGCTTCAGGGCACACCCCGTTAGTGAAGGGCTGTTCTCGTGTTGGCTCCATTTCCGCACGCACGACTCACCAGCCAGTCTTCCGATGACAGGGGCCCCCCGCCGCACCGAGCGAGCCATTCGCCTCAGGAGACAGGGCGAAGTTCGGTGCAGGCACAGGATCTCCTTCAGATCCCTTGCCTGCAGCGGCTCAGCCCTCCAACAGGTGGACAAGCTGGTGATGGGAGAGTGCTTCTAGGAGGGCCAGCATGCTCTGATCCGCCTGCTCTGAAGTCACATCAAACTCGGCTTGTAACTGCTGGCTAATGGCCCGCAATGATCGGTGTTGTTTGAGGCCCTGCCAGATCCGCGTCCCGGTGAGGTTAAGGCTATAGTAGGTTTTATGCTCGAGATGTAGCAGCACGGTCTCTTGCCCCTCAAGCTCCGTATCGACGACCTCAGGGTGAGGACACAGGCGCTGATCGAAGGTCACCATGTCACTTCCCTCCTCCAAGCTGGTCTTCTTCCTCCTCACAGTCGGGTGCAGCGTCCGGATCCGCTCTCCCCAAGACATCCACAGAGAAGGTGAAAGGACGGGTATCCTTTAAACACAGCGCAAACGGCAAATCGATAACAGGAAAACTGGGGAGGGTTTCCAGTGGACATAGGAGGCCGGGCGGGTCTCGCAGCAAATCGTCCAGCGTCAAGATGGTCCCGACGCCTCCCGGTTCGTCGGAGAACACCTCCGTATCGCCGCCAAACAGCACGCGGTGGTCTGGGGGGAAGTTCGTGACTTGAATCTGGAGGTCTGCCAGCGGGGGGTTGGAATCCTTGTTCACGAGAACGGCCCGAAAGAGAAAGATATCGGGAAATTCTTCTGGGCAGGACAGTCCTTCCAGGGCTCGCAGTTCCGCCGGGAGGAGAAAGTCTTGAAGCGGTTTCCCCTGATTGGAAGGGTTGATGCAGGTCTGGCTCCCATCGATCCCCTGTTGTGTGTCATTGAGGATGGTACAGAACGTACCAGGGAGCGCGGAAAGGCTCACCAGGTCGTTCACATTCGTGAGATCAGCAGAGGACGTCCCACACAGTACCGATCCCGCCATCACCAGGAGGAAGAGCAATGTGTGTACCTGTTGTGTAGCGATGGGTCGTAACGCGAGGCTGGGCCCACGCCAGTCCGGCCTTATCCTGTCTGTGTGCATCTTCGTGCTCATACGATGTCCCTCCTTCGTCGGTCCCGCCTGTGCGCTACCACGCAGCGCACGGGGGGAGCGGTGGTTCCATACGACTGCATTGCTGTGCAACCGCCTTCATTCACGTAATCGTCAGTGTGGCGCTCCAAGAGAGCAGTCCCCTCTCCTCCTCTGCTCGTACGGTCTCAACGAGTGCGAGGAAGAGGGGACCCGTGTATGTCTCGGTGATCAGTGCGTCTTGCTGCCCCGAGCGGGCAATAGCATGAAGTTAAGGAGTCCCGCGCTTCGACTGCGGCGCTGTGCGCCGCAGTTTATCCTGAGCGTCCTTCGACTCCGGGGCTTTGCCCCTACGCTCAGGATGAGCGGGAGCGAAGGGCTCAGCATGAGCGAGGCTTTTACTTTCTTTTTCCTTTACCCGCTCGCCCTGAGCGTAGCGGAGCGAAGTCGAAGGGTGTGCTAACTTTCCGCCATTGCTCCGAGCGGGCGGCCTCCTTGCGCCCATGGGTGCTGGGGCACGTGGCGAAGCCATGACGCCTTGTCGAGATACTGGACGCAGTACCAACATGGAAAATGGTTCACCTCACTCAATCCTCCACGCCTCACCCGCTCCTGCTTATCAGCTAAGTAGGTGGTGACCCGCCGATGAAACTGCTCCACTGCTTCAGCCACACTGTCCTCGTGGAGATTCCCCACCACATCGGTCCCCGAGGCAGCTCCAGCATACCCGGAGAGCTGACAACAGAGCGTAAGATTCCCTCGGTAATCCAGGTTGTACTCCTGGAGCGTCAGCGGGGCACAGGGAAAGAAGGGCGACACGCTGAAATAGCCTGGGGCCATGCCCACCGGCACCGCCGCGCTCTTTTGCACACGCCAGATTTCAGTTTCCACCTCCCGCCGCTCGTGCGGGGAGAGATCCAACAGGCTCTGCGCTGTCTCAGGCGTCGGCATTAAAAAGCCAAAGCGCACCCCCTGGCTCCCCAGTTGGCCCGCGAGCTGGACCATCTCGCTGACTTCTTGCCGATTCTGCGCGGTGAGCACCATGTTGAGCATAAAGGGCAGGTCCTTGACCACACAAATACTAGCCGCTCGTAGCACCCGCCGGTACGAGCCTGTGCCCCGGAGCCGGTCATGTGTTTCCTCTCGGGCCCCATCCAGGCTGAACGTGACCCCCGTGAACCACTGCCGGTAGAGCATGAGCAAAGAGTAGATCTGGGGAAAATTCAAACCATTACTGACAAAGCTGAAGGTATAGCCCTCTGCACACACCCGACGAAGAATCTCGTCAAACTGCCGGTGCAGGGTGGGCTCTCCCCCAGTCAACGCGAGATGGTCAATGCCGCAGCTTTTTCCCTCCCGCAGGACTTTTTCGATGATCTCCAGCGGCAGCTCCCCAGTGGCGGCATGCCGCTCGGCAAAGCAGTGCTGACAGCGCAGGTTGCACCGGTTGGTGAGCTCGATCACCAGGCGGGCCATCGCGCCCCTCCTTCCGCTTCGGCCAAGAGGCGCACCAGCGTCATGGAATCATGGAGCAGGTCGCGCCCCGCGTGCAGTTCGTAGACCGCGGTCTGCTGCAGCAGGCGCTTCAGGACGTCTAGCTGCTGCACCATCGTGGCGGACTCGAACAATTGCGGGGCGCTACTCGCGAGCAAGCGCTTCAAGGCGCTGACGCGGTCTAGGGGCCGCAAGCTGCTCTGTGTCTGCGAAACGATGTGGGAAAACACTACCACCCGGGGCAAACAGCTCATGAGCGCCCGCCCCGGGTAGGCGGCTTCGAGGATGACCCTACGCCGGCGCCCTCCCACGGTATCTGGCACGGCTTCTTCTTCTAATGGGAGATCAACATGCAAAGTAGCGGCGTTCGCGTCGATATAACACTGCTGGCGCACGGCCACAGAGGCGACCTCTTCCACTTGCAGCCGGAGGAGCACGGCGTCATCGGAGAGGTACCCCCAGCCTTGGCGGATCAACCCCAAGGCCAAGGTTGTCTTGCCACTGCCAGATGGACCGATAATAAGCAGGCCTAGACCGGTGGGGCTCACCACGCCGGCGGCGTGGAGGCTATAGAACCCCAGCGGGCGGAGAAGTTTGAGCAGGGTAAAGGTCCAGACGTTTGCCTGCACGAGCAAGGGCTTCACAGCAAAGGATGGGGCGAGGAATACGGTTCCCTGTCTCTGCTTCGCTTGCAGATGCACAAGAGAGGCGCCATCGGTGAGGTAAAACTCGTCTCCTTTGGCAAATCCGCAGAATTCATCGGCCCGGAACAGTGCTTGAGCTTGTGCAGGAACGAGCGCGGCTTGGCAAGCGCGGCGCACCTGCAACCGCAGCGACGGCGGCGTCCGGCTGGCCGCGACACGGACCCACGACAGGTCGTGGAGAAGCCCAGCCAACGCTACCTCGTTCTCCCCGAGTCCTTTCTGCTCCACAGCCAATGTCAGCTCCTGAAAGGCGTACCGGGCCATCGCGCTCACCGTGGGCCCGAGGATTTCTGCTGCCCTGGACTAAACCCGCCAAAAAAGCCCGTGACATCCTCGAGCGTGCCGTGACTGGTCAACATCGGCTCTACAAACGTCAGTTTGGGCTCCTGCCACGGCTGTTTCTCTGGTGTGGACGCGGGCGCTGATGCCGAGTCCTGTGGCTCCTGCGGCGAACGTTGATCGTGAGTCGTCTTCATGGTGTCCTCCTTATGCCGTCCTGTTTTCTGTGAGTGCCCTCGCTCTCTCGCAGCGAAGGGGGAGCGAAAGGATACGCGTACACGCTAGTAAAGCGATCCGGGGACGTGCGCTCAGCCACCAGCTGTCCCTGCAGCGTCACCCAACTATGCCCTTGCAGCGTCTGTCCCTCCTTGTGGACGCCAAAGTGGATCTGGACCGGGTAGCCCATCTGCGTGAGGACGTGAGAGAGCGCGAGAGCTTGGCGTAGGCACGCCCGCGGAAACAGCGGGGAACGAAAGAAGCCGAGCTGGCAGAGGCGCACGGTGATCGCCACCGCGCGGTCCAACTCCAGAGCGTGGCGGCATAGTGGGGAACGGTGGATAGAGGTGAGACAGTGCAGAAGGGTAGGCAGTGTCTGCAGGCGTAATCGCACGGGCAGGAGACAGAGCCACACGCACAGGCGCGCAACAAACCATCCCTGGACGACCACCGCTGATAGGCGCCGTCGAATCACCGGGCGTGCTCCTCACTAATGCGAGGGATCAAACTCAAAGTGCAAGGGTTCTGGGTGTGACGTTGGCTTGCGCTCTTCCGTCTTTACCCCCACTTGCCCGGGCTGGCTTGCCGGGACGGTGGTCTCCCGCTTGGGAAAAATCATAATTTTGTTGATCCGCTCCGGCGCGTTGACCGCTCGCGTGAGGTACACATAATTGGTGTAGCGCCCTAGCCGTCCAAGCGCTTCCTCCAGAGAGAGTTGCGCAAAGGTGAGCGTGATCTGCTCCTGTGCTGGTAGCTGCCCCACCACTTCGATATTCATCCGTCGCCCAATCTCCTCCAGAATCGCTTGGACTGACGCATGCTCGGCCTCGAGCGAGAGGCGCTGGTTTTGGATGGTAAGGACAAACGCGGGCGGGGCTATTGCTGGAATCTCGGACTGCGGCAGACTTTCAGCTGCCATTAGGAGGGTGAGGAAGAGGAGGAAATATACCAGGACCTTTACGCGCATGGCTCCGCCCTTTCTGTATGGCAGGGACACCAGGCAGGAGCGGCGTGCCGGGCCTCATGGGGTCCTACCTTCTCGGGAAACCTCAGTCGCTTAGGGAGAGCAACCGAAAGGCTTGCAACTACATCCTGGTATCCCGACATTCCAATGGGAAAAGACAACCATGAACAAGAAAACATCAGAGATCTGTACTGTGCTCTCCTCCACGTGCTCCGCTATCACAAATAAAAGCGCCTTAGGACATCCGTACATGAGAACGGGACCGAACAAGAGCTAAAGAGCCAAACCGTCAGCTGCAAGAGAAGCGGGAGAGCAAGCGCGGCCTAGGAGAAGAGTGTGGAAAAGATCAATTTGAGTGAGACACTGTCGCAGCCTGCACGATCCGCGCTCACCAGAAGGGCCAGAAGACACAACCCTCCTTTTTCTCTCGGCGGCTCAGAAGTTTTTTCCGCCGTCTGTTGTTTCTCTACCGCGTGTGCCATTCCTTTGGCAAGCTCTACAATGCTTCAATTTTTTAGTTTCCTATGGACGAATTTCTTCCAGGTGAGGCCATACCGCTCATTGTCGTGTTGCTTCATTTCCGTCCAAAACGACTACCCAAATCCCTATCTCCACTTGCATGTCGGAAGGTTGTCCTATTAACGAAAGGAATCCTCTTTGTCATGGACTCATGCTGGCCCCTCTGAAGCTGTTAAGAGAGACAGTCCATCTCAAAAGAACTTCTCATACTGCCAGAATGCCTGGGAGATCAGGCAAAAAGTTTTGCGAAACCAAGAGCAAACGCAGCCCCGAGAGAGGGACCAGCAAGAGTGAGGAGCGGCTTGCCGTCGCGTCTGTGCAGCCGCCAGCGCACATCCCACTCTTGTCGCCACAGCCCCATTCCTTCAATACAGAAGCGCGCGTTTTCTTCTGCTTGGCGAAAGTCTGCATCTCGCATGAATGCGAGCTCGGGAACGGAGTAGCACTCTCTCCTCCCATCTCCAAGCAACTCTAAGGTCAGCGTGGCTCCAACTCCTTCGCTTCGAGCAGTGTCTACAAGGAAGACTGCGAGTGAAAGGCTCTGTATTGCCGTCCGGAGCGGTTCCCCGACAAGCGCAAGCATAAGATCGCGGCAGAATCCAACTGGCATAGAGACAGCAACTAATTCTGGCGCAGCAGCGAGCAGTTGCCGTGGGGCGTCCTCCTGCGCCCGGCAGACGGCGAGGCTACAGCGTAGATAAGTCCTCACAATTTGTGCGGTCTCTGCCTCAGCAAATTGTAGGATGTCCTGCATTAGTGAGTCACGCGCCTCTAGCCAGGTCTCTAACGTTGTTCGATCGTTTCTGTGCACTGCCTCGCGACACGCGGTAAGCCACCCGCCTCTCGCTAACATTCTCCACATTGCTCGCTTGTCAGATTCGCGCTCAGCTCTGCGCCATGCCGCTTCAATATCGTTGAACGTCTGGATCTGGTCTAATGGCATACGCGCCTCCGGCGCTCAGGTTGCCTTGCCCGGAGGCGCAACCTCGAATACGAGTTCATAAGCGCCTTGAAAATCTGTCTGAGAGCCGATGGAACACCACCCTTCCCACTTGCCTGGGGTCCTTGCCGGTTCCAGAGTGAGACGATGACTGTATTGCACGCGCTTGCTGTCCTGATCGACCAGGCTAAAGACGACGAGACATCCGGCAAAACGTTCCTCGCTGGTTTCGAAGGCAACCTGCACATCGCCTTCTTCTGTCGCCTCAATGGTCCAGAGAATGGCGCCTTCCTCGCCCTCTCCACGCCACAGTCGGCGTTCGTCCGGCTCCTCTTCGCCCTGCGCCGCCAAGCGTTCGTACGGGCGCAACAGAACAGGCTCAACCCGGATCGGTCTCAGACGAAGGGACAAAGAGTAGTCTCCTGGTGGGAGCCTAGGGATGAATGCCTGCCCACGTGCATCCAAGCGCGTAATGGCATGGACTCCCGGTCCTCCACTCTTCGGTAAGACATAGATTGGGAGGGCAGCCCAATCCGTACGGCGATGCCCGAATGGATAACAGGTAACGAGGACGCAGATAGTTTCGTGGTCAACGTTCCAGCGTGGGTCCACGCTCACGGCAGCATACCGGCCTTCTATGTATGCGCCATAGTCTTGCGAGAACTGCATCTGTTGCAAAAGTTGGGCGGCTTCTGCGATAACCTCGCGTCCTTTCTGCGACGGAGATGGTCTTTCACTTATTCTGTTTTTGGGCATGGCGGGGTATCTCTTCTCTTACATTGCTGTTTCTGTCTCATCGAACATCGACTCTTCATCGGGTCCGTCTTGTTGTTGCCAGTCGCGGTCCTGGATTTCTTCCCACGATGCAGCGGACTGGAATGTACGAACCCACACAACGATGGGATTTTGGGGTAAGCCGCCAGTGGCGCCAACCTGAAAGGAGGAGTCGTGCAAAGGGCACCAGCTCATGAGAGGCGTTGGATGTCCACAGTGAGGACAAGGGTGTCCGTGTTTCCGTGCTCGGTCGAGTCTTCTCGCTCTCTGCAAGAGTGTTTCCGCCGCCTTCCAGATTTCCTGCATCTGTATTCTGCTGAATAACGGTTTCCCGCAGGCTCCGCATTTGGCCCGCTCCGCCACGTCGCGCTCAACAAGGTCAAAAAGATTTTTGCACTCAGTGCAGCGGCAGCGCTGCGCTGATTCGTACACAGGAGGGTCAACATCGACAAGAATCAGGCGGTCACGCAATGTTTTCCTCGTCATTTGAGGGGTGAACGGTTGCCGACACCGTGGACAGTGCAGCCCTTCGTACAAAGTGTCGCACTGCGCGGTGGCGCACTCTTTACATTCGACCGGGGCAAGCCGGAGTCTCATGGGGCGCAATCCTCCTGGGCCAACAAAGGGAAGTACAGGCCTTGGACAAAAGAGCCAGTCTGGATCTGCAGTTGCGGCCCTTTGACTGCTGAGGCGACAAAATCCCACAGGGTCATTGACCTTTCCTCCTTTTGCTCATGGCTTTCTTCCGTAACGGTCTTTCGCACCAACTGCACAGGATTCCACCGGTGCAGACGATGACGCTCTGGACAATGAGTAGTGCCGCAAGTGCACTCCCAGATCGCTAGCGTGATCGGCCCCTGCAGAGTGGCGTCCTCATCAGCGAAGAGCCGGATTTGCTGACCGTGTCCATTCCCAACGGTTTTTATCAGCACATCCTCATCGCGGGCAACAAGAAACACCGTAGTTCCATTGTCCAGAGTAAGGGACTGATGGCTTGGCAAACTCAAGACTCCCATCCCCTCTTGTATAGTCCAGACGGCTTTGGCGCCGGGTAAGATGATCTGCTGATAGTCTTGCGCGGAGGAAGCGCATTCGGTCCTATCGTGCTGGCATGTAATAGCGAGAGAGTCGTTCTCTTCCACGTGGAAAAGGTGTTCCGGTCCTATCAGCCGGGTCGCCAGCATCCAAGCGTCGGACCACACCGCCGTATCCTCCGGGAAGTCTTTCATGCGTGAGCTCCCTCGGTCCCGAGGAAACCCAACGACATGCTCCGCTAGCCACCGGTTTGCCTGGGCTACAGCCGGTTCCAGAGCACGCACTAAGCCCCGCATGGCGCCCTGCCAGCGGTGCTCCCATCCGCCGCCTCCTGCCTGGACTTCCCGCCACTTTCCGCAGCCATATGCGATCACAAACTCCATGACCCGCGCCACTCGGGCTTGCTCGTCTGGAACATGTTGTCGAAGGAGACCGAGCAGATTTTCGCGGAGCGCGGTTGGCGGAATGCTGGCGGCAGGCGGCCCTAACCAGCATGCGGCGGCCACCATGCGCAGCTCGTCTTCTGCAACGGTGGCGAGCCCGGGGCGCGCTTGATCCGACAACAAAACAAGATGTGACGGGTTCCCGACATCGAGCCCTCGGCCACCCTCGTCGTTGAGGAAATCCTTGATCCTCGTCTGCACCGCCTGCGCTTCATCGTCTGTCATGCCGCGCACTTTCCTGGGCAAATTTTCTCTAACTCTGGCAAGTGTCGCTTTCTTCGCGACATTACTGCAACTGCGGGCGCTACACAACACTAAAATCGGTGGAGAGGAGATAAAGAAACAATGACGTAATCCAACATGTTGCTGATTCATCAGCCTCCTTGCGACTCCTGCAGGATAAGTCACTGAGGGTTCTATGGCTTCGCGCGGGCAGCAAGGGTTGTAGTTAATTTTATCAACGAATGAAGACCCTCATAAGGAGACGAAAAGTGTTACATCGAAATTCGTGTTGGGTACAGATCATGGGTATTGGCGTGTTGGGCATGATGCTCATGGCGGCGAAACCTGCAGCGGCAGCGGGCTTTCCTACCGCTACCTGTCGACCAGGATACATTCAAGCTGGACCACGACTCTGTATTAGCCAGTTCGAGCAAAATGCGACTCGCTTCGATGAGGCGATGCGGTTATGCCGTAATCAGTTTGGCTATGTGGCTTCTTACGGAGATCTCTACTACCTGTACATCAACACTGGGTTAGACGCCGCGTACAATCCCAATGGCAAGTGGCTGGGGCCAGACCTCGTTGGCGATGACTCAGCGCTCTGCGGGAATAGGGACGTCACTTTCAATGGCGATGCGGACGAACGCAACTTCGAAGGAACCTGCTCGAAGTTTGACGCCAGATCGTACTGGTGCGCCCATGATCGCGAGTAATCCGATCATTGGAAGGCGCGCTTGAAAATGCATAGTGTGATTGTTGACATGACAGGGCCGAGTCTGGCGATCATAAGAACTTTCGCTCGACTAGGATAATAGGGAACGGCGTAGGCGAAGACCAGTCCCGTCTTTTCTTGCAATGTTCTACCGCCAGATTCCCAAGCGGAGCCTGCCGACATAAGGAGAGGCCGGAAGACTTTCGATATTGGAGACGAGAGCATGAAACAATCAATCCTTGCTGTGATCCGGCCTTCTTGGACTACAAACCGTCGGCTGCGCGGCATCTTGATGAGCCTCATTATGGGGAGTGCGCCTGTTAGCACTGTGTATGCAGTAAATGCTGTAACGAGGAATTTTTCCGGGAAGATAACTCTCCAAGATGGGCAGCTCGCAGCCCATATCGAGGGAATACCGTTACGGCAGGTGATGGCGGAGGTGAGCAGGCTCAGCGGGGCGCAGGTCCGGTGGCTGAGCCCGGATGGCGAAGAGCTCGTATCGGCGAAGTTTACCGCCTTGCCCCTCGCTGAGGCGCTGCGACGAATTCTTGGAGAGAAGAACTTTTTGCTTTTTTACTCATCTGCTAGAGCAGGAACGAGGCTCGCCCAGATCTGGATTTCCTCCGGAAGGGAAGGAGAGAGACAGGCTGCACTCGTCCTACAGTCTGTCTCATCACTGCAGAAAACGCCGCCTGACAGTGACGCTGCCTCTCAAGTCGTAATAGATCCTGACACGCTCATACAGACTGCTCTTCATGATCAGGATCCCTATGTGCGATTAGACGCGATCACACAGTTGGGAGGGTATGCGCAGGAAGATGCCAGGGTGCAAACGATTCTCGCCCAGGTGGCGCACAACGATAGTAGCCTCCAGGTGCAGCAAGCCGCCGCAGAGCTCCTGCGAGACCTGGAATGATCCTCCTCGCCTTCACAAATCGTCCTGTCCGCAACCCTCGAAGATTGTGTAATTTGTAAGACTATCGTCTGAGTTTCTAGCTGGGTGCGGAGTACGCAGAATGAAGATTCCTTTTCTCCTTACCGTGTTCTCTGCTCCACTCTATGCATTCAGCTTCCCGTCCGTCTCTTTTTTTTCGCCAGCAGTTTGCGAATCCTTTACTATATTGACTGGTGTAAGCCTAACAGCATGGGCCACAAGCGTCGGGGAAAAGGAGAGAGTGAGGCGGGCAAGTTAATTTTGGCGCCGGCGAAGTTGCCGCATAAACGAACCCGACCACTATTTACAAGAGAGACAACTACCGCCACCACTTCTTGCTCCTCTTCAGTCAGCTTACTCACGGCCTGAACGAGGTCTAACAGCGTACATTCAACTGGTGTCGCCATAGAGTTAACCTCCTCTGTATGGAGTGCTGCAAATTTTCTCCTAATAGCCGTGTAGGGATCTGAGTGAGCTGCGAATGGTTCTCTCTGATCCTTGAGTTGGAAATTGAAGGAGCCTTCAACAGAAAAGTCGCGGTGAGAGCACTACACTCCTCTCGCCAACGGACGGAAATCATTTTTGCCGGCAACTCTTGAGGATTGCGTAAGATGCAAGACTATCGTATGAATCTCTGGCTTAGGAGCGGCGTGCATACAATGATGGTTCCTTTCTTCCTCACGGTACTCTCAGCCCTGCTTTACGCGCTCAGCTTCCCCCCTGTCTCCTTCTTCCCGCTCGCGTGGGTCGCGCTTGTCCCCTTCTTCCTTTCCGCTTCCATGGTGCGCCCGAGCGTCGCCGCAGCGTACGGCGTCCTGTGGGCGGTGGTCGCAGAGTATGGGGTTTGCTGGTGGCTCCCCGAGACGCTGGCGCACTATTTTCGGTTTCCGCTTATCGTCGGCTGGCTAGGCTTTTTTGCCTTGAGTGTCGGGCTCGCGGGCATCTACTTCGGCGCCTTCGCAGCGTGGCTCTCTTGGCTCGCACGCCGCCAGGTAGCGAGCCCCTTGCTCCTTGCCGCCGGGTGGGGCGCGTGTGAGTTCGCGCGAGCGAACCTCCTCATTGGCAATCCCTGGGCGCTGGCAGGGTATTCTCAGGTGGCGCTTCCATGGCTCATGCAAATCGCGGATGCGACCGGACCCTATGGAGTCGGCATGCTCATTGCCGCGAGCAACGCCTTCCTCACGGGGCTCGTCTCGCCTGCGCTGCGCGGCCGTCGAGTTGCAGTCTCTTTTCTGGGGCTTGTCGCCATCTTTGGTTGTGTGCTGTTCTACGGCCAGTGGCGGCTCTCGCAAACTTTTGCCATTGGGGCGCCAGTGAAGGTCGCCGTGATCCAAGGAGCGATCGAGCGTCAGTTTCGCGGGAACCCGGAGCATCGCACGGCCAACCTTGACCGTTACCTCGCACTCACGAAGGGGATCTCTGCGGCGCGCCCCCGCCTCATCTTTTGGCCTGAGTACGCCGTGGACTTCTACTTGCAGGAGGATGTCCCCGAGCGAGAGGCGGTGCTCAGCGTTACCCGGGACCTCGGGGTTGATTTGGTTCTCGGCGGTCCGTACTACGGGTACGGTGTTGCGGATCTCTATTATCATAACTCGGTGTTTCTCATCCGCCGGGGGAAACTTGCAGGCCGTTACGATAAGATCCGTCTGTTGCCCTTTGCAGAGGAAGCTGAATTCGGAGGACATCTCTCCCAGGAACAATTGACCTATCAACCGGGTCGCCATCCCCATGCGCTGCGTACTGGGGACGCACGGATTGGCGCCTTCGTGTGCTTCGAGGCGATGTCTCCTGACTTAGTACGAGACTTTGCTCTGCAGGGCGCTGAGGTCTTTGCCAATCCCTCGAACGATGATTGGTCGGGCTACGCCGCACCTGCGCGCCATCACCTGGATATTGCCACCGTGCGCGCGATCGAAAACCGGCGCTACCTTGTGCGGCCGACTGCCTCTGGGTTCTCGGCCATCATTGATCCGTATGGACGTGTGGTTGCACTCAGTAGCTTCGGTGCGCCTGAAGTGCTGACAGGATCCATTCGTCTCTCCCAAGCACAGACCCCGTATCAACGGTGGGGGAATAGTGTTGTCTGGATTGCAGTTGGATATGCCGCCGTCGCATCGCTTTATTATGTAGACTGGTGCAAACGAAAATGACAAAGGAGGTAAATCATGCGCTCCCGATATCTGTTTCATAGCCTTGCCTTTGCTGCATTGCTGATGGCCACCGACTCTGCTCACGCAGACGCGCCCCTGCCTCCACGGCGCGAGGTAAAGCTTCCCCATGTCTGCAAAGGTGGCCCGAACAAAGGTCAGGAGTGCCCGGATGACGCCATGTGTCCGAACAGTACGTGTAAGATTAAATTTCTCCGTGGGCCGGACACGACGTTCGAGGCTACGGTCACTCTCATTGTGGACGATGATGTCAGCAAGTTCGACGGTACTCAGGAAGTCTCCAACGTTGTCGCCGCTACTGTGCTCCTAGAGATCCGGGAGAAAGGAGAAACGCACTTCCTCGCGCAGACCTACCAAAACCTGGAGGGGCACGACTTCCAGACGCTGACTGATGCGCTCATGAAAGGCCCATTCCTCGCTGACACTGGGTCTCCGCTGACGAACAGCCGCGTGACCGAGTCCACGCTCATCGCCTCACTCGCTGACAATGCCCCTCGGTCGCTCCTGAGTAGTTTTCTTTTTCAGGAGGGAGACAACGAAATGGCTAACGCCGTGCGTGATCTTTTCGGTGTGACTGGAAGGCCGGTCATAGTTAATGTTCCGAAGGACATCTCATTCGTGAAGCGCTCTGATCATGAGGCTGACGGCCTCGCCTCACTCGTTCGCTTACGAGTGCAAATTCGTTTTGTAGCACCGTAATACACGGGGAGACCCCACCGGCTTCTACCCTCTTAGGAGAACAGTGAGACGTCTACAACTTCTCGATATCGTCCTCTTAGTCGTGCTCGCGCCGCTCTGGCTGGGGTGCTTCACGCTGCACGTCCATGAGGTTCTCCGGGGTCGACTCGCGTGGGTCCCCATCGTCGTGTCCTCACCTGAGCAACCTGAAAGTTATCCAGTGGTGCGCGCTTTCTGGCCCGGAACCGGAGCTGAAGCCTCGGGCTTGATGATCGGCGACCAGCTCGTGCGCTTAGGCGACACTGACCTCCGGGGGGTAGGGCCTATTGGCTTTGTCGCCCGGGCTTATGAGGAAACGGACCCAGAGCTGCGAATTCGTGTTTCTTTCATACAGGCCGGAGAACACCATGAGACTTCATTGAACCTCATCCCCGTGGCCTTTCCTTGGCGGATTCTCCTCCTAGCCTTGGGATGTGCGGTGACTGCCGTGCTCGTATTGCTGCGCGCCTCTGGCTCGCGTGCAGCGCGTCTGTTCTTTCTCGCGGGCATGGCCTACAGTTTTCACTGGACCTTCTTCTTTGGCGGGCCGCGCATGCAGACCTACGCCTGGGTCGTTGTCTTCCTTTGCTCTTCTCTCGTCAATGTCCCTCTCATTCTGCGTGCTGCACTGATCTTTCCGGAGGAAATTGTGCCCACCGGAATGCGGATGCCCGTCTGGCCCTGGCTCTTTGCCGTCTTCGGGCCGATTGCGGCCAGTTGGGTATTCGGCGTGCCGTTGCCGCCCGCAATCGGGCTCCGCGCCGTCTTTGTAGCGAACGTGGTGTTCATTGCCACGCTGCTCGTGCTGTTCACACGCAACTACCGGCGGACCGGCCCTGTGGGTCGCCGCCAACTCAAGTGGGTCGTCTATGGCTTCTATATTGGCGCCTTCCCCGTGCTAGTCACAAATGTGGTTACCGCGCTTGACCTGTCTCTGTGGTGGCTTCACGAGCTCAGCATGATCGCCCCTATCCTGATCCCAATCTGCCTCAGCATCGCCATTCTTCGCTACAACCTCTTTGACATCGACCGTTTGATCAGCGCGACAGCGGCGTCCTCCATCCTGTTGATCTTTCTGATCGGCGGCGCGTTGCTGGGTGGACCTCAACTTGCTCGGGCTATGGGTGGCATAGTCGGAATTGATCCGGCGTCTGAACAGAGTATTTTGCAGCTCTTGCTTGTGGCTCTGGTTGTGCCCGGCCAGCGCTACCTACATCCGTGGATTGAGTGGTTGTTCTTTCCTGAACGCCAGGCGCTGGAGCGTGGAGTAAAGCATCTCCTCTACGAACTATCTATGAGTGATAATCCCCAAGCCCTGCTGACGCTGATCAGCGAGCGACTGTGCGCCTTGCTGCAGCCGGAAAGCTGCGTGGCGTATGGGCGAGTCGATGATGCCTACACTCCGGCGTTCGTACGGGGAAGTGCGGTCCCATCGGTCATTGCGGCGAAGAGCCCGTTGGTCGACGCGCTGCGCGCTCGAGTCGCACCAGTTGATATCGAACGATGGCGGCGCACGGCGAGGAGGTATCTGACTCCAAAGGATCGGGCGGCGCTGGAAAGCTCACGAGCGGTGGTTGTGCTGCCGATTGGCCGGGATGAGCCTCCTGCCGCTTTCATTTGTCTGGGTCGCAAGCGCTCAGGCGACATCTATACTCCAACCGACTACGCACTGCTTACTGCCGTCACCGATAAAGTTGCGGGCGAGTTGTTGCGTTTCACTGAGGTGGAGATTCACCGTCAGGCCGAAGAGGGCTAGGCGTTCCTGCTCATGGCTCGTGTGAGCAAGTTTCCCAATGATCAGTGATCAAATATTGGAGATAAGGTAGACAAACTTTTTGTTTCCTTCACTTCTACTTTTCCCCAGCGACGGCGGAAGAGTCGCACTCCCTGCGCCATTATCCGCCCCAGCGCCTCCGCTGCTCTGAAGCGCACATTGCTATCCGTATCATGTACGGCTTGCAACAGTGCGGACGTCACTTCGGGCTGCCGCGCCGCCGCTTCTCCTATCTCTCCTAAAGCTCCTGCCGCCCGAGCGCGCACCCCTCCGTCTTTATCGTGTAAAACGAGTCGCACCAGAGCAAGGAGCACACTCGCATGCGAGGCGATCGCAGCCCCTATCCGTCCGAACGTCGCTGCGATCTCTGTACGCACGCCTCCATCTTTGTCATGCAATGATACTTCCACAAGCGTCGACAGCACCTGAGGATGCTGGAGGAGTGCTTCCTTCATTTGCCCTAACGCCTTCGCCGTCTCGGAGCGCACGCCCCCATCTTTGTCATACAAGGCTTGCCCTAAAGCGAGGAGAACTTCGGGGCTCTGAGTAACGCCTCCCTCCATCTGCCCTAGGGTTCTTGCCGCATCACGGCGCATCTCACTGTCCTCGGCAGACAGGGCTTGGACGATAGCGTGGATCTCAGCGGGTTGGGCTGCTGCCTCTCCCATGTGCGGTACTGTAGCGATCTCTGTGGGAGGTATACCTACGTTCTTCTCCTGTGGTGCTTGCAGTTGCGGGATTGTCACAGCATGTGGGGCTGTTGTTCCGTCGACCTGTCTGAGCGCCTCTGCCGCATGACTGCGCACATGCACGTTCTCGTCGAGTAAAGCAGCGTTCAGGGTTGAAAGTATCTCAGCACGCTCGACACCCACGATTCCCATCTGCCCCATTGCTCGTACCGCCCCAGACCGCACGAACCAGTCTTCATCATGCAAAGCCGCCTGCAACAGCGCGGAGAGCACTTCGGGACGCTGAGCGGCTTCTCCCCTGATCCGCCCCAGCGCTTCCACTGCGCGAGTACGCACTAGTTCATCCGTGTCATGTCGGGTCGCCTGCACCAGAGCCCAAAGCCCCTCAGCGTGTTGGGCAACGGACTGTCCGATCTGTCCAAACGCCTCCACGACTCCCAAGCGCACTTCAGCAGAGGGATTATGCAATCGTTGACAGAGCCAATGAAATAGTGGGACGCCCTTTATACGCCCGTGAACCTGCCCAAGCGCTGGCAGAGCACGAGCCAAGTGCAGTACGGCGGCGCTGGAACTGTTCTGTTCGTGCTGAAACCAAAGAGAGAAGGTGTCCGTGACAATGCGATCAAAAATAGCGGTGTGATGATCACTCTCGGTGAGCTGCACCTCAGGGAGGCACAGTGCAGCCAGGGCCAGACGCCAACGGAAAAGATCATCGCTTCTCTCATCGGCGAGCAGCCGTAGCAAAGGGAGAGGATCGTGGAGTTGTCCCGCCAAAAGGACCATGACTTCCTGCCATCGCGGCTCCCACACTTTGCTATCGACGAGACGGCGGACGCTGACCTTTGTGTTGATGATCTCCACCGGCGCGTCCCAGCCATGTTCATTGACGAGTCGAGCGATGGCGGCCGCCGCCAGAAATTCTTGAATGGTGAGATGGAGAAAGAAGAAACCTTGCGAAGGGCTGCCGCGCAGGATGCCGCTATTCTCGGTCAGATCGACTCGCAGCGCGTTCGCCCATGGGGCGGGCGCGTCTCCGTAACCTACTTCGCTGAGCGCCCGTTTTAACGCGTGTCCCAATTCTTCTCCGGCAAAGGTCAGCCTCTGATCACTTTTTACGAATAGATACAGTGCGATCCGTTCCAGTACGGCCAATTGGTCATCCAGCGCCGGCTCTTCACCTGGATAGCGCGGCTTCACCCGCTGGGGGTGATGCGCCAGGAGTTTTTCAAGCGCCTTTTTGTAGAGCATTCCCCGAGTCGCTGGCAGAAGGCCGCTCGCGTCGTCCACGACATAACACATAATGTTCAGCAGGAGGGGATTGGCCGTCAGCGGGAGGATGTGAAAAGTACGATCGAGGTGCGTAATCAATCTCTCAGGATCATAGTCGCCTCGATGCTCTGCAGGGAAAGTTCGGATATACGCATCACGCTGGGCAGCATCGAACCCCGCCAGTGTGAAGAGTGGAAAGCCCGGGCATATGGCTCGATGTTGATCAAAACTCACCGTGCGACACGTCAGCACGGTGGGACACGCTGTGAAAGTCGACAATGCAGTCTTTAATGCAGTGAGGAAAAAGGGACTACCTTCAATTTCGTCTAATCCGTCAAGAAGAAGCAACACCTCGCCGTGCTGGAGCCAGTGTCGCCATTGTGTGGGGCGTGGAGCAGGCGAGAGACCTTTGTAACGCTCCGTCAAATACTGAGGGAGGCTCTGCTCCAGCACGTCTTCCTTCGCCGCCCAGGCCTCCCACTCCCGCAAGCGAATGCGGGCGGGAAGAAGGACGCGTCCGGACACCTGCAAGCGCCGCTGCGCCGCCTGCCAGCTTAAATATTGCGTCAGTGTTGACTTTCCGCTCCCTGGGGGACCAAGCACCACAAACCGTGGGACTGGATCGCGTCCATTTTTATTTACTGAGTAAAAATCTGAAAATACTTGCTCCACAGGCACACACTCATAGGTCACGCGTTCCTGCCGCACTTCCTCTTCCCAGCGCACGAGATCCACCTCAGGGAATCCATCTCGCTCGTCTCGAGGCTCCAGCTCCTCGCGGCGTTCTTGTCCTATCTGCGGGAGGCGTTCCCGTTTCACCTCCTGCAATAAGGGCAGCACCTGGTAGTACGTCACAAGCGGCGCCGAGGCGCCGAGGAGGCTCAGGGTCGCACTCTGTTCCTGCTCGTATCGTCGCACCGCTTCCCGAGGACCATGACCTTCATACAGGTTGTGTACTGCTTCCCAGAGGGTGGCCGCCTTTACGACTCTGAGGGGAGAGGCGTCAGGAGCAAGCAGTTCCGGAGCCACGTCAGATTGCTCCTCAGCTACCACGACGACACGCAGAAGTCCAAGCGTGGCGGCGTCTTGAGCAGCAGCGAGTAATTTCGGCCACAGTCCGCCAATGGGCCCCAGTCGCCCTGTCGGGTCGATGGCGGCGGTAATCGTTACGTGCGCCAGCTCCAGCGCCTGCACCCACTCAACCCACAGGAGGGTGTCGTCTCTTTGCGTTTCATCACTCATAGCAGCACGCTGCTGCACCACATGTTCCTCTGCGTTCTACCGCCTTTCCTGTCACAGAGCCAGAGCGGCGTGGGACACCTGAACCCGAGTACGCACACTCAGAGCACTACAGAAGAGAGGAATCCAGGAGGAAAGGAGGCGTGAACACGGAATGCAAACGGTCTAGCGACACAGAGGCCCAACGGGTTGCTTGCGGCGCTGACGCCGACGCCATTGCTGCGGTTCTCCGCCCGACACAAGCAATAAGCAGACACTAAGGCTAGCAGCCGTCGAGGAATTGCACGGCGCTACTACCGAGAAGGAGAAAAATGTCATGAAACGCTTTCAATTCGCCACGGTGCTCGGCGCTTTCAGTATGCTCCTGCTGTCCTACTCAGGGACGATTTTTGCTGCTGAACAAGACGAGATTCAGTTCTCCCTCACGCCGAACCCGCAGTTCGTTGACTGTCTTGCCGCCTACCCGAAAGACCCGCAACGCCCGCCTATTGCTGATGTAACGGTTGTGAGAGGGAAGCGGAACGACGTGATGGTGCTCAAGCTGAAGAACATCAAACCAGGATTGGCGTTTGATCTCTTCACCGTCCAGCGCAGTAACCTGCTGGCCAACGGACACCCCGACCCCGACTTCGCCAACAAATTCAACAAAAGCTTTGGGCTAGCCTGGTATCAATCCGATCTGGAAGCGAACCATGTGGGACGCTCCTTGACCACGATCAAAACTATTTTACTGGATCAAATCTTCGGCTTTGACCCAGACATAAAGCTGCCCCCGACCAACACTTTCCATGTCGGCTTCTGGTTCAATGACCCGAAGGATGCGGCGCTCTGCGGGTTCGATATCACCAAGCCGACGCCCTTTAATGGCGAGCATCACGCAGGACCCTTGGCTATGATCAGCCTCCCTGACGCCGATACCGGCCTGGGCCCGCTCTGCACCAAACCCGATACCTCGACGAATCCACCGCACTGCAATCCATAAGGGTACTGCGACGCGCCGTATGGATTCTCGGAGGGAGAGGCCTCTCATGTTCCTCTCCCTCCAACGTAATGAAAGCAACTATTTGTGACGTTAATGCAGAAAACTTACCCGCTCCGTCCGTCAGACAGAAGATCGGGTGTCACCACAGAAAGCGAGAACAACCATGAAGCTCACGAAAACTGTAGGAATGTTCGGGATTGTTGCGACACTGCTTGGGGCCGCTGCCACGCAATCATTTGCGATGCCCAACAATGAAGTTGAATCTGAATACTACAGCGATGCAGAGTTCACGAATCAAGTAGGCTCCTACTTCCTGGGGTGTGACGGGAGCCACTATCGTGAAGGAAAAGTCAGCCGGTATGCGATTCACTCTTCGACTCCGTGTCGCCACCCTGGACCGACCGAGGTCAATTGTTTGGTCGATGGTCGTGAAACGCTGTGCCCGCCTGATATCTGCGACTCCGATTTGTTTATTTGCCAGTAAACGAAAGACAAACGAGGACGGGCGCTCCCACTAAACCTGTCCTCGTCCGTCCCATTCTTCCTGACTTTCTCTGGAGCTTTTTCTCTTTTATGGAGGCGCATCATGAAAAAGCAGTTCTCCAAGGGCAGCGTCTTGTTCCTCTTCATTCTTCTGAGTGTATCGTGGACGTCTTTAGCCGCAGCAATAACGACAGGAGCAATCATCTCCTTGCCCCCCTGTGGCAATAACCCCAACGAGAACACCAAATTGCTCCAGGCCAAGATCGATCTGGCCAATCCCGGCGATACCCTCGTGCTCCCTTCGGGCGAGTGTGTGGTAGCGAAATGCGATATTGCACAGAATAAAATTTGCTACGGCGTGGCAGGACTTCCGCATCGCAGCGCCTTGCATATTGGCAAAAAGTCTCATCTCACCATCGTTGGTGCGGCGAACGGCGCGAGCGTGCTCAAACTCGACCCTCATCCCCCAGGCTCGCCGGGGCATCATGCCTACTGTGGCGATACGCATGTCCTCTCGATCCAACTGTCCGAGTCCGTCACCTTGCGTGACTTTACCATCGATGGCTCTGATGGTGAGCTGCCCGAGGATACGACCCAGTGTCCGCCAAACGCGAAAGGTGAGCCCCAAGGGATTGCTGAGCACATGCATGACGTGCGGGTGCTGAATGCGACGAATGTCGTCGTTGATCACATGGAGATTACCAAAGCGCACGGTGACGGAATTAATCTCATGGCGGAAAGGAACCAGACGGCCATGCCTTTCACAGAGTATGTCACCGTGACCAGTACGGACTTTCTCGCTAACGACCGCTCGGGCATCACCTTTCAACGGAACGTGGGCCATGTCTCTATTATCGGGAATTACTTTTTCAACAGCGGTCAAGATCAGGATCTGGACATGGAGCCCACGGGCGGCCCAAATGAACTTGGTCCGTACGATGTCAACATCGATCACAATCTGTTTGAACGGCTCAGCGGAAAAGTTGCGGTGACTTTGGGGTCGGCGAGTGCGCAGCGTTCACACGGGATCAGCTTCACCTCGAACACTATCCAAGCCTCCCCGTTGGCCAATCCGCCGACCACGGAGGGCGGGTGTGTTTTTGTCTATACAGCGGACCAGACCACGATTGCGCATAATACGATCATTGGCGCACGGAACTGTGTGACTATTGAGGCGCAGAAAGTGACCGATTTGGTCATCGAACAAAATCATCTCGAAAGCTTTGCTAATCTGCATGAGAAAACGGGGAAGTTTGCTCCGAGGGCTGTTGTTGAGGTCTTAGAGCGAGTGGTGAATGAAGGGGATACGAACATCTGCGGAGCTCCACCCAAGCCGCAGTGTCCGTACTTTATCTATTACCCCGATCGGACAACGGTCAGGGGGAATACCATCGTTCAACAGGTGCAAAATTCACTTGGTGTACGATTGAGTAATGCGGACGAGTCGACGATTACGAACAACAGTATCGAGGCGACGAACCAGATCATTCCGGTTGGGGCGGTTGATCTCAGTGTCCGTGCGATGGGGATCTATATTCCGTTTGGTGATCAAACCCTGCCAAGTTATGGCTACTATGAGAATGAACGGACCCAGTTCACAGGGTGGACGGTCAGCGGAAATCAGTTGACGCAGTTTGCCGACGGGCTGAAGATGCTGCCCATCAAAGCAGGATTGAACGTGTTGTCCGCCAGTCTCACGGGGAACACGTTCAATACGAGTCTTCCAGATCCGCGCGGCATTTACCTCCAAGGTGCGGCCAGCGCCCCGCAAGCGGGGTTTATCAACTCTCTCTTTGTGAACAAGAACGCCTTTGGCTGCGGCTTTTACATCGGGCCGTTCCCGACCCTAGTATTTCCGCTCCAGGCTTTCGTGCGCCCCAGTGGTCAGGCGCATACCGGGAATATCGGCGTGGTGATTCCGTGTCAATAAACGCCAGCAGTTTTTCTCACGGCTCTTCATTGACACCCGATAGGTCCAGCTATAGCGAGCGTATTACGGTTGAGCTATTGAGCGTGGCGGTGAAACCGTTTTCCCCACTCCGGGGCGCGCATGGCGCCCCGTTGGTTGGGAGCTCGGCCTTATTGCAGTTGAAACCCCTCGTAGCTGTTGGCTGCTACTTCGGAACACTTAGCCCGATAGGCTGGGGCGGTGTTGGCATAGAGAAGGAGCGAGCGTTTCTTCCCAGGAATATTGGCGCCCATGAACCAGGAGTCCCCACCACTGAGGAGTGTCTGCGAAGCCAACTCGGCAGAATGCACCCCCCAAGCCTGTTCTGCTTGTGGGGTGGCGGCAATGCGTTTATACCCCTTCTCACGGATGTAGCGAATACAATCGGTAATCCATTCCACGATCGTCTCAGCACAGACGGTATAGTTGCAGAACGCGGCATTCGTGGCGATGAAGAAATTCGGGAACCCAGCGGTTTGCAGACCCAGGTACGTGCTGAGTCCATTCTTGTCCCATTTCTCTTTGATCGTCTGTCCGTTTTCGCCGCGAATATCCATGCGGGTCAATGCCCCAGTGATGGCGTCAAACCCTGTGGCGTAGATGATGACGTCGAACTCGTATTCTTTGTCACTCGTCTTGACACCTTTCGCGGTGATGGCTTCAATCGGCGTTTCCCGGATGTCTACCAGCAAGACGTTGTCCTGATTGTACGCTTCATAATACTCGGTCTCCAACGGAATGCGCTTGGCGCCGAACGGGTGGTCCTTCGGACAGAGCTTTTCCGCCACCACGGGATCTTTGACGCGGGCGCGAATCTTATTGCGCACGAATTCGGCGAAGTCCTCGTTGGCCTCACGGCTGGTCATGATGTCGTGGAAATTACCCAGCCATTTCTTGAACCCAGGCTGCGCCCACAATTCTTCATACAGCGCGAGCCGCTCTTCCTTCGGAACATCGAAGGTATTACGCGGGTCGAAATCGTGCATGAAGCCCGCAGGAGTTTCGCGAACGCGTTTGTGAATTTGGCCGTAGTCGGCCTTCCACTGATTCTGGGTCTCCTCGGAAACCAGGCCATTACGCAATGGCGCACAGTAGTTGGGCGTGCGTTGGAAGACGGTGAGATGGCCCGCTTCTTTGGCCACGATGGGAATCAGTTGGACAGCCGTGGCCCCAGTGCCGATACACGCCACACGCTTGCCGGCGAAGTTTACTTTCTCTTTCGGCCAACGCGAGGTGTGAAACGACTCGCCTTTGAAGCTGTCGATGCCTGGAAATGGCGGTGTATAACGGGCGGACAAGATGCCAGCCGCCGAGACGACAAATTGCGCCTGTGCGCGCTGACCATTCTCCAATTGCACGGTCCAACGATTTTCCTTTTCGTCGTAGACCGCCGAGGCGACCCGCGCATTGAATTGGATAAGGGGACGGAGATTAAACCTGTCTGTTACATAATTGAGGTATTGTTCGTTCTCAGGCTGGCCGGAAAAGTGTTCTTTCCAGTTCCATTCTTGTAACAGTTCTTTGGACCACGAATAGCCGTAGGTTTCACTCTCGGAATCGAAACGGCAGCCCGGGTAGCGGTTCCAATACCACGTGCCGCCAACACCACTGCCATCCTCAAAGCACCGCACCTTGAGACCAAGCTCTTTGAGACGGTACAGTTGATAGATTCCGGAAACTCCAGCGCCGATCACAATCGCGTCAAACTGCTCGATCGATCCGGCTGCCGGTGTTTGTTGCTGAGAAGTCGCCATACTTTTCCTCCTTACTAGGACGTTAAACTTTATTGAATTAGGGAAGGATCGTCCTTCCTGCTATCTGACCCTTTCTCCCGAAGGGTCTTTTTTCATACCACACCCTGAGGTTGTGGTCGATGATTTGGCAAATTATTTAGCGATTGGCGCTCTTATATCCACATTTTCTCAGCGCCGCTAGCATATGAGGAGGCGGTGGCGCTTCCACGGCAACGGACGGCTGCTCAGGGTAAAGCGGCACGCTGATAGCGCGGGCATGCAGATGTAAGGGCTCAGTCGGCTCTTGCCTCTGGCCATATACTGGATCGCCGAGCACGGGGCAACCCAGCGCCGCACAGTGCACGCGAATCTGGTGCGTGCGACCTGATTTGGGTTGCAATTCCAACCAAGCGATTTCCTCCACCCCACCCAGCAGGCGGTATTCCGTCACGGCTGGCTGGCCATCAGGCGCTGCTACTATTTTCCATCCGCTTTTGTTGGTCACTTTTTTCAGCGGGAGATCAATAATGCCTTGTTTTTCCGGCGGCTCGCCCATCACAATCGCCCAATAGGTTTTTTGGACACGCCCTGCGGCAAACAGTTTGCCGAGATTACTGAGCGCCGCTGGACCTCTCCCCAACACAAGGCAGCCGCTGGTGTCGCGGTCAAGCCGATGGGCAAGCATAGGCACACGTCGCAAGCCAAAGCGCAGCGCCTCCAAATACATCTCCAGATGAGGACCACCCCGAGGCCCCACATGCACCGGCATCCCAGCAGGCTTGTTAATGATCAACATCATCTTGTCACGGAACAAGAGACGCTTCTGAAGGTCTTCTGGAGTCATGCGGCTATTTTGTTACGGATGAAGCGGGCAACATAGGAAGCACGATGAACGAGGGCTGTTCCTCACTGTGGTGGATCACATTCGTAGCAACCCGCATGTCCGCCGCAGTGTCGTTCGCCAGCACGGGGTTGCCGCTGTTGGTGTTGCGGGCGCGGCGGGGAAAGTTGCTGCTGGTAATATCCACTTGCAAGCGGCAGCCAGCCGGGAAGGTGTGATGAATATCACCGAGATGAATCTTTACTTGGTAGACTTGATCAGGAGCTAAGGGCTGTGGCCCAGCCGCAATGTCACGATACATTGCCCGCACCACGCCATCCATCAGCAGCATGGCGCAGCCGTCCGGTTGCAGCTCGATCAGCTTCGCCACAAAATCGGTGTCCCGACAATTCGATTGAACGCGGAGCGTGACCTCCACCGCTCCCGCGATGGTGAGGTCTTCCTGAAGGACCTCACTTTGATAGCTCAACCCATAGTGCGGCAACGCTTGCACCGGGCGTTGATCGTGTGGCCCACCCTCGATCAACATGTTGCGGCCGCCAAGCGTGGGAATCGGACGATTGGGATCGTACAGGTAACTTCTCGCATCACCGCTTGGGCCATTCGTGTTGAGGCTCCCATTCCCGATGAGATACCACCGCTGCTGGACGGTTCCCGACGGTGGCCATTGCTCTGCGTGTCTCCAGTCATCGGGCACATAGTTCTTTTGATCCGCCACCCATGCGCGCGGGGAATAGAAGACCGCCGGTTCCTCCATGATCTGGGCGGGCTCCCCTGTGAGCCAGTGGTCAAACCACTCAAAGTACGGGTCGCGCGGCCAGAACCGTCGCTCATACACAAAATAATGCGCGTTGGGGCCCACCCACAGCCGCTGGTTGCCGACACGCGCGTGCAGCTCGGTAAAGGCGGCTAAGACACTGGTCAAGAAAATATCGAACCAGGTCGTCACGTGAAATCCAGGAACGTTGATGGTCGCGCGAAAGTTATGCCGCGCCCGAAACGCATCCGGGGCAGGATGGCTGATGAGTTCATCCAGATAGGGCTGCCACACCGAGAAGTCTGGATATTTACTGAGCGGCAAGCGCATCCAGTCTGCTGAACCAATGAACGGCGGGTTTGTCAGCCGCGCCGCGTCCAGCGCCAGGTAGCGAGCATTGGCTGAAGCAGCGACAGCGGCCAGCTCCTCCGCGCTCAAACCACTCCGCCGCATTACTGCCTCGCGGTGAGAAGGCGACAGCCCTGGGATATTTCTGGCGACCCACAGCCAGAGCCGCTCCATCTCGATCGATTGCCCCTCGTAGACCACATCATCGTAAATGCTTGACCCGCCGACTTGCGCGAAAAACGCCCGCACGCTGGGGTGCCCTTGGGAAGCGGCAGCCAACGCCGTCGTCGCCCCAGCGGACGAGCCTGACAGCCCGACGCGCTCATTCGACCACGGTTCACTCGCGATCCATTCGAGGGTGTCATAACCATCAGTTGCATCGTCGCCGTAGACATGATCTTCACCTTCGGAGCCATAACGTCCCCGCGTATCCTGGTAGACTGCCGCATAGCCATGCTGCACGATTTCGCGCCAACCACGCAAGATCGAGCCCCGCAGCGGAGCCTGTGGGTCCGGCAGCCACCCTTTGGTGCAGTCCGTCACGTGCTGTCCTTCGGGCGAGGTGATGCCGTAGGGAGTCCGTTGGAGAATCACGGGATAGCGAGGCCCCCCGCTTTCCGACAGGAAGACGAACGTATTCAAGCGGACGCCGTCCCGCATGGAAATCATCGCTTGAAAGCACCGTGCTCCGTTAATTACGTGCATACTTAATCTTTCCCGCTCATTTTGAGAGATCTTTGCCGCTGACCGTAAACTTCGCACTGACTCTCAGTCAAGAGCCGCGAGAGATACTACTGTCCACCTGGAGCACCTCCTCTGGACGCTTCCCCACCCTCTTGTTCTCTCTTCGCGTTCCGTATAGCTCTGCGCCTATCGCTTTTTCCGCCGCTCCTCAACAGTATGTACGTCCAAGCTCACTATATTTTGAAAAGGAATACCGCGCTCGTTCTCAGCTTGCTGCTGTTCGTATGGGACGCGAGCTGCACGGTTGGTCCAGAGCGTCGGACCCCTGCCGTGCCGTTGCCGGAGACATGGAGCAGTCTTCCTGGAGACAGTGGCGTCGCGCAGTCAGCATCCGTGACGCGGTGGTGGACGAATCTCAACGACCCGATGTTGAATGTTTTTGTCGAACGAGCCGTGCAGGCGAATCTTGATCTCCGGGTGGCGCAAGGACGTATCCGCGAGGCGCGCGCCCTGCGGGGCGTAGTAGCGGCCGACGCGTGGCCAACAATCAATGTCGATGCTCTGTACGCGCGACAGCGGCGCAGCGAGAACGTGGGAATACCGTCATCGGAAGAGACAGACACGAATCTCTTTCAGACTGGCTTCGATGCGGTGTGGGAGCTTGATGTGTTTGGCCGCGTCCGACGTTCGGTTGAGGCGGCGGACGCCGCCATTGCGAGTGCAGAAGAAAATCGCCGCGATGTGCTCGTCTCGCTGATAGCGGAAGTTGCGCGAGACTATGTGGAGCTGCGCGGAGTACAGCAACAACTCATCGTGGCGCGCAATACCATCGCGGCGCAAACTCAGACTGCGGAACTCACGCGCGCGCGATTTAATGCGGGGCTCACCAGCGCTTTGGATGTCGCGCAAGCCGAAGCGCAGCTCGCTACGACCCAGTCACAAATCCCGAGTTTGGCAAGTATAGCCCGTCAAGCTATCCACCAATTAAGCGTGCTGCTCGGTCAGGCGCCAGAGACTCTTGTGAACGAACTCACACCGGAGCGACCGATTCCGACTTTACCGGCTGAAGTGATGGTGGGACTGCCGTCAGAACTCCTGCGCCGCCGCCCCGACGTGCGTCGCGCCGAGCAAGACCTCGCCGCCGCCACAGCGAGGATTGGCGTCGCCACCGCGGATTTATTCCCGCGCTTCTCTTTCACAGGGAGTGTGATTGGTTTACAGAGTATTGATGTTACCGATCTCCCTATAGCGGCGAGCCGCTTTTGGTCAGTGGGACCCTCACTGCTCTGGCCTATTTTCGATGCAGGGCGCATCCGCGCCACGATCGAGGTCCAAAATGCGCGTGAGGAACAGTCTCTGGCGTTGTACGAAAAGACCGTGCTGACAGCGCTCCAGGAAACCGAAGACGCGCTCATTGCGTATGTCCAGGAGAAAATTCGCGAGCGTACGTTGGCGACCGCCGTCTCAGCAAATCAACGGGCAGTCGAATTGGCGAGTGATCGGTACGTCAAGGGCATCGGCGACTTCCTACAGGTGCTGGACGCCCAACGTTCACTGTATATAGCTGAAGATCAACTTGTGCAGAGCCAACGCACGACGGTAGCGAATCTCATCGCACTCTACAAAGCCGTGGGAGGCGGCTGGGAAGCAACAGGGCAGCTTCCATAAAAAGCTGCAATAAGCGCTTTCTGCTTGTCTCATCCTGTGATGACAATGGTCTTTTCTCATTGACCAATTCCCACAACCTCGGTATCCTTCTTTCCGCGCTTGCACGTGGGAGCTTCTTCAGAGCGGTCAACTACAGAGCGCCGCAAGATTCACCTGTAGGCGTCTGCGCTAGCGACATTTCTCACTTCAAGGATAGAGGAGAGACAGATCATGAATGAGCCTTCAGCCCTTCTAATGACGATAGGCTTCCTGATGTTGCAACTCGTCGTCCTGTTCGCCTACATGTGGTTCTTGCAATATCGTTACTATACCGCCTGTAAAGAACAGAACAACATGCTCCTTTTCTCCCAAAGTCCAGCGGGATTGCCGGTCGGCACTATTCGCTCCGTGCTGGCGCTCTTGATCGTCATCGTTGGACTTGCGCTCACCACCATCAGTCTTTTCAGTGGAAGAAACACGCCGGAAACCATAACGGCTCTTTTGGGCACGATCCTTGGATTTTATTTTGGTAACCGTTCTGTCGGAGGCGAAAGCGGAGACCAGAACGGACAAGTTCAAGAGATGCAGGCCCAGCGCGATGAAGCGATCAAGGACAAACATGCGAGCAACGCCTCTGCCCTCATTGATAAAGTACAAAAGGGCATCGAGATTACTCGCATGGTCGCCGACGTTTTGCCGCAAGAGAGACGTGAACAATTCACACAGGTGGCAGGGAAGCTCCAACAAGGCCTGGAGGTTGCCCAACAACTCTCGGATGGAAAGCCGGTTGAGGCGGTTGCAAAAGCGACGGAGGTGCTCAATGTTTTCCGCGATGAAAATCCAGTGGCGGACATCGTGAAGCGCGCCTTGGGATCATTTGCCGGCGTCCTCCCCGCTGCTATGCCGCCGATAGCGCTCATCACCGCTGTTGTCGGCGTAACGGCGACCCTGATTGGCGTCGAGTACCATCGCTGGCGCGCTCGCATTTTAGATCTCCCTTTCTCGCCAGCGGTTATTCCCCCTATTGTGGTAGACGCCAACACGGGTTTCTCGCTGATTCTGCAATGCCCAACATTGAAGCAAGCATTTACCAAAGAGCTGGAAGGAAATGACCGTCCCTTTATGGTTAGTCTTGTAAAGGACTTTCTCGAACAGGGGGATCTCGAAGCATTGTGGAAACAATACCCAAACCGGTTTGAGTCGCGTCAGGCCTTTGAGACGGCGGTCGACGAACTCCGCCACGCCGCTGCGGACCTCGATTTGAAAGGCACGATCGATCCTACGGCTCTCGCCCCAGCCGGCGGGTACGATAAGGTGATCGAGGCAGTGCAAGAGATTCACAAAAATGACCAAGCCAAAGCGGATCTGGATGCGCTGGTGCTTTCGGTTGAAGCGATCAATAAGAATGGGGGCTCGCCGAAAGAAGTGTTTGACAACGTGCTCAAGGAGGTGAAGAAATGAGGGTCTACCGCTTCATCTCAGGGCTGGTAGTATGCCTGACAGTCCTCGGCATTGGCTGCGCCACAAAACAACTTGACACACTCAAGACAAAATCGAATGCGGGCGACTTTGCGAGCGTCGCGCAGGAGACGATCAATTGTGAAGAAGTCGATGATGTCTGTGGACAGTCGCATCTCGTGAAGGGCGACGCCTGTTTTCGACTGGCTAAACAGCAGCAGGACCCAGCGCAACATTATGACTGCGCCGCGACAGAGCTCGACAAAGGGATCAAATTCACGAAAACGTGGGAGCAGGGAGGAGCCCATCTCAACCGCCCGCAGACCTACGCGAATCTCTGCGAATCTCTACGCGCTCTGCAAGATATGGCGCGTGGGGCTCAAGCCGATCAGTTAACGCAACGACTGCTTGATGCGTCACAGCGTTTTCTGAAGGCGGAGCCGGGAAGCCCCGCGGCCGTCTACTACAACGTCAGTGCCCGCTACACCCAACTCCGCCCCGAAATTCTTCACCCCCGCAACCCTCAGGGGCTCTGCCGAGATCTGAATGAATTAACCGGCGCGCTCGACACCACTCTACCGCGAGCGCAGGGCACAGACTACCAAGCAAACTTCACCCGCCTCCAGTCTGATATTACCAGCGTGAAACGTACGATCGCGGGCTGCAACTAGCATCCGTGTGAGGGAGTAAGCTCATGATCTACTCGCGTGCTCTCCGATACCAACTGCCGCTGATGCGCGGTGAAGACGCGTTAGCAGTGCAGCTTCGTTTGCGTCAGCTTGGTCTTCTTGAGGTGGGCCAGCCTGACGGGTTGTTTGGTCGCCGCACGGATGCCGCCGTACAACAGTTTCAAAGGGCGCATAAGATAGCGGTTGATGGCGTCGTCGGCCCGCAGACCTGGACGCTGCTTTTTGGCCATCCGGAAACATCGCACCCCGACATCGTTGCAGCCGGAGCCTTGCCGCCAACCGCGTCCGAAAGAGTGCACGCTGTCCTTGATGAATTAAAGCTAGAGCATGGTTTCCACGACGGGGTGCGCTGGCGACTCGCGTCCCAGGGCATGTTGATCAATCAAGCCACGCCGGAAACGACCGGCGGAGAGCCTCAGACCGTGCGCGGAGTCTGGCAGCGCTTTCGCCAGCCCATTCAGCAATGGGCCGCGAGCTTTGGTGTACCAGTCGAGTTGATCGTCGCTACCATTTGTACTGAGACTACGGGGAACCCAACAGCAGTGCGGGAGGAGCCCGGGTATGTCTCCGATCAGGCCACACCTAACAAGGTCTCGCCGGGGTTAATGCAGACGCTGATTTCCACTGCTCGCAGTGTGCTGGCTGATCCCTCGATCGACCGGCAATGGCTTCTCGAACCGAGCAACTCCATTCGCGCCGGAACCGCGTACATCGCCAGTCAGTGGAAAGTGACGCACCTCGATCCACCCAAAGTGGCGTGTGCGTATAACGCAGGCGGTGTATATTATGACGCGAGCGCCACAAACCGCTGGAAAATGAAACAATACCCAATTGGGTCTCAAGAACATGCTGATCGCTTCGTGAAGTGGTTCAACGATTGTTTTGTGATGTTCGAGCGCGACAAGGTGACTCCCAATCTGGACTTCTTTACCCTCCTGCGCATCTGACGGGCAGAACCGCAAAGACCGAGATAGTTCTTCCCTTTTTTCCGCACTTGTCTATTGCCACGCCGCTTTCTTGCTTATAATGAGCAGCTATGAAAGCCTTCTTTCTCTTTTGCGGCTTGTTTCTGTTTAGCCTCACCTCAGCACGCGCCGACCTCTACCAATGGACAGACGCCCAGGGAGTCATTCACGTCGTTGACGACGCAGGAGCAATTCCCGAAGGCTATCGAAATAAGTTCAAAACGTATCACGCAACCAAACCGACCAGCACGTCGACCAGCTTCGTCATGCCAAGCCGCAGCTATCCAGCAAAAAGTCAAGGAGCGTTTGCACAAAAACTGGCGTTGGATCTGGGCCTGATTAAGAGTTCGCAGGAAGATGCCCTGAGTCCACTGAGTGCGGTCGGCATTCAACCTGCCGGAGGCTGGAGACTGTACGATGCGCTGACCTTCGAGGAACAGATCGAGGTTGTCGCCGCAGCGCGACGAGCGGCAGAGTCTCGACGCATCGCACTTTCACCAGATGGGGCAGAAGCGATCGTACAAGGAGTAGGCGGCGAATTTCTTCCCCCACCTTCTGTGCAAGCAGCTCCCCCGGTCGAACGCTACGTCACGCAAGAAGAAGCGCCGACTGTCATCATCGAACAGCAATCACCGCAAGTCATCGAGGTAGAGCGAGAACCCATCTACGTGCCGACGCCTGTGTTTGTCGCCCCGCCTTGGCGCGGGCCTGGAGGCGGCTGGCATAGAAGAGAGCCGCCTCCGCCTCCTCGTATTACCGGAACCCCACTCGGGCAATCTCCCACTTTTGCTGCTCCTCCACCCACGCACATGCCATTCGGGGCAAGTCACATGCCGTTTGGAACATCCCACGCCCCGTTTGGCTCAGGTCGCTAATATCTACTTGATTCATGACAAAAGGAACCTGTCCATGAAAATCACCGTCTTCAGCGACTACATCTGCCCCTTCTGCTTCATTGGCACGGAAACCCTGCGGAAGGTCCAGCCGGAAGTTCCACCATTCACGCTCGAATGGAAAGGGTTCCAGATTCACCCCGAATATCCGGCGACCGGCATTCCCACCGAGCGGCGTGCAGCCCAGTTTGGCAAAGAGCGCTACGCAGCCCTCTGGCGCAACATCACCGCACTGGCGGAAGGCATTGAGCTGTCCATGCGACCACCGACCGTCCTGACCAACTCACTCATGGCGCTGGAAGCAACCGAATACGCCAAAGACCAGGGCAAAGCAGGCGAGTTCTCGCGCGCAGTTTATCGCGCCTATTTTCAAGACGGGCAGAACATAGGCGACCTCAACGTCATCCTCGCGCTTGCTCAAGAAGTTGGGCTGGACCCTGCCACCGTTCAAGAACATCTCACCGCGAGCACGTACGCAAACCGACTCAAAGCCGCTCATCAAGAAGCCCGTAGCCTGGGTGTGTCCGGAGTCCCGACCTTCATCGTAGGCCCAGCCCAGATTGTCGGCGCGCAATCGCCAGATGTGTTTGTCAACATGCTTAAGCGCGTGGCGGAGCGCGGGTTGGCGTAAAGCCTTCTCATGCTTTAGCTATTCAGAAACAAAACGCTCCCTCTACGCCATCCCCTGGATTCCAGCTTCCGCTGGAATGCCGAAGATAAGAAACCCGTCATTCCGGACGAGCAACGCGAGATCCGGAATCCAGGAGCAAAAAAACTGGATTCCCACTAGAATTTCTCCTAAGCGCAGCCGAAGAATGTTTCCCTTGCCTTCTTCAGGCCAAGTGCGCTAAAGAAGCGTCATGGACTGTTCACGCTGTCACACAGAAAATCCAACTGGCGCGAAATTCTGCGTCGAGTGCGGAACTGTCATGTCGCAACGATGTTCACAGTGCGGCGCGGAACCACCACCGAAAGCGAAGTTTTGTCCGGAATGCGGCGTCGCTCTTATCAGCCAGGCAAAAGGCGAAAAGCAAAACCAACCCCCGGTAGCCTACACTCCGCGACATTTGGCCGAGCGCATCCTTGCCGAACGTGAGGCCATGGCGGCGCGGGGCGCGCCGGATGGGGAGCGGAAAACCATCACCGCGCTCTTTGCCGATCTCAAAGGCTCTACTGCCCTGCTGGAAGACCTAGATCCAGAAGAGGCGCGTCAGATCATTGATCCCATCTTGCAGCTTCTGATGGACGCCGTGCATCGCTACGAAGGCTATGTCGCGCAGGCGCTGGGCGACGGCATCTTTGCGCTCTTCGGCGCGCCGTTAGCACACGAGGATCACGCGCATCGTGCACTCTTTGCCGCGCTCCGTATGCAGGAAGAGATGCGCCGCGTCGGAGAGCAACGACGCCGAGAAGGGGGTACGCCGCTTCTGTTGCGTGTAGGCGTCAACACCGGTGAAGTGGTGGTGCGCTCTATCCGCAAGGATGACTTGCACACGGACTATGTCCCGGTCGGGCATTCCACCAACATCGCGGCGCGGATGGAACAGTTGGCCACTCCAGGCGCTATCGTGGTAAGCGAGCAGACTCATAAACTGACTGAAGGCTATTTTGAGTTCAAAGCACTGGGCGAGGCGCACCTCAAAGGCGTCAGCGCGCCGCTCAATATTTACGAAGTCACCGGCGTCAGCCCGTTCCGCACAAAACTGCAAGTCGCCGCCCGCCGCGGGCTGGCTCGCTTTATCGGACGACAAAGTGAAATGGCGTATCTCCAAGGGGCGCTGGAGCAAGCCAAGACGGGGTGCGGCCAGATCGTCGGCGTCATGGGCGAACCTGGCGTCGGCAAGTCACGGCTCTTTTATGAGTTCATCAGGCTCTATGGCCGTACTCCGTTCCTTGTGTTGGAGACTTTCTCCGTTTCGCATGGCAAAGCCTACCCCTATCTACCACTCATCGATTTGCTGAAGAACTATTTTCAACTTGGCGTGCACGACGACGAACGCCAGCGGCGGGAGAAGATCACCGGACGCGTGCTGACGCTTGATCGCAGCCTGGAAGATATTCTGCCCTATCTGCTTTTCTTATTAGGCCTTGCTGAACCCACCTCATCGTTGCAGCAGATGGACCCGCAGATTCGTCGGCAGCGCACGTTTGACGCGATCAAGCGCCTGCTGCTGCGCGAGAGCCTCAATCAACCGCTCATCGTGGTATTTGAAGATCTGCATTGGCTGGACGCGGAAACCCAAGCATTTCTGAGCTTGCTCAGCGAGAGCCTGGCTACCGCCCACGTGTTGCTTTTGGTCAATTACCGCCCGGAGTACCGGCATGAGTGGGACAACAAAACATCGTACACGCAACTACGGCTGGACCCTTTGGGCCGCGAGCAGGCGGAAGAGATGTTGACCGTGTTGCTCGGCGAAGCAGGGATGACACAGGCTGCGCCTCTCCGGCAGTTCATTCTGGACAAAACCGAAGGCAACCCCTTCTTCATGGAAGAGATTGTGCAAGAGCTGCGTGAGCAAGGCCTGCTCGCGCCTAACGTCGGCGCACCGCTACCTGCTAATCTCCGTATCCCCACTACCGTGCAGGGCGTGCTGACGGCTCGCATTGATCGTCTGTTGCCGGAAGAGAAAGCGCTGCTGCAGACACTGGCCGTGATCGGCAAAGAGTTCTCGTGGAATCTCCTGAAACAAGTTGTGAGGCAACCCGAAGACCAACTTCAGCCGTTGCTGTCGCGACTCCAGAGCGCGGAGTTCATATACGAACAGCCGGCCTTTCCTGACGTTGAATACGTCTTCAAGCACGCCCTCACGCAAGAGGTGGCCTATAACTCCTTGCTGCACGAGCGCCGCAAAGGGCTACACGAAAGCACCGCCCGTGCGATTGAAGAAGTGTATCGTCACAAAATCGACGACCACTATAGCGAGCTGGCTCATCATTACAGCCGCAGCGGCGACACACAAAAGGCGGTGGATTACCTGTATCTTGCAGGGCAACAAGCGGTACAACGTTCAGCAAATCAAGAAGCCATCAATCATCTCACAACAGCATTGGAACTGCTCAAAATCTTGCCTGATAAGCCCGAGCGGGTCCAGCAAGAACTCGCGCTGCAACTCCTTGTCGGCGTACCACTTCAGATCATTAAAGGGCATGCAGCGCCTGAAGTGGGCGAAACTTACAACCGCATACTAGAGTTATGCGGGCAGGTGGGAGAAACTGATCACCTCTTCCCCGCGCTGTTCGGACTGTGGCGATTTTACTTCCTGCGCACAGATGCCCGAAAAGCACATGAACTTGCCGAGCAGATGATGCGTCTGGCTCAGAATAGCCAGGACCCGTCACTCCTCCTCCAAGCGCGTCAGGCGATGGGAGCAAGTTTATTCTACCTGGCAAAATTGAGACAAAGTCAACAACACCTTGAGCAGGGAATTGCTCTTTACGATCTCAAGAAACACCGCTCGCACGCCTTTCGCTATGGGGTTGATCCTGGGGTGTATTGCTTATGCTTTGCCGCCTGGAATCTGTGGTGTCTAGGCTATCCGGATCAAGCACTGAAGAGCCTGCAGGATGCCTTGCGTTTGGCCTACGAGTTAGTGCATCCCTATACTTTGGCGTTTGCCCTCAATATCAATGCGATAGTCCATCAGTTGCGTCAAGAAGAGGCAGCCGTGCGAGATCAGACAGAAGCACTGCGCACGCTGTCGACCGAGCATGGGTTTGTCTATCGAGCGGCGGTGGCCACCATTATGCGGGGCTGGGTGCTCGCCGCAGCAGGCCAGAGAGAAGAAGGTGTGGTCCAGATGCAGGAGGGATTGGCTGCCCAACGGGCTACAGGTTCGGAAACAGCAGCTCCATATTTTCTTGCTTTACAGGCTGAAACCTACGGAAAAATGGAACAGCCAGAGGAGGGACTGGCTACTCTCGCTGAAGCATTGGCGGTGCTGCAAAAGACCGGGGAGCAGTGGTACGAAGCCGAGCTCTACCGCCTCAAGGGTGAGCTGCTGCTTCAACAATTAAAAATGAAAAATGTAGAATGAAAAATGACAACAAGTCATCCTTAAACCTGTCAACCTTAATCAGATACTTTTTTACTTTAAAGTGCTGACCTCAAGAGGACAATGCGGGAAGGAGGAGGATTTTCTACCTGCCCCGCCGCAACGCCTTATTCACCGCTTCCACATCGAACTTCTCTGGATCAAATTCCTCTCCGAGCCATTCCAACATATCTTCGTGCTCCGGATGTTTTGGGTCTTGGATCACTTCCAGCAAATCGCCGTATCCCCACACCCCGCCGCAATCCTCGGGCGGGCACGCACGCTTGCCATCGAGACATACAGGATATCGCGCCCCGGGCTCTGGAGGTAGAATTTTCTCCAGCACCACTTCATGCTCCCAACTGTCGCCGAAGTCATATTCGTAAACAAATTTTGCCTTAGGCTTGGAGACTAACGCCTCTAGTCGTGCTTTACGCTCATCCCGCGTTTCCGGCATGCCGTCAAAATCGTCTGGGTAGGTCACGCCGTAGTACGTCTTGCCCACCTTGAACTGGTGCAAATGAGCATCCTCCCACCCCACGACCTCTTGAATCACCTGATGGAGTGTCGCCAAGCTTATATCGCTGGGCACTTGGAAACGTCGCCAGATTGGTGGTTTAATACCAAGCAGAGAAATTTTGAGTTGATAGATTGATGTTTCGGTTGCTGGTTCTTTGCCGGCCATACATCCTCCTCTGAAGAGGCTGATAGGGGTCGTGTCCTATGAAACACTCACATACCACTGAGTCTACACAAACGATACACAGTGAAATTCCACCTGTCCCCCTCACTCTTGAAGGCTGGAGCACGCTGCACCAAATGTTTCGTCTGCGCTGGTCGGCGTGGAAGGCGCTCTCCGCCAAGGCCCGCCAAGAGGTCACAACGGCGCTTGTGACCCTATTTCAAGAATGGGAGCACAGCGAAGCCGGTCAGAGTGGACTCTTCTCTATGCTGGGCCATAAAGGCGACTTGCTCGTCTTACACTTCCGCCGCTCGCTCGACGAGTTAAATGACGCGGAACTACAACTTGCCCAGACCCAACTTGCGGAATTTCTGGAGCCTACGACTTCCTATTTGTCCGTCGTGGAATTAGGCTTGTATGAGTCGTCCATGCGTCTGTATTCCTCGCTCAAAGAGAAAGGGCTCCAACCCTACACGACAGAATGGGGCCAGGCGATCGAGGCGGAAGTGGCGCGGCTGAAACAAACGATGGCGTCCCGCTTGTGGCCGGAGATTCCCCCACGCCGTTATCTCTGTTTCTACCCGATGGACAAGAAACGCGGCGAGAAGAAGAACTGGTATCAAGTCAACATTGCAGACCGGCAGAAGATGATGAGCGAGCACGGTCTCATCGGACGGCGCTATGCCGGGCAGGTAACGCAGATCATTTCTGGCTCGGTTGGCTTTGATGATTGGGAATGGGGCGTTGACTTGTTCGCCGATGATCCTCTGGTGTTCAAGAAACTCGTCTACGAAATGCGCTTCGATGAAGCCAGCGCCCTATATGGTTTATTTGGAACTTTTTATGTCGGCTTGCGGTTCGCCGCGTCAGAACTGAGCTCGTTGCTCAATGGACGGGCTCCTGCGTTCACCGTAAGTTAACATAGTTTAATATTGTAGGGAGCGCCCTCCTTTACTCCCTGGAGACTCATCTCATGGCAATGGTGACTGACGAACAACTCCGCCAACAAATCATTGATAACGCACCGGAGGCAATTATTTTTGTCGATCCGGAAGGAACAATTGGCCTCTGGAATACTGGGGCAACGACCATTTTCGGTTATACAGCTGAGGAAACGCTCGGGCAAAGTTTGGATTTGATTATCCCGGAACGACAACGCAAACGACATTGGGAGGGGTTTACGAAGACAATGCAAACTGGCGTCACCAAGTACGGCTCCTCGCTGCTCTCCGTCCCTGCACTGCGCAAAGATGGAACGCGCATCTCAATAGAGTTTTCTATTGTGTTGATCCGCGATGAGGTTGGGCAACCGGCCGGTGTGACGGCAATCATGCGCGACATCACCGCACGACGCCAGCAAGAACAAGCGCTGAAAGAACGCCTAGCTGCACTGGAAGCAAAAGCATAGTAGACCCACAGAAAAGAAAAGGAAGGGCAGAGGCTACGTCATTTATCCTCAGCACTCATTACGCCGCCCTATTTTTTCGCTACAATAGCAAACCATGACAAGAACAGCCGACGTCGTCGTGATCGGCGGTGGGGTTATTGGTTCAGCAATCGCCTGGAACCTCGCCGCCCAACAGCAACATACTATTCTGGTCGAGAAGAATCAGCCTGGGAAAGAAGCCTCCTCTGCTGCAGCGGGAATTCTCGCGGTCGCGAGCGGACGCTCGAAACGCGGGCCGATGTATCAACTCAAAAGCGCCAGCCAAAAGCTCTACCCCGCGCTTGTTCAAGAGTTAGAAGAACGCACTGGCATCGATATCGAATATCAACGCGCCGGGGTGTTGGACCTCATCCGCACCGACGCCGATGAGAAGAAATATCGACAGTTGTATGATTTACGCCGAGAACAGGGCTACACAGCAACCTGGCTCTCGGCAGACGAAGCCCAACGCTTTGAACCGGTGCTGACAGCGAACATTCGCGGGGCTGTACATTTTGCCGACGACCATCACGTGAACAACGAACGACTGGCTGAAGCGTGGGCGCAAGGCGCAGCTCAACGCGGGACCACCGTGCAGACCGGCGTCACAGTGAACGAAGCACGCATAACCAACGGCAAAGTCACGGCGGTCAGAATCGGAGAAGAATGGGTCAACACGGGCCTCGTGGTCATTGCGGCAGGCTCCTGGTCACAAGAAGTGGGAGCAATCTTTGGGCTCACCATTCCCACGCAACCAGCAAAAGGCCAGATGCTCACCGTGCGGTTCCCCCCCCTTCAGCATGTCATCTCCTGGAACGATCACTATCTGGTGCCCCGTAAAAATGGGGAAGTGGTCATGGGCTCTACCGTGGAATTTGTCGGCCATAACAAAGAAGTGACGTTGGAAACTATCCGGGCGCTGATTGATCGCTCCGAGGATTTGGTCCCCGCGGTCCGCACTGCTCCCCTCAACCGTTTCTGGGCAGGGCTGCGTCCCTACTCGCCCACACGCCGACCGATGCTGTGTCGCGCCCCGGGGCTGGACAATGTGATTCTCGCCACCGGTCATCACCGCAACGGCATCGTCCTAGCCCCGATCACGGGACAACTGATTTGCGAACTCATCACGACAGGAAAGACCTCGATGTCCCTGGAGCCCTTTGCCTTTCCTCGTGAGCCGCTTCCTCCCATGCCGGCAGATGAGTCTCCGGACGAAGCGGACTGAAGGGAAGAGCAGCCCTCCGCGTTGCGCCAGTCGCTCTGGTGTGGCATACTCGCGGACGCTGGTGGATGTCGGGAATACAGAATAGACAGGAAATCCATTGCTCGGGAAAGAAGGAGGACGTTATGGCAGATGTTTCAATTCGCGCGCTCAAGAACGGTCCCTACGAAGTGACCGGCGGGGCAAAGGTCACTGACCAGAAACGGAATGAGTACACCGGACAAGGCGATCCCGTTTATCTGTGTCGGTGTGGACAATCGTCCAATAAACCATTCTGTGACGGCACCCACACCAAAGTCGGGTTCAAAGCCGAAGAGACCGCTGGTTGATCTTCGCAAAAACCTCAACGAGTCGGAGCCCTGGAGCCTCATTCCGGGGCTTTTTTTTGTCCACCGTTCAGTGATGGCGCGCTTAAAAGCTGCACGGCGCGCACACCGGCGCCGTAGCGATAGACTAATTCGCCGCCCCAATAGCCTTGCAGCACGATGCCGGCAGAGCCAAGTGCGGCGAGGAACAGGAACGCCGCAGGTAGGCGACCGTGAATATGCAAACGCATGACAGTCAGCACCAGGAACAGCGCCAACAGCCCATAGCCCAGATATTCATGCCGGAAGAGCACGCTCTGCATTTGCTCATCGAAGACGCTGGCCGGACGCGGCAGCTCTTGCTCGACCCAGCCGCTGATCACCGCCGCACCGAGCGCCGCCACTCCCGCCAAGAAGCAGGTGCGCCCCACCTCCTGCGTTCGCATCTGTTCGTAGACGCTGCCGAAACAGTCAACCACGAAGCCAAACAAGACAAGGGCAATGGCGAAGTGCACGATGATGGGATGAAAGACAAGTAGCGTTCCCTCTTCTAGCGAGGCACGAGAAGGGTGCTCTTGAGCCCAAAGCACCAAAGGAAAGAAAAGGACAGGAGACAAGAGAGACATAAGAAAAGACCGAGACATAAAGAGAGAGCTTGGCAATCGAACTTTTGCCTTTTGCTTTTTGCTTTTTGCCTTTTGCCTTTTCATGCGGTCTTTCTGCCTCCAGCGTCTCTATGCTACAAGAACATAAGTCCACAAGGAAACAGGAGTGCGCAGTGTTCCACGCTCTACCAACTGAAGTCGCCCGCGTCGGCGAGGTCCCCCCGGGAGAAACGAAAAAATTCTTCCTGCAAGTCGACGGTCGTGAAGTTGAATGTTTCGTGGTGAATTATGGAGGGCAATTATTTGCGTATGTGAATCGCTGTCGCCACGTCCCCATGACGATGGATTGGGTAGAAAATCAGTTTCTGACTGAAGACGGTCGGTACATTCTGTGCGCCACTCACGGCGCCGCGTTTGAGCCCGACACGGGAGAATGCGTGTTTGGCCCTCCCTGCGGCAAATTTTTGGACCGCGTGCCGCTGAGCATTGTGGGCGATCGAGTCATGGCCCAACGCCCGATTGAGGATGAAGATTGAAACGAAAAAAGCCCCTCGTGTAATCGTCAACTTTGTTGACGGTCAGCTCGTCGAGAGCAGCGAGGGAGAACATTGCGGAAGAAAACTCGGAGGGGACCGGAGGCGAAAAGAAGCAACGCCTCTCTATTCCCATTCGTCGCCAAAGTGAGCGCGGATCAAGCGTTGTTTCAGATAATCAAGCGTCCCGAGATCTTCGATAATATCTCCACCTGTATCGTAGAAAAAAATTTCTCCTTTTTTATTACGACCAATCGCCACGAGCCATTCCAGTTCATTGCGATCTTCAAGTAGATAATTGATGGTTTGCGAAACTCCCTTTGCCGGGATTAACGTGACCTTGGGGCGCTTAATTTTTTCTTGCGGCGTTGTAGACATTCTTCTTCTCCAAAGAGCGTAGCCTGCTCGCTATCGGAGTATACCTATTGAAGGCAGCATAGGGGGTAGGTCTCAGCAAGTCAAGACAGAAACCGCAATAGTCTCCACATGGTAGGACTGCGGGAACAAGTCAAGCGGTTGCACGCTCTGAAGTTGATAACCGTGTTGGCGTAGTCGTCGTAGATCTCGCGCTAAGGTTGTTGGGTCACACGAGACATACGCGATCGTTCGCGCCCCAAGCTGCGGCAAATCATCTATCACTTCCACCGCCCCGATTCGCGGTGGATCAAGCACCACCACATCACCTTGCATCTTGTGACTGAGCAACCCTTGCACGCCTGCGCGGGCGGCGGCCTGAACAAATCGTACGTTGGCGACACCAGCACGTGCAGAATTCGCGCGCGCATCGGCGATCGCTCGGCTGTCTTGCTCGATGCCAATCAGTTCGCGTGCGCGGCGAGCAAGCGGCAGGCTGAAATTTCCAGCGCCACAGTATAACTCAACCACACGGTCTTCGCGTTGCACCCCGCTGAGCTGCAGCAGCGCATCGACAAGGCCCCGATTCGCCGCAGGGTTTACTTGGGTAAATCCGCCTCCTCTCACCATCAGAGTGTCTTGCCCCACTCGCAGCAAGAACGAGGGCTCTCCCCACTGCCACTGCTGCTCTTTCCCTTGGAGCAGCAGTCCCTTGACGTGTGGGTGCGTCTCAAGGAAGCGTTGACACACACGCTCATCTCCTCTTCGCAGAGAGCCGACCAACTCGGCGTAGAAAGTCACTTTTTGTGATTTAGTTTCTTGTGAAGCATCTTGCGTGCTTGGCGCGTCGATCGCCAACTCCACTTGTCGCACCGTCGTATGCAACGAGGCCAGCCATTCCCGCACGTCTCGTAAGTGTTCCTCAACGCCTTCCCACGCAATCAGGCACGAGTCGATCTCCACCAGTTGGTGAGACCGAGGAGGGGAGAAGCCGACTCGCGCCTGGTGATCCACACGCAAACGGATACGATGCCGGTAGCGCCACTCCTGCGGCGCAGGGATAATCGGCAAGAGAGGAATTTCGTCAAAGCCGCCGATTCGCTGCAATTGCTCACGTACGCTTGCTTCTTTAGCACGGAGTTGTTCACTGTAGGTGAGCTGCTGCCACGGGCAACCGCCGCACTGGCGTACGTAGGGACAGGGAGGCTCACGGCGATGCGGCGAAGCAGCCACAAGCAACACCACATGGCCCGTCGCATACCCTTTTTTTTCTTGATCCAGTACAATTTCAACTTCATCACCCGGAGCAGTTCCCGGGACAAACACTACTTTCCCACTTACACGACCAACACCAGCCGGACCGTAGGAAAGGCGATCAATAGTGAGGGCAACAGTTTGGGAAGGCATATACTAAGGAAAAAGTCGAAAGTCGTCAGGTCGCCAAGTTGTTGTGAGACCGAATGTACTGTGAGACTTGACGACCTGCTGACTCTAGACTTTCAACTCAGCATTCGCAACGGGTTTTCTCTCAGAAAGAGTTTATGGTAGACATGCCTGCCATGCATGACGGGGCACTGAGCATACGTCGCGGCAGGCGCACGGATCTTCCCGCGCTGCTGAAGTTGTTGCATGCGGAATCTCTGGTTGCGATCGACAAAGCACAGGCGCGTCACTGGCGTCGTTTGGCAAGCGATCCGGGACTTGATTTCTATGTCGCGGAACGCAACGGCGCCATTCAAGGCGCGTTCCTCGTCTGTTATGTCCGCGCGCTTCGCACGCATGGCTGGCAAGGCGTTCTCGATGTCGCATTCTCTCACACTTTGACCTCTTCACTGGAGCAAGAGTTGTTGAACTTTGCCAAAGCACGGGCGCGCAAGCACGGCTGCCGACAATTAGTGATGTGGCCCCGAGAGGCGCAAGAGCGGGGCTATCTTGCAGCGCTTGCTCAAGGCGGGTTCCACCCCATTGGCGACCTGTTATCTTGTGCTCTATAAAGCTGAATAGAGACGAGAAAAGAAAGAGGTGCATGTGTTTCGATTTGTTTTGGGATTACTGTTAGGGATTATTCTTGGGTCGGGCGGAACAGCCTACTTCTTTTCAGTGGCGGGAGGAGGGGACTATTTATTGGCGTCAAGTCAACGTGTCCACAAACTAGAACAAGATCTTCAACGGGTGAGCCAAGAGCGAGACGTGGTGACGAAAAAACTGGAAGACACCACGACCCGCGTCCAGGAAATAGGGAACAAGTTTGAAGCGTTGGAGCGTCGCTTTCGCGCCCTTGAGGAGTCTTCCGGCAAACCCCCTCTAGAGAAACCTCAAGAACAGGGACACGACGCCCCTCCGGATGCGTGAGTAGCGTAAAAGATGGGAAACGGGAGATGTAAGAGGGAAGAGGAAGAAATTTCTTTCTTGTTTGTTTTCTGTTTTACGTCTTTCGTCTTCTATCTCTCGTCTTAATGCTTCGCCTTCCGTCTTATATCTTCCCTCTTCCGCCTTTCCGTACAGGGCTTGACCCGCTCACCACACAGAAGCTATTAAATGCAGACTATTGGCTTCAGGAGCGTGCCGCGTCGGGGTGTGGCTCAGCCTGGTAGAGCACACGGTTCGGGACCGTGGGGTCGCTGGTTCGAATCCAGTCACCCCGACCATTTTTCTCGTGAATTCTCCTCTCTTTGATCTGGCGGTCTCAGCCGAACATTGCTGAGTGATGTACATGGTAGCCCTGTTGGTCATCATTCTCGCGTACCTATGTGGATCTATTCCTACTGGTGTCCTTATTGGCAAAAGGCTGGGGATCGATGTTCGCAAAGTCGGCAGCGGAAACATCGGCGCGACCAACGTTGCGCGCAGTGCAGGCAAGAAAGCGGGAATACTCACCCTCTTGGGCGATGCGGCCAAAGGCTTGATTCCAGTCCTCATCGTTCGCGCTCTTGACTTGGGCGACACCCTGCTCGCCTGCGTCGCGGTTGTGGCGTTCCTGGGTCATCTGTATTCGCCATTTCTGGGCTTCTCCGGCGGGAAAGGGGTAGCAACTGGGCTCGGCGTGTTCCTTGGGTTGGCGCCGCAAGCGATTTTGCTTTCCCTCATCTTTTTTCTCCTTGTCTTCGCGGCAAGTCGGATTGTGTCGTTGGCGTCGCTAGCGGCAGCCGGCGCCACGCCGATCCTTTTGCACGTGTGTGCTTATCCGCCATCACACGTGCTTGCCGGGTTTATCATTGCCGGGTTTATTATTGTTCGTCATCGTGAAAATATTAACCGTTTGCGCAAAGGCCAAGAGGCAAAGTTCAGCATCAAAAAGTCTTCGTCCCCTGCTGCTTAAAAATATGGCGGTGCATGGAAACTAGGCAGCCAGTGCGAGAGAGGTAGGAGAAAAGTTGCTGTTTTTTCAGAGCAATTAAAGCAATAGACCGCTGCTGCCTTGGCACTAGTCTTGCTCGCTTACTCTTAAGCTGCAAACGCTACCAACGTTGAGGAGCAAAATATACCTGGCGTACGATCCCCCAGGCGCGGCGGCGGCAGCAAGTGGAGAAATCCGCTTTACAGATCGAAGGTTTTGTTCTACAGAAGCCTGGGAGGTCAACCGCAATGAAGGGTGTCATGAAAAAAGTTGAGGCGATCATCAAGCCGTTTAAACTCGATGAAGTCAAAGAAAATCTCAACGCTATCGGCGTACGCGGCCTCACGGTCAGTGAAGTCAAAGGGTTCGGACGCCAGAAGGGGCACACCGAATTATATCGGGGGGCCGAATACGTTGTCGATTTCTTACCGAAAGTGAAACTGGAAATCATTGTCGGCGAAGATATGGTGGCGAAGGTCGTCGAAACGATCGAGAAGGCGGCGCGCACCGGTCGGATCGGCGATGGGAAAATTTTCGTCACGGCCATAGACGACGTCGTGCGTATCCGCACGGGCGAACGCGGCGAGGACGCGGTCTAATTTATCAACGCAGATGAAGAGTCGCATTTCAGTGAAGGAGGATCGTAGGGTATGACCCCGAAAGACGCAGTGCGTATGGCGCGCGAACAAAATGCCGAGGCAGTAGACCTCAAATTCATGGACCTGCTCGGCACATGGCAACATTTCACCATTCCCTTGAGTGAATACGAAGAAGATATCTTCGAGGAAGGGCTCGGCTTTGATGGATCGTCGATTCGCGGGTGGCAGGCTATCAACGCCTCAGACATGTTAGTGATACCTGATCCAGCCACGGCGGTCATAGACCCATTTTGCGCGGCGCCAACCTTGAGTTTAATATGCAACATTGTTGACCCTATCACCAAAGAAGATTATACCCGCGATCCCCGCAACATCGCCCGGAAAGCCGAAGCCTACCTGCAGTCCACCGGCGTTGGTGATGTGGCGTATTTTGGTCCAGAGCCGGAGTTTTTTATTTTTGACGATATCCGTTTCGACCAGAACTCACATGAATCGTACTATCACGTTGATTCTGTCGAAGGTGTTTGGAACTCTGGCCGAAACGAAGGCCCGAATCTCGGCTATAAACCTCGCTACAAAGAAGGCTACTTTCCAGTCCCACCCATTGACTCCCAGCAAGACATCCGCACTGAGATGATCCAACTCATGGAGAAAGTGGGAATTCGCGTTGAGAAACATCATCACGAGGTGGCCACAGCCGGGCAAGCCGAAATCGACATGCGTTTCCTGCCGCTCGTGAAGATGGCCGATGCCCTCCAGTGGTACAAATACATTGTCAAAAACGTCGCGAGGAAACATGGCAAAACGGCGACGTTTATGCCCAAGCCGATCTTTGGCGACAACGGCTCCGGTATGCACACCCATCAATCGGTCTGGAAAGGTGAGAAGCCTTTGTTTGCGGGAGATGGATATGGCGGCATGAGCGAATTCGCGATGCATTACATCGCCGGCATCATCACGCATGCGCCAGCTCTTTGCGCCATCGTCGCGCCGACGGCGAACTCCTACCGTCGTTTGGTGCCGGGCTTTGAGGCGCCGGTGAATTTGGCGTACTCGTCTCGGAACCGTTCGGCTGCGGTTCGCATCCCTATGTATTCCGCTAGCCCGAAGGCGAAACGTATCGAGGTGCGCTTCCCCGATCCTTCCTGCAACGGTTATCTTGCCTTCGCCGCTATGTTGATGGCGGGTCTTGATGGCGTCGAACGCAAACTCAACCCTGGCAATCCGCTTGACAAAGACATTTATTCATTAACGCCGGAAGAACTGGAACATGTCCCCTCCGTCCCAGGCTCGCTGGAAGGCTCTCTGCAAGCACTGGAAAAAGATCACGCGTTCTTACTGAAAGGCGACGTGTTCACGGAAGACGTGATCCAAACCTGGATTGAGTACAAACGCGCCAAGGAGCTCGATCCGTTGCGCTTACGTCCGCATCCGTACGAATTCGCCCTGTACTTCGATGCGTGATCGTCTGCCACAGAACTGATCTCCGAGAGGGGGGAAGAGGAAACTCTTCCCCCCTTTTCTTTTCTAGAGGCTGGAGGTATACCTCCTCAGGCCCTTTACAGAGGAAAGAAGCGAGAGGAATTCCTACAGTGGGCCAAACGGTATCGGCTCACCTCGGCACGATAAGGAGAACGCAGTATGTTGCTCGACGGGAAAGTTGCGATTGTTACAGGCGCAGGCCGCGGCATTGGGCGTGAAGAAGCGCTGTTATTAGCCAAACATGGAGCAAAAGTCGTCGTCAATGACCTCGGCGGTCATTTTGACGGCACTGGCCAAGACACGCGCCCAGCCCAACAAGTGGTTGACGAAATCAAATCCGCTGGCGGCGACGCTGTCGCCAATTATGAAAATGTCGCCGACTTCAAAGCCGCTAAGCGCATCGTGCAGTGCGCCATCGACACTTTCGGGAAACTCAATATCTTGGTGAACAATGCCGGTATCCTACGCGACCGCATGATCTTCAATATGGCGGAAGACGAGTGGGACGCGGTGATCGCCGTACACATGAAAGGCACGTTTAATTGTACGCGTCACGCCTGTGAATACTGGCGCGAACAACACAAACTTGGCAACATTCTCAATGGCCGCGTCATCAACACGTCCTCCGACTCCGGTTTGCTCGGCAACGTTGGTCAGCCAAACTATGGCCCTGCGAAAGCCGCCGTCGCTACACTAGCGGTGGTCGTCGATGCGGAAATGCAGAAGTATGGCGTGACCGCCAATGCGATCGCTCCGGTCGCACGCACGCGACTCACAGTGGACGCAACCCCACAAACCGCGGCGGTCATGGCCGCCAAAGAAGGCGAATTTGACATTTTTGACCCCGCCCATGTAGCGCCCTTGGTGGTGTGGCTTAGCAGCGACGACGCCGCGAGCGTCCACGGAGAGGTGTTCCGCGTCGGCGGCGGCGTCGTGTGGCTCATGCAAGGCTGGCACACCGCCGGGACGGTCAGCAAGCGAGGCATGTGGGAACCAGCAGACCTCGGCTCGCAATTGAAAGTTGAACTCGCCAAAGGCGGGACTAAAAAAGAATCCATGCAGGAAGTCTTCCGGGCGTTGAGGCAATCATAACCTCCCACCCCACAGGAACATCTCCTGCGGTCTTATGGGTGGGGGGCAGGCAGACATGGATTTGGTGTGGGGGAGGCGGTAGTATAACCTCTCTCCACCCGCCCGTTTTTATTTTTTAGAAAACTATCGTGATTCCACAAGCGCTGTTCAACGTCCTGATTATCTGTCACGCCAACACCAGCCGCAGCATCATGGCGCACGCCTTCCTGAAAAAGCTGCTGTCGGAGCGTGATATCGACCACATTCGCGTGCGCTCCGGCGGTATCGCCATTTATGCGCGCGACAACATGATCCCCTCCCTGGATGCACGATTAGTCCTGCGAGAATACGGTATCGACCTGCGGGACAATGACCTCGCTTCCATTGACTTAAAACGGCATCGCCATCTCATCGATCAAGCGGATCTGATTCTGGCCATGACGCAGGAGCAAAAACAGATGCTCGACGCCTATCCGGAAGCGACGGGCAAACCCGTGTTCACGCTTAAGGAATTCGCCGGAGAACAAGGAAACATCGACGACCCCGCCATGCAAGGCGAAGAGGTGTTTCGCGCCCGCATGATTGAAATCCGCCGCTGTCTAGAAAAGTCCTTCGAGAATCTGCTAAGACTATCGCATGAACGCTTTTAAGAATCCCTCGGACGCCGTCATTCACGATATTCTTGCCAATCCCAAAACGATCGCCGTGGTCGGCTGCTCTCCAGACCCGGACCGGGACAGTCACCAAATCGCCGCGTTGCTCAAAGCCAAAGGCCACCGAGTTATTCCGGTGAATCCGACCAGTACGGAAATTCTCGGCGAACGCTGCTATACGTCCGTGCGCGACATACCAGAACCCGTAGACATGGTAGACGTTTTTCGTCGCCCGGAATTTGTGGACCAAATCGCCGGTGACGCCATTGCCGCCAAGGCGAAAATTTTGTGGCTTCAGCTTGACGTGATCAACGAAGCGGTTGCGGGTAAGGCGCAGGCCGCTGGCCTCACCGTGGTCATGGACCGCTGCCCGGCCATTGAGTATCGGCGATTGTTTTAGTTGTGCGCCATGTCAAAACGTCCGCTCCATAATCTCCAACCCTGGCAACGGCTCGACTCTGAGACGGTCTATACGTGTCGGATTTTTTCGCTGCAGAAGAATCGCAATCGTTCCCCACGCGACGGACGCGAGCACGACTTCTTTGTCTTGGAGAGTGGAGACTGGGTCAACATCATCCCGGTCACGCCGGACGATCAAGTGGTCTTGATCCACCAGTACCGACACGGGGTCGAAGAGTTTACTTTAGAAATTCCCGGCGGCATGGTCGACCCGCATGATCCGTCGCCTTTGCACGCTGCCCGCCGTGAGATGCAGGAAGAAACCGGCTACGACTCGGAGGACGTGGTTCTCCTGGGCGCTATCCACCCGAACCCCGCCATTCAAGGGAACCGCTGCCACACTTTTCTGGCGCGGAACGTCGAGAAGCGCTTCGAGCTCCAGTTCGATACGACTGAGGAGACCGAGGTCATTCTCGTCCCTCGCGTACAGCTTCCGGAATTAGTGCGCCAAGGGAAAATTACCCATGCGCTCGTCGTCACGGCATTTTACTGGTTTACTTTGTTCCAACAGTGCTGATGCCGCACCCCAGTCCTTCCGGTTCCAGCTCTAGTAGACTACCACAACGAAGATGATGGGAGCGCGACCGTCTTGGTCGCACTTTTCGCGAGCGAGACGCCCGCGCCCCAATGTGGAGCACTACTACCGTTTGTCACGAGAAGCAGCCAGCAGCGCGTGAAATTGCGCCTCGGTCGGCGCTTTTTCTATGCTGGGAAGCGCAGCACTCAAACAGTCCCAGGGCTGCGCGCTGCCGCTCCATACCTGCACGGCAGGTTGGAACTGGCTGGGCTCATCTAGACTAGCAGCCCACAGTCCTTGCAGGTCTAGGACCAGCTCCGCTTGAATAAAAAGCGGAGAGCCGCAGGCTGAACAAAATCCCCGGCTCACCACCCTGCCGCTCTCCGCTTTGATGCTGTGGTATGTGCTTTGTCCCGTGATGCTCAACGCCGTTTTCGGGACATAGAGCACAGGGCAAAAGGCCCCGCCGCTCGCTCGTTGACAATCTCGACAGTGACAATTCCAAGAGAAGGCCGGGACCGCCGCGCATTGGTAGCGAATCGCGCCGCACGCGCAACCGCCGGTAAAGGGCACTCGCATAAGCAACACTCCTCCCTGCCCAGGTCCTTATCACTTCAAGTTGCGCAACAAAAGAGGCTGAAATTTTTGCGAAGGTGGCACAGTTTGTGAATCATTCACAAACTCGGGAGTGAAGATTTTCTGTCTTTCCCTTCAACTATTTGAATTGACTGGAGGCGCGATGCCAGTGTTCTCGGCCCGAACGTGGAGAAGGAGTTTTTGTGTCAGAACTCTGACACAAGGAGGGGTAGGACTGACACTGCTGCTGTCCTCAGTGGCTGTTTTTGCAGGCTCCAATCCTCCTCTTGCTTCACAAGATAAAGAACTTATCAAACAGTTGCTCACTCGTATTGATCAGTTAGAAGGACGCCTAGCGGAAGTAGAAGGAAAACAAGCTGCCGCTCCTCCTCCACAGTCGGCACCCCCGGCCAATACAGCAACGGCAAGTGAGGAGACTCATGAAGGAAGCCTGACTGACGAACCGATGATGCACGGGGGCATGCTCTCGTCTTCTCCCATGTTGCAGCTCCGCGGATTTGGCGACGTCCAGTATCACACGAGCAACCGGCACGGGGATCACAATGCCTTCACGCTAGGACAGCTCGATTTATTCATTAGCTCTCGGCTTTCCGACGAATTGAGCGTTGTCAGTGAAATGGTCGTGGAAGCAGATGAAAACAATGCGTTTGGCTTTGACATCGAGCGGCTGTTGTTACAATATGCGCCCAGCGATCTCTTTAATATTGCCGCGGGTCGTTATCATACCGCCATTGGCTACTATAATACGGCCTACCATCATGGCACGTGGTTCCAAACCGCTATTGGACGTCCCTTTATCTTTGCCTTCGAAGATGGAGGGGGACTTCTTCCCATTCACAACACCGGGGTGACTGTTTCTGGACGCATCCCCTTTTGGCGGCAACTGGGGCTACGGTACGTTGCCGAGGTAGGGAACGGACGCGATTACACGAAAGATCACGAACCAGTACAGAATGTCAATGACAACAACCACGGGAAAGCGGTCAACGTCGCGTTGTTTGCTCGGCCAGAGTGGTTACCGGGACTCCAGGGGGGCGTCTCTCTGTATCGTGACCATCCTACTCCAAAAGGCTCGCCCAAGTTTGAACAAACCATTGGGTCGGCGCACCTCGTGTATGTCACGCCCACTTTCGAATGGCTGAATGAAGGCGTCCTGATTCATCACAACCCGAGTGGATCGCACTCCACTAATACCACGGGGTTCTATACACAGCTTGCGCAACAATTTGGACTCTTTCGTCCCTATCTGCGCTATCAGTATGTGAATGCACCACAAAGCGATCCTTTGCCGCTTTTTAAGCAGGTGGGTCTGCGGCACGGCCCGTCGCTGGGCCTCCGCTATAATTTCAGCGATTTCCTCGCGCTCAAATTACAGTACGATTACACCATCATGCGTAAAGAGTCGGCCTTCAGCCAATTCACTGTGCAAGCCGCTTTTGCATTCTAAGTGGGGAGAAGGGGTGGGTAGAACAATGAAGACCATATTGAAGGAGCTGTCTCTTCGGCTTTTCCTTCTGCTGCTCTGGGGGCTCCGGCTTGAACAGGCTGAAGCGCAAACAATGTCAAGCCTTGGGGCTTCTCCGTCCGCGTCTGCGCCATTAGCCATTATCGTCAACAAGAAAAATCCGATCGACGGCGTGAGCTTCGCTGAGTTACGAGCCATTTTTCTGGCCGAGCAGGGGCATTGGTCGGATGGACACAGCATCACCTTAGTGATGCGGGACCCTGCACAACCCGAACGCGAGGCTGTACTCCGCCAGATTTACCACATGGAGGAAAGCGATCTTAATCGCCACTTCTTGCAGTTGACATTCACTGGCGCAGTGCAAACCGTTCCAAAGATGTTATCCACCACTGTCGGGGTGCGCAAATTCGTGTTCAACGTTCCCAGCGCCATCGGCTACGTGAAGCTCACCGACGTTGATGACTCTGTCAAGGTGTTACACGTAGATGGGCACTTACCCGGTGAATCGGGTTATCCACTAGTGCTTCCTCCGCAGTGACACACCGCCACGGATCCCCTTCTGCCTGCCAAGATGGAGATGGAAATGCAGAAAGAACCGCGATGACACAAAATCCAATTTCTCACCGCTGGAGTTTTCCGTTCGCATTTATTCTGATCGGACTCGTTGTCGGCGGCGTGGGCGGCTTTGCTCTGTACAACCTCCACCAGACCAATCATACGACCCAGCACATGTATGCCGGGTCAGTCTCACAGTTGGATCTCATCGGCGAATTGCAATATCAAACACAGGAAGCCCGGCGCAGCGTGCAATATGCACTGACCACAACAGACGCCAATCTGCAAATGGAGTATGTCGATCAATCCCGCGCTGCGGACGCCTATGTGGCGGCGCTGCACGACCAACTTCAAGCGCGATCGCACACGCCGCAGTTAGATCAGCTAAGAGAGCAGTTTCATCACGACTGGGCTGCATATCTGGAAGTTCGCAACCGGGTGAGCGCCCTTATCCTCGAAGGAAATAGTACAGAAGCGATCGCCCTTGACCAACGTGAGGGAGAGCCAGCGTTCACTCACGCCCGCAATGATTTGCAGGAAATTAAAATCTCCTATAAGGCGCAAGCCGAACAACAGGTAACTCAAGTAGAAAAGATTTCCTTCCGCACCCTCGTGGAGCTGGGGATTATTTTGTGTCTGACCCAACTCTTCGCGGCCTTTGCTGTGAAGATGGTGCAGAAGGGACAAATGCTGCATGCCGTGCAGCAGTCCGAAGCCCGCTTGCACGACGTCATCGAATCTATTGACGAGGGAATGTTTGTCGTTGATCGCGCCGGCAACATTGCCTTATGGAATCAGGCAGCGGAGCGCAGCATGGAGCGCTCTCGCGACCAGGTTTTGGGTCACCCTCTCCTCCATGCCTTCCCAGAGGTCACCGTCACCGCTTTACAGAGACTCATCAACGATGCCCTTGCGAGTGGACAAGCACGGGCCTTCGAAGCCCTCCCCCTTGCCTATGGACGAGACATTCGGGAGTTCGCAACGCGAGCTTTTCCTTTTGAAGGAGGGACTACCGTCTTTTTGCGCGATGTCACCGAGAACCGACGGGCCGAACAGGCGCTCCATCAGAGCGAGAAGCGCTTTCGCTCGCTGATTGAAAATTCCTCGGACATCATCACTATTTTTGATGGAGACGGCGTCATTCAATACGAAAGCCCATCGATAAAACGCATACTCGGCTACGACCCAGAAGAGCCGCTTGGCCGCCGCCCGACAGACATCATTCACCCGGACGATTTAGCGTCTGTGGAAGAAGCGTTCTCCACCCTAGAGAAAACAGAGGGGCCCCTCTCTCTGGAGTTCCGCGTCCGTCACAAAGATGGGTCCTGGCGAGTTCTTGAAGGCACGGGCAAGAATCTTCTCCGAGATACTGCTGTCGCCGGAATTGTTTTCAACTCTCGCGACGTCACCGAGCGCAAAGAAATCGAACGCCTCAAGGATGAACTGGTGTCGACCGTCAGTCATGAACTCCGCACCCCGCTCACCAGCTTGCGCGGCTTCGCTGAACTCATGCTCAAGCGCGACTACCCGTTAGAAAAACAACGGACGTTTCTCACCGTCATCCACACTGAAGCCACACGTCTGACCACGCTCATCAACGATTTTCTCGATATCCAGCGTATGGAATCAGGGCGCCAGACTTACTCCTTTTTTCCCCTCGACTGCACGCCCCTTTTCCGCGAGGTGCTGACCATCTTCACGACCGAAGACACGAAACACACGTTTAGTCTGAACGCGGAAGAATTCTTGCCGCTTGTGTCCGCCGACGCCGACCGTCTCCGGCAGGTGTTGACCAACCTGCTCTCCAACGCGATCAAGTATACCCCGCAGGGTGGGCAGGTCAGCATTGGCGCTCGACGAGACGGCGACGCAGTCTGTATCTCCATTACGGATCAAGGCATCGGCATCTCGCCGGAAGCGCTCCCACGGCTCTTTAGTAAATTTTATCGAGTCGACAATACCGCCACACGGAACATCGGAGGCACGGGCTTAGGGCTTGCGTTAGTCAAAGAGATTATCGAAGCACACAACGGAAGAATCTGGGTCGACAGTCAAGTCGGCCACGGCTCAACATTCTCTTTTACATTGCCAATCGCCGCGCTCGATCACGCTGACGACGGGGCAGCCATTGAGCAATCGCCGCAATCGTCGGACAGCACCCTCTTGTAAATGATTCCCGTAATCAACCGATAGCGTGAATAAAAAAAAGAAACGTACGATGGCAAGCGTCGATAGAGACAGGGAACCATGTAAAATGAGGTAACAATGTGAAGTGTCTGGCCATGCCAAGTAAAGGATTCCGCATCGTGAGGTCTGCGTGATGCAAGTGAAAAACGGTCTGCTTCTCCTTGGAAGTATAGTGTGGTTACTCGGGATGAGCGCAGGGACGAAAATCATGCTTGACTACGATTACACTCCGGGAGCAACCGTCTCCCTTCCTCGCCAGTGGCCTGCTGACGCTCAGATTCAGCCCCTTCCAGGTGAGGCGACGCTCGTGATGGCCGCCCATCCCCACTGCTCCTGTACGCGAGCAAGTCTTGAAGAGCTTTCCGTACTGATGACACACGCACAAGGGCGGCTGAGCGCGTATGTGCTCTTCTTAAAACCCTCAGAATTTTCTGAAGGTTGGGAAAGGACCGATCTTTGGGAACACGCCGTCGCCATCCCTGGGGTGCGAGTTATTGCCGATGATGAGGGAAAAGAAGCTCGTCACTTCCACGCCACAGTTTCGGGCCAGACCTTGCTCTACGATGCACACGGAGAGTTAGTGTTTAGCGGAGGCATCACCGAATCCCGTGGCCACAGTGGAGACAATGCTGGTCGTGACGCTATCCTTTCGTTCTTGACAAATGAAACAGCAGAACGAAAGGGCGCTTTTGCTTTTGGCTGCTCTCTTTTTTAACGCCCACACATACATCGCAAAGGCATTGGTAGGAAAAAGACCATGACAAGTTTCACTGCCTTAGATGAAACGACTGAGCAACGAAGTCTCGTCCTTTTCCAGGAGCATCAGCAAAAGATTTTCAAGCGGACGGATCGGTTATTTGCCTGCCTGTTGCTGTTTCAGTGGTGCGCCGGCATTGCTGCCGCGTATTGGCTTTCTCCGCTGACGTGGACTGGCGTCTACAGTCAAACCCATTTACACGTCAAGGCCGCGTGGATACTCGGTGGCGGGATCATCAGCTTTCCTGTTCTGTTAGCGTTCTTTCAGCCTGGAGCGCTATTAACCCGTCACAGCATTGCTATAGCCCAAATGCTCATGGGCGCTCTCCTCATTCACTTGACCGGCGGACGCATCGAGACGCATTTTCATGTCTTTGGTTCTCTTGCTTTTCTGGCTTTCTACCGAGATTGGCGGGTGCTAATCTCAGCCACGGTGGTGGTGGCTGCGGATCATTGTGTACGGGGCCTCTACTGGCCCCAGTCGGTCTTTGGCGTGTTGACGGCAAGCCCCTGGCGTTGGCTTGAGCATGCTGGGTGGGTGATTTTCGAGGATGTCTTTCTCCTCGCTTCCTGTATTCAAGGAGTGGAGGAAATGCAGGAGATCGCTGAGCGACAAGCCCAGCTTGAGGCGAGCAATGATCATGTCCGTTCTCTTAGCGCTTCATCGCCGATCGGGGTTTTTCAAATCAACTCGGCAGGGAGCTGTAGCTACACGAATGACCGGTGGTATGAAATTGTCGGATTGACGACGGCGGAGAGCAGTCAAGCAAATTTGTCCACACTCATCCACTCCGAGGACCGCGAGGCCGTTCTTAAGGATTGGACACGGGCAGTGGCGACAAACCGTGAAGTCTCGGTTGAGTTTCGTCTCTTGAGGCGATCGGGAGGAATTCGTTGGGTCCGGGTTCGTGGCACGCCACTTCAGAGCGCTAATAAAAAGGGATTCGACGACTATGTCTGCACGATTGAAGACATTACCGCACAAAAGCATGCTGCTGAGGAGTTACGCGAGGCAAAAGAAGCCGCTGAGCAAGCCAGTCAAAGCAAATCGGCTTTCTTGGCGACCATGAGTCATGAGATCCGCACCCCGATGAATGGGGTGATTGGCATGACTGGACTCCTCCTTGACACCCCGCTGACCGAGGAACAACGCGACTATGCCGAGACCGTGCGGCACTCCGCCGACGCGTTGCTGACCATCATCAACGATATTCTCGACTTCTCCAAAATAGAGGCGGGCAAATTAGAATTGGAGATTATCGACTTCGATCTCCGCACTGCGGTCGAAGAAGCGGTCGATCTGTTCAGCAGCCAAGCCCTGCATAAAGGGCTAGAACTGGCGTGCTTAATTCACGCCGACGTCCCCGCCGCCCTGCGCGGCGACCCGGGTCGGGTCCGCCAGATCTTGGTGAATTTGATTGGGAACGCCATCAAGTTCACGGCGCAGGGAGAAGTGGTGGTCGAAGTACGAACAAGTAAGCCCGACTTCCTGTGCGGGAAAAATCTCACACCAGCGGCCTCTACCGAGCTGTCTACTCCTCTCACCTCGATACGGCTGTACTTTTCCGTGACCGACAATGGGATTGGTATCCCGGTCGACCGACGGGACCGGCTTTTTCAATCGTTCTCGCAAGTGGACGCGTCCACTACGCGCAAATATGGCGGCACAGGCCTGGGGTTAGTCATTTGTAAAAAACTCGCGGAGGTCATGCAGGGCGAAATTGGAGTAGAAAGCGAACCCGGCAAGGGCAGCACTTTCTGGTTTACTGTTCAACTTGAGCAACAGCCTCCAAAGACTGCCTCCGTGGAAGCGCTTGCTGATCTCCGAGGGATGCACGCGTTAATTGTGGATGACAACGCCACCAATCGGCGCATTTTTCGCCGCCAATTAGCCTCCTGGGGCGTTACCTCGGAGGAAGCTGCGGATAGCCCGCAAGCGCTCACCCTCTTACGAGAGGCGGTTGCTCAGGGACGTCGCTACGATTTCGCCTTCCTTGATTTCATGATGCCGTCCATGAACGGGATAGAATTAGGCCGCATGATCAAGGCCGACCCCTCCTTAGCTCACACGAAGTTGCTGCTTCTTACCTCTGCTGGACAACGGGGAGATGGACAGCTTGCACGCGAGGCAGGGCTTGATGGATACCTCACCAAACCCGTGCGGCAAACGCATTTGTGGGGATGTCTCACCAAAATCATGGGCGGTGTCTCTTCTGGAGAGTCCACGCCAACATCGCTCGTCACTCGCCACACGGTAGAGGAAAAAAAGACGCACAGTCGTTTACCCATCTTGATTGCGGAGGATAATCCGGTCAACCAAAAATTGGCGGTGCGGTTATTAGAAAAATTGGGCTATCGCGCAGATGTCGCGGGCAACGGACTTGAGGCCGTTGCTGCGGTAGAATGCATTCCCTACGCTGCCATCCTTATGGACTGCCAAATGCCGGAAATGGATGGATTTGAAGCCACCAGAACTATTCGCGGCAGAGAGGAAGACACCACTACTCATATCCCTATCATTGCCATGACCGCCAACGCCATGCAGGGGGATAAAGAACGCTGCATGGAAGCGGGCATGGATGATTATGTCTCCAAACCGATCAAGCCGGAAACCTTGAAAACCGTCCTGGCCCAGTGGCTTGCCCCTATCAAGGAGAAGGCGGCATGATATTGAGCTTACCTTCAATGGCATTCAGTGTAGGAGAAACCCTCGTTTAAGGGAAATAGCCGCTCCCTCAAGCTACAATTTCAATCCGCCGTCGCATACTCCGCTACTGGCAGCGCCTGGGGTTTGCGCAGCACGCGGAACCATTCGCGTAGGGATTCGGCCACGATGACGAGCACGAGCGCCATGAACAGGCCGGTAATCACAGCGTCGAGCCGGTCATTAAAAATAAGCGTCTGCGTTTCCGCGATCTTCTCCTCTGGAACCTGACCAGCCGCCAACTTTGCCGAAAGATCAGCCGCATGGGAGAGGAACCCAATGCGGACGTGCGGGTGAAACAGCTTCTGGTATCCAGCAGTCATCGTCACCGCCAGCAGCCAGACCAGCGGCGTCAACGAAATCCAGGCGTAATGAGCTCGGCTGTTTTTCAACAAAATTGTCGTCACCACGCAAAGCGCAATCGCCGCCAGTAATTGATTAGCGATGCCAAAGAGCGGCCACAGACTGTTGATGCCGCCGAGCGGGTCAATAACTCCTTGATAAAGAAAATATCCCCACGCGCCGACCATCATGCCGCTGGTGAGAATGACGCTGGGATACCAACTGGTGCGTCCCAAAGGAGCCCACAGTTGGCCGAGCAAATCTTGGAGTAAAAAGCGACCAACTCGCGTCCCGGCGTCAAGAGTTGTCAAAATAAATAACGCTTCGAACATGATGGCAAAGTGATACCATAACGCCATCACCGCGCGCCCGCCAAGGGAGTTGGCGAAAATATGCGCCATGCCCACCGCTAAACTTGGGGCCCCACCGGTGCGGGCAAAGAGCGTCTTTTCGCCGATGTCCTGCGCCAACGTGGCCATTTGTTCAACGGTAACGGGAAAGCCCCAGCCCGTAATCATCGCCGTCGCCGCTTCCGCCGTAGCGCCGACTACACCGGCTGGACTGTTGACGGCAAAATAGACGCCGGGCTCCAGCGCAGCGGCGGCGATCATCGCCATGATGGCGACAAACGACTCCATCAACATACCGCCATAGCCGATCATCTGCGCGTCGGTTTCATTTGACAACAGCTTCGGCGTCGTCCCAGAGGAGATGAGCGAGTGAAAGCCGGAAATCGCGCCGCATGCGATGGTGATAAACGCAAAAGGAAAAACACCACCGGCGAAGATTGGTCCCGTGCCGTCTACGAATCGTGTCAACGCAGGCAAGTGAATCTCCGGCATCGTGGCCAGAATACCCACCGCTAACGCCACGACGGTGCCGATTTTGATAAAGGTGCTCAAATAATCGCGCGGGGCCAGCAGGAGCCACACTGGCAAGACTGAAGCGGCAAAGCCGTAGGCAATCACCATGAGGGCAATCTGGGGCCCACTAAATGTGAACCATGACGCTAGCGTCGGATGCCCATCGACCCACCGCCCCCCGACCAAAGCGAAAGCTAACAGCACAAGACCAATGATCGTGGCCTCAAGCACTTTATCTGGGCGCACGAAGCGCATGTACCAGCCCATCAGCAACGCGATCGGAATCGTGGCGCCAACTGTGAAGGTCCCCCACGGGCTGCTCCGTAGGGCATTAGTCACCACCAGTCCCAAAACGGCGATGAGAATGATGATGATCATGATAATGCTGATCATCGCTACGAACCCGCCGAGCGGACTAATTTCTTCCTTCGCCATCTGCCCTAGCGATTTACCCTCGCGCCGCACGGAGCCACAGAGCACGCAGAAATCTTGCACCGCCCCGCCAAGCACAACCCCGGCGAGAATCCACAGCGTGCCAGGTAGATAGCCAAACTGGGCCGCGAGCGTAGGACCAATCAACGGCCCAGGACCGGCAATCGCGGCAAAATGGTGACCAAATACCACCCAACGATTGGTGGGCACAAAATCGCGGCCATCATTGTAACGGATCGCGGGCGTTTCATGGGACTCATCGAGGGCGAAGACTTTGGCCGCGAGGAAACTACTATAAAACCGATAGCTAATGGCGTACAGACAGAGTGCGGCAACGACGAACCAGATCGCGTTAATGCTTTCTCCACGGCTGAGGGCGATCATGCTGATGGCCCAGGCCCCTCCCCCACTCAATACGAGCCACATCAGACGAGTCAGCCACTGCATGGTTGCCCTCCCTTTTTCTTCCCGCCTATTGTTTCTTGGCGACGAGCACGGCGATCGGATAGTCAAAGAGGATACTTTGCCCTTTTCGCCGAGTGTTCATCCCCAAGCCATCCGTATCCAACGTTTCCAGAAAAATCTGACGAATGGTGTCCGCATCACCAGGATTGGGGAAAGAGCGTTGTAGGGTGTCTTCCAGGTCAGATTCTACACGGTAGAATTTTTTACGAGGCGCAGGGAATCCAGTGCGCGCAAAAAGCGCTTCCAGCTCTGTCAGCGGTAGTCCTCGTACATGTGAAGGGTCGCGCAGTTTTTCCATGCGGTTATACGCTGCGGCTTTTTCCAAGTCCGGCGAGGCGGTCACGTCGATCACCGCCACCGTGCCGCCAGGAGCACAGACACGCTTCATCTCCTCTAACACCGCCCCGGGATCGAGAAAATGATGGAAAGCATAGCGAGACACAACGATGGAGAACGAGGCGTCAGCGTAAGGTAGAGGCTGCACGTCGCCAACCCGCCAACTCACGTTCGTCAGTCCTTTGCTTTGCTGCAGCGTGCGAGCGTGTTCAATCATCGCCGGCGTGAGATCGATACCAGTCACGTGCCGCGCCACCTGAGCAAACGCGCAGACGACCAGTCCGGGACCGCACGCGACATCGAGTACGGTGTCTTCGGGACCAGCCCCGGTGAACTCAACCACTAGCTTCAGCGCCTCTTCATCTTTGATGCCTGGCGCGGTAGCGAACGGAACAGCTTGTTTGGTGAATTGGTCAAGAATGAGGTCTTGGTGGGTGGACATAAAAAGGTCCTGTCATGAAACGGGAGGTTACTTCATCGATCGCACGACCAACCAGGCCACGCCGTCAACCATCACAAACGTAAGAAGGACGCTAGCAACGCCAATGATCTCATAGGTGGTCATGAGCTTTCCTCCAGTTTGGAGCAGAGCATCCGCTCTCCGGTGAGCGAGAAAGAGCAGGGTCACAAAGGCTCCTTCGAGCCTCACACCGGCAGTGAACGCGATGAGCTTGGCTCGGCTATCTAGAGTTGAAACCAAGCCGATGATTCCACTGCCATTCAAAAGTATGGTAGCCCACAGAAGGCGAATCCAGTCCATGTAATAGTGGATTCGCTCTTTCGCGCCCTCAACGGAAGCCGCCCTACTTCGCGCGCGGAAGCTCATTACTGGAGTTTCTCTCGCACCAGCTTGCCCATCTCCGTGCAACTCACAAGACGGCATTCCGGCTGAGCAATGTCGCCGGTGCGATAGCCGCTCGCCAGCACGTCATCGACCGCCTTCTCGATCGCCGCCGCCGCGTCTTCTTGGTTGAAAGAAAGACGGAGCATGAGCGCGGTCGAAAGAATCGCTGCGAGAGGATTGGCTTTATTTTGTCCAGCAATATCCGGCGCCGTGCCGTGGATCGGTTCGTACAGTCCCCGTTTGCCGTCCCCCAATGATGCTGACGGCAGCATGCCCATTGATCCGGCCAGCATGGACGCTTCGTCAGTGAGAATATCGCCAAACATATTTTCAGCGGCAATCACATCGAAATCCTTTGGGCGACGGATGAGGTGCATCGACATCGCGTCAACCAAAACATCTTCATATTGTACATCGGGATATTCTTTCGCCACCTCGTGCGCCACTTCCCGCCACATGCGCGAGGTCGCCATGATGTTGGCTTTGTCAACCGAGGTGAGCTTCTTGCGTCGCTTCCGCGCCAGTTCAAATGAGGCGCGCATGAGACGCGCCACTTCGCCTTCGGTATAGAAGATCGTATCGACCGCCTCGCGCCCCGCAGCGCCAGTGCGACGCTCACTAGGTCTGCCATAGTACACACCGCCGGTCAGTTCGCGTACGACAATCAGGTCAACACCGTCTAGCACTTCCGGTTTGAGCGTCGAAGAATTGAGTAAATGACGGCTCACCTGAATGGGCCGCAAATTGGCGAAAAGCCCCAGCTCTTTGCGCAGCCCCAAGATCGCCTGTTCAGGTCGCACGGTCGATTTGGGGTCGTCCCACTTGGGGCCACCCACCGCGCCCAGCAGCACGGCGTCGCTCTGTTGCGCCACGCGCAGCGCCGAGTCCGTCAGCGCCACGCCATGCGCATCAATCGAGCATCCACCTGCCAAAGCCTCTTCACAAGTAAAACTCAGGCCAAAGCGTTTCTCGACGACGTTGAGCGCCGCGAGCGCTTCTTTCATCACTTCTGGACCAATGCCGTCTCCGGCAAACACTGCAACTTTGTGGGTCATCGTCATTCCTTCTTTTCTTAATCGTTTTGTGTCTCCCCCTCACCGCGTCCCTCTCCCACAAGAGGAGAGGGAACCAGAGACCACGGGGTCCGAAAACAAACCATGCAGGGCTACCTGTACTCAGGACTCGGCACTGGTTAGGGCCCTTCGCGATGGAGCCCAGCTTGCTGGCCGTATTGCTCACGATGCGCGAGCTTATTCAAGGCGTTGATCAGCGCAAGCGCGCTGGCCATGATGATGTCGGTGTGCGAGCCTTGCCCGTTCACGGACATGCCGTTCTCGCGGACCATGCAGGTCACTTCGCCCTGCGCATCGGTGCCGCCAGTAATCGACTTGACCGCGTAACGCTCCAATTTGGGCTCGATGCCAGCGATCTTCAAAATCGCTTTATAACAAGCGTCCACCATACCATCGCCGGACGCATTCGCCATGAATTCTTGGCCATCAACTTTCAGTTTGACCGTGGCATAGGGCGTGCCCATGCTGGACGACGTGACGTTGAGATACGCCAGTTCATACTTGTCGGACATACGCGTGGCCTCTTCGGTCACGATAGCAATCAGATCTTCATCGTAGACATTTTTCTTTTTGTCGGCGAGTTCCTTGAAACGATCGAACGCCTTGTTCATGTCCGTGCCCGTGAAGTCAATACCAAGATGCTTTAAGCGGTCCACAAAAGCGTGCCGACCGGAGTGTTTGCCGAGGACCAGTTTGTTGCTGTCGATCCCCACATCTTGCGGCTGCATGATTTCGTAGGTCAATTTATACTTTAAGACGCCATCTTGATGGATGCCCGCCTCATGGGCAAACGCATTGGCCCCGACGATCGGCTTGTTTTGCGGCACGCTGAGACCGGTGATCTGCGACAGGAGCTGACTGGAAGGATAGATCTGCTCACTGCGAATGTTCGTCCGCACATGCGCAAACACATCTTCGCGCGTTCGCAGCGCCATCACGACTTCTTCCATCGATGTATTGCCGGCGCGTTCGCCGATGCCGTTGATGGTGCACTCAACCTGGCGCACGCCGTTCTCAATGGCCGCCAGCGAATTAGCCACGGCCATGCCCAAGTCATTATGACAATGAGCACTCCACGTTACCTTGTCGCCCCCAGGAGTCTGTTCGCGCAACTTCCGAAACATGGCGCCATACTGATGCGGCAGCGCATAGCCCACCGTGTCAGGGGCGTTAATCGTCACCGCGCCGGCTTTGATCGCCTCACCGAAAATCTGTGTGAGATACGCAAAGTCGGTGCGCGACGCATCTTCGGCGGAGAATTCTATATAGTCAACGTATTTCTTGGCAAGACTTATGGCCCATACAGCGGCGTCTAACGCTTCTTGACGGCTCATCATCAGCTTGTGTTTCAGGTGGATATCCGACGTCGCAATAAAGATATGCACGCCAGGATGTTTGGCTTTTTCCACGGCTTTCACGGCGCGCGTCACATCCAGTTCCTTCGTGCGCGCGAGGCTCAAGACAATGGGGAAGGACACGGTTTCGGCGACGCGCCGAACGGACTCGAAGTCGCCATCGGACGAAGCCGCAAACCCCGCTTCGATGATATCCACGTTGAGTTTCTCAAGCTGCCGGGCGATCAACAGCTTTTCTTCCACGTTCATGGTCGCGCCCGGTGATTGTTCTCCGTCGCGCAACGTAGTGTCGAAAATCTTCACAACTTCCCGTTCCATAACAAACCTCCTTGCAAATTCACAAAACAAAAAAGGGTTGCGAGATCGCCCGCAACCCTTTTACAAAGAAAAAGGGCCACGAGCTGTTGGTCCCGCCCGTGGCCCTTGGAAGTTTCGCGTTGTTACGCGTTCCCCTCGGACCCTCTAGGCGGGGTGGTAAGCAGCAGGCCTAGCAGCAGACCGGCGAGCCCCAATAGTAGTCCGAGAGCAACTGCGTGTGTCATTGCTAGCCCTTATAACGAACTTTCTTCCTCGGTGTCAAGTGAGCGCAGCGAATGAGGGACATCGATGACGTCGCTGAGGTCAGCGTGCTCATCCATTTCGCCTCTCCGAAAGAACCGCATCAGCGCCCAGACAGGACCAGACATAGTGTACAGTGAAAAGATGCTGAACAGCATAATTTGCGGCTCAGCAATCGTCAGTTGGATCACGACAATCCCTAACAGCAGCGTCCATAATGGCTGGCGATTGTAGAAATGAATTTCTTTAAAACTGTAATAGGGAATGCCGCTGACCATGAGTCCAGCCAGTAGATAAATGAGCAAAAGCAGCGTGATGTGCTTATGTGTGGCGCCTTCTCCACCCATGAAAAAATACATGAGTATCGTCGTCGCCACGACCGCGGCGGCGGCAGGGATAGGAAGACCGACAAAATTCATCTTGCTAATCGTACCAACCTGCACGTTGAAACGCGCCAAACGGAGCGCCCCGCAGATGACATAGAGCGAAGCGGCAAGCCAGCCCCAGGCGCCCCAGGGCTCCAGCGCCCAGCGATAGGCGAGGGCTCCCGGCGCGACGCCGAACGCGATCACATCAGACAGCGAGTCGTATTCCACGCCAAACTGACTAGAAGTCTTCGTCAAGCGAGCAATCCGCCCATCGAGCGCGTCAAACACCTGCGCTACGAGAATAGCGACCGCTGCTAGCAAATAATCCTCTTTAATCGTCGCCACGACGGAGAAGAAACCGCAAAATAGACCACCGGACGTCACAAGGTTAGGGAGAATGTAAACACCTTTGCGCATTTGCATCGGCGTCGGCATTTTTTTCCGTCCTGGGAGGACACGAAATTTTCTACGCAATGGAGCCATGAAACTTACCAATGACCGTTTCTCCAGCCTTTACGCGCTGGCCAACCTGAACCCTGACTTCGATCTCTGGGGCGCAGTAAATATCCACACGGGACCCTAACATAATCATACCGTAACGATCGCCGCGCTGCACCCGTTCCCCTCCTTTGAGGGCGCATACGATGCGACGCGCTAGGATGCCGGCCACTTGTACCATCACCACTCGGCGTCCTTTGTCATCTTGGAGAGTCACGGCGTTTTGTTCGTTCACCTCAGTCGCGTCAGCCGCAAAAGCCGGGCGAAATTGACCAAGGTGATATTGTACGGCAGTCACCTGGCCGGCGATGGGCGCGCGATTCACATGCACATCGAGCGGCGACATAAAAATGCCGACGCGCGTCACCGACGCCGAGAGGAACCGATTGTCCTGAAAGTGCTTTTCGATGGTGACAACTTTCCCGTCTGCCGGAGCAACGAGGCAATCCTCTTCTTCTGGAGCGTACCGTTCCGGATCACGAAAGAAGTACGCGACAAACAGCGTGATGAGAAAGAGAAGAAAGCCGAGGGTCGGAAAGCCAAAGAGATTCAGGAGAAGGGCGACGACGGCGAGACCGAGGATGCGAGAGTGGCCTGCAGGAGCAAAGCGCATGTGATTTCGGCAAGAAGCCAGGTAAGCCGTGGGCTTAACGAGAGCCCACGGCCTGGGGCCCTCTTGAGTTAGTTTTTAGCCCGGTCAACGAGTTTATTTTGTTGTAACCACGGCATCATCGACCGCAGGGTGGCGCCCACTTGCTCGGCAGGGTGATGTTCACCTTCTTTACGTAGTTCGCGGAAGTGCGGTAGACCGGCACGGTATTCGTTAATCCATTCATCCGCGAATTTACCGGCTTGAATATCCGCTAGGATTTTTTTCATCGCCTCTCGACTCTCTTGACCGATGATGCGTTTGCCGCGTGTCATGTCGCCATATTCGGCGGTGTTGCTGATTGAGTAGCGCATGTTGGTAATGCCGCCTTCATAAATCAGGTCGACAATGAGTTTCATCTCGTGAATGCACTCAAAGTAGGCCATCTCCGGCGCATACCCAGCTTCGACCAAGGTCTCAAATCCCGTGCGCATCAATTCCGTGAGTCCGCCGCACAGCACGGATTGTTCGCCAAACAGATCGGTTTCGGTCTCTTCGCGGAAATTGGTCTCCAGTATCGCCGCGCGCCCACCACCAATGGCTGAAGCATAGGAGAGGGCCAACGGCTTCGTATTGGCCGACGGATCTTGCGCGACGGCGATCAAACAGGGCACTCCTTTCCCTTTCTCAAACTCGCTACGGACGAGATGGCCAGGCCCCTTTGGCGCCACCATGAACACGTTGACATCGGCAGGAGGAACAATCTTTTTGAAGTGGATGTTAAACCCATGTGCACAAGCGAGGTATTTCCCCGGCTTCAGGTGCATGCGGATGTCTGATTCATACATCTCGCTCGCGACTTCATCCGGCGTGAGAATCATAATGATGTCAGATTCCGTTGTCGCCTGACTGACGTCTCGGACCGGGAAACCAGCGTTCTCAGCTTTTGGCCACGAGGCGCTGCCCTTTTTCAGAGCGATCTTCACATCCACGCCGCTGTCACGCAGGTTCAAAGCGTGGGCGTGTCCTTGGCTGCCATAGCCAACGATAGCCACCTTCTTGCCGCGGACGAGTGAGAGATCCGCATCTTTGTCGTAATAGAGGTTCATACTCATGCTGCCTTCTCCTTTTGGGGTTTCCCCTTAGTCAGCTCAACAGTTTCACCACGAGAGGACGCGGAAAGCATTTGACTCCCCCGGTGGAGGGCCACTCTTCCGGTACGGACGATTTCTTTAATACCGAGCGGTTTGAACAGGTTGAGGATGGCGTCAATCTTGTCTTCATCACCAGTGACTTCGACAACGAAAGAACGCGGGTCGACATCAATCACCTTCGCGCGGAAGAGGTTGACAATGTTGAGCACCTCATTGCGAGTCCGTTCATCGACCGTCACCTTGATCAGCACCATTTCCCGTTCAACGTACACGGCGTCCTGAAAGTCGATCACCTTGAGGACGGAGATGAGCTTGTTAAGCTGTTTAGTAATTTGTTCAACGATCTGATCATCACCTTCAGTGACGAGGGTAACGCGAGAAAGGGTGGGGTCTGTCGTTTCCGCGACAGAGAGGCTCTTGATGTTAAAGCCTCGTCCACTGAACAGGCCGGCGACTCGCGCGAGTACACCGAATTCATTTTCAACCAAAATGGAGATTGTATGGCGCATGAGTCCTCAAGAGCAGTGTGGGGCGGATCACAGTGAGAAAAAAAGCGCCCTTCACCGCCCCCACGAGACCCGTTGCTGTTCAGGAACGCAATTTTCTCAGGCTGCCGCCTGACGATACCGAGCAAGGATCTCCATCATCCGATCCCTGCCCGCCAATTTTTGTTTCTGGATACGTTTCTGTTCAAATTCTTCTTCTTCGGTGAGGTGGGATTTTTGTCTCAGCCCTTCCAGTTGCCGTTTGAGCTCCACGTGTTCTTCGTAGTACCAACGCAATTCAGGGTTGGTGTCAATCAATGAACGAATCTGGGCTTCTTCTTTTACATCCATAACGAGAACCTCCCTGATAGAAGAGCAGTCCACCGAATCTACCAAGCCTACCGTGCTTGTCAACGTCAGTGGTTCCTATCGAAATGAAGATCATTTTCCTCCTGTCGGATACGGGCTCAGGCTTGTGTAACCGAGCCCGGTGTAATCTACACTAGCGCGCTTGGTGTTCAGCTTGTGTTTGCTTGGCTTCCTGAATGATTTTCTCCGTCAGATGATGCGGCACTTCTTCATAATGAGAAAATTCCATTTGGAAAGTGCCGCGTCCACTCGTCATAGAGCGCAGATCAGGCGCATAGGTTAAGATTTCCGACATCGGCACAGCGGCCTTAATGATCTGATTATGTCCTTTGGCGTCGACACTCAGCAGTCGACCGCGCCGACGGTTGAGATCGCCAGTGATATCACCGATATTCTCTTCGGGCACGACGACCTCGACCAGCATGACCGGTTCAAGAATGACCGGCCTGGCTTTTTCAATAGCGTTCTGTACGCCTAATGACCCGGCAATTTGAAAGGCGAGATCGGAGGAGTCTACCTCGTGATAGGAACCGTCGTATAGCGCCACACGGATGTCCACGAGAGGATAGCCCGCCAGAAATCCCTTGGTGAGCGCATTCACCACCCCTTTTTCCACGGAAGGGATGTATTGCCGAGGAATGGCGCCGCCTTTGATTTCATCAACAAACTGGAATCCTTGACCGCGCGGCAGCGGCTCGATACGAATCCACGTATCGCCGAACTGACCGCGACCACCGGTTTGCTTTTTCAGTCGGCCTTGCGCATCGGCTTTTCCGGTGATCGTCTCACGATAAGGCACTTTTGGCGCCTTTAGGTCGACCTCAACGCCATATTTCCGTTTCAACTTCTCGACGATGACTTCGACGTGCAACTGCCCGGCGCCCGACAAAATGATGTCATTGTTCTGCGGATCACGGCTCATCTTCAAAGCCGGGTCTTCTTCCCCCAGGCGATGGAGCGAGGACATAATTTTTTCTTCGTCTCCGCGAGATTTGAGCCCCAAGGCAAAAGAGATCACCGGAGAAAACTCGGCCAAAGGAGGGAACACGATCGGCGCTTTGTCATCGCATAAGGTGTCGCCGGTATGGGTTTCTTTAAGTTTCGCCACGGCAATGATCTCGCCAGGCAGTGCTGAAGGAACGGGCTGCTGTTTTTTTCCGTCCAAGTGAAAGAGCTGCCCTAGCCGTTCTTTCGTGTCCCGGGTCGCATTCGTCACCACGGAATCACTATCGACTTTCCCAGAACACACAACGAACAGGGATAGCTTGCCAGTGGGCGACTCCACCGTTTTGAACACGCGCGCTGAGAACGGCTCCGCTGGGTCAGGCTTGCGTTCGACGGACTCATGGGTTTTTGGGTTCATCCCCGCCACTACTGGGCGATCCGCAGGAGAGGGTAAATAGTCGACCACAGCATCGAGCAATGGCTGAATCCCTGCACAGCGCAAACCCGACGCATACAACACGGGGAAGAGCTTGCCGGACACGACGCCTTCTCGCAATCCTTGCTTGAGTTCTTGAGCAGTAATCTCATCCCCTTCAAGATAGCGAGCCAATAATTCGTCGTTCGTTTCGGCGACGGCTTCGACGAGTTTTTCCCGATACTCATCGGCTTCCCCTTGCACGTCGCCAGGAATCTCTTGCTCTTGCACGGCGCCGTTATCGCCCTGGAAAATCAAGGCTTTCATCGCCAGCAAGTCCACTACGCCACGAAAGTTCGCTTGGCTGCCGATCGGCACCTGAATAGGAACCAGCTTGGCGTCGAGCGTTTTGGTCATCTCGTTCAGCGCCTGCGCCAGAGCACCTTCTTCTCGGTCGGCCCGCGAAATGCACACCAGCCGCGCCAGCCCCAGGTCATTGGCCCATCCCCAAATGCGCTCACTCTCAACTTTGAGCTGCCCGGTGGGGTTTGCCACAAAAATTCCCGCACTCATCGCTTCCATGGCGTGACGAGTATCGGCCAGGAAATTCGCGTACCCAGGAGGATCAACCATAAACAAGGAGTGACGTTTCCACGTCAGCGAGTGAAACGCGGTGGACAGCGTAATTTTACGACGCACCTCTTCGGGTTCAAAGTCGAACACCGAGCTGCCGTCTTCCACACGGCCCTGACGTGTGATCGCCCCAGCGGCGTAGAGCAGCGCTTCTCCGAGAGACGTTTTGCCCGCCCCGCCTTCGGCAAGCAGCCCAATCGTTCTGATACGGCGGATGTCTTCAACAGCCATAGTGCCCTCCTTCACAATTGCGTCAGCGCCTCATTGCCTCACTGACGCAACAGTCATTGATTTCGTTCGTACAAGATACGCAATCCTTCCAACGTAAGATACTCGTCTACCTCTTCAATACTGACCGATTCGGCCGCGATCAATTTTGCGAATCCACCAGTGGCGATGATGCGCGCCCTGACTTTGTTTTCCCTTTGGATGCGATCAATCATACCGTCCACCAAGGCGGTATAGCCGAAAAAGATGCCGGACTGGATGGCGTGCACAGTGTTGCGACCAATCACTTTTGGCGGTTTGACGAATTCCACCCGGTATAGCTTGGCGGTCTTATGGAAGAGCGCGTCGAGCGATATCCCCACGCCCGGCACGATGGCGCCGCCAAGATACTCTCCGGCAGACGTCACGTAGTCGAACGTCGTCGCCGTACCGAAGTCGACCACAATCGTGACGTCACGAAAACGCTCGTAGGCAGCTACGGCGTTGACAATGCGATCCGCCCCGACTTCACGAGGATTATCGTAGAGAATCGGCATCCCGGTCTTGATGCCAGGCCCTACCACGAGAGGTTGCAGGCGAAAATACTTCTCCGCCAACTCCGCCATCACATTGGTCATGGGCGGCACCACGCATGACACCACCATGCCTTCCACGGCGGAAAAATTCAGCTCAGAAGCAACGAACAGACTGCGCAGCAGGACGCCATATTCATCGGCGGTCCGCTCCGCTTCGGTTAAGAGACGCCAATGTCGGGTCAGCTTCTTTCCCTGATAGAGCCCGATCACGGTATGGGTGTTGCCTACATCAACGGCGAGGATCATGCTTTTTCTCCACGCGCATAGCCTCCGACCACGGTCACGTCTCCAGCAAGTACGCGCCGCGGCGTTCCATCATTCTCATCTCGAAGCAAAAGCGCGCCATCACTATCTAGCCCTAGCACCGTGCCCACAAGGGTTCCCTCTGGCGCCGCAACGGTAATGGACTTGCCTATCAGCGCAGCGGCGTGACGCTCCCACGCAGGTCGGATAGCCAAGAAGCCTTGTTCTAGCCATAGAACATACAATTTCTCAAGATGGGTCAGCAAAGCCGCAGTAAACGTAGCACGGTCGAGTAGGCGTCCACCGAGCAGAAATAAGGAAGACGCTTTGTCGTGCAACTCTGGCGGAAACGCTGTGAGCGGGGCATTGATGTTGACGCCAATGCCGAGCACGACTGACCGCAGAGCGCCAGCTTCGGTCTGCATTTCGGCGAGGATGCCGCAGACTTTTTTCCCGTCCACGAGCACATCATTGGGCCATTTAATGGCGGGCGTAAGGTCACTGACTTCAGAGATCGCCTCTGCTACAGCGACAGCCGCAAGGAGGTTCAACTGTGGCGCGACCGCCGTCGCAACCGACGGACGCAAAATCAGCGACACATACAGATTCACACCCGCAGGCGACACCCAACTCCGCCCCAGGCGTCCTTTGCCGCCAGTTTGCTCATCGGCAATGACGACGGTTCCCGCCGGGGCCCCTTCACGAGCAAGTTGGGCGGCGTACACGTTGGTGGAATCAATCGTTGGAAAAAAATGCAGGGGTCTACCAAGGAACTGAGTAGTAAGCAGTTGAGAGAGTGCGTCAGCGAAAGTTTGGCTGGGAGGTTCGGCAGCGTCACTCATACATGTCACTCCAAAACTGTTAACTTGAGACTTGGCCCCTGGAACCTGGAACCTGAAACTTGGAACTTTGGGCTTCCACAGCGATCGCCATGCTCAGGTCCACGGCTGAAACAGAATGCGTCAACGCCCCAATCGAGATGAAATCCACCCCGGTTTCCGCTACTTCTCGGACGCGATCGATACTCATGTTGCCGGACGCCTCCAGCAAGGCGCGACCATGTACGAACTGCACCGCCTCACGCATCTGCAGGGTGGACATATTGTCAAGCAGAATAATATCAGCCTGCGCTTCGACTGCTTCTTGCACTTCACTCAGAGTGGTGCATTCAACCTCTATACGAAGTAATGCGGAAACCCGCCGCCGCGCCAACCGTACTGCTGTTCCAACTCCGCCACAGACGGCGATATGATTATCTTTGATGAGAACACCGTCGTCCAAGCCCATGCGATGGTTCATACCGCCGCCCTGAGTCACGGCGTATTTATCGAGCAAACGAAACCCAGGCGCCGTCTTGCGCGTATCGATAATCTTGCACTGCGTCCCCGCGATCGCCTCAACAAATTGCCGCGCCAGCGTCGCTATACCAGACAAGCGCTGGAGGAAATTCAAAAGCGTGCGCTCCGCGATCAATAACGAGGCGGCATTGCCCCATAGCTCGACGACAACTTCCCCCTTTTTTACAGAGCTGCCTTCAGACTTAAGGAGTCGCGCATCAGCGTCGGCGCTCACCGCTTTCAGCACCATGTCCACCAGAGGCAACCCCGCGATGGTGAGATCGGCTTTCGCCGTGATCTTCCCCTGTGCAGTGCAATCCGGCGGAATGGTCGCTAAGGTCGTCACATCGCCGCGACCGAGATCTTCTTCCAGCGCGGTCGCAATCAGGCGGGATACTGAGGGATGATCGAAGGGGTGCATATTGAGTAGCCAGTAGTCAGTAGGTAAAACAATGAAGAATTAAAAATGCAAAATGAAGAATGAACAACATGTATTTTGTTTTCAATTTCTAATTTTTCATTCTTACTTTTTAATTGGTCTTGCCATGCTGACTACTTCTTTCATGCTTCAATTTGCCTTAATCGTTCCAAACTTCTTTGTAAGCTCTGCTGCTTTTCTTCGAGCTGCGCAGCGCGGTCACGTTCTTTCTCTACCACTTCTTCTGGGGCTCGGTCGATAAATTTGGCGTCTCCTAATTTTCTTTGGACGCCAGCCATCTCGTTCGTCACTTTCCCAATTTCTTTTTCCAAGCGCTTTGTCTCTTCTGTCAAATTCACGAGTCCCGCCAACGGCACGTGCACCTCCGCACCATCTACCACAGCCAACGCCGCGCCGCGTGGTCGCTCGCCCTCCTGCTGATAACGCAGCTCACCCACCCGCGCGAGACGCCGCACGAACCCCTCATGCGTACGCAACTGAGTTTCTATCGTACCTGCCTTGGGAATAATAATCGCGGTGAGTTCTTGCGAAGGCGGCAAATTCATTTCCGAGCGGATGTTTCGGATGGAACGAATAACGTCCATGACGAGGGTCATGCGCTGCTCCGCCTCCTCGTCTATCCATGCCGCGTCGACCTGAGGAAACGCTTGCACCATGATACTGTCATGCTTGCGGCCTTCGTCCAGAGCGTGCCAAATCTCTTCGGAGATGAAGGGCATCACTGGATGTAGCAGCCGCATGATCGTGTCTAACACCGTCGCCAGCACTGCTCTCGTGCGCTCTTGCTCCGCGACATCCTTGCTGTCCAACGAAATTTTGCTCAGCTCCAGATACCAATCACAGAACTCGTGCCATGTGAACTGATACAGCGCCGCCGCCACTTCATTGAAACGATACTCGTCCAACGCTTGCCTGACTTCTGTAACAGTCTTCTGTAACCGCGACAAAATCCACCGAGCCGCTAAACTGAGATTTTCCTTGGAACCTGGAACCTGGAACCTGGAACCTGGAACCTGGTTCATGAGGACGAACCGAGCCGCGTTCCACACCTTATTGGCAAAATTGCGATAGCCAGTAATGCGGTCTGTCGACAGGCGAATATCACGGCCCATCGCGGACATCGCCGTCAACGTGAAGCGCAGAGCGTCCGTGCCGTATGCTTCCATGATGCTGAGCGGATCGATCACATTGCCTTTGGTTTTCGACATCTTCTGCCCTTGTTCATCGCGAACCAGAGCGTGAATATAGATGTGGCGAAACGGCACGTCGCCCATGAACTTCAGGCCCAACATCATCATGCGCGCCACCCAAAAAAAGATAATGTCGAAACCCGTCACCAGTACGGAGGTGGGATAGTACGTCTTGAGATCCTCGGTCTGATCCGGCCACCCCATCGTCGAGAAGGGCCAGAGCCCCGAGCTGAACCAGGTATCAAGCACATCCGTCTCTTGCGTCAGGTTTTTGGAGCCGCACTTCGTGCAGGCAGTGACTTCATCACGCGCCACGATCATCTCGCTGCATTCACCGCAGTACCACGCTGGAATGCGATGGCCCCACCAGAGTTGACGCGAGATACACCAGTCGCGGATGTTCTCCATCCACGTAAAATAGGTCTTCTCCCAATGCGTTGGAAAAAACTGCGTGCGTCCGTCTTTCACCGCCGCCAACGCCACGTCCGCCAGCGGCTTGATGCGCACGAACCACTGATTGGAAAGAAACGGCTCGACCACTGTCTGACAACGGTAACAGTGGCCCAGCATAATTTTGTAGGGCTCGGTTTTGACCAGCACACCGGACTGCTGCAAATCCTCAACTAAGCGTTTCCGGCAATCGTAACGGTCCATGCCAGCATAAGGCCCAGCCTCATTCGTCATGCGGGCCTGTTCATCCAGTACAGAAATGGACGGCAACGCATGCGTTTTACCAATGTCAAAATCGGTGAAATCGTGCGCCGGCGTCACTTTCAGTGCGCCCGTGCCAAACTCTTTATCGACACGCAGGTCAGCAATGATCGGAATTTCACGTCCCAGCACTGGCAGCTTTAGCGTCTTGCCGACCCAGTCACGGTAGCGCTCGTCCTCTGGATGCACGGCCACCGCCGTATCACCCAGCATCGTCTCGGGGCGCGTGGTTGCAATCGTCACCGCCCCAGCGCCGTCGCTGCGCGGGTACGAGAGATGATAGAGAAACCCTTCGCTCTCCTTCGGCTCAACTTCCAGATCAGAGAGCGCGGTCTCACAACGCGGGCACCAATTGATCAAATAGCGTCCGCGATAAATCAGCCCTTCGTCATAGAGCTGAACAAACACCTCACGCACGGCGCGTGACAGGCCGGCGTCCATCGTGAACCGTTCGCGCGACCAGTCGCAGGACACGCCCAGGGCTTTGAGTTGATTGACGATGTGACCACCCGACTCATCGCGCCACGTCCACACCCGCTCGACAAATTTCTCTCGCCCAAGCTGCCAACGGTCCAGGCCCTGCTGCTGCAACTGCCGCTCCACCACGTTCTGGGTCGCGATCCCCGCATGATCTGTCCCCGGCACCCACAACACTTTAAAGCCATCCATGCGCTTGTAGCGGCACAGAATGTCTTGCAGTGTATTGTTTAGAGCGTGCCCCATGTGGAGCGAGCCGGTGATATTAGGTGGTGGGATAACGATGGAGAAGGGTTGTCCATGCGGGTGCTTTTCCGGACGAAAGAAGCCGCCCTCCATCCAAAACGGGAACCAGCGTTTTTCAACGGCAGTAGGATCGTATGTTTTTGCAAGCGCCATAGTCATCAATACAAAAGGGGCCCCGTCTCTCGGCGAGAACAGAACCCCTTAGGTTATGCGAAAGGGGGGAATCGAACCCCCACGGGTTTTACCCCACAGGATCCTGAATCCTGCGCGTCTACCAATTCCGCCACTTTCGCGTGAGACGGATGTATTACCTAACCCACCCCCCTTTCTCCTGTCAATCCCGGAGGCGACTCCGCTTTTCTTCTCAAACCTGCCAATCTTTCTCCCAACATTTTGCATTCCTGAGAAAAGTCCATAGTTTCCCTTGAGAAAAACAACGGCAAAGCCTTTGCTTACTAAGACAGCCAAGAGGAAACAGGAGGAACAGATCATGACGCAACTGTTCAACAAAATTCTCTGCCCGATCTATTTTGATGAAACGTCTCCCGCCGTTCTCGAATATGCCCGCCACTTCGCCCAGCAGAGCAGCAGCATTATCTATCTGTTCCATGCCGTCCCCACCGGGGAGACGCATCTGCTGCGGAAGGTTTATCGCCCGGAACGAGGAGGCGGAGCGGATACGATTTGGGCGGAAAAAGTGTCGCGGGAGAAACTCCAAGAGTTAGCCTCTGCCCATCTCGCAAGCGTTCGTTATGAGATCATCACTCGTCTCAATAACAATCCCGCCGACGGCATTTTGGAAGCTGCGCAGGCCCTTGCGCCGGACCTCATCGCGATGGCCACGCATGGGCGTACTAGCATCGCCCACCTTCTTCTTGGCAGTGTCGCGGAAAAAGTTGCGCGCGAAGCGTCCTGCCCCGTGTTCTCTACTCATCGGAGCGAGGCTCTCGCCGGCTCCAAGCCGTTTCAAAACATTATCGTGCCAGTTGATATTGCTGAACAAGCAATCTCCCTCCTCACTTGGGCGCGCCGTCTGGCCGACTATAGTGGAGGGACAGTGTATCCGCTCCACATCGTGCCAAACGATGAAACGGCGCTCCTCCTCAGTGACGTGTATGAAGCTCGTGAAGGAAATCGCATCAATCTCGTCACCGCCGAAAATGTCGCCCGTAAGAAACTTGCGGCTCTTGCTCATGATTGCTTGAGCGGAGTACGTTACAAAACTGCACTCCACGTCAGCAGCGATCCCGCCAAAAGTATCTTAGAAGTTGAACGAGCCGTTGGGGCTGATCTGCTCATCATGGCGACGCATGGCTTCCACGGTGTGTTTCACCTTTTGCTCGGCAGTTTGACCGAGAAGATGATGCGCGAGTCAAACTGTCCAGTGCTATCGCTCCGCCAAATTGCCGAGGCGCCGCATGCGCCACAAAAACGTCGGCTTGGCTGAGCAAATAGGGGAAGAACAAAGGCCCGGCGATCGAAGAGGGTCAAGAAATACTTGAGAAAATTATCAAGCAGCTTCGTGGCGCGGCAATTTTCTCGGGAGAATCCGAGCAGGCGCGCCAATGGCGGTCGACCAGGGGGGGACATCGGTCAACACCACGGCGTTGGCGCCGATGGTAACATCGTCACCAATGGTGATGCTCCCCAAAATTTTGGCTCCGGCGCCAATATCGACACGATTGCCAATCACCGGAGAACCGCGTTCTCCCTTGCGTCGCAGCCCCACCGTCACTCCGTTGCGAATGGTGATATCATCGCCAAATACGGCGTCGCCGCTGATGATGATGTCGCCGAAATGCTCAATAGTGAACCGCCGCCCGACAGTGGCTTCACAAGGAAGATCAATACCTGTCACAATCTGTGTGAACACATGGAGTATTTTATACAGAAAAGAAAAGGGTCGTCGTAAAAGCCGGGAGCGAATAGTGTAGCGCCAACGACCAAAGCGATACACGACCATGACCCACAAACCCTGCCGGGCAAAATCCCTTTCGTAATTGCGCCAGTCCTCGCGCAGTTGTTCAAACATGTTGTACACGCCTTGTTCAGACCAGCAGCTCGTCTTTGCCACCAAGGCGACCAGACTGTGATTGCTGGTCTTGCCGCCACAGCCGCTGACTGTGGAGCCGGAGTAAGCAGAGATAGAAACTGGAAAAGACCGTTTGACTGCCCAGGATGAGCGCTAACACGGCAGGAATGACAAGGCGCATGCCGGTGGAAGGCTCAAGCGCGAAAAAGGCTCGCTGCTGCCATACCCGCACGGCATGGACCGATAGCCCCAGGCCAATCACAATGAGGACAATCCCCACGGCCAACCCAAGTTCAAGATAGCTCGCACGCAGCCACTTTTCCACTTTTTTGTTCTTTGGATGAAAACCAGCATTGATCGCCAACACCTTACTGAAGAGCGAAAAGAGCACGGCTTGAAAACCAAGCACCACGGCAGTGGCGCAGTACAGCATGGTGTGCACATCCAGAACAAAGTGACCAAGAAGATTTGGTCCGAACGCAAGCCACAGTCCGAAGACCGCGCCAAGGACCATCAACGCGACGCCAGGGTAAAAGAAGAGCCAACGCGGGCTGTAGAGCAAAAAAAATCGTAGGCTCCGCCAGCCGTCTCGCCAGGTTCGTAAGTGGGAGCGACCACCACGGCCATCCGGGGAAAGGGTGGTCGGCACTTCCGTCACCCGCATTCCTAGCATGGTTGCTCGCACAATCATTTCAAGGGCAAACTCCATCCCCGTGCTCTGCAACGTCAAGTGTCGGAAAGAGGTTTTTTTGAACCCTCGTAGGCCACAATAGAAATCTCCACAGGGACTCTTGAAGAAGAGTTGGCCGATCATCGTCAGCACGGGGTTGCCAAGATAGCGATGGAGGAAGGGCATCGCTTTGGACTGAATGCCGCCGGTAAAACGATTGCCCACGACGAAATCGAAGCCCTCGCGGAGTTGAACGACAAACGGCATCAGTGCAGTAAAGTCATAACTATCATCGCTATCACCCATGATGACGTAGCGCCCTTGAGCAGCCATAATTCCCGCCGCCAAAGCGGCGCCGTAGCCACGTTCAGCAACCTCCACCACGCGCACCCCAAGTCGTCGCGCAATCGCTTGCGAGCCATCGCTGCTGCCGTTATCGGCCACAATGATCTCGCCAGCAATCCCAGCATCGGCAAGAAACCGCTGGGCTTTGTCAATACACGCCTCCAGGGTTTTTGCCTCGTCCAAACATGGCATGACGATCGATAACTCGATCTCTAGAACTGACAAAGATTCCGCAGACACGACAGAGGGAGTCTGCGGCTGCAACAACGACACGGGCTGGGAAAGCATGGCTTCACTCCTTGAAGTCGGCGCGGGGCTGGTCCAAACCCCGCATCTGACTAGAGTAGTATAGCATCCACGGCGCGCTGAAGAGAAGAAAAATCTCAGCGTCAGGCAAACGCTTATCAATAGCCCAAATGCACCCCGACGAGCCTCAGAGCTGACGAATGGTAAAGGAAGGCTTGCCATCAGTATTCCATCCATAGAAAGCTGAAATGTTCACTTGGTAAAGCATTAAGTCGAGAGACTCATCGAGGCAGTCCTAGATCCCGACTGCGGGATGCTTCAACATACGCTGTAGCATCCTCGGGCAATAACAAACGCTCGGCAACCAAGCGGTTCGCCGCCGCCTCAACTGCTGAGACATACTGACCGTGCGTTCCATAGCGTTCTTCCAGTGATGGGCGCGGATCTCCCGTCTTCAGCCGCTGCTCCTTGGTGACGGCAAAAGGAATGAAAGACCCCATCGCCGAGCATTCGTCTTTAGGTGCGGTCGCCAGCAGGTTCCAGCCTGTGTAGGTTCCGATAGGGACCGCGAGGTCTGGCAATTGAACGCCTGACAGATCGATTCCATCCGCCGTGACCTTTGGTACGAGCGTTTGGTAAACGCGACCGGTAGGGACTGGAGGCCAGCGGCTAATAATGCCACGCTCGAATTCTGATCCGTAATCGTACAGCTCGCGGACACTCGCCACGCCGGTGTAGGCAACCCCTGGAATTTCTGGAAACCCTACTGCAGATTGTGGCAGCGGCGGCACGAGCGCGCCATCTTGCAAGCGCGGGACTCGACTCGCTGGCGGCTCTTTGCCTGACACGACCCACTCTGTCAACGTCGTCAACAAGGCGCGCAGGGCCGGACCCGGACTAATCGGGTTCTGCAATTGTTGACAAAGACCGCGTCCTGACGCCACGCCGTGGGCAATGCTCGACAGCAGATAAAAACGCACTTGTGGCGGATCAGGCAAGTCCTTGGTTCCGTCAGGCGTCGTGATCGCCAAAGAAGCGCTCTTAAACCAGTAGCTGTTGGAGTCGTTGACCTCCATAATCTTCGGGGTTATTCCCGAGGCTTCGCAGCGCGCTAGCACACTGTCGGTTTTCCCCGTCAGCGGGTCCGTTAGAGCGGTATAGGCAAAGGGAAAGATTTGTTCGGGGTAGACATGACTCCAGCGTTGAAACGCGGTCTGGTTGGGCTGGGCAAAGCGATAGTTGAAGAAACCACCACCAGCCCCATTGATGTAGGGCATCATGCCGTCGAACACGCGACGCTTGTGCTCGTCTTGATTAAAGCCGAGGTGCAAAAACGGACGATGAAACCGCCCTGATTGTGACAACCCAGTGGCGATCGCCCACTGCAGCTTGCCAGCGAGTGGATTAGGGCCACCCTGCTCGTCAGCGTCGGCATGGCGCAGAAACGACACCACATCCCGCACGGCGGCAAAGCCAATTCCTGTGACTTTCGGCTCAGTAGCGGGATACACGAACTGGTAGATTTTCCCGCGCTCGAATGGGGTCTTCTCCGCCGGGAGGAGCCCAATCGTTGACGCGTCGAGATAGCGCCACTGAGCAGCAGGAATAACGGTTGGCGGGTCACTGCGGTACTGACGCACCGTCAGCGTGGCCTTGCTTTGCTCCAGCGTGGCTGCTGGATAAGTCAGTGGCCACGTCAACACTGGGGCTCCAGGAGCCACATGCCGTGCATTTTCGGCCATGATCTCTTCCAGCGACGGACCGACAATCGGTTTACCGTTCTCGGACGCGATCGGCACGGTGAGAGTCATGCGGTCATTGCCTGCCGGCGCCGTAGCGTCCCATCCCGTCCAAACAATCGTGTAGCCCCGCCGCATCAGGAACCCATCACCGGCATCTTCTGTGCTGGTTGGATTGTTGATCGGAGGAAATTCCGGCGGCGCCCGGAACGGAAAGTTGAGCGGCAGGTACGTCATCTTGTTGCCGCGATTGGTCACGTCAAACAGCAAGACCTGGTTCCCGCGCGCAGGGTCCACAGGCTTTAAGATGTAGATATCTACCTCGTACTCAGCCTTGCCGCGCGCGTTGCGTGGGGCCAGCGCCAGGTCGACAATCACGGAGTTCAGCGGATCCGTGGAGTCCAGCTCGCCAAATGCGCGCCCCACCAGTTTTTCGTACCGCCCCACCTCCCCAAATGAAACGCCGCCAAAGGTTGGCGACTGGATGCTATCGATAACAATTTTTGTGATCATGGCTTCCCCTCGATCCTCCAGTAGTATGAAGACTACACTACCAACAAGAATAATCGCCGTCGCTCGAGAACAGTGAAGCGAACGAAGCACCCACTTTTTTACGCCGCTCACATGACCACCTGCTGGCCGCGTTCGACGATCACAGCCGAGCGCTTGACCACTTCCAGCGCTTTGCCCTCAGCGTCCTCCTGGCGGGTCTGTTGCGAATACACCACGATCCGGTGAGCGCCTGCATCTCGATAGCGTTTGAGGTCATCGACGGAGGGACCACCGTCGCGCGGGTCGAGGATCGCGGTGACGTGGATCGAGTCCAAATTCCTGCCCGCTTCGGTCGCCAGCTTTCTGAGCATCGCCATGTCTTGTTGAAAGCCGGCCAGATTCTGCACAAACGGATACCAGCCGTCGTACGTCCGCACGACGCGCTCCAGCGCCTTCGGCCCCAGCGCGCCAAGGAGCACCGGCGGACCGGACTGCTGCACCGGCTTGGGCTCACAACGCACCGGCGGAAAGCGCACCAGGTCCCCAGAGTAGCTTGCCTCTCGTTGGGTCCACAGCATGCGCATGGCTTCCACGCTTTCCCGCAAGCGTTTCCAGCGCACGCCAAACCGCGTGCCCATCAGCTCAGTTTCTTCTTTTAGCCATCCCGCGCCGACGCCGAGAATGACACGTCCTCTCGAAAACAGGTCCAGGCTCGCCACGACCTTCGCCGTCATCAGCGGGTCGCGTTCCGGCAAGAGACAAATGCCGGTCCCCAGCTTGATTGTTTTTGTCGCCGTCGCCGCAACGGTTAAAGCGATAAAGGGATCAGCCCACTGCATATAATGTTCCGGCATCTGTCCATCACGCGAAGCAGGAAAAGGCGTGTTCCGCTGAACAGGAACAGCGGGATGCTCTGGAATCCATAAGGAGTCGTACCCCAGAGCTTCCACCTGCCGCGCGATCTCAGCGAGATTCCCACTTCGCGCCGTCACCGTAGTCGAAATACCGATGTTCATAGCGCCCCTCCTTTTCTCCCAAATGTGTATGGCCCGCACCACCGGTACTCTACGCTACTCCCAGGATCGTCGTGTCGGCAAGAGCCGTCGCTTTTCTTCTATCGTTCGGTTCTCGACGGTGCTACAACGAACGCGGGGGAATTGAACACGAGGTAATCCAAAAGCAAAAGGAGGCGTTATGAGTACGGTTGGCCAAGGCCAATATGAATATGAAGTCGTGGAGCGCTGGGGCGCGTTGCCCACAGGGTGGACCTTTGGCGCGGTCAGCGCCATTGCCGTGGATTCGCAAGATCGGGTGTACGCCTTTCAGCGCAAGGACCCGCCCGTGCTTGTCTTTGATCGGGAAGGAAACTTTCTCCACTCATGGGGCAGCAGCGCGATTAAAGATCCGCACGGCATCTACATCGGTCCCGACGATATCGTCTACCTCACAGATCGTGACGATCATGTGGCGCTAAAGTTCACTCTTGATGGTAGGCCGCTCTCGATCCTTGGCGAACGCGGGAAGCACTCCGACACGGGCTGCGAAGAAGATGGAGCCCTGGTCCCACGGGCGGCGGGTCCGTTCAATAAACCGACGGAGATGGTCGTGGCTCCCTCCGGCGACCTGTATGTGACGGATGGCTATCGCAACAGCCGCGTTCATCGGTTTTCCTCTGACGGCAAGCTGATCGAGTCCTGGGGCGCGCCGGGGAAGTCGGCGCCTGGAGAGTTTCATCTTCCGCATAGCCTGTGGATCGACCGCCAGGGCACGCTCTATGTCTGTGACCGTGAAAATAATCGCATTCAGGTGTTCTCCGCCAGCGGCCAGTACCTCGCGCAATGGACGGATATCCATCGTCCAACCGATATTTATATGGATGCTGGCAACATCGTCTACGTGAGTGACCTGAAACCGACGGTGACCGTTATGAATATCCAAGGACAGGTGATCGCCCGCTGGGATTCGCCTATGGGGCACGGGCTCTGGGTCGATTCGCGGGGCGATATTTACTTGGCGGATGTGCTGAAGAAGGGCGTCACGAAGTATATACGGAAGCGGTAACTGGATTTGTCTCATAGACTCCCCTCACCCTATCCCTCTCCTCTCATGGGAGAGGGCAACACGAGTGAAGCGAGTGTGGGTGAGGGGAATGATATGAAGGAAACTCGGAGGAAACCCGCTTTACCGCACGCTCGACCGCAGCACCTGGCCCGGGAGCGCCCCGGTATGCTTCTGCTCTTCGTACAGCACGGCGCCGTTGACGATCGTGCATTGCACCCCTTGCGCCGGCATGACCAAGCGACGGCCACCGCCAGGAAGATCGTACCGCATCTCCGGGCGTTTCGCCGACCCAACCGTGTTGTAGTCAAACAGTACGATGTCCGCCGCGAGCCCCTGCTGCAACCGGCCACGATTCCTGAGTCCAAAGAAATCCGCAGGCTCAGAGGTCAACCGTTTAACCGCATACTCCAGCGCCATCGCCTCTTTCTCGCGCACCCATCTCCCCAAGAGATATGTAGAATAGCCGGCATCACACAGCATATCCACATGCGCCCCACCATCCGATAGGCCGATCATCGTCCGTGGATCAGTAATCAGCTCCTGGACTCCCTTCTCATTCGAGTTAAAGAGCGGGACAATGAATTGCGTCTTGAGATCATCTTCGAGCGCGATATCCAGAAACGCGTCTAGCCCATCTTGACCGCGCTCTTGGGCAATCTCGGCCACCGTTTTCTTTTCCAAATGTTTCAGCGCGGGAGCGCTGACCTCATGCACTTCGATCGTGTCCCAGCGACCGGAGAAGACGAGCCGCGGGCGCGCGAGGTCCGCCCGAAACGCGGCGCGAAATTCCGCGCTGCGATAGAGGTTCTTCTGCACTTCCACCGGCTGGTTGAACGCCGGTTTCCACGAGCGCATCGCAGCAAAAATGAAGGGAACGCGGAGATCTATCTGCCCCACCAACGGACGGCAACTGGACTGTGGGATACCCTTCCGCTTGATCAAGGGCTCAGCCGCTCGCAGCGTGTTCATGGCGGCTTCGGGGTCGTCATCACGGCTGAGGACGGCGAGCCAGGTCACGGGCGCGTTACTCTCTGTGAGTAAGAAATCCAAGAGTTCGTACTTGTTCTGCTGCACGGGATCACCCAACGCCACCTCAATCACCCCACGGTTGAGTTCTTTCAAGACGTTGGCGTAGGCTTTCAGTTCATCACGACTGGCCAAGCGACAGGCGAGGGGACGCCCCTTGTATCCGACATGTTGCGCCACGGTCGTCGTGGTAAATCCCATCGCTCCCGCCGCGACTGCTTCGCGCAGGAGGGCCTGAATACGTCGTGTTTCCTCCGCCGTGGCCTCGCGCTCCATCGACTCTTCCCCCATGACATAGTGCCGGAATGGCGTCAGCGGGGCGAGAAACCCTAAGTTGATGCCCGTGCCGCGTTTTTCCGCTGCATCCATATATTGCGGAAAACTTTCCCAGTCCCACGTCACGCCTTTGCCGAGCACGTCGAAGGGAATCGATTCAACATTGACTAAATCCCACGCGGCGATTTCCTGGACCTTAGGCTTGCATGGCGCGAGTCCCACGCCACAGTTGCCCATAATGACGCTGGTCACACCATGCCACGATGAGCAGGAGATCAGCGGGTCCCAACAGATCTGTGCATCATAATGTGTGTGCGGATCCACAAAGCCTGGCGCGACGATTAAATCCGAAGCGTCAATAATCTTTTTCGCGCCGTCGGTAATCTTGCCGATGGCGGCAATCTTTCCCTCAGTCACAGCAACGTCTGCGCGATACCGCGCTCCACCAGTCCCATCGACAATTGTGCCGTTTCTAATGACGATGTCGTATGACATAGTATCCTCCTTTGATCCTTCCGTCGTAGATCGTAGTATCTTCCCTCTCCTACCCACCTGTCAAGGAAGAGCGGCATGGGTTGCGAAAGTATAGCCCAACTTCTCGAAGTCGACGCTTGGATGATCCAGGCCGGACGCTTGGCCCGAATAGTAGAGCACCCAGGGCAGACCAGGGAAGGTAAACGCCTCAGCGCGGCGCAAGCGCTCTCGATAATTCGCATGCAGCCCCCGGTGCGCCTCCGGATCTACGAAGCGATAAAAGAAGGTTTGCCACCAGTCGGCTGGCGTCGAAATGGAAAACCCGCGATAGAGGGGGAAGCTCTGGTAGGCTTCCGCCATCATCACTCGGCGTGATTCAATGAGTTGTTGTTGGTCGTGCACAGCCTGCGCGAAAAAAGGCGTGAGTGTTTCCAGTGGCGGGTGGACCTGGGCGACAGAAGTCGCCACTTCCTCCCGAGCGATGCGCGTAGACAGTAAAGCGGCCCACTGTTTTGCGTCGGTCTCCGTCAGCGGCGCCCCACTGGTAAGCCCAGCCTGCTGAAGCCCTCGCCAGGACAACGGATCGGTTTCTTCAATCACGCAACACACCAACTCCAAGAACACGATATCCCGGTCATAGGCGTCGAGAAATTCCTTGCGGACCGAGGCGATACTTTGAAATGGCAAGCCAGTATAGAACGTGAGCGGCAAGTGATCGTTAGGAGTCGTGTAGAATTTTGTCCCAGGCCGAAACTTCGTCTGCTGTAAATACGCCACCAGCGGACGAAAATCATTCACCACGGTCCCACTTTGCACCGTTCCGCCCACATGTCCCACTCGGTTCGCCCCAAAGAGAAACAGCAACAACAACACTGGGGCGACCATGCTTTGCTGAGAGAAACCGCAGAGGCGCGTCACACTCGCCATCAGGAGAGCGGCAAGCAACACGCAAGGAGGAAGTAGTTGCAGGGAGAGGCGCGTAAAAAAGAAACTCGCCGCGGGAACGAAAAGCAAGAAGACGAGCGCGGCCAGAAAAATCCACGCGCAGAGAAATACTACGGCGCGTTGGTAGAGCAAAAAATCTATTCGAAGAGATTCGGGTAACTGTTGACGCCAGACCCTGAGCCCCACTCCCCACAAAAGGCCCGCTCCATACAAAGCGACAAAGGCCTTGTGGTCGACAAGATAAAGGATGAGATCATCGGGCAAGGAGAGAAAAGGCCACGCGCGCGGAATAAACGTGCTCTGCTCAAGAAAGCCTGTCCACAGCACCCAGGGCGCGACACCAAGGCCCACAAGGAGACCAAACACTGCACTCTTGACGAGGCCCTGCCGATGGCGCAGCAGAAAGGGAAGCAGGAGACTCCATAACACGCTCAACGTCACGAACGACAAGAGCTGAGTATGAAATAACAAGACAAAGGCGAATCCTCCACAGATAAAATCCCGCCAGCGCCCACGTCGTAGCATACCCCAGGCCAAGAAACCACAGACACTGCTCAACGCCAGAGTGGCCGAGTAGTAACGCGCTTGCCGCCCCATCCAGACTAAAGAATCGAGAAACGCCCCAGCCGCCAGCGCGGTCCACGCCGCGTCCTTTCCGAAGAAAACACGACCGCACGCAAACAGCATCAACATAGTGACCACAGAGAAAACAAGGGAAGGAAGACGCGCCACCATCGTGCGCCGGGCGCCCTCCGCTAAATCGTGCTTCACTCGCGCTTGGTCCTGGGGGTCATCAGGCTCCACTCCCCACAGCGCAAAGGAAGCCGCAATCGAATACAGCGGCAACCAGCCGTGGTACACCGCTATCCCACGATCCGAGTAGCTGAGATCTTTAAACGCATACTCACGGCTTTCCGGCCACGGGCGCAGCAGGGTATTTTCGTACAAAGGAAGGCCAAGGTACTGATCGGTCGGGTATCCATGCTGAAGAATCGTCAGCGCGTTAATACTCGACTCCGCCTCATCCTCCCACAGGAGCGGAGACCTCAAGTTCCAGGCTCTGAAAAAGAGACCACCGGCGAGGATCAACAACAGTAAGAGCCGTTCGCCACGAGGGGAGAGCATATCGCGATCGCTTGTTCGTCTTTTCGTCACCAGGGTCGCTCCGGAGCTACGCGACCGCCGTGCGTCTCCTGCCATGCTTTCCGCATCAGGATGGCAATGGCGCGCGATTCCTCAGCTTTTGCTTGCCGCTCGGGATCGCGGCTATGTACGTGACGCAGCGCACGAACGGCATGCCAGACGGTCTCTAGACTTCGCGCAAGCCACGCACAGCACACTCCGTGATGTTTATAGTAATAGAGCAGCGCGCTGCGCATGCGCCACAACATCAGTTGCGAGCCCGAGGACGCCAGGGTCAAGTGCTTCACAGTTTTGGAGGACTCACCGCCAAGATGCACGACCACCACATCCGGCCAGTACCAAACCTTGTGTCCTGCAGCACGAATGCGGCGGCACAGATCGACCTCTTCATAGTAAAGAAAAAACCGTTCGTCAAAATGCCCAACTTGTTCGAGGACCGCGCGACGGATGATGGCGAACGCGCCCGGCGTCCACTCCACCGCCGCGGGCTGCAACGGATCAGCCCAGGTACGGTCCACTCGCCCAAAGAATCGTGAGCGTGGGAATTTCGCGGCTAAGCCGGAAAGCGCGAGGAAATCATTCAAAGGTGAAGGAAACAGTCGCGCCGAGGGCTGCCAGGAATCATCCCTCCCAACCAACCGCGCCCCAGCAAGCCCCACGTGCGGCGCTGCGTCCATGTGTGTCACGGCGCGCCTCAAGGCGCCCGGGCGTGGAAATGCATCCGAATTCAGCAACACGAGGTAACGCCCCTGCGCCGCCGCGAAGGCGCAATTATTCGCCGCCGCAAAGCCGAGGTTTTCTTGACTACGGATCAGCCGCACCCAGGGAAACGAGGAGGCAACCATCTCCGGCGATCCGTCATTCGAAGCATTGTCTACAACAATGACTTCATAAGAAACGCCAACCGCTTCTCGTTGCACGGTTAACAAACATTCGCGGAGCAGCTCGCGGGTATTGAACGAGACAACGACGATTGAGGCGTCTAACGCTTCGTCGGACTTCGGGGACGACAGTGGAGGCGCGGTGCGTGGCGTGCGCACCCACGCCGCATCCGGTCGAGCGGTACGCAACAGCGCTGGAATCAAAGTGAGCTTCCACAACAAATACACCGGCGCGGTCACCAGGGCAGCCGCATCGCTCCAGGTGCCGCCGCAGGTTGCCAACGCCACGAGCACATGCCCGCTCACCAGGCTGAGACCGATGAGTGCATACGCTTGGAGAGCTGCGATGGGCGTTATCAACGCAGCGAGGAGCAGCGCGGCATGAAAGGCCAGAGGCAACAACAGCAGCTCCAACAAAGGTTCAACGAGGCGCCAACGTCCTTGGAGAATCTCGCGGCCCAGCGGCAAGGCCATATCGCGGAGCACCCGCAGTCGCCCGCCCTCCCAACGCGTCCGTTGGGTGACCATACCGGCGCCGCGCGCGGGCATCTCCGCCCATACAGTCGTGGCGTCGACAAAGCGCACCTTTCGTCCAGCGCGCACGAGCCGTAGATGATACTCCAAGTCTTCCACCACCGACCGCACCGTATAAGGAACGGCCAGCAAGGTCTCTTTTGTCAAGACAAAGCCGTTTCCCAAAATCCCCGCCGAATAGCCCCAATAGTCACGGCCACGCGGACGCAGCACGTTAAACGCCAACAAGGCTACGCGCATGAGTCGCGTGCGGGAGGAGTCCGTCGCATTGTGTACGAGGTAGCGCACCTGCACGGCGTCGGCGCCTTCCGCCAGTAGACGACGGCACTCTACGAGAAAATTCGTCTCGACAACCGTGTCAGCATCAACCACTGCGTACGCGTCCCACGGCTCTGTCAACAATTGCTCAAAGGCAAAGGCCAGGGCGCATCCTTTCCCCCGTTGCTGGAGATCCTGCCGGATCAACACACGGGCGCCGGCAGCGCGCGCGCGTTCGGCGGTGGCGTCCGTACAATTGTCGGCCACGACAACAATGCCGGAGGGGTCAGCTTTCTCGCACGCCAGCAGGCTCTGCACACAGCGTTGGATCAAGACTTCTTCGTTATGCGCAGGGACGACAACGGCGAGACGCAGCGGCGGGGTCTCTCGCGACGGAGATCCATCAGACGCGCGGGGCGCTCGGAATCGCCATAGCAGTCCGCCCCACGTCACGAGCAGCAACTCGCATGCCCCAGGAAGGGTGAGCAGAATTACGACTAACCCACTCACACTCTCCATCACTGTCCAAAGCGTTTCACTCATACGCATCACTCTCGCATCATTGACTTTCCCCCAAAGGCGGCAGCACCACCAATCCCCAAGCTGGAAGATTGATTGACACCTCAGTACCCTTGGCGATCACCGGCTCTTCGAGTATGCGCACTTCTTCAAGCGTTTCATTAGTCGCTTCGGGACTTGTCGCAGCAAGCCGTAACAAGCGTCGCGGCAACGAATCAATCGCCACCGATGGGAATTGCATGGTAACGGTGCGAGGGTACGAGACGGCGGACACCAACGCCGCAGCCCAGCCCGCCGGAGAATGAAACACACTGACGGTGAGATCCGTCAGGGGCCGCCCTTCAAGGTCGCGCACAACGTGAAGATCCCCAGCCGTTACCTTATTGAGCATCTCTAACGCCAAGCCGGTCGGACGAAATCGCCGGGTCGCGCCTAAGTCGCGCACGATACCCCAGAGTTTGGTAAACCCTGGAACCGTACTCAGCTTGGTGTCGTAGCCAGCCAGGACGTACACGCATTGTCGTCGCGCTCCTAACACTAACGAGTCCAATAACCGCTTCGCCAACGCGCTTCCCGCCGCCGCGCCTGCAGTGATCCGATCGCGCTCGCTGGGAGGAGAGTCACCGCCCAAAGTATGGAGGTTGACTTCCGCAAGCGCCAGGTCCTTGCCCACTTGCCGCACTCCATCGGTCAACGTTTGCATCCGCCCTTCATCCCCTTGAAACAAGAGCGGTAGATTCGCTTGCATCAATCGTCCCGCTGGCAACTCGGATAAAAAGTAAGGAGCCACCGCCAACATCTCCGCCGTGGGCGTCTTTTTGATAAAATCAAGCGCATACGAAGGGTTGGCGTGTTGCCCATTCACGACAGTGCGAAGCGGGACGCCCGCTCCAGCCCCCTCACGTATTTTGCGAAAGGCGCGATCCGCCGCCGCTCCATGCGCTTGGGTGTTGGAGATGCCGCCGGGCCGGAAGATCGCGTTCCAATTCTCATTGCCAAATTCAACAAGAATTTCTGCAAAATGATCGGACGCCTGTCGCTGAGCGAGAAAACGACCCAGGCCAACCAACTCTTCATCACCGAAGGTTGTTGGCACGATGAGCCAAGGACGCGCGTCAATCCGGCGACACAGGTCAAGAAACTCGGGCAACGAGTACCCGTAGTCAGCGCTATCCAATCCTTCCGGACGATAACGTGAAGCGCGGCGCGCAAATGGCTCAGCTAGTCGATTTTCCAGCGTGTCTCCCAGTTGCCCTTGCCAATCGCGCAAATAGCCGGGTCGGAGCCGTTTCAGGGCGGCAATCACTTCCGGACGAAAGGCGCTTGGCGCACTCTGCCCCGCCAAGTCAGGTACCGGTCCAAGTTCGACATCATCAACAAGGATGCGGCCCTGGACATCGGAGGTGCGAAAGCGCAGTTCAAGGACTGCCGCGCCAGAGTCAGTGGCGGAGAACGCAAATTCATATTGCTTCCACTCGCGCAGGGGCCGCACAACTTGAGAGACGAAAGGGGCAACGCCTTGGCGGCGAAACTCCACGTTCAAGGTCGGATCACCATCATCCAGCCGACACCAGAAGCGGAGCCGCCAAGCCCCGGAGACAGCCAGTAAACTCCCGGCGCGGTCGCTCATGGTGTCGAGATAGGACGCAATTTCCGCTGGACGTTGAGGAAGCGCGTGCAACGCTAGAGCGCGACGCCCAGGGCTTCCGGGGCGCGTCTGCCCTACGATCGTCGACACCTGGCCTCTCCCTTCTTGCGGCGTCCACCAATGCGTGGGCGGCAAGGAGTCGGTCTGGCGAGACAAGGCAATGACGTTACCGGGCTCTAGCACAGGAACCTCATCTTCGGAAATAAACTCCGGCAGTCCACCGCGCCCCACGCGTCGAGAATCCCCCAAACGCCCGACATGGCCCGCTGAAGGACCAGTCCGCACCTCATAGCGCGCCCCGGCCCAAAACCCGTCGGGGCGCGCCAGCCATGCGGTATCGTCAGTGAAACGCTGCTTGTCCGCTCCTTGCACGAGGACAATGGCCCGATCATCGACCCCTTCGAAGCCGGGGTTCTTCAAAACATTCGCCATGAGTTGCTCGGCGCCCCAGGTCGTCCAGACCCCAAGATTCACGCCGAAACGTTGCACATCTTTTACCGTAATCGTCGGTTCAACCTGGATATGGAAAGACTCCTCAGCCGCTGACATGCGCACGGACGCTAATGCGAGCACGCCCAACAGAACACGAAAGTATCGCGCCCCGCTCTCCATCAGGCTCCTCTGATGCGCTGCTGAAAAATCTCGGCCAACCGTGCGGTATTGCGTTGCAGATCGTACCGCTCCAGGATCCTTCGGCGGCCCGCGCCGCCTAAACGCAGGCGCAAGGCGGGGTCGTCCATCAGTCGGATGAGCGCCCCGGTGAGAGCTTCCTCGTCCCCAGGCGCCACCAAGAGGCCCTCACGCTCATGACGAATCAATTCAGGAATGCCAGCAATCCACGTTGTCACACAGGGAATTTCCCTCGCCATAGCCTCCATCAGCACCACTGGAATCCCCTCCGCGAAGCTGGGCAATACAAAAATGTCAGCGGCGTCGTAAAAAATGCGGAGCTGATCTTGATTCACCGCCCCGGCGAACTCAACCTGTTGACATAATCCGCGCCTCGCCGTCTCCGCTTCAAGCTGGTCCCGACCGGGACCAGCACCAACAAAACGGAGGCGCACGTTACGTCCCGCTTGCACCAACTGCTGGCAGGCGGCAAGAAGCACGGCCTGACCTTTGACCGGGACAAGTCGGCCCACGCAGAGGATCTCGAAGGGCGCGGAGTGACTCCGAAAAGGGCGTGGAGCAAAGACAGAAAGATCAACACCCAAGGGCGACACTGCAAATTTCGGCCATAGCGACGGAGGGGACAAGCTCATCAATTGACTGCGTGCATACGACCCAATACAGCAAATGAAAGACGCCCCGGCGATTTTTTCCGCGAGTCGATGACCGGACACGTCGAAGAATTCGTCGGGTCCATGCACGGTCAGAGAAAACGTGAGCGGGAAGATGCGCGCGGCAATGAGCGCCACCGTTGCGGCCGGGGTAGCAAAATGCACGTGTACGTGGGTGAGTCGCCTCGCGTTCATCCATTGGCCAAGCAACACCGCTTCACCAAAATAAAAAAGATTCCAGAGCAGCTTGCGGAGATCCACGCCTCCCAAACGCAGCGCCGCCCAGAGCCCGCGCCCATATGCCTGCGGTCGGCGGCAAAGCGTCGTGACATGCGCGCGCACGAGAGCAACAATGTCGACTTGCTTCACGACATAGGTGCACGCCGCTTCTTCTCGCTCTTCTTGGGTCATGGCGGCGTGCGGTCGATCCGCGGGATTGATGGAGGCGACGTGAATCTCGTGCCCCATCGCACGTAGGCCTCGGACCTCGCGGAGAATGAACGTATGCGAGACTGCGGGATACTGGCTAACAAGATAGGCCAGGCGCAGGAAATGTTCCTGCTTGTCAGAAAAATGAGAGACCGGCAGCGAAGAAACCGCCGAGGGTGGTTTCATGACATCACCCGTTGAAAACGAAAAAGCGGCGCCAACGGCGCTGGAGCCGCTACGGTCGTCTCCGCGAGCTGTCCACTACGCATCTTCAGCAAGAGTCCTTCGGACCACCCCGTGAGAAAAAAGAAGAGCTGTACGGTCTGTGCGCCGAGGTACACGGACGTCAAGGTTGCGGCAATGACCACGTACGAGGCAAAGAAAGTGAGCGCGAGTTCGCTCTCGGGCGATCCACGGGGAGCACGCACGCCGAATCGGCACAATCGTGTCCCAGTCCAAAAAAAGATCGCCAGGAAAAATCCCAGCGCCACCAGGCCATGCTGAATCGGCAGTAGGAGATACTGATTATCGATGGAATCCATGCTGGATACGCGCGGCCAGGTGTTATGCCCCCACCCCCAGTCAGATTTCCGCCACATGACATCGACGTATTTTTCGAGCAGCTCTCTGCGGTAGGCAATGGTCTCTTGGGCGTCAGATACGGCTTTTGAGCGTTTGACGGACAGGTAGCCTTTCATGGCTAACAGCGCTGGCGCGAGGATCAGTACACAGAGCATTAGGACCGCTCCTATCGCGCGCTTGCGGTTTTTCGCCCGCGTGATCAGCAGCACGACGGCGCCACATCCCGCCCCGATCCAGGGTCCACGACACATCGTCATGAATAAGCCGCCAGCCAAGCCTAACGAAATGCGCCGCGCCTTTTGCGGCGTTTCCCAGTGTTTGCCCCACTCCAACCATCGCTGCAACCGGAAGCCAACGGCGAAGATTAGCCCGGCAAGAATGGCGTGCCCATACGGTCCAGCAATACGCGCAAAGCCCCACCGGAAGGTCGTGACCCAATTGAGTTGGCCGGGGAAAAAGCGCGCCAAGAGCCCCGCATAGGGGTTCCACGCCATTTTGAATTCGTAGACAGAGGTCACGGCGACCACGCATAAAAGCAACACCACGCGCTTGGCTGTCGCCACCCGCATGTTATGCGGCTCGATGATTCCCTTCGCCAAGATATACACACACGCCACACTACAGACTTGGTCGAACATGAGATTCTGCGCGTCGGCATAGCCGAGGTTTACATATTCGGAGTAGCCGATGCTTACCGCATACCCCACGACAAGCACGTCGCTCAGCGAAAAGCGCCACCGCGCCCCTTTGGCGAGGAAAGCCACAAGCAGCGGCAGAATGGCGGCATGATGAAAATTCGGATCGGGCAGCCCGGGCGCTACCCAGCGATAATAATCCGGCAGCAACAAAAGCGTCGGCAGATAGACGTTAAGGAACACCGTCGCCGTCGACTGCACGAACAGGCACGCCAACACGAGAAGGCCGGGGACAAGCGCCAAGATTTGCATACGAAGCCTACCCAAGCAGGGACTGGATGGTTGTTGACATGAGAGACATTGTCACTGTTCTTGTGACTCCAGCACTTTTCGGTACCAGGCAAGCGCTTGCTCGATCTTCATGGGCCAGCCGTAGTGCTGCTCGGCCCTCCGTCGTCCCTCTTCTCCACGGCGATGCCAGGCAGCGGGGTTACGGACAATGTCGCGTAGCGCATGAGCGATGTCGTCAACAACCGCCTCGGCAGTGATGGGCAGAGCAGTGTAGCCGACTCCATTGTCGACGACTTCCGCCGGACCACCAAACGCTACGGCGATCACCGGTCTGGCGCACGCCATTGCTTCCAGCAGCACTGCTCCGCCAGATTCGCGCACGGACGGCAAACACAACACGTGCGCGTCGTGTAAGTGAACGGCTACTTGGGCAGCGGAACATGCGCCGTAAAACGTGACGCACTCCGCCAGCCCTAAAGCGACCGTCTCGCGCCGCCAGGCCTCCTCCATTGGGCCTTCTCCCACAACGGCAAGTTGTACGGGAACTTCTTGGCGTATTTTCGTCAGGGCCTTGAGCAAAAGCGGTAGGCCTTTGACCGGCGTCAAGCGTCCGACAAAAGCGATACATAGGGGCCGCGTCCCAGAAGGCGCAACTGGCCACGGCGCAGGCGAGAACACGTCGAGATCGACGCCATTCTCCACCATGGTCACACATCGCGAGTGACACGCGGACGGCAATGCATTCCGTGTGGTCCGTGTCGCTGTCAAAATGACGGCGGCGTGCCGCGTGGCGCCAATGGCCCAGTCCGCCACACGGCCAAGTTGCCGCAGCGAAGACAACCAATTCGCATCTTGGCGCACGATATCCGCAAAGGCAGGGGGCGTACTCAGTCCGCCATTCCAGGGCCCCACGAGCAACGGAGCACCGAGGCGGTGAAGACGTGTAACGGCTACGGGGGAAACCGGCGTCACGGCATGCACCACATCCCATCGCGTCCCTTGCGCCATGCGAGCACGTAAGACGCGCTCAGCTTCTCGGTCATACACGAAAAAGTCGAGCGACGATAAAAGCAGGGCCGCGTGTGGACTGCGAGGAAACAGTTGAGTAGCAAGCCGATGGAGGGGTCCGGCAAACCACTCGGTATCTATATAAATGCGCTCAGAGCCAGAGCCCGACCCTCCGGCTTGCTCGATCGCGGGACGGTTCCGAACGTGGGTCACAAGCGTCACCGGGGTCCGCGCCGCCAACCGCGAGTACCATTCCCAACCGATCTGTGACACCGACCCCATGCCTGGCCCACATTGATAGGCGGCAAGAAGCACGTGAGGGGCGCCCGTGGAAGACTGCACCTGGGGGCTTTCCGAGGTCATGCCGCCTCCCGCACGGGCACCGGTTTCGCTGGAGCCCCAACCACGACGGCGCCAGCGGGCACGTCGCGCGTCACCACCGCATTAGCGCCAACCACCGCTCTGTCACCAATGGTTACTCCAGGCAAGACAGTGACGCCGCGCCCAATCCAGACGTGACATCCAACGGTAATCGGGGCGGCGTCATATCCAGCCGTCCGTAATACGTGGGCGTGGCTAAAACGGTGATTCGCGTCCCGCAGGCTCGTATACTCACCAATCATCGACCCAGCGCCGACTCTTACCTGCGCGAAGGAAACGATATGCACTCCGCGCGAAATGACGACGTTATCCCCAATGAAAATTTCCCCGTCGCCTTGCGTTTCAAAATAGAGCTCGCGGTACAAATAGAGGTGGGCGCCAAACGTGATGCGCCCCGTGCCGTGAACCTCCGGGACATCAAGGATCACCACGGACAGGTCCAGCGACGAGTGAATCTTCTCCGCCAAACGCGCGTGCGCCCAGGCGCGACGAAGAGGCTCAAGTATGGTGGAAGTGAGGTGCGCAAAGGGCGCGAGCAGACGCAGCGCAAGAGCCTTGTTGTTCATGAACGCGCTTCTTTATACTCCATCACGGCGCGCTTGCGCCCAACCCAAGCGTCACGCCAATACCCGAGTTGTCCGACGAGAATAGGCAATTGTTGCACATGCGCATGCACGCCATACAGCAAGAGCGAGAACGGATTGTCATCCTTCCAACGCGCACGGTACCCGGAGCGCGCCACCAAAACATTGAAGAGCATCGCTAGCAACAGCAACGGCGCGACAGATCGTGTGGTCAGCGCATGCCCGAGACCGCCAGCGATGACGAGACAGAGGAAAAGCGCATGGATGACGTTGCGACGCGATTCATACCGCCACAGGGAAGAAGCTTTCGTCCTGGAGCGATTCGCCACCGCCGCGTATGCATAGCCAGCCCGTTGCGCGCGCCGCCAATATTGTGACCAGCGGGTGATGGCTAAATCGTGCCCCGTCATAGGCGCATCGATATGCAAAATCCGATAGCCTCGCGCTCGCAGACGTTGACACAGTTCCGGCTCTTCTCCCGCGATCAACTCTTCGTCATACCCGCCTACTTCGGCAAGTACGGAACGTCGCATCAATGCGTCTCCACCACAAAACAAGGATGGGCCAGGCGCATAAATCCAGTCCAAATCGAGGACCCACTGATAAATGGAAGCTCGTGGATAGAGTTCTCGGCGGTGACCCCACACCACTCCAACTTGCGGGTCGGCAAAGGCAGGGATAGCCTGGGCGACAAAATCCGGGTGGAGAATCGTATCTCCGTCAAGAAACAACACGAGCGGCGCAGTTGCATGTCGCCAGCCGAGATTGCGCCCCACTGCGGCGCAGGGCCTAGTGGAATGTACACTCACCACGGTGGCCCCCAGAGCGGCGGCCCACCGTGGACTCTCGTCTTCCGAGGCGGAATCCACATAGATCAGTTCCACTTGCTGTTGCGGCCAGCGCATGGCTCGCACGGAGGCGAGACAACGCACCAACCGCGCCCCTTCGTTGCGTCCAATCACGACAACGCTCAACGACGGCGTTTTCACATCATCAGGAGAAGAAGCGTGCGGCAGTGTCACGCTGCCTCCTTTGCACGAGCAGCAAACTGCGCCGCGATCACGCGTTGGTAGTCCGCGATGCGCTCATTTGCGGAGAACCGCGTCGCCAACGCGTCCACCCCTCCTCTGACCACTTCGTTGAGTCGTTCAGCAGACAACGTACGCAGCACACGTAAGCGTTCGGCGAGACTCAAGGCGTCGTTGGCGTGAAAATGAAACCCGGACACTCCCTCTTGAATCAAAGCTGCAGCGCCGCCGCTATCCGGGGCCAACACCGGCACGCCTGCGGCAAAGGCTTCCACAATAGCAAGCCCAAACGGTTCGACTGGACAGCAATGTACTAACAGATCGCTCGCGACAAGTTCCTCTTCCACCTTCCGTGTAAAGCCGACAAACGTCACATTGGGATGATGGCGTGCGGCGCGCACCTGCAACCGTTCTGCGTCCCAGCCGGTTCCCAGAATGCGGAAAGACAGCGACCGAAGATCTGGAGCGAGGTCAATCGCGTCGAGTAACAGATCCACTCGTTTGAGCGGATCGAGTCGAGAGATCATCAGCACGCGCTCAATGCCTGAACGAGTAAAAGGGGCGCGTCGTTTCGCAGCAAGGACCTGCGGCGTAGGAAGAAAATTCTCGATCACTTCGATGCGGTGAGCGGGCACGCCGTGAGCGATCAAGCGAGCTTTCACAAAATTGGAGACCGCGACAAATACCACGTCCGCGCGCTTCAACCAGCGCTTACGGCCATAACTTTGCGTTTCCTCGGAGCCGCCATGCACGAGGTGCAGATGCGCCACGTCGCGCCGATACAACAGATTCCACGCTAGTAGGATAAGGGAGTGCACGACCCCAGTAGCAATAAAGGCGAAGCGACGATGTCGCGCTAAGACGGACCGAAGAAGCGCGGCAAACTCGCACTCCGAAGCAAACGATAAACTGTTGACGCCGTAAAGAGGAGCCTCAGCATGGATGGGACCGGGCGGGGCCAGCAACACCGGGCTACAGGTATTGCTCATCTCGACGAGCGTCGCGAGCGCCATCCGTTCCGTCCCGTACAGGTTTCCACTGTGTAGCGCGTACAGCAGGGGCGTTTTTCCGTTTGTCGGTCCACAGCCAACGGGCCAGCAACCCGGACGGCTCTTGTCTTTCCCCGGTTTCATATTCTTTGAGTAAATCCGCGAAGTACCCGCCAGCGCCGAAAATGCGCACGCGATTGACAATGAAGCCCACCACGGATGGGGCGAGCCGTTCGAGCAGCTTCGCCGCGCGTCGCACTTCTCCGACCGACACACTTTCGGCTCCGATGACGAGAAACGTCGCGTCAGCAATGCCGGTGAACAACTCGGCGTCAGCCGACAGTAGGATCGGCGGCGTATCGAAGAGAAGGAGGTCATACCGTTCGCTGAGGGTCTGGAGCAGGCTCAGGAAGTGGCTGCCGGTGGATAAATGCCGCCCTTCGGTGATGTCTCCGATGGGAAGGCGGTCAGGCAAGGAAGCGTCGCTTGGCACGATTGCGTCAGCCACGGAGCCCTCTCCAGCCAACACGCCGACCACACCGAGAGTTTTTCCCACGCCCCCTTTGTAGCGCGCGTCCGGCTTAAAGGCGTTCAACTCTACGGCAATCGTACGCACCCCAATATTCCCCAGCGCCCGCGCCAGCTCCAGGGTCATTTGACTGGCGCCGCCGCCGGGTTTCACCGAGGTCAAAGCAAAACGGCGGGTGTTGTGAGCGCGGCGCTCGCGATCCAAGGCTAACGCTAACCGCCGCAGTTGATCGATGGCAAATCCTCTGGTCTGTGCATCGTGCTGTTCAAGGATCCACCCCACGGCTGAATACCCCACCGCTTGTTCCGCTTCAAACGGCGTCCGAATACGATCGTCAAAGTAATCAATCGCAACAGCGGCCCCGGCGCTGACGACCCCGGCGACACCCAGCAAGATCACCAGGAGTTTCGTGCGCCCTCCTTTAGTTGGCTCCTCAGGGGCTCGCGCCGGAGACACCAGACGAACGAAGCCCGGCGCTTTTGATTCGAGTGAGATAAAGTCAAGACGATCATCGATAGCGTCCAACTGTTTGCGCGAACGCTCGATTTCGCCGCGCAGCGTGAGCGCCTCGTTATACCGAGTAGAAAACCACGCGACATTGGTTTTCTGATGATCAACCTCGGCGGTGAGTGCGACTTCAATACTTTTCGCTTGTTCTACTTCTTCCCGCGTCCGCGCGCGCTCTTCCGCGAGAGCCGTCTCACGTTTTTGCCGCAAGGTGCTGAGGATGCGTTTGAAGATCGCCTCAGTCCCTGTCGTCAATTTCGCGTCGAGATCGGCAATATCATGTTCAATTTTCGCCCGTCCCGGATGCTCTTCGGCCAGTCCGTTCAGTTTTGCGACGAGCGTGTTGCGCCGTTGCGCCGTCAGCGTATTGAGATCACCGAGTCCCCGATCATTGGCGGTCATTTCACGGGCGACGGATTCGAGCTCCAGCGCCTGCTGTTGCTTTTGTCGTTCCTCGAGCGCGTTGAACTTGGCCTCCGCCTTCATCCGCCGGCGCCGCGCGGCGGCCAGCGCATTACTCCCGTCGATCAAGGCTTTATCGTACGGATTGAGAAATTTGTCCTCGAAGGCCGCGAGCCCTAGCTCTTGCCCGATCGCGGTTTGCCGCTCCACCGCGTTCTGAATCTCCCCAAGTAGCTCTTGTCGGCGTTGTCGGAGATTCGCCACGCGAATATCACTGCCAAAAAACTCTTCGCTCTTTTGTCTCTCAAGGTAGACATTGACAACAGTATTCACAGTCTCCGCCAACCCGACGGGAGCGAGTCCTTCCAATGCGACGGACACGAGGTAAGTGTCCTCGATGGGCTCTACATCGAACGATGCGATGAGCTGCTCCGTGGCCCGTCGCTCCGTCTCCTCCGGTTTTTGCCAGACCGAGCGTTGGTCCCCTAAGCGCTTGAGCCCCTCCTCGACGACATCGTAGCGGGTGATGGTCCGTACTTGTTGGCGTACGAACTCACGATATTGCGAGCCGGACTGAATGTCCAGTTCACTATCTTGGCTGAGGTTCTTAGCGAAGCGCGGTGACACCTGAATAGTCGCCTCGGTCCGATAAATAGGATGTCCTTTCAGCCAGACGATCGGCAACCCTAATAGTAAGAGCACCCCGGCAAGGAGCAAGACCACGCAAGGATGGCGCTTGACGCTGGCAAGCGGTTTAATGATGCGGGGCTGTACGGTCACTGTACGCCCAAGCGTTGTTGCCGAAGCAGCGCCACTCATGCCGTCACCGTCCTACGATGTGCGCAGAACATGCCAAATCGCTGTCGGAGAAAGCTCAACAGCCACTGCTGTTCCTCGGCAGAACAGACGTACCGATACACCACAAAGCCGAGAATGACGCCATATACGCAGCCCGCGCCCCCAAGCAGGACAATCGCAATGGGGCGATAGGAGAAAAACACCAGTGAAGAGAACGGCGACACCACCGAGAACGCGACCAGGTAGGGCAATATCCCAGGGAGCGCCACCTCCGTCAGATATTCACGCCAAGACACATTGAGGAGGCGGTTGGCCCGCCGGATAAAGAGGCTAGCGGATACGACCGTCGCCACGGCGACAGCCGCGCCAATAGCCTTGACCGACCATACCCCGAGCAGAAGAAACGAAAGCGGCACAGCCATCAATAAGAACAGCATATTCGGAATCGCGTAAAAGAATTCTTCCATAGGCCGCCCCAATCCCTTGAAAATCGCGGTTCCTGGCCCCGTCAATAAATGAATCTGCGTGGACACGGCAAACATGATGAGTAAGAGCCCGGCCCCAGGGTGGTTCTTTCCCAGCCAACAGCGCAGGATAGCCGCTGGGGCGGCCACCAACGGCCCGGTCACCACCGCCGTCGATAGATTCATGTAGCGCGCGCCTTTGAGATACAGACGTTTCATTTTCCGCCGCGCCTCTTCCATATTTTCCGTAAGTCCACTCTGTAAATACGCCGCCGCCGGCACGAAAGAGGAAAGAAAAGCGCTGGGCACGAGTGAGGCCATAGACGGAAGTTTTTTACTAAGTTCGATTACTCCGGCGGCTCGCAAACCGACCAGAGAGACCGCTAAGGTCCGGTCAATCGAACTCAAGACAATCGCAATAAGCCCAAGGAATTGGACGACGCCGCCAAAAGACACGAGCTTCCGCAACGCTTCGGAGGAGCACAGCGACGGCGAGATGCGCAGCCAGGGCAACTGACGAAAAGCGATCAAGGCGGAGAGACTGATCTCGATCACCGTGCGAATGACAAACGCTTCCGCCATGCCGCGAATGCCGCGCCCCAAGCCGACAAGCACGACAATCAGCACGGTCTCCACCGCATACGCCACGACCCAAATTTTCTGGACCGTCGCCAACTGTTGCGCGCCAGTCAACGCATCACCAAAGGCGGAAAGCGCCAGTGACAGCAGAAAAATGGCGACGATCAAGAACACGACTTCACGCGCGTCGTTCATGAGCGGCGGCGGAATCTCAATCCAGGTCAGGATCCACGACCACTCTAGGAATAACCCGGCGAGTAACAGCAGACACACACAAGAAGTGACGAACAACCCGGTGGACAAGAGAGCGTTCGCTCGCCGATAATCCCCTGAGGCGACGTAGCTGGCGATATATTTGACGTAGACATTGGAAATGCCAAACGTGGAAACGCCAAGGTACGACACCAAGACAAAGGCGGCGGACCACAACCCATAGGCTTCCAATCCCACGCGGGTCAATACGAACGGCGGAATAAAAAAGCGCGAGACTAGATAGCCAACACGCGCGCAAATCGCGACCACCACATTGCGCGAAAGGGAACGCTGGACGGTCTCTGTCAGATGATTCGTGCTAAGAACCGCCATACTTTATTTAAAGGCCGTGGCTAAGAAGAAGAATGAAAGAAACGGATTCAACTTCTGGATAACATAACCAACTTCAGCAATTCCGCGTTTCGGGAGATACACCACATCGCCCTCTTCCAAAGCTACATTGTGTGGGAGGCCCGGGCGAAGGAACTCGGAGAGTTGTAATTCTCGGTTCTCATCCTTCCCAGGACGGATCAAGCGCACCACGCCGGGCACGGCGTCTTCCGTGGCCCCGCCGGCTTGCGAGAGGGCGTCGAGCAGAGACATTTCCGGCGTGAGACGATAGGCTCCGGGTTTTTTCACCTCACCTAAGATATAGATGGGCGTGTCCCCGGAATCCGGCACATAGACAAGGTCCTGCGGTCGGAGCCGCAAATTCAACGAAGGGTCGGTCCCGGAGAGCAAGCCCTTCAGATCAACCCACGCAATCCGATCGCGACCACGGATGATTGCACAACGTGTGAGCAATTGTTGTTTATCAAGAATGGGCAGCCCACCCGCCCGCGCCAACGCTTCCAGCAGCGTCGGCATCGTCTCAAAATGCACGATGCCGGGATTGGTCACGCGGCCTAACACAACGACGCGGTTAGCCACATACTGTTCCACACGCACGGAGACAACCAAATCCAAATAGTAATGGGACAGCGCCTCAGCGATAAGTTTGGCGGCGCCTTCGCGCTCATATCCGGCCAGCCGCACCGGCCCGGCAATCGGTAAGGACACTCGCCCATCGGGGCCGATCAGATGTCGTCCAGAGAGTTCCGGACGGTCCCAGATGTCGATGGTAATTTCGTCCCCTTCGCCAAGTCGATAGACGCCTCCAGCCTCAGTCTCAAACTGCATTAAAAAATCATGACCCGCCGGAGCAGTTTTCTCTTTCTCCGCGGGACGAAACCCCAGACGGGAGAGTTCGGCAATGGACGGAGAAGCAACGGGGCGCGCTGTGCAACCCGCAGCTCCCACCAACGCCAACACGACCATGAGTCGCCAAGCCGTGGTCTTCCAGGCGGCGCGGCAGCCGCGGGCGCATGGCGCTTTTTTCTCTACATCATTTAAGAGTTTTTTCGTGAGAGCCGTTTCCACTAACATCCTCGAAGGAAAGAAAAAGGGAGGCTCAGTCGCACCTGCAGAGAGAGATCTAGGCCCCTCTCTGGTTTCAGCAAATTGCCTGCCAGTAGGAAGATGGGGAAATTGCAGCGCTATAACAGCACTTGTCGTGGAGACGTGTTAGAAGACCAACGCTGAGCGTCAGATTTTTGACTGCTGCCCCACAGGCGCTCCCGGAGCACTCTGAGCAGAAAAAGCGGGTTTCCAAGAACGTAGCGTTTCCACATCCGTCGCGGCTCTTGATAGAGACGATAGAGCCACTCACCGCCTCGGCTTCGCACCCACAACGGTGCGCGGGGTATGCGACCGGAGTAAAAATCGAAGAGTCCCCCGACTCCCATCGCCACAGTCACTCCCAGTTCGGTCAGATGTCGATGAATCCACACGTCTTGGACCGGCGCGCCGAGAGCGACGAAAAGTAATCGCGCGCCCGAGTGCACGATTTGGCGAATCACAAGATGTTCCTCTTCCGGAGAGAAATAGCCATGCCGCACGCCGCTCACCCGCGCCCGAGGATAATGCAGCTCAATCCACTTGCGCGTCTGTTCCGCCACTCCGGGCTGACCGCCAAACAAAAAGATCCCAGCGTCACTTTCTTCCAGCGCGGCGCATAGCAGCGGGAACATGTCTGTGCCGTTGACGTTATGGGTGATCTGGCGGCCCAGCATTTTTCCGGCGATGCGCAGGCCAACGCCATCAGGGAAGCAAAACTTCGCGGCTTGCAGAACGCGAAAATACTCAGGATCTCGACAGGCTAAATTTACACAATGGGCATTCACAAAACACACATGGCTCGGCTGCTCAGCGTACAGTCGCTCCATCACCGCCATAATTGACTCTTCCATCGAGGAAGTATTGAGGGGAAGGCCCAGAAGAAAAGTGCGTGGTAAGGAGAGAAATCTTTCAGTCTCGGAAAAAGTGGCAAGTTGCTCAGAGGGCAATTGGAGGTGAGACGCGTATTGTGAATCGGCAACTTCTCGTGGGGAAGTGGGAGGCATGAGATACTCTTTCGCTTCGGCTTCTCGTTGACGTTGCATCTGAACTACGGGAGACGAATTCCTCACGGCAGCAACTGCTCGGACTGTAGCTGCACCTAAGGACTCCATGCTTTCGCCTCCATTCTACATTACGTCACTGACCAAGAGCGAATCGGCGTGGGCTGGGCTGACTTTAACGGGAAAGTCAAGTTGACAGCACGAAAGGCGCCCGATTGAGCCAGCCGGAGTCCTCGCGTTATGATGCAGCTCATCTTGCAGCTCAAACTCACCCTTGAATACGACGGCGCGCAGTACAATGGCTGGCAATTGCAGCGTAACGCCCCCACCGTGCAAGGCGCCGTTGAAGCGGCGTTGCAGCGCTTGTTGAACCAAGCCGTGCGCGTGCGCGTCGCTGGCCGCACCGACACCGGCGTACACGCGCTTGGTCAGGTGGTTGCTTTTCCTCTGGAGAGGGAGATCGAGTTGCCCCGCTTCCAGCGGAGCCTGAACGCAGTCCTACCGGAGGACATTGTCGTCAAACACCTTGAAAAAGTACCGGACTCCTTCAACCCGCGCCGTGATGCTGTGAGCCGCACGTACCAGTATCGCATTTGGCGACGCCCCTGGCGCTCGCCGTTATGGGCGCGTTCCTCCTGGCATGTGCCTTACCCGCTCGACGTTGAGGCAATGTCGCAAGCCGCGACGCTGGTTATTGGCGACCATGACTTCTCTTCCTTTCAAGGGTCTGATTCCGTCGAGCGTAATCCTCATCGCACCCTCTTTCGCAGCGAACTTCGACAAGAGGGTGATTTTCTCCTTTACGATGTAGAGGCCCGCTCTTTTCTCCGCCATATGGTGCGCAATATCGTCGGTACGTTGGTCGATGTGGGACGCGGCGCGTTGAGTGTTGAGGACTTTGCCTCTCTCCTTGCCGCCCGCGACCGCACCCGGGCTGGACTCAACGCCCCGCCCCAGGGCTTGTTTCTTGTCGAAGTAAAATACGGCTCAACGTTATGAAGTCTTCAAGTTATAAAGTCGTTAGGTCTTAAAATCATGAAGTAAGAAATATCTGACTTGTGACTTGACGACTGTAGTGATGACTTTTGACTTTTGTTTAATTCCCTGCCATGAAGAGCGTATGCCATATTCAGAACAATCCTCTCGTTATGCCTTCTACGTCCTTGGCGTTCTTTTCTGCGTCAACGTTCTCAATTTGATCGATCGTCAAGTTGTCTACATCCTCTTTCCTCTGCTCAAAACAGAGCTGCAGCTCACTGACACTGAACTCGGAATGTTAGGCGCGCTGCCGTTCGCGCTATTCTACAGTTTTATGGGCATCCCCCTTGGTTGGTTAGCGGACCGTGGGCATCGAGTGCGGCTTATCACCATCGGGCTCACGGCCTGGAGTGGACTCACCACGTTATGCGGCATGACGCGTGGGTTTTGGTCGCTCTTCACCGTCCGTGTTGGGGTGGGCATTGGCGAGTCCTCTTGCGCCCCAGCCGCGCAAACGATTCTCAGTGATTATTTCCCACCGGCAAAGCGCTCGACCATTCTTGCGGCGTTCAACTGCGGAGTGCCGATCGGCCACGGGCTGGGCCTCTATCTCGGCGGAATTATCGCTCATCATTGGGGCTGGCGCTGGACGTTTTATGTGCTGGGCATCCCCGGTCTTCTCCTCGTCTTCTTGGTCTCCAGGCTCACAGAACCGGTGCGTGGCCAGATGGAAGATACGCCCCGGACAACATCGACAGAAGTCTCCTCGCACGCACTCAAGCAACTGTGGCGCACTGTCCGCGCCAAGCCAGCACTCCGCTGGCACTATATCGCTATGGCTATCCTCGGCTTTTCCGTGAACGGTCCGGCAGTGTGGCTCCCCACGTTTTTGGTCCGCCTGCGTGGGTTCAGTGTGGAGACGGCGGGAGAGATCACCGGCATCAGTGCGATTATCGCCGGACTCACTGGCGGCTTTCTCGGTGGAGTCTTCGCGGATCGCTGGATGATCCGCCGCAAGAACGCTCGCATGTTTATTCTCGTGCTCCGCAGTTTTTTCGTCATCCCCTTCGTCTTAGGCATGATCTTTCTCTCTACGCCGTGGGTCTTGATCACCGTCATTATGGTGGGAAGCTGCGTGAGCACGCTTTGGTTCGGGCCGGGCTCCGCTGTCGTGCACGACCTGGTCGCTCCAGAAATTCGCTCGGTCGCGGTCGCCGCGTATGTGTTAGTGATTAATCTTGCCGCTGGCGCTTCTCCTATCCTGGTTGGTAAGATCACTGACCTGAGCGGCGACCCCGTCTTCTTGCAATACGCCCTCCTCATTGCTCCGATTGCGGATTTGGCCTCGGGGCTCTGCCACTATCGGGGCTCACGCACGTTGGTGGAGGATATGCGCGTGCATGTGTAGCGGAAAAGAAAGTGAAACGTTAATTCGTATGGACCTGCTGTCACACATTCACCAGAGTCTTGCTCCTCACGGCCTGAACCTCATCGGGACGAGTTCGGTCGCTGCCTATGAAGCGCTAGTCCCTGCTCAATACCATGTCAAGGCGTTACTGCCGCAGGCAAAAACTATCATTGTGATCGGCAACGGCGGCGGTGATTTTTGGCGCGGGTTTCGCTCCTATTGCGAAGCACGTCCAGGCTGGGTCTATACTCAGGAGCATCCGCTCGACGCCTACACTGTCGAGATTATAGAAACGTCCCTCACTCCTAGTTTGCAAGCTGAGGACGCGGCACATCGCTACGTGTATCCCTTTCGTTTTTGGACCGAGCCGGTTTCGTTCATGCACCTCGCTCGCGCCGCAGGTGTAGCCAGCCCTAGTCTGCTCGGTGTTGTCATCCACCCTAAGTACGGTCCGTGGATGGCGCTGCGCGCGGCGCTCCTCATCGATCAGGACGTGTTTGCGCCGCCGCAAGCATTGGGCTTCGATCCTTGTCCAACCTGCACGGAACGTGCGTGCATTGCCGCGTGCCCGGCGGGCGCCATTAGCGAAGCAAAGAATTGGGACATTCCTGCCTGCGTGCACCATCGCCTGCGCGTCTCAGGAGACTGTGTAGACTACTGCCGTGCGCGCTACGATTGTGTCTATGGGCGCGAGCACCGTTACCCACTAGAAGAGTTGCAATATCATCAACGACAAAGCTTCGCAGAGATGAGAAAATATTTTGAGAAACCAGTAACAAAAAGCAACGAAGATTGAGCCATTGCATCATCGGGTCATCGAGCCATTTGCAGTTCAGTGACTCAATGAGAAAATGACCCAATGACTCAATTGTTAGGAGGCATTATGGATCTCATCATTCGCAACGGCACGATTGTAACGGCAGGAGACATCACCCAAGCTGATGTTGGCGTCGAAGGGGGAAAAGTCAAACAGATTGGCCAAGGGCTAGGCCCGGAAGCCCGCGAGCTCGACGCAACAGGAAAGTATCTTTTCCCAGGCGGAGTCGACGTGCACACCCATGTAGACTTTGAACTCTTAGGGAATAAATCCGTTGACGATTTTTACTCTGGCACGGCTGCAGCAGCCTGTGGCGGCATCACGACGATCGTTGATTACGCGCTGCCTGAACCGGGACAGTCGATCCAGGGCAGCATCGAAGCATGGCAGAAGAAAGCACAAGACAAAGCGATCATCGACTATGGACTCCACCCTGCTATTCTGGAGCCCACCCAGAAAATTATCGATGAGATGGCCGACGCTGTCGCCGATGGGCACTCCAGCTTTAAGCTGTTCATGATTGGCCTGGCCCGATTCGATGAGCTTGCGGCGCAATATCTCAAAGTGATTGCCCAAGCCGGAAAGGTCGGCGCACTCACCAACATCCATGCTGAGGATCAGTGCCTCATTTCTTTCCTCGGCGAACAACTCGCCGCGCAAGGCAAACTCGGCGTGCGCTATTTTGCCGACTCGCGTCCACGTCTATCGGAAGGACTCGCAGTGCAACGGGCTATTACTATGGCTCGTTACGCCGAAGCGCCGATCTACCTTGTTCACTTGTCATGTGAAGAAGCGCTAGCCCCGATTCGTGAGGCCCGTGCGCGTGGTCAGATTGTCTATGGTGAAACTCGGCCCATCTATTTGCATTTGTCACGGGAACGGTTCGACGGACCAGAAGGCGAACGCTACATCGGCTGGCCTCCACTCCGTGAAGCCTCGCAGATAGACGTCATGTGGAACGGCTTGCGCGCGGACAATTTGCAAACCGTGGCGACGGATCACTGCGGCTGGAACCTCACGCAGAAGAAAGCCAAGCAGCGCGTCGAGGATTTGCTTCCAGGCATGTCCAACCTCGAAACCATCATGCCCATGCTTTACTCCGAAGGCGTAGGCAAAGGCAGGCTCTCGCTCAACCGCTTTGTCGAAGTGATTTCCACGAACCCAGCTAAGCTCTTCGGCATCTACCCGCAAAAAGGAACCATTGCCGTCGGTTCAGACGCGGACATTGTCATCTTTGATCCAAAGAAAGAAGTCACCATTCGCCACCGTGACATGCACTCGCGCTCGGACTACGAACTCTACGAAGGCTTTCAAGTCACCGGCTGGCCGACGCACACGCTTTCTCGCGGAGAAGTCATTGTCGAGAACGGCAACGTGCTGGGCTCCTCGGGGCGCGGCAAGCTGCTCCGGCGAGCGAGATTTTCAGTGATGTAGGAAAAAGTCGGGAAGGTACGCTCTCTCATTGGAGGGACAGCCTTGCGAGGTCTCCTTCTCTCGTCTCATTGATTGACGCTATCTCTTCTAATTCCTACAAGCAGAAGGAGCGGCAATGGAACGAATGACCAAAGAAGAATGTATGCAATTCTTACGCAGTCCGGTGCGGACTGGCAAGCTGGCTACAGTGCGGAAAGACGGACAGCCCCTTGTCGTGCCGGTGTGGTATGACCTGGAGGGGGACACCGCTTTCAGAGGTAGACTTTTTACGCCGCCAAAGGGAGCTCTTGCGTCACTTCAAG